>JAEPNB010000050.1 GCA_017643645.1 Balneola sp.
CAGTGGCTTTTCATTGACGAAACAAAATCGATTTAAACATGAAACAATCATAAACCCAGTTTCACCGCCCCTAAGAAGGGATAAGATCGGCATACCCCAATCGCTTTAATCTATCCTGGTTAAGATACCAAAACCGATGAACGAGTTCCAACGGCAAGTACTCAAGATAATTGCCGCTCTTTTGTTTCCAAAAAAATTTCCCATTTGGCCGAGTTTGTGAGTTCGATTGTTGATAAGCGAATTCGACACGAGAACGCTCGACTCCTATTTTTTCGGCTACCTTCGCAACCTCTTCAACTCCGTTTTCTAGCAGATCCTCGTACCGCAGATACGTCACTCTGTCCGGATTCGCTTCAGATTTTTGCTTCCAAAATTCGGCATTTTCAAACCAATTTCCGGCATCAGCAAATTTGGGCTGCAAAGTCCCGAACACACAGAACGCTCCAAAAAACAAGTTCAAATTTCCAGCTTGCAAAACACTGTCAACACTCGCAATTGGCACACAAATATTCTGATCAGAAGTTACATTGTCAGAAACATAATTTAGCTGCGATAGAAATACATCTAGAGGGTTTCTAACTATATAGAATATGTGGTCATGCTCAAAAGCACGACCATGCGCATTTGCCAGTATTGATCGACTGTGTGATTTGTAAAAAACGACATTATCGGAATTTATTTTTACCGGATTATTCCAAATATTGTCACTGTATACATCTGGCACTGTATCATACGCATTCTCACAACCAATTAAGTTGGAAACGATATGACGCATCCATGTGTTGCCAGATTTCGGGAATGAATAAATTCCGTATATTTTGTCTATTTCCATGCTCAAGGCTCCTAGCATGCGCACAAGCAAGGCCAAGTAGATTTCTGCGCTTTCATCCTTGCCGGTTAATAAATTTTTGCACCCAAACTCTAGAGGTCAAATAGTTGTTTTTTTTGAACTAATGCCTGCAGTTAATTTCAACACTATACAAGCTAGGGAAAATTGCTGGCTGCATTATTGTTCAATCATCTCTCAAGCGCTTCGCTAACCAAAAGATTGTCACATTTCCAATTTTTCTCGTGGCCTAGATCAGACAGCTATTCCTACT
>JAEPNB010000051.1 GCA_017643645.1 Balneola sp.
TTTCGTTTGATCAGTTCCATGAGAACAAAGACAACACCTTTCAATTGTATCTCTCAAGCCAGACGCCAAGGGGAGTGGAGGTGAGCACGTCCAATCCGGTTCCGTTGGCCGCTGCTCTCAAAGATGAAGTGCCGGGCATAAAGCACATCGCAAGGTCATTGAGCGAGGATGCTTTGATTTCCTACAAAGAGAAAGATCTAAGCTTGGACGCGGAATTTGTGGACGCGGAATTTTTCCAAATGTTTACCTACCCGGTCTTAGGGGGCAATGAAGAAAATCCTTTGCCCAACAAAAACTCGGTTTCCATCACTGAGGAGACCGCGCAGAAAACGTTTGGAACTCTCGATGCATTGGGCGAGACCATTCAAGTGAAGATTGGGGGTGAAGAGCGTCCGTTTACCGTGGCAGCTATTTTGGAGGATACTCCTGCCAACAGCAGTATGGATTTTGATATCGTGATTCCATTTGAGAACCATCCAGAATTCGAAGCCAACAAGGACGAGTGGAATTCTCAATTTTTTCCAGTGTATTTGCAATTGGAGAAGGGCATGACAACGGAGCAATTTGAGCAAAGTACAAGGGAATTTGTGAATCTTCATTACGCAGGCAGCATTGAAAGTGCCCAACGGGATGGAGCCACACCCGATGTGAACGGCCAATTTAAACAACTACACCTATTGCCCATAACCGATATGCACTTTGTAAACTACAGGGAAGGGCGCGCAGAGACTGCACGTACATTCCCTTACCTTATTTTGGGTGTGGCACTGGTGATCATATTTATCGTTTGTGCCAATTTCATCAATATGAACATTGCACTCAGCGAAAAAAGGCTAAAAGAAATAGGGATGCGTAAGACCCTAGGGGCAGTCAAAAAACAGTTGTTTTTTCAGTTTTGGATGGAAAGCGTGATCGTATTTTTACTTTCCATAGCACTGGGTCTTGTGGTGAGCAATATCCTTATAGATCCATTTAAGACGTTGTTCAATACCAAGGCCACTTTTGCTGAGGTAACCCAACCGGAAATTATAGGAATATTTGCACTGGCCATTTTTGGAATCACCTTGATTGCAGGAGGATATCC
>JAEPNB010000052.1 GCA_017643645.1 Balneola sp.
GACTTGGCACATGGTATCATTTTGTTTTTCTTGAAAAATCTCATCAATATTAAGCATAGTCACACCGGCATAGTCGAAAGTTTTTGGCTCAGCCGATCAGAGCCATTCTCGGCTCGATTTTGAAAAAACGAGTCAATTGCCACTCTACGAGACGGATCATTACCAAGAAAAGCTTGCCACCAAGTCTTTAACTCTTCTTTTACGGATTGATAAACTTCTGGATGACGTTCTGCAGCCCTGACCACAAACCCTTCCTCAATAGGAACCTGGCCGCCCCATGTCATTATATCAATCAATATATTTCTGAAATTTCCTTCTGAGACAAGGGATTCAGAAGTCCAACATATATCGACCGGAATATTGCTATGATCGATAATAAAAATCTCACCTTTTTCATCTATTAAAAAATTACCAAGATTCCTATCTTGATTTGCAGCCCACTCATCGAATGCCATTAAAGGAGAAAGGCCACGCCACCCTTTTAAAATTTCGCGTGTTGCAATGACAGCTAAGTTTTCAGAGAGATCTGAATATATAGAGTTTGGAGATCGCCCCGGCGCCTCACTAACAACAAAGGCATAACGATACACACCATCTGGACAGTTTTTAATATCCATTGAGTCAACCAGTGATTGATTCAACTGCACGATCCCTGCGCGCTGAGGCACTGGCAAGCCACAACCTTTTGCAATGAGATATCCCGTCAGCTCATTAACCACTCCCAGACTACGTGAGGAAGGAAAACACTTGAGAAAGGCTCTAGACTGCTCACCATCCTCCCATGAGATATCACATGCATAGGTTTCAGCCATTAGACCATCCCGAGTTCTGCCACGGAGACTTCTTACGCACTGGGAGTTTAAAATTTCAATAGCTGACTTCTTCATAATTTTCCAAGGTACCTATTACATTCTGCAATATTCTATATAACAAAAATTAAATGCTTTATAGATTGTGTAGCAATTAAGCGGCGTCGGAACTAGGCATAATTACGATAAGAAAGATCGAAGATCGAAAGACGAGGAATAATTTTGATAGCGGTGATTTGAGCATCGACCGTTGTCCCTAACGTTCAG
>JAEPNB010000053.1 GCA_017643645.1 Balneola sp.
CATCGTGAATGGTCTCCACCATTCCGTCTTGCCGCACTACTTTTGTAGTGCGGCTTTTTTAGGCCTAGATTTAGTCGATAACAAATTCTAACCACCTGCTTGGCAGACAACATGCCCAGAAAACAACAACGCCCTTCAATAAAACGGAAACTGCTTACTTTCCTGACGCTAACGGGTTTCGCGTGTACCGGGCTGATATTCTTCTCACACACCCTTTTAATCGACTATATCCATGACGAGCTTCACAGGCAGCAGCTAGAGGCTGCAGCTAACCGACTCTCAAAGATGCTAACAAATGATAAAGAAGAAATTACAAAATCCTCTCTCAGAAATTTTTCATTGTCTCAATATTCTGTTCACATCGAAGACAGTCAAGGTCGGAGTTTTACAAGCGAGAACATTAAACCGAAATTACAGGTGGTAGAATCGTTCAGAAAGCCTGGAATTTTTCACATATCGGATGATGATCGCTCAATCCTTGGCTACTACAGAATATTTAATAACAGACAAGATAAACTAAGCGTTACTATAATTGAAAAAAGCTCTTACTCACCAAACACGCTTGACAAAATCCACGTTCTTATATGGATAATATCTTTTACAATTCTCGTTACGATATCATTGATCATATTTATTGGGGTAACTATCGCACTAAAACCCTTAAAAATGATGAGTGCCCAATTAACGTCGCTTAAAAAGGGTCAGCGTAATAGACTGGATGAGAACGTACCTGAAGAATTCAATGAACTTGTCAAACATCTTAATCGTCTATTAGAGTCGTACGACAAAAAACTTACCCGTTCACGCCACCTAGCCGCAGATATTTCTCATAGCTTAAAAACCCCCCTTGCCGTCATAAACTCCATGATCAATGACGAAGCCATTCCCACCACAATCGCGAGTCAAATTAAGTCTCAACTGTCTGAAATGCACGAGCTGATCGACACTCAAATGAGAAAAACCGAAATGTCCGGTCAGTACATTGGAAAGGCGACACCGATCATTGAGAGAACTCTGGCACTGGTGGACGTAGTCAGTCGAATCTATCCTTACAAACAGATCCAT
>JAEPNB010000054.1 GCA_017643645.1 Balneola sp.
ATTCTCATACTCAGGAGAGGAGACTTCATTATCGACTTGCATCGACTGAACCTGATTATGTTCAAGGGACTTTGTACAATACGAGAACGGGATGGTGCCCCTATGACAATAAATCTACTGAGCTTGTCTTTGATGGCTTTGACCCGTTAGATTCCCCACACGGAGGAGGAGAAAATCTAAAAATTTGGTCTTGTGACTCTTGTGGATATTGGCAATCAAGTAGGACCTCAACTTGGTGGAACGATTTAGCAACACTTGAAGGTCAAAATCTAATTGAAAAGCATTCAATGCTTAGGCATTTTGATATTGACTCAGTAAATATTCCTATATCTACGTTACGTAATTACCTAAAGTCAAAGCCAAATCTTATTTATAGGGTTGCACCAAAAAGCATGGAGCTGCTGGTAAAATCTGTATTTTCTGATTTTTTTGAATGTAATGTTTATCACTGTGGGCAATCCAATGATGGCGGTGTCGATCTATATTTTGTACAATCAAATAAGCCGATTTTTGTACAGGTTAAAAGACGTGAAACCCCGAACAAAACCGAACCTGTCAACACCATCCGAGACTTTTTGGGGGCGATGATGCTAAAGGAGGCCAAAAAAGGATATTTTGTGTCAACTGCAAAGAAGTTTTCAAAAGAAGCTCATAATGCTGCCAAAAAAGCCGAAACATTGGGACTTGTGGAAACATATGACTTGATAAACTATCATCGTTTTTTTGAAATTCTCAATTTAGTTCATAAAGAGAATACCCCTCCATGGAAAAAATACATCGAAGACTATTATGACCTTGTTGAATATAGAAACAAAAATAGATTCAAACTGAAATATCCACTTCGGGAAAATCCAAAATCATAATTTACCCCGAAGATCAAGTTTAAAACTTAAGGTATAATCAAACGATATTTTTATTTGACCAATTCATAACCATAACCTGGACCATCACATGGAAGATAGCCTCCATTGAAAATTTCCCTATCATTCAAAACAGACATCCATTCCTTAAGGGAATTTCCACAACTCTGTATAAGATAACTTCCTTTTTCATAGT
>JAEPNB010000055.1 GCA_017643645.1 Balneola sp.
GTGCAAGTTTTTGGAATTACCGACTACTTTTCATTTGATAGCTACCTTACGGTTGTTGAGAAGTATCGAAAGTATGTGCCGGATGGTACGAAAGTCTTTTTTCCAAATATTGAATTTAGATTGACTGAAACCGTCGGTAGTGACGGAAAGTGCGTTAATACACACGTCTTGTTTTCCAACGATCAGAAAATTTTAGATGAAAACATACTAGCAAACTTCCTCAACAGTCTAAGTACGCACATTACAAGAAACGGAGTTACGATCAAATGCGGTGCACTCCGTACTGAAGTTGATTTTAAAAAGGCGACGGTGAACCTTGCTGAATTGAAGAGCAAGCTCAGAGAGTTTTTTGGCGACGAAGAAAAATATATTATTATCACTGCCGCAAACAATGATGGCCTGAGAGGAGTCGACTCCAAATCGGCGAGAAGTATATCCATATCAGATGAGCTCGATAAAGCGAGCGATGGGTTTTTCGGTAATTCTAAAAACACCAGCTATTTTCTCGGATCTTCTAGATATGAGGATGGCTCAATCTCGAGGGCAAAACCGGTTTTTTGCGGTAGTGATGCTCATTCCTTTGCGGATCTTGATCGATTGTCTGGTGATGAGCCGAATTATGAGCCGACATGGATAAAGGCAAAACACACATTCCGAGGATTGAGACAAACTCTATTTGAGCCTGAAGGACGTGTTTATATTGGTGATACGCCACCGGTTCTAGTCAGGCAGGACCGTGAAGCAACGTGCTTTATTTCAGAATTGCGAGTAAAGCGAATAGATAGCTATTCAGGCGAAAATGGATCTTGGTTTGAAGATATGATCATACCATTCAATCCAGAGTTGACTGCAATTATTGGTAATAAGGGTAGTGGGAAAAGTGCGATAGCTGACATCGTCGCGTTGCTCGCCAATTCGCGTCAAGACGCTCACTTCTCTTTTTTGACCGATGACGCGAAGAACCGGAAATTTCGCAGACCAGGTTATGCGGAAAACTTCGAAGGAGAGCTGATTTGGCGAGCCGGTGATAG
>JAEPNB010000056.1 GCA_017643645.1 Balneola sp.
GTGTAGACCCGCACCATTCCCATTTTAGTCTGGATGAGGCCATTGATTTCGCAAAGGAAGTTGGCGCCGACAAAACCTATTTTACGCATATTAGCCATTTGTTGGGATTTCATGACGAGGTAGAAAAAAGTCTGCCCGAAAACATACATTTGGCCTACGATAACCTACAAATTAAGATTTAAATCCATGAAGAGCAGAATTTTTCTATACCTATTTGTTTTTGCTGCCCTGTTGGCCCTTTTTCAATACGTCACAGGAAATAATATGCAAAAAGCCCTAAGCTCCGATGTTGAGCAGCTCAAAAATGAAGTGACAACATTGGAAGATTCCCTGCAGACCATGCACCTCAAAGTGCTGGACATGCAATACTTTACCTTGGAGAACAATGATGACGCCTTGGCGTACTACGACCATCTGAATTTGGAGAATCCATCACTGTACATTCAGGATAAGTTACTGGAAACCAACGAGCAAAAAGGAGATAACCCTCTAATTCCCTACGAAGGGATGGAAAGTGACTTTAAAATCAACAAAATCAAAGTGCTGAACCACAAGTGGATTTTGTCCGACTTCTCCGATGGTAAGTACTGGGGCGATCTTATCATAAAATATGAGTTGAAAGACGACCTAAGTGTGGACTTCACCTTGGCCCAGCATTTACTTTACGCCCCGCAGGAGTATTAATTGCGAGATTGGGTCAAGATTACGTTCTGCACTTAGCTGAGAAAGGCATTAAATATGCTCCTCCAACCACTTTTTAAAGGAAAAAAAGTTTTGTTGTGAAACGCCATGTCCTACCGGGAATTCATGGTAGGTGGTGTCGATGTTTAGCTTTTTTAAGAATTCTGGGGCTTTTTCCGCCCATTCCAAAGGAATAACTTGGTCCACTTGTCCATGGGAAACATAACATTGGAGCTTGCTATGGTCCTTCTGGGTATAATCATCCACTAGAATCCGTTCATTGATGTAGCCACTGAGGGCCACAACATTTTTC
>JAEPNB010000057.1 GCA_017643645.1 Balneola sp.
TTGTTAATTCCTCGAAGAAGAATTCCTGCGTTGTCACCGGCTTGTCCCTGATCCAACAATCTACGGAACATCTCAATACCGGTTACTACACTCTTCATCGGCGCTTCTACAATTCCTACAATCTCGATCTCATCGTTCAGCTTCAATACGCCACGCTCGATACGACCCGTTGCTACGGTTCCACGACCGGTGATACTGAACACATCTTCCACAGGCATCAAGAACGGCTTGTCTACATCGCGCTCCGGAGTTGGGATCGTCTCATCAACAGCTTTCATCAGCTCTACTACTTTCTCTTCCCACTGCGCTTCGCCGTTAAGAGCACCTAGGGCGGATCCCTGGATCACAGGAATTTCATCGCCATCAAATTCGTAGCTGGAAAGTAACTCACGCACTTCCAATTCTACCAACTCTAATAATTCTTCGTCGTCTACAAGATCAACTTTGTTCATGAACACCACTACCTGAGGTACTCCTACCTGACGTGCAAGAAGGATGTGCTCACGTGTTTGAGGCATAGGACCATCAGTGGCTGCTACTACCAAAATAGCTCCGTCCATCTGCGCCGCACCCGTTACCATGTTCTTTACGTAATCCGCGTGACCCGGGCAGTCTACGTGTGCGTAGTGACGATCTTCTGATTCGTACTCTACGTGGGCTGTTGCAATCGTGATTCCACGCTCTCTTTCTTCCGGAGCGTTGTCAATTTGATCAAATGCTTGCGCTACACCACCATATGTCTTCGCCATTACGGTCGTAATTGCCGCCGTTAGCGTAGTTTTACCGTGATCTACGTGTCCAATCGTTCCCACATTTACATGCGGCTTGGTGCGTTGAAAGGTCTCTTTTGCCATGTCTTTGTCTTGTTT
>JAEPNB010000058.1 GCA_017643645.1 Balneola sp.
TCGCGGAGAACCAGCTATTGCCGAGTTTGATTGGCCTTTCACCCCTAGCCACAGGTCATCCCCGTCTTTTTCAACAGACGTGGGTTCGGTCCTCCAGTGCGTGTTACCGCACCTTCAACCTGCCCATGCCTAGATCACTCGGTTTCGGGTCTGATGCCACGAACTCATGCGCCCTATTAAGACTCGCTTTCGCTGCGCCTACACCTATCGGCTTAAGCTTGCTCGTAACACCAAGTCGATGACCCATTATACAAAAGGTACGCCGTCAGGGCTCGAGGCCCCTCCGACTGCTTGTAGGCGTCCAGTTTCAGGGTCTGTTTCACTCCCCTCGTCGGGGTGCTTTTCACCTTTCCCTCACGGTACTGGTTCGCTATCGGTCAGTAAGGAGTACTTAGCCTTCGAGGGTGGTCCCCCGATGTTCAGACAGGATTTCACGTGTCCCGCCCTACTTAATACGTCGAATTGAGCTTCCCATACGGGGCTGTCACCCACTCTGGCCAACCTTTCCAGGTTGTTCTTGTCACTCTCATCGCTCGGCTGGTCCCCGTTCGCTCGCCGCTACTAGGGGAGTATCTGTTGATTTCCTTTCCTCCGGGTACTTAGATGTTTCAGTTCCCCGGGTTTGCTCTTAAAACCCTATGTATTCAGGTCTTAAGTACCTGTTTTTGAACATTATTGACTGTCAGAAGACAACAATAATGAACAATCAGGTGGGTTGCCCCATTCGGAGATCTTGGGATCAAAGGTTATTCTCACCTCCCCCAAGCTTATCGCAGAGTATCACGTCCTTCATC
>JAEPNB010000059.1 GCA_017643645.1 Balneola sp.
GGAAATGTATGACTTTTGATCAGAGAGACATTCGGGTTGCGGCAACGTGATCCGAGGGACCAACCGCAGCACAAAAGGTCGGTCTTCAGTGCGGTAACGCACTGGAACGGTCTTGTTCTTTCTGGATCAAATCAAGCGCGAAAAGGGCGTTTGGTGGATGCCTTGGCGCATGGAGGCGATGAAGGACGTGTTAGGCTGCGATAAGCCCGGAGGAGCTGCCAAAGAGCTTTGATCCCGGGATGTCCGAATGGGGAAACCCACCCTTAGGGGTATCGGCATCTGAATACATAGGATGTCGAGGCAAACGCGGGGAATTGAAACATCTTAGTACCCGTAGGAAAGGAAATCGAAGAGACTCCGTTAGTAGTGGCGAGCGAACGCGGACCAGGCCAGTGGCCTTTGCGTTGTAACCGGAACCTTCTGGAAAGTTGGGCATTATTGGGTGATAGCCCCGTACGGAAACAGCAACGTAGAGGTCCTTGAGTAGGGCGGGACACGTGAAATCCTGTCTGAATATGGGGCGACCACGCTCCAAGCCTAAGTACTCCCATGCGACCGATAGTGAACCAGTACCGTGAGGGAAAGGTGAAAAGCACCCCGATGAGGGGAGTGAAAGAGACCCTGAAACCGAACGTCTACAAGCAGTGGAAGCGGGCAACCGCGACCGCGTACCTTTTGTATAATGGGTCAGCGACTTAATCTGACGAGCGAGCTTAAGCCGATAGGTGTAGGCGCAGCGAAA
>JAEPNB010000005.1 GCA_017643645.1 Balneola sp.
AAAAGTACCAAAAGCTCCCGACAAGAATTATTGGCGCGAACTCCATTACATCGACTAATCATTACAAAAGGTCTTCGGTCGTATGATACATATTCAAGAATCAGCCTGAGTGTAATGATTGCTCCTTCGGAGCCGTCGATTTCATTGCGTTCTTGGTTCGCCAGTAATTCTAAAGGTCGAGGTAGTTGGAAGCTTATTCTGAAAATTCAGGACTATACACAGGCTGTCTGCTTTAAATAAAAAAAGCGAAGCCTGATAAGACTTCGCTTTTGATTAAACTAATATAGAGACTATCAGTCGATAGAATTCAGATATTTGTAAAACTCACTATCCGTAGAAATAATCAGTGAAGTTTCTTTATCTATTGTTCTACCGTAAGCTTCCATGCTTTTAACAAATGCGTATAATTCTCTGGCTTGGCGAGTTTTATTATAAGCATCGTTATAGATAGCAGCAGCACGTGCATCGGCTCTACCACGAATGGTTTCTGCTTCCTGAAAAGCTTCAGACTGAATACGGAGTAATTCACGCTCCTTTTCACCTGTAATACGAGAGGCTTCCCCTTGCCCTTCTGATCTAAACTTATCAGCAATTCTATTTCGTTCAGAGATCATACGATCATAAACAGTACGGCGAACTTCTTCTGCGTAATTGATTCGCTTAAATCTGAAATCAAGCACAGCTATTCCGAGGTCTTTAGCTCTTTCATTAGCTAGTTGCTGTATTTTCTCTTGAATTTCATCTCTACCAACGCTAATAAATTGAAGTGAATCACTAACAATATCAGCTCTGCTCAAATCCTGAGCCGGCTCTCGGTTGGTACTTCTGATAAGTTCAGCAAGGTTGTGTCCCGCCACTGCATTTCTAGCTTCACCATCCAGGATATCATCAAGCCTTGCCTGAGCTCCCTGCTCATCACCAAGCGTCTCAAAATATCTTAGAGGATCGGTAATCTGCCAACGTGCATAGGTATCCACAAAAATGAATACTTTATCTTTCGTTGGCACCTGATTTGGATCGCCATCCCATTCTAAAAATCTTCTTTCGAAGTAGTTTGCCTTATGCAAAAATGGAACCTTTACGTTTAATCCCGGCTCAGTAATAGCTTCGCCAATTGGTTCACCAAATTGGGTAATAATTACTTGCTCTTTCTCTGATACGATAAATAGTGCTTGCGATGCTACTAACCCAACAACACCAAGTACAATCAGTAATCCTATTCCTTTTACGTTTTTCATGATTATACCTCTTAATTATTTTGGTTTTTAACTGGGCCACTCATCTGCAATTGAAGCAGAGGAATTACACTATTGCCCTTTTCATCTGTGATAATCTTCTGTCCCATTTTAGGAAGTATCTCTTCCATGGTTTCTAAGAAGATCCTTGTCTTTGTAACTTCAGGTGCTTTAATGTATTCAGAGTACAGATCATTGAATCTTGAAACTTCACCTTCTGCTGTATTTACACGACTAAGTGCATAACCTTCAGCTTGTTGAATAGTTTGTTCAGCTTCACCTGCAGCACGAGGAATTACTCTGTTGTAATCTGAGCGAGCTTCGTTTATAAGAGTCTCTCTCTGCTGTTCAGCTTCATTTACCCCATTATAGGAAGGTTTTACCGGATCCGGTGGGTTAACATCTTGTAGTACTAACTGCTCAATTTTGATACCTAAAGCATACTCATCACAGATTTCCTGGATAATAAGTTCGGCTTCTAATGCTACTTCAGCACGCCCAACAGTAATTACTTCATCAACTGTTCTGTCACCTACTATTTGGCGCATTGCAGTCTCTGAAATATCCCGGAGTGTCTCATCCGGATTTCTAACTTTAAATAAATAGTTATACGGATCATCGATTCTATATTGAATAACCCATTCTACATCAGCCAAATTCAAATCCCCGGTAAGCATGAGTGATTCTCCACCATAACCGGCTTTTCTATAGGTTGAATTTACACCTGCAGTCGCTGTTCTGTAACCAAACTCATCTTTAAGCTGCCTTCGAACAGGTACATATTGCACCTTGTCTATAAAAGGAATCTTAAAATTTAAACCCGGTTGTGCTTTGGAAATGTATTTTCCAAATCTGGTTATAACTCCAACCTCTTCTGTTTCTACTGTATAAAAAGATGAGAATATCACCAATACCGCTACTAAACCGATAGCAATCGATTTTATGTTCTTTGTAATTTTCTCAAACTCCGGCGGTACGTTGAATGAGAAATCTGTTTCTTGAGCCATAGTGTTAGGCCTTAATTATTAGTTATACTTTTAAGCAAATTACAGTTGTATCATCAGCTAACTGATAATTACTGAATTTTTGCACTGTTCGTTTAATTTCCTGAGCTATCTCATTAGCAGAAAGGTTATCTGTGTCAATACGTTCCACAAGAGCCGGAACTTCATCAAAACCAAACCATTCACCTTTCTCGTTAGCCGCTTCCGGTAACCCATCAGAGTATAACAAGAAAAAATCACCTTTCTTAAGTTTGAATTCAAGGTTTTGGTATTTCACATCCGGCTTAATTCCTAAAGGCAATTTGGGATCCGGTGTTTGAATAAAATCAGCTTTTCCGTTTCGCTTTAAAATCGGCTTACAATGCCCTGCATTGGCAACACTGAGCATTTTAGTAGCAAGATCATATCTTGCCATTGCACAGGTAATAAATGTTCTTTTATCGGTACGGCTATAAATAGGCTCACATACTTCTGACAAGATCTCTGCCGGGGAATCTTCTTTCATTCTTGATAGTAATAATCCACTTGTAAAGATTGCGGGCATAGCCGCTCTCATAGCTTTCCCGGAAACATCCACAACAACCATTGTGAGTGCTTTTGCAGAACCATCTCCGTTTTCGCTTAAAACATAGTCGAAATAATCTCCACCTACTTCAAAAGAAGGCAGGAAAAATCCATGAACATCAAACCCTTCGGCCTGTGGAGGTTTTACAGGCATTAGTTTGTACTGACTTTCCCGCGCAATTTCTATTTCTCTTTCTACTCTTAAATGTTGTGAAATTCGTTCTTCGTATTCAGGAACGTAATCTCCAATTTCAGAAAGCGGTGTTCCAAGTCGGTATGAAATTAAACCGTAAATGAGGGGTATTGTAAGAATCCCTGCCTGAGCCCAGGAAATGTAAGCAACTTCAATACTGGGAGAATTCCAATACGGTGTGATTATATACACAACTGCAAAAACCCACCATGCTGTTAACACAGTAAGAATTCCATAAACCCGGTAACCAATTATTGTTACTACAGAGACAACAAGAAAGATTATATAATCCTGAAAAAATTCTCCATTTGTACCAATCAATCTTCCTAAAGTTGATATAAACAGCGCACTTGATAAAATACTTATGATTAAGGCTAACCATTTATTTCTAACCCAATGATGAACCAATCCGTAAACAAAACCGATCTGTACAAAAACAACTAGCCAGGTGGTAGTCCAGCTACTCATGTTCATCGTCAATAACTGAAG
Organism: Balneola sp.; assembly: GCA_017643645.1. Taxonomy (GTDB): domain Bacteria; phylum Bacteroidota; class Rhodothermia; order Balneolales; family Balneolaceae; genus Balneola. The sequence goes on from JAEPNB010000005.1 coordinate 3,486, forward strand.
TTCATTACTTGGCTCTGTAAATCCAAACTGACTATCCGCTTGATGGAAATATAAACCAAGTGCAAAAACCATCAGACTGAAAAGCCCGATGATAATTCCACTAAGAGCAAAACCATGAATAAGACCTGATCCGGTTTCTCTCACAAAAAACTTTCTTTGCCAAAGAGCGTCAATAACATCAAGTTGTGCATGCTTTTGAGATCTTGCCAACGCTTCCCATGCTACATAAGCTAAAGCCATATACAAACCAACTGCCAACCCAAAAACCAAACTGTTTATTGCCGCACCAAGTAAAACGGTGTTCTCATAAAAGGGCATAAATGAACTCATCGCAAACATTGCCTGCCACCCATATACTCCTAACCCCACTGTAGCGAACATAAATAATGCTCTGCGCCACTCAACTTTTCCTCTGAAGATATTTTTAATTCCTACTGTAAAAGCACATGCTACGATCAAGATCAAACATCCAAAAAATACAAAGGTAAAAGTGCTGGCTTGCCGTGTTACAACAGCATCAAAATTTTCAGGCTCAAGTTCATTCTTTGCTACAAATGAATTGATCTGATACCCAAACTCCGTGCTAAACGTATTTTCATCTTCATATTCCTTAATTACTGATTCCAGATTGAGTGACAGCGTATTTGGAAGCTCGAAATTTTCCCCTTTCCTAATCCAGTTAAATACCAGTCCCGAACTAAACGAACTATTTGAGATCTGAGTTGGTGTTTCCGGATTTAGCTCTTCCTGAGCTATGGAGCTGGTATCTTCATCTGAACTTAGAAATTTGTACATACTAAGATCGTAACCCAGAATATTGCCTACCACCGTTTCAGCAATCTCAATAGGAGAGCTACCTTTCAGGAAAGTAGGATTAGGCGCAAATTCGTTTGAAGAAAGTCGTGTTATCTTTCCTGAATTGGAAAAGCGCATTTTAAATCTTCCATAAGATTCGAAAAGCGCTCCGGGATTGATAATAGTTTCATTTACAGCACCTTTTTTACCAATTACACTAACCCAAGATTGAAGATTTCTTTCTCTTTGATTTAACTCATAGGGTGTAAATCCGTTATCAAGAGTGTCATTAATAGCATCAAAATATCGGGTGTGCTGCTTTCTTGACGTAAAAATTTCTAAACTATCTGTTGAAAAGCCAAACGCCTGAGACAACCGAGTTACTTTTGATTCTACTTCATTTCTGCTTTCAGAAATTGGCTCTCCTGCATAGAAATCTGTATAAGGCCTCAGGAAAACGAACCCGGTAAATCCCAAAATCCCCAGCAATATTAGTATGTAAGAGTTTCTGTTGATCACTCTTAATCAGCCCTTTTATCTATTTAAATTCTGCGTTCCTGAAGCTACGGCTTTTTCTGTTTTTTGTTACCCGTTTTCTTTTATTATTCATCTTTTAATGCCTCCGAAACATTCTTTATTTTATTTGCTGTCAATTAATTGGATTTATCTATGAGTTTAAAACGTTTTTTCGCATCAGGGTTTATTTCTTTACTGTTTTTATTGTCGGGATCAGTGCTCGCTTTTCAAAATGCACAGTCTGAACTTTTGTCTACACCAAAGAAGTCATTGCATACATTTTTACACTGGCAACAAACAGGACACTTGGATTTAGGCAAAGCAGCATTAACCATGAAGTTGCTTGAAGGAACTGAAGAAGAACGCATTGAACTTGCTACCGAATTAAAAAAAGTACTGGATGCCAGAGGTTTATTAGTTGAATATGAAGCCGTACCGAATACAAGAAATTATGTGGATAGCCTATCCGGTTTGCAACAGTATATTTTATTTGATGAGCTTCCTGAGGTTTATCTTACCAAGACAAACAATGAATGGGTATTCTCAAAAGCTACAATTGAGCAAATCCCTGAATTATACAGAGATACTTTTTCATCCTTAGTTGAAGCTGTTGTTGGAGAACTACCCGAATCTTTGAAAAAAGATTGGTTTGGAATACAAATCTGGCAATACATAGCTATTTTTTGCTGGCTTTTACTCGGATTGATCTTCCGGAAAATATTTGAATTTATTCTGGAAAATTATATTCACAAGCTAGCCAAAAAGACAAAATTTACCTGGGATGACGATCTGATTGACGGAATAGATAAGCCTTCAGGTTTTATTTTCATGATGTTTTTCTGGTTGGCAACATTTACCAACTTTCAATTATCAGTTACGGTAAATCACTACCTCTCTCTGATTCTTGAAATAGCTGTTTCCGTAGGATTTATATGGTTATTCTATAATCTTTCAGATGTGTTTTCTAAGTATTTAGGAGTACTCACTTCAAAAACTGAAACCAAACTGGATGACCAACTTGTTCCTTTGATTCGTAAAACCCTCCGCTTTTTTGTTCTTCTTATGGGGGTAATTCTTATCCTGCAAAACAATGGATATAATGTTGCTTCTTTAATTGCAGGTCTCGGTATTGGTGGACTTGCAGTAGCGCTTGCCGCACGTGATACTTTAGCTAATTTCTTCGGATCGATAACCATATTTGTTGACAAGCCTTTCAGAATTGGTGACTGGATAAAAGTTGCAGGAGTAGAAGGAACTGTTGAAGAAGTGGGATTCAGGTCTACAAGAATAAGAACTTTTTATAACTCACTGGTGAGTGTTCCAAACTCAAACATTTCCAATAATGAGGTTGATAATTTAGGGCTCCGTGAATATCGTCGGTTATTGACCACTCTTAATCTAACCTATTCCACTTCTCCTGAGCAGATGGAAGCATTTGTGGAAGGCATTAAAGCGATTGTAAAATCAAACCCTCATTTCCGTCAGGATTTTTATGAAGTCCACTTCAATGCTTTTGGAGCACACTCATTAGATGTGATGGTATATGTATTCTTTAAAGTACCTGATTGGAGTACCGAGTTACAGCAAAAGCATAATTTCTTTCTTGAAGTTCTGAAGCTAGCCAAAGAAGTTGGTGTTGAATTCGCGTTCCCGACTCAGACACTACATGTGGATTCATTCCATAAAGATGAACCCAGACAAGTTGGCGAACCCAAAACAGAAGAAGAATTAGCTGCCAGCGTTACTGAATACGGCCCCAATGGCTCAAAAAGTAATCCTGATGGATTAAGGATTTTTAAAGATGGTAAAGAAGTAGATTTCGGGAGCGGTAAGTAATCAGGCCGGCTTTTTTGTTTCAGTCATTTTATGAACGGCTTTTGTAAAGTCATCATCTGTAACTGGTTTTATCAAAAACATTGAATTTGAAATCTCAGAAGCTCTGTTCATGTTCAACGCATCAGAATTACCGCTTGCAAAAATTACGGGGCTGTTTGAATGATTCCGTATTTCTATCATAGCATCAATTCCATCTATTATACCGTTTAGCATAATATCCATGATAATAATATCAACTTTTTCACTACTCAACACTTCAATAGCCATTTCTCCTGTTGTTACTTCACTAATGATCTCGTAATTCATTTTTTCGAGGTAATGCCTGTAAACAACTGCTATAAGTAAATTATCTTCAACGATAATTGCTTTTTTCATTCAGTTCCCAAAATTTTAGTACAAGTAATGTTATCGACACTTATTAATTTTACTAAAATAAAAAACCCTGAGTACTTTAATACTCAGGGTTTAAATAAATGATGATCATTTAAAGGTTTTTACTTTTCATCCTTTTCTTTTCCAAAGGCTTCGAAAACCATTTTAAGATCATTAGCTACATCCTCACTTGTTCTACCCTCTATTCTGTGACGCGGAATCATTGCTTTAATTTCTCCGTCCACAAAATATGCAAATGCAGGTGATGATGGTGGATATTCGCTGAAGTAAGCGCGTGCATGAGCAGTTGCCTCTTTATCTTGTCCGGCGAATACAGTGACCATATGATCAGGTTTCGCTTCAGAATTTTCTAAAGCAATTCCCAGGCCCGGCCGGGCGTTTCCGGCTGCGCAACCGCACACCGAATTTATCGCCATCAACATAGTACCTTTGTACTCTTTCATTGCTCGGTCTACATCTTCCGGTGTTTTGAGTTCTTCCACACCAAATTGAGTGAGTTCTTCTCTCATCCAGGACGTATCCGGCCCCATTCCAAATCCAAATTGCATAGTTTCTCCTGTTAAATTGGAGTTAAGATACGAATCTCTTTTAAAAGATTACTTCGCGTCTTTATAGTTTTTATTTACCTGATCCCAATTGATCACATTCCAGAATGCTGAAATATAGTCAGGACGTCGGTTTTGATAATTTAGATAGTACGCATGTTCCCAAACATCCAATCCAAGAACAGGAGTCAAACCATCCATTAAAGGACTATCCTGATTTGCTGTAGAATGTACTTTCAGATTTCCGCTTCCATCAACTGATAACCAAGCCCATCCGGATCCAAAACGAGTTCCGGCAGCATTGCTGAATTCTTCTTTGAATTTATCAAAGCTTCCAAAAGCTTCATTGATAGCCTCCGCTATATCTCCATCAGGGTTTCCGCCACCGTTTGGTGAAAGAATGGTCCAAAATAATTTGTGGTTAGCATAACCGCCACCATTGTTGATGACTCCCTGCTTCACTGAATCAGGCACTTCATTAATTCTTGTAAGCACTTCCTCAATATCCAGATCTGCAAAAGCGTGGCCTTCAAGAGCTGCGTTAACTTTATTTGTATATCCCTGGTGATGCTTGGTGTGATGGATCTCCATCGTTTTTGCATCGAAATGAGGTTCTAATGCATCGTAAGCATATGGTAGTTCCGGTAATTCGTAAGCCATGGTTCCTCTTTGTTAATTTAAATTTCTGTTTTCTAGCATCTACAAATTTGATGCCACTTTTTCCGCTTATTAAAATAAGCAATGACATGGTCAATTTCGTTCCTGCCACTATATATAGTGTCTATCTTTTCAATTTGTTTACACTATTAGCTAATTCTATATCTGATTTAGGCTTAAAAATGGGCTATCTTTCAACCTCACACTTACTATACGAACTATGAAAAAGTACGATTACGACGTAATTATCCTTGGCAGCGGTCCTGCAGGGTTTTCCTGTGCTATGCAAAGCTCAAAATTTGATAAGAAAGTTCTGGTTATTGAAGCCAATCAGGAACATTTAGGAGGGGCATGGATAAATTCCGGAACAGTTCCGAGTAAAGCTCTGCGTGAAACTTCAAGGATTATTCAGCGCTATCAGAATCAATTTCCTGAAGAGGCTAAAGAGAAGCCTTACTCCAAGTACTTGATGGGAGACTTACTTTCCTACAAAGATCAGATATTGGAAAGCAAAAATAAAAAAGTTGAAAACGACCTCATTAAAAATGAAGTAGATACTTACAGAGGCTATGGTTCTTTGGTAAATAAACATACCGTTGAAGTAAAGAACTGGGAAGGAGAAAAAAAGAAGTTTACTGCTGAATACATCATGTTAGCAACCGGCAGTCACAATAAAGCACCGGATGGTTTTAAAGTGGACCATGAGATTGTACTTGACGACAATTCTGTTCTTTCTTTAACTCATATTCCACGTCGTATGGTAATTATTGGCAGTGGAATAAATGCCCTTGAATACGCCACAACATTTTCATCACTTGGAACAAGAATAACTATTCTCAGTTATACCTCAGAATTTTTACCATTTCTGGATCATGATATCAGATCAGAATTAAATAAAGTACTGGCAGATAATTCCATCGAAATTATCGAAAAAGTCAGAGATTTGTCCATTGGTGTAAATGATCTTCGTGGAACTGTGGAAGTAATGCACACTCTGAAAGATGATAAAGAAAAGGGCAGAAAATATGTTCTTGAAACAGAACACGTACTTTATCTAGGAAAAAAATTACCCAATACAGATGGAATCAAGTTAGATAAAGTTGGTGTAGAACTGGATGATGAAGGTTTTATAAAAACTGACGTAACATTCCGTTCTTCGGTAGAAAGTATTTTTGCAACCGGAGATGTAGCCGGCTTCCCGAGATTAGCTTCTGCTTCCTTTTCACAAGGAAGAATAGCTTCATGTGAAATGTTTCGTGAGGATAACTCTCTGGAGATGCCTGATCAAATACCTTTTGCTATCTATTCTATTCCTGAGATCTCAAATATCGGTCTTACACAACAGGAAGCAATTGATAAAGGTTTTAATGTCGCTGTAGGACGAGCGTACTATAAAAACATTACTCAGGGTGATGTTAGTAACCAGCAAACAGGTTTATTAAAGATCGTTTTTGATCAGGAAACCTTTAAAATCCTTGGTATACACATTATCGGTGAGCGAGCAAGCGATCTAATTCATTTGGGTCAATCGGTTATGAACCTGGGTGGAGATATCCGTTATTTTATTGACCATGTATTAAATTACCCAACTTACAGTGAAGCCTACAGAATTGCGGCTTTCAACGGAATCAATTTCGTTCACAAGGCAGGAGTAAAGTACAAGAAAATCCTGAAATGAGTTTCAAGTGGTTAGTTAAATAAAGTGATAGGCCTTTGGTAATCCCATTGCATCTTTCTCAACATTTGATGGAATGGTTTTAAGCGGCTTTTCTTTTGACCATTTTGCAAATAAAGCTAACACCATTGCATCAACAATATCATCTTCTGCAATCTCACTGCGTCTGTATTCTTCCTTAATATCACGGAAAAAATCATCTACAACAGGCTCTTCTTCTTCTATCAAACCAAGTCGGTGCTTTATGCCTTTCTTCAGGTTTTTCTTTTGAAAGATCTCTCCCTGATTCAGGATCTGAAATAAATGTTCAGGGTGACTTTCCAGTACTTTTTCTTCAAGTCCTTTATGAGTAGTAAGCAGATCATCCACCATTTGAATCTTTGGGGTTATATTCCAAGATTGAAGTGATAGCTTCTTCTCTGTGTATTCGTAACTGATCATATTTGCTTCCACATAACTTGGAGCTGCAAGCGCTGGACGAATTGGCGGAGAAAAGACACTTGATGAATAACTTCCACCTACCTCTTTTCTCATTAAAGCATCACATTCACGAGTGTAATCTTCGTCTTCTAAACCAATGGGCATGTCAAGAAATACACGATCTGTTTCAAGAAACTTTTCTTCTAATTGCTCCTTGGTTTCAATTACTTCCCATCTTTCGTTTCCATCATCAAAAGAAATGAATAACCATCCGATTTTACACCCGTCAATGCCGCCCGTTTTCATCAGCTTAATTTCTTTTTTAACTGAATATGTAATTCATCAAGTTGATGCTTGTCTACTACATCCGGACTATTATCCATCAAGCTCTGAGCTTTTTGATTTTTTGGAAAAGCTATCACTTCTTTTAAGCTTTTAGCTCCGGTCAACAACATCACCGCTCGGTCTACTCCAAAAGCAATTCCACCATGTGGAGGAGCGCCATATTTGAATGCATCAAGTAAAAATCCGAATTTCTCCTGAGCTTCTTCTTCACCAATGCCCAGTAACTCGAATACTCTTTGCTGTAATTTTTGATCATGAATTCTGATAGATCCGCCACCTAGTTCGTTTCCATTTAGTACCAGATCGTAAGCTCTTGCTTTAACCGAACCGGGATCAGACTCCATCAATTCCATGTCTTCTTCTTTGGGCGATGTAAACGGATGATGCATAGCATGGTATCTTCTGGATTCCTCATCCCATTCCAATAATGGAAATTCAGTTACCCACAAAAACTTATAAGTATTCTCATCTATCAAGCCAAATTCTTTACCCATCATCAACCTTAACTGACCAAGCTGCTTAAGAACACTTGGTTTTGGTCCGGCCAGAATTAGAACCAGATCTCCTTTTTCAGCTCCCGAAGCTGCTACCATTTCAGCAACGATATCTTCAGTAAGGAATTTTCCAACGCTGCATAATGGTCCGTCTTCCTGCATCTTAATATAGATTAAACCACCTGCACCGGTTTCTTTTTTAACACGTTCGGTTAATCTGTCTATCGCTCCACGCCCCATTTCTCCTTGTCCGGGAACAGTGATTCCAATTACTCCACCGCCATCGGCAACTGTTCCTGAGAACACTTTAAATTCGGCATCTTTAACGATCTCGGAGAAATCTTTAAATTCTAATCCAAATCTTATGTCCGGCTTATCTGAACCATAAGTATTCATAGCGTCTTCGTAGCTCATTCTTGGAAATGGTGTTTCAACCTCGTAATTCACCGTGTCCTTAAATACCTTTTTCATCAACGCTTCGTGAGTAGAGTAAATATCTTCTTCATCCACAAAACTCATTTCCACATCTATTTGAGTAAATTCCGGCTGTCGATCTGCTCTCAAATCTTCATCACGAAAACATTTCACAATCTGGAAGTATCTGTCAAACCCTGAAACCATAAGCAATTGTTTGTAGGTCTGCGGACTTTGAGGAAGCGCAAAGAACTTCCCTTCATTCACTCTGCTTGGTACTAAATAATCTCTGGCACCTTCCGGTGTACTTCGCATAAGTACAGGCGTTTCTACCTCAGCAAACTCCAGATTGTGATAGAAAGAGCGCACTGATTGATAAAATTTTGACCTGAGCATCAACCTGTCCTGAGATTCAGGACGTCTGAGATCCAAGTATCTGTACTTTAACCTGACATCTTCATTGGTTGCAATTCCATCTTTAATTTCAAACGGCGGGGTTTCTGCTTCTGAATAAAAGATCAGATCTGTAGCTTCTACTTCAATTTCTCCGGTAACCAAATTTGGATTGATGTTTTCTTCACCGCGAGTAATCACTTTTCCCTTCACGCCAATCACATACTCAGCTCTTAGTTCTTCAGCTTTGGAATGCACTTTTTCATCAGTTTCAGTAAAAACGACTTGAGTAATTCCGTACCTATCGCGCAGATCAATAAAGATCACACCGCCAAGATCACGCCGTGGGCCAACCCAACCGTTTAGTATTACTTCGTCACCGATATTCTCGGCTGTTAATTCTCCGCAGGTATGTGTTCTTTTTAAAGTCATTTTTAGGTTAAGTGAATCGTAGAATGAAAACTTTGGTTATAAGATCGCCAAAAATAAGGAATACAATAACGAATAGCTTGTTTGATGTCACTTGAAACCATTTTTTTGATAAATACTTTCTGCACTTTTTTTATGACCGGCTTGATATGGTATGTACAGATAGTACATTATCCTTCTTTTCGCTTTTTAAATGAAGTGAATTTCGCAAAATTCCATAAGCATCACTCTGTGAGAACCGGGATTATTGTGATGCCCGTCATGAGTATTGAACTTGCAACTTCAGGGATTCTTGCATGGATAGAAGGCTGGACAACCGTCAACGCTTTTGGTTTTTATCTGGTGATATTGATCTGGCTTTCTACCTTTTTTCTTTCCGTACCAAAGCACAATGCGTTAAAACACGGCAAAGTGGATTCCTTGATCGATGGATTGGTAACCACCAATTGGTTCAGAACGGTGCTTTGGAGTATAAAAAGCGGGTTAAGTTTTTGGGTGCTTTTAGAATTTTGATATTCTGGCAAAGATGGTAGCGAATAAGAGGGGTCATCCTGAACTTGTTTCAGGATTGTAGATGTCAGGTGATTCGTTGACAGTTTAATATTGATAATCGTAGAAAAATTCGCCCTTAGTATTTAAGACGGAAAAGAGAGCGTGATCCGAATGCGTCTGCGAAGCAGGAATAATCCTTTCAGGTGAAGAGTCTAATAACTTTCTCAGAACGAGAGAAGACCTTTAGGATTATTCAGCTCAGGATCAGTGAACCCGTCTTAAATACTTCGGCTTGATCTTTTGCTACTTTTGTATCAAGACAAAAGTAGGCACCCTTGCTCTAAGCTATGCCTTTTTATAAGATCCGGTTCCTTGGCTCTATGTACTTTTGTACCGACAAAAGTACCAAAAACTCCCGACAAGAATTATTGGCGCGAACTCCATTACATCGACTAATCATTACAAAAGGTCTCCGTTCGAATGATACATATTCAAGAATCAGCCTGAGTGTAATGATTGCTCCTTCGGAGCCGTCGATTTCATTACGTTCTTGGCTCGCCAATAATTCTAAAGGTCGGTGTAGTTGGAAATTTTACGTGATTCAGAGGTTTACTTATTCGAGGAAACAAAAAATAATTCTTGCCTAACCAACTATTTTAATTAAATTAGCTATCCATTTGTAAACCAATGAGCCTGGGGAGGTCTCATGGGTACTATTACCACAATTGTTGCGGACGGCAACGAAATTTTCAGGCATGGATTAAGCTCCATTCTTCGTGAGGCAGACTTTGAGATCCTCAGCGAAATAGATAACGGCGCGCTTATTTTAACGGCCTACGAAAACGTGTTGCCGGAACTATGTGTCATATCTTTTGATATGCCTGAAATAAGCGGAATTCAATTAGCCAATAAAATCTCCGACAAATTCCCTAACGCTAAGATCTTAATTCTGACAGATAACGCTTCAGAAAAAACGCTGAACGAATTTCTGGATTCAGGGGCAAACGGATTATTGCTGAAGTCAGCTGATAAGATCGAACTTGTGGAAGCAGCCAAAAAGATCTCTGAAGGAGAAACTCATCTTGGTAAGCAATTTTCAAAAATGATGACGCGTGAATACCTCAGATTATCCCGATTAAAAAAAGGAAAACGTACTTCTATCACTCCAAGAGAACAGGAAGTACTTTCATATATCGTAAAAGGTTTAACCAGTTCTGAGATCGGAGAGAAATTATTTATTAGTCCCCGAACGGTAGACAAACACCGTACTAATCTTCTCAAAAAGCTCGGTTTAAAAAATACCGCCAGCCTCGTCCGCTACGCTCTAAGTAATGATGTTGCATAGTCTTTTTTTACTTACCGCAACCTGTTATTTGTAATTTGAGTTTTGTCTTTTACACAGTGTCTACATAAAAACACGTATGCAAATTACGTAGATCTCACTATTGAGCGTGTTGAGCGTTAGACTTATGTTTTAATTGCAAATGGGGTAATAGCCGTCTGTAGATGATATTAGCCGACCTACATTGATTTGGGGTCGGCTTTTTTTATGGATAAAAATCATCAGTTCTGCCGGAAATTTGTTGCTTTTTCTCGGATTGCCTTAGCTCATGGAATTTCATTTCAACAATACTATTGTGTTCTTTAACCTGTTTGCCCAACGTAAACAGATCGTAAGCAGCTCCTAACCCAAAGGCTCCTCCGGTTGCAAACCAACCAAGTCCCGTACCATATTTCTCCAGATAAAAACGTTGAAAGCCAAGTGTTCCAAAAAACCCAACCAGCCATAACAGATAAGCAATCTTTTTAGATTTAAACTGACTCGGATCTTTAAATCTTTTGGGAATCAGTGACTTTTTTCCGGTTCCTGCTTTTTCCAAAAATTCATCTATACTTACTAATATTCTCTTTGCCAGTCTCTTTACTCTCGGATTTGCATTTTGAGCCAGATCAAGTTCCCCTTCAAGAATTCCTTTTTCGAAGTTGAACTCATCCAATAGTTTGTTGACATCGATCTTTCCATTCAGATGAGCTTTGATCTTTCTGTTCAGGTTCTGGAGTGAATCGTGAATAGAAGTTATCATATTAGACTGCTCTTTTTCCTCATCAGACAAATCCTGCACAACTTCTTCGTACTTCTCATACGCTTTCAGAAATACATTTTGAGCAATATAAATGAGTTCGAGCTGGTCTGATCTATTCACGTGATGTTAGTTTGTTTTTAAAAGAACCGAATAAAATCCGGGTAATTAATACCCTGTTTTTGAAAATATGTTACGCGGTTAAGAAAACCTACTCGAGTAAAGATACCGGATGGGATTTTAAATAAAAAAAGCTCAACCTGTTTCCAAGCTGAGCTTTTTTTTGTACCGTGGGACGGAATTGAACCGTCGACCTCACGATTATGAGTCGTGCGCTCTAACCATCTGAGCTACCACGGCAATAAATTTTCCTTTCAAAAAGAGCGCCAATTGAACCGTCCGCCAGCCGGCGGATTAATGAGTCGTGCGCTCTAACCATCTGAGCTACCACGCCATTTGTCAATAAATTGAAAGCTTATAAACTCAAATTTCAAATGACAATTTGTGATTTCGAGCTTTCGTGGCTTTTCTTTTTTTCAAAGAACTCCAAATATAAGGACTTCCAACATCAACCGTAAACAATTTTTCAGGGAAATCTGCTATAACTCACTTCTAAGTTTGTTACCTTTCTTCCGCTGCTTAAGCAACCCTGTCAGGGTTGTTTGAAATAATTAAATCTTAAATAAAATTTAACCCTGACAGGGTTTTTCAAAAATTATGGCGCAGAAGATCACAAAAAGAGAAAAAGATTATTCACAATGGTACCTGGATGTTGTAAAGGAAGCCAAACTCGCTGAGCATTCTCCGGTGCGTGGATGTATGGTTATTCGTCCTACAGGAATGGCTCTGTGGGAAAACATGCAGCAAGGTCTGGACAAAATGTTCAAAGATACCGGACACGAAAATGCTTACTTCCCTCTTTTTATTCCGAAATCTTTTCTTTCTAAAGAAGCTCAACACGTAGAGGGCTTTGCGAAAGAGTGTGCCGTTATCACTCACAGTAGATTAAAAGCTGTAGATGGCGGAGTGGAAGTTGATCCGGAATCCAAATTAGAAGAAGAGCTTATTGTCCGACCAACTTCAGAAACCATAATCTGGGATACGTACAGAGGCTGGATCCAATCGTACCGTGATCTTCCGATCTTAGTGAATCAATGGGCAAACGTTGTTCGTTGGGAGATGAGAACGCGGTTATTCTTGAGAACAATGGAATTTCTGTGGCAGGAAGGTCATACCGCACATGCAACCGAACAGGAAGCAGTAGATGAGACACTCCAAATGCTGGAAGTATATCGGACTTTTGCCGAAGATTATATGGCCATGCCGGTAATAACCGGAGTAAAAACAGCAAGCGAGCGTTTTGCAGGTGCTGTAGACACTTATTGTATTGAAGCATTGATGCAGGATGGCAAAGCATTGCAAGCAGGAACGTCTCACTTCTTAGGACAGAATTTTGCCAAAGCTTTTGATGTGAAATTTCAAGATAGCGATGGCGATCATAAATATGTTTGGGCTTCAAGTTGGGGTGTTTCAACCCGATTGATCGGTGGATTGATCATGACGCATTCGGATGATCAGGGATTGGTTATTCCTCCAAGATTAGCTCCGACTCAGGTTGTAATCGTTCCGATTTACAGAAGTGATGAAGAACGAGAAACTGTTCTCGAATATGGTGATTCCATTTATAACGAGCTTAAAGATCTTGGAGTTCGGGTAAAACTGGATGACAGAGATAATTACAAGCCGGGCTTCAAATTCGCGGAGCATGAAGCACAGGGAATTCCGTTGAGAATTGCTGTCGGACCAAGAGATGTCCAAAAAGGAAATGTGGAGTTAGCGCGAAGAGATACTTTAAGTAAGTCATTTGAATCTCGTGAAGGAATCGGCTCTATGGTTAAAGAATTACTGGAAACTATTCAGGTTGATCTTTTTGAAGCTGCTAAGAAACGAAGAGAAGAAGCTACTTCAGAAGTAGAAACTTACGATGAGTTCAAAAAAATTCTGGAAGAAAAAGGCGGATTCATTTACGCTCATTGGGACGGAACTGAAGAAACCGAAGAGCTTGTTAAAAATGAAACCAAAGCAACCATTCGCTGTATTCCTTTAAAAACTGACGGTAAAGAAGGAAAATGCATGGTTACGGGAAAACCATCGAAACAGAAAGTGTTATTTGCTAGGTCTTACTGATTATTAAACCACAGAGAGCACAAAGATTTTAGAAGCTTTAGTATGATTCCTTTATGTTCTTCGAGGTTAACTATATAACAAGATGCTTAAAATTCCATATCCATATCATCTTTGTTCTGCGGAACAGTGCCGGAGAATGGACGAACGGACCATCAATGAATTTGGGATTGATGGATTCACTTTAATGGAGATCGCAGGTACTAAAGCTGCGGATTTCATCCTAACTGAAATCGATTCTAAATCTCATGGATTGTTTATATGCGGAAAAGGAAACAACGCCGGAGATGCTTTAGTTGTAGCGCGAATTCTTTCTGAGAAAGATCATCCGGTTACTATCTGTTTTGTTGGAGGAGCTGATGCTTTAAGTGAAGATACTTCTAAGAATCTCGAACTGCTCAAGCAGTTGAAAGGAAACATCACTTATGTTGAATGGGGCTCTGGTTTCGATTTTAGCAAATATGATTTTGTTGTGGACGGTATGTTTGGTACAGGATTAAATTCTGGTGTTCGAGCTCCTTTTGATGAAGTGATCAATGAAATAAACCGGTCTGATAAAACTGTTTTTTCGCTGGATCTCCCCTCAGGTTTACACGCTGATACAGGTAGTAAAATGGGAAATGCTGTACTTGCCGATTTTACTATTACATTCGGGGCATTGAAAACCGGGTTCTATCTAAATGACGGATTCGAGCATTCTGGTGAAATTGTGCTTTGCGAACTTCCATTTCCGAATCATTTTAAAGAGAAGTCTGCTTTTCTGATCCATGAAGATTGGTTTTCAGAATCAAACACTCAGCAGAAAAAGCGCGAACACAAATATGATGGAGGAGTTCTTTATATAATAGCAGGTTCGGAGGGGTTAACCGGAGCGGCAATTCTAGCAGCACAAAGTGCCTGGAGTACCGGGGTTGGAGCTGTGGTTCTGATCACTCCAAAAGGATTACTCAATATTTATGAAAAGAACCTGACTCAGATCATCAAAAAATCCGTTGGCACTGATAAAGACACTTATTTCGCAACTTCTCACTTTGAGCAGGTACAATCGATTTTAAATGAAAAATCAGGATCGCTACTAATCGGACCCGGGCTTGGCAGAGATCCTGAAACCTTAAATTTTCTTCAAGAATTACTTTCTGATTTTAATGGAAACGTTGTTATCGATGCTGACGCTCTATTCGCTCTTTCTGAATCTGATGGTTGGAAAAAACCTGATGAAGCCAACTGGATTCTCACACCTCATCCCGGTGAATTGAAAAAGCTATTACATTCAGAAGTTCGGGATGGGTTTGATCGATTAATCCAGGTTTCGAAAGTCGCGAAGGAAAATGGTGTCACAGTTTTGTCAAAAGGATTTCCTTGTGTTTTGGGAACAACTTCTGGGAATACTTATTTAACGGGATACGATACACGAATTTTTTCCCGCGCGGGTTTTGGAGATATACTTGCCGGCAAAATAAGTGGATATTTGTTGGCTTTGAAAGAACCTGATTCAGCATGCATCAAAGCACTAATTGAGGGCAAGCAAAAAGCAGATGCTCATTTCAGAAATTCAAAATCTGAACTTGAGCCAATTCATTTAATCTAGGCGGACTAACACATCGATATTATTTTTAAATATAAACGCTTTTTCGGGGTACTTGTAGTTATCACAACGGTAACTATACTGGTTGCTACGTTGTATCCATCTAAAACCTCATTATCTCTGAATATTTGGGACTATGATAAGCTGGGGCATTTCATCATGTTTGCGGGCTGGACTTTTTTGGTAGGAATTTTCAGAGCAAGCAACACAAAAAGAAAACCCAGCCTTTGGAAAGTATTTTCTCTTGGATGTTTCTATGGGCTATTAATTGAATTTCTACAATTTGTAGTACCAACTAACCGAAGTCCCGAAACAATGGATTTCGTTGCTGATGCATGTGGAGCATTATTTGCAATTTTTGTTCTTCATTTTATCTTCAAATCCATATTCTCGTCTGAAAAAGCTCATACTGCATGATTATGTTATACTAAGATCATTTAAAAAGAGATTTATTATTAGAGCACCCCACTAACAAAATCTCTTGCTTTATGAAAAAGAATAGCTACTTCGACCTCAAAAAAAATCATTTCATACTTTCTGAAATTGGAATTATTTGCTCGCTCTTATTTTTGATCGCTGCTACAAATGTTAATATCGGATCCGAAAATGATTCAGGCATTTCAAATCAGATTTCTGTAGATCCGGAAGAAATTATTGATCTTCCTCCGGTCACACCCCCGGAAAAAGTTGCTCCCCAAAAACCAATGATATTTACCCCCAAGCCAAATGATACCCCAATAGATATCGATATTCCTGAGTTTCCTGAATTTGGAGATTTTAATGAAAAAATATCTTTACCCCCCAATCCGGCTCCTGATAACGATGTTGAGCCTGTTACTTTCCTTCTTCACATGCCTACAATTATTGGTGGACAAGAAGCCTTGTATTCGAAAATTAAATATCCAAAGTTTGCTCAGGACATTGGTATAGAAGGAAGAGTAATGGTTCAATTTATTTTAGATAAGCAGGGAAATGTTACCGAACCCAAAATTATAAGAAGTGTTCATCCAAAACTTGATGAAGAAGTTCTTAGAGTTATTAAAATGGTAAAATTCTCTCCCGGAGTTCAAAACGGGACTTTAGTAAGGGTAAAGATGGTTCAATCTGTCAGCTTTAAACTAAAAAGATAGTATTTAGTTTTATCAGACAGAATAATTCTTTATGTAACGCGTTTTTTTTACATAAAGATCAAAATATTACTTGCAGTCAAACTGAAATATCATTTTCTTTAAAGTTCATGAAAAAAGGCATTCATTATGATTAACAGAAGAAAAGATTCAAAGGCTGATTTAAAGCGATCTTACAATATTTACCTTGAAGTAGGTTTAATTGTAGCATTACTTTTTATTATTGCAGCTGTACGAATAAACTTATACAGTCCTCCCCCAACCCCTCCTCCGATTGATGAGCAGGAAGAAGTTGTGATGGAAGAGGCAATTCAAACGAAACAAATTGAAACTCCACCTCCACCACCGCGTCCGCCGGTCCCTGTTGAGGTTCCTAATGATGAGATCATCGAGGACGAGATTTTGGATATAGCTGAGTTCGATTTGGACGGACCAATGGATTTACCACCACCTCCTCCTCCACCAGATGATGAAGAAGAGGAAATCTTTATAGTTGTGGAAAATATGCCGGAACTTAAAGGTGGACAGGCAGGTCTTCAAAAAAGAGTGAAATATCCACAGGTTGCGATCAGAGCTGGTATTGAAGGTCGCGTTACAGTGCAATTTGTTGTTGACGAAAACGGCAACGTTGTAAACCCGCGTGTTATTCGTGGAATTGGCGGTGGGTGTGATGAAGAAGCACTCAGAGTTGTTAAAACTGCTAAGTTCTCTCCGGGAATGCAGCGTGGTAGACCTGTACAAGTTCAGATGAGTTTACCGATTTTATTTAAACTCAGTAACTGATACATTTTCAGATCAAATTGAAAAGGCGTGATTGGCAACAATCACGCTTTTTTTATGTCCGGTAGTTTTACTTTGAAATCCTCCAAAACGGGAACGAGATTTTCAAAACCTACTTTCCCAATAGCTTTATCAATCTCGACCCATTCTACCAATTCGATTCCTTCTGAAGTTTCAGGAGTAAAAGATTGAGGCTTCTCAAAATTCATGGCAAACCAATAAGTTGTCTTATCGTATATTTTACCTTTTTGGTTATACGAATGCTTTGAAGAAACCAGTTCGTTAGTGATTAGTGGAAGCGAATCTGCGCCAACCTCTTCCATCACTTCTCTTCTCGCGCACATCTCAATTGTTTCACCTTTCTCTCTTTTGCCTTTCGGGATATCCCAAAAACCGTTTCTGAAGATCATTAAAACCTCAGTTTGATTTTTCCCTGCTCTTCTATATACAATCCCGCCGGCTGCTTCTATTTTTTTAATCTTCACTCTTTGACTCTTCTGAAGGTGTGCTCTCACCTTTCTTTTTTTCGTCGGCGTAGTTTAAACGAAGAGTGGTAAGTGTTTGATCCAAAAATCCTTTCAGCTCTTGAGGAAGATTTCCTTTTGTGTATTTATCCAACATATTCAGAGTATCGATGGCATATTTAGCTGAAGAAAGATCTTTCTCCATTTCACCTGTAGCCGGATTTTGCAGCTTTCCCAGCCCCATCATAGCAATTTGCTGATGCTGTTGAATTAACATCATACACAGCAATTGGTCTTGTTGTTCAGGATTTAAATTATCAGTATTCATCTATCGATTTATTTCGTTTAGTAGTTTTTATAAAAATAAGGTGTTTTCACATAAATAAAGATGATTTTTAATTACCTTTATTTATACACCAAATCCAAAATTATTATCACGTATGGCAGTAGTAAAATCATTTAAGGCATGGCGACCAAAACCTGAATCTGCAAAAAACATAATTAGTGTCCCATACGATGTGATCAACACTGATGAAGCCAGAGAGTTAGCTCGAAATAAACCTGATAGCTTCTTACATGTTATTCGCCCTGAGATCGATCTTCCGGAAAGTATAGATATTCATGCCGAAGAAGTGTATCAAAAAGGAGCTGAAAATTTATCGAAACTTTTAGATTCGGATCATTTTGTTCAGGAAGAAAAAGACGCTCTTTACGTTTATAAACTGAACTGGCGAGGACGCTCTCAATCAGGAATCTTTGGTTGTGTTAGTGTGGCCGAATATGATAATGAAGTTATTCTGAAGCACGAGCTAACCAGACCTGACAAGGAAGATGACAGGACAAAACATATAATTACTCAGCAAGCACATGCTGAGCCGGTTATGATAACTTTTGACGATACTGCCGGAATTTCTGAAATGATGGAGTCAGTAAGTAACAGTGAGCCTTTGTATCAGGTTACGATTGAAGATGTAGAACATCAGATTTGGAAAGTTGATAACAGCACAGAATTAGATAATGGCTTTTCAAAAATTAAAAATCTTTACATAGCTGACGGTCACCACCGTTGTGCAAGTGCTTCAAGAACAGCTGCTCAAATGAAGAAACAGAATCCGAATCATACAGGTGAGGAAGAGTATAACTACTTTCCTGCCGTAGTTTTTCCGATGCAACAAATGGAGATCCTTTCCTATAACCGAATTGTATATTCCACTCCGGATAATTTTCTTGCCACGTTGAAAGACAAATTTGAACTCACACAAACAACAAATCCTGAACCGGAAAACAAAGGCGATATATGTGTTTATTTGGATGGAAGCTGGCACACACTATCACTTCCTGGGAGTAATAAATCTGATGTTGCATCTTCATTAGATGTAGCCAGACTGCAGGAACATTTGCTTGAACCATTACTAGGCATTTCGGATCAACGCACGGATAAAAACCTATTTTTTGTTGGCGGAATCAGGGGCACCAACGAACTGGAGAAACTGGTGAATTCCGGCAAAGCTGATATGGCAATTAGTATGTATCCAACCAATATCCGGGAGCTTGTTGATGTTTCTGATGCAGGATTACTAATGCCTCCTAAATCAACCTGGTTCGAACCTAAATTACGTTCCGGATTTTTAATTCACACTTTTTAACTCACACTCACTTATTACATGAAACGCGCTCATAATTTTAGTGCAGGTCCAGCTGCTTTACCACTGGAAGTTCTAGAACAGGCTCAATCTGAACTGTTAAACTATAACGGAACAGGCTCATCTATAATGGAAATGAGCCATCGCGGACCGGACTACACCAAGGTAAATACGGACGCTACAGAAAGTCTTAAAAATATCCTTGGTCTTGGAGATGATTTTGAGGTTGTATTTCTTCAAGGTGGTGCCAGTTTACAATTCCTTCAAGTAGCAATGAACTTTCTAAATGAAGGTGATACAGCAGATTACATCAATACAGGTGCGTGGTCTCAGAAAGCAATTAAAGAGGCAAAGAGATTCGGAAACGTAAATATCGCTTTCAGCAGTGAAGATTCTAACTTTAGCAGAGTACCAACTTCCGGAGATCTGAATTTAACTCCTGATGCCAATTTTGTTCATTATACTTCCAATAACACGATTTTTGGTACGCAGTTCCCTTCTGAACCGGAAACCAACGGTGTGCCTTTAATTTGTGATGCTTCTTCAGATTTTCTTTCTCGCCCTATAAACATTGATAAGTACGGATTGATATATGCAGGTGCTCAGAAAAACCTGGGGCCATCCGGTGTTGCTGTAGTAATTATCAGAAAAGATTTTCTGGCAAAGATCAACAAATCTGATATCCCGACTATGCTCGATTACCGCACCCACACTGCTAAGTTATTTCATACTCCGCCTACATTTACTATTTATTTGGTAAGCTTAGTTCTTAAGTGGCTGGAGAATAAAGGCGGTCTCAAGCATTTTGAAAAAGTGAACACCGAGAAAGCTGAACTTCTTTACAGTACTATCGATTCGGATGATTTTTATCGCGGAACTGCTGAGCTTGAATCCCGATCAAAAATGAATGTTACCTTCCGGTTGCCTTCTGAAGATCTGGAACAACAATTCTTATCAGAAGCAAAAACCCACAATCTTGTTGCTCTTAAAGGACACAGGAGTGTAGGTGGTATCAGAGCCAGTATTTACAATGCTTGTGAATTGAGTAGTGTAAAAGCATTGACTGACTTTATGATCGAGTTCAGAAGCAAAAATGGATAAATATAGTAATTAGTACCTAGACGTTAGAATGTATCAACAGCCTAACATCTAGGTACAAAATACTAATTACTAATTTAGTCCCAGCATCGATAATACGTGATCGAGCGCAAAGGGAACAAAAGCCAGCATGTAAAATACTCCCCATGCAGCGCCGGCTATATGAGCTTCATGATTGATAGTTCCCTCTTTTTTGCTTGCATAGATACTGTAACCTATAAAAGCGATACCAAATAAAAGGGCAGGGATCTCTATTGGAATCAACATCAGGTAAAGAGGCTCAAAAGGGAATAAGAGTATAAATCCGAATAGAACTGCCTCTACTGCTCCAGAAGCTCCCAGTGTTGCATACTGGGGGTTGTCTTTGTGTTTTATTAAAGACGGAATTGAGGATGCGATCAAACCGGTAAAATAGAGTCCCAGAAACTGAACCTCTCCAATCTGCATTTCTAAAACAGGTCCAAAGAAAAAGAGCGTTATCATATTAAACAACAAATGAGATACGCTTCCATGAACAAAGCCGGATGTTATCAGCTCATACCAAGATTTATTTCTGATGGTTCGGTAGGGCATCATCATTCCAACTTCAATGACCTTTGGATAAATAAATAAGCCGACAAGAGAAACTATCGCATTGGCAGCAATCAGATAATAAGTAATATACATTCTGTAGATAAATTAGATTACCGAGAAGATACAGTCCTTATAATCCTGACCAAAATTAAAACAAAAAGCCCGCTCAAAATTACTCGAGCGGGCTTCCCCATCAACCATAACATGTTAAGCAAGCTACAATTTGACTTATACTTAGGACAGAAAAACCCCTAAAGCCTATCCCTCTTCAGGCTTTAAGTATTATTTCTGCTACTGTTTACTTCTTTTCCAGATCTTTGATCTTAGCTTTTAACTCTTCGATCTGTTTTTGCTGTTCTTGTACTGCTTTTATAAGTACCGGAATCAATTCTGTATAATTCATGGTTTTATATTCCATGACTTTAACCTCTGTTTTCTCATCCGGATTATTTGGTCCGGTTCCCTCGGCCGACTCCAAATAAGTGTGCTTATTATCTTTTACCAGTGATGGTAATACCTCTTCCACTTCCTGAGCAATCAGTCCGTAGTGAAGCCCGGTTGATAAAGCCAACCCTTTATATTCTCCATCACCTCTGAAGTTGTAGGTAGTTGGATTGAGCTCCATTATCGTTTCTATTCCATTTTGCAATGGCTGAATGTTCTCCTTCAAATTACGGTCTGAAGTATTGTTAAGAGATCCGGAATAATTTAGGTCACCGTTTACATAAACATTACCGTTCAATTCTGCAGCAGTTGTTGCATTTACGATCATTCCAATATTCGAACTTGAACCACCACTAACATTTACTTCCAGGCCAGTATTATTTACTGATACTCCATTTATGTTAGCGGTTATTCCCTTATTACTGGAAGTTGAAGAGTTTGAAATATCTAACTCAATCCCAAGATTATCTTCGGATGTTACACCTGTACCTCCATCAAACATAAGTGCTTGAAAGCCTATGTTTTTAGTTTGTGAACTATGAACAATTGCTTGAGTACCAATGTTGCGCCCACTTGCTTGAGTTACTGCTTCTGCAGAAACTCCTCTGTTTTCTCTGGCTCCGTCTGTTCCATAAACATAACCTCTGATACCAATATTTCCATTGAGGTTTTGTCTTGCGAACCCAACCATACCAATATTGAAGCCACCTACGTTGAATTCACCGCTTGCAAATTCATCTCCGATTGCTACAACTTCACCATCTCCGGCTCCAAGTCCGACTCCAAAGCCACCAATATTTTCTCTACCAACTGACCTGGCCTGTCCGTAAAGCCCATATCTTCTTCCTACAGTTCCAACACCCTCCGGGTTAACAGCAGAACCATACACTGCAATATGTGTTCCTGTTCCTTCACCAGTTGCTTCTCCATATGTACCGACTTGGAATTCAGCATTCCCTGCTCCGGAATGTGCTTTTCCTTCGATTCCAGAATTAGCACCATCTGTTGATGATGTAGAAATAATCCCGGTACCACTTTGTGTACCGGAAACATCGACTGTAAATGTAGAATCAGGACTTCCTGTATCAAATGTGTAACTGGTAACAGGTTCTCCACTACCTACACCAGAGCCGTTAATAGTTCCATTAACAGTAAGATCTCCATTAATTACTGAGTGGCCGTTCAAGATAGCTGCTGTATCTGCATTAACTTCCATCCCTATGTTAGAACTTCCGCTGTGTACATTCAGTCTTAATCCTAGATTAGAAGTACTTCCACTTGCTTCACCTTCTAAGGCTACATTTTGTTGAGGAGAATTAAATGCTTCTCCACGAACACCAATATTTGGACTGTTTCCGGTTCCAATGGCTCTTGCAATAACACCAAAGTCAATTCTGCTTCCATTTTCTCCTGCTGCTTGGGCTTCAACCCCAACATTTCCATTCAGGTTTCCGCTTGAATAAAAGCCTCCTGCAATATTATATGAACCGAAATTAAAATCTACTTCCTCTCCTAATGGAACTATTTCACCTGATCCGTCACCTCTTGCAACAGCCTGAACCCCGAAGTTAAATTTTCCCGTGCCTTCTGCCCAGCCAAAGGTTCCGTAGTTATTTCCACCACCTGATCCCAGCGCTATTCCATATGATCCAAAATGAGATCCGGTTCCCTCTCCTTCAGCTCTTCCATAGGACCCCAGTTGAGAACTTTCATTCCCTGAACCTGAAATTACTCTTGAATCAACACCTCTGTTGGAACCTTCTGTTTCTGATCTGACCTTCAAAGCTCCTGATATTGATTTTGAGCCGGTTGCATTAACAATAAAGGAAGTGTCATTTTCAGATGTATTCAAATTATATTCTGTAATCTCGCCACCTGATCCTGTTCCGCCTTCAACCGCTTTTTGAGCAACCAATGCATAAGGAACAGATAACAATCTGGTAGTTCCAAGATCAGCATACTCCGTACCCCCAGCAGGATCTATCGCTAATTTCACAAAATAGTTATCATTCCCGAAGTCAACTTCTGAAAAAACCTGTCCTTCACCCGGAGTTCCTTCTCCAATTACAATCTGCATCAATCCTAAAGGATTTGTTGTTACAGTATGCGCTTCTTCATAAACCGGATTACCATCTTCTGTTCCTTTTATGATAGAAACCTGAACCCCTAAAGCCTGCTCGGCTAAAATTTCTCCATTTGCTCCTCTGGCTACTGCCTGAAAATTAAATCCCTGAGGTACCTGGGCATATACAGTTGTTGCCGTTACTATAAATACAGCAATGCTAAATACTATTTTTTGTATAAATGATTTCATGACTATTTTTATTTAATTAATAACATTCTTTTAGATTTGAGCACTCTGCCCCCCACCCGAAGCGTGTAGAAATACACTCCACTGGATAAATTTGCCGCCTGAAACTGTACGGTATGGTTCCCTGCTGTTTTTCTCTGGTTTACTAATGAGGCTACTTTTTTGCCCAGAATATTGAATACGTCAATGGACACATCAGACGCTTTTGGAAGTGCGTAATTAATTGTTGTGGAAGGGTTGAATGGGTTTGGATAATTCTGGCTCAACCCAAACTCTTTTGGAACATCAGCTAACCCTTCCGTTGAAGTTGGTACCAAGGGTAAATCAGGAATTGAAACTACCGCTAAACTAATAGATTCATTTGCAAATTCACCGACTATAGTTTCTCCTGCTGAAAATACCAGAGAAACATTATTATTAGAAACAAAGCCTGAAGCCGGTAAAATCCCACTTTGTGAAAATACAGCCAAAGGCATTAAGGAAATGAAACAAACGATATAACAACAAGACTTATAATTCATAATGATCGATTTGGTTATCGCTAACGTAATCCAAGACATCTATTTTTTCACTACCCATTCGGGTGGTATTTAGGTAACTGAATTGTTTATCTTCAGAAAGAAAACTCATCATCTATCTATGCGATTATTAAAACATGTGCTTCTATGTGTAGTTACACTCATGTTTCTTATCTCTTGTGGTGCAACACGGCGGGCATCTAAAACAGGAGATGCGAATAGCTCTGTAACTACATCTACATCCTCGTTACCCACTAAGAAGGGCCGGTTAATTGAAACAGGAGTTGCAAGTTGGTATGGCCCCAATTTTAATGGTCGTTTAACTGCTAATGGAGAAACTTTTGATATGAATGGGATCTCTGCTGCTCATCGCACTCTTCCGTTCAATTCAGAAGTTATTGTAGTAAATGAGGACAATGGAAAATCAATTCGTGTAAGAATAAACGATCGGGGCCCTTATGCGAAAAACCGGATTATTGACCTCTCGAAAGGTGCAGCACAAGCGGTTGATATGATCGGTCCCGGAACAGCAAATGTGACTATTTATTTGGTAAAAGGAGATTTGAAAAACTCCCGGGTTACAGACCTCAAAGTCCCTACATATACTGTTCAACTAGGCTCATATAATGACCTTGCTCCTGCCCAAACTCAATCAAAAAAAATTAAAGGTAGCAGAGTTGAAACCCTGAACCTGAATTCAGGAACTGTGTACAGGATCTATTACGGACTTTATAAAGATAGAAGCAAAGCTGAAAAAGACATGCGTAGCCTTAAAAGAAAAGGGTTTAGCGGTTTTGTAAAGCAAATCGAAAATGATTGATAAACCCGGGATTTATTCCCTGTGTTTTTCGGTTTAGCGATTGAATCGAATAAAAATTCAGCATGAAAAAAAAAATCATTGTTATTGGAAGTGGTTTCGGAGGGTTAGGAGCCGCTTCACGTTTGTTATCCGCCGGGCATGATATCACCATTTTAGAAAAGAGAGATAAGCTTGGTGGACGTGCTTACGTTTATGAGAAAAACGGGTTTAAGTTTGACGGAGGCCCTACGGTAATTACTGCCCCATTTATGTTTGATGATATCTGGGAAGCCGCAGGTAAAAAAAGATCGGATTATATAGAATTTGTACCCTGTGATCCTTTCTACAGAATATTCGACCATAATGGCGAAAAATTTGATTACAACAATGATCATGAATTTACGATCAAGGAGATTGAGAAAAGAAGTCCGGGTGATGTAGACGGTTACGAGAAGTTCTTAAAAACTACTAAAGCCATATTTCAAAAAGGCTTTGTAGAGCTTGCAGATCAACCTTTTTTGAAGTTTATGGATATGATGAAAGTTGCTCCCGATCTGATTAAGCTACAATCCTATAAAACCGTTTATAAATATGTGTCTAAGTTTATAAAGGATGATTTTTTACGTCAATGCTTTTCATTTCATCCATTATTAGTAGGTGGAAATCCATTTGACACCACTTCTATTTATGCCATGATCCATTACTTAGAAAGAGAATGGGGAGTTCATTATGCGATGGGCGGCACCGGAGCAATTGTAAATGCATTTGAAAAATTAATTACAGAACAGGGAGGCAAATTCCATCTGCAAACTGAAGTAGATGAGATACTGGTTAAGAATGGCGAAGCTACAGGCGTTCGACTAAAAAACGGTGAAATTCTGGAAGCTGATATTGTAGTTTCCAATGCTGATGTTGGATTCACTTATAAGAATATGATCGATTCCAGGCACAGGAAAAAATATACTGACAGAAAGATCGATCGAACCAAGTACAGCATGTCTCTTTTCGTGATCTATTTCGGAACTAAGAAAAGATATCTGGATTCAGGTTTAGCTCATCACAACATCATTCTTGGTAAACGCTATAAAGGGTTACTGGATGATATTTTCCATAAAAAGCATGTAGCTGATGATTTTTCTCTTTATCTGCATATGCCGACTATTACTGATTCAAGCATTGCTCCGGAAGGACACGAAGGGTTTTATGTGCTTTCTCCTGTTCCTCATTTGGATAGCGGAACAGACTGGAATGAGTTTGCCCCGAAATATCGTGATGCTATTATGAATTTTTTGGAGGAAAATTATCTACCTGATCTTCAAGAAAACATAGTGGCTGAGCATTATATCGACCCAATCCATTTCAGAGATGTTTTAAACAGCCACAAAGGCTCGGCATTTTCAGTGGAGCCGATTTTGACTCAATCTGCTTGGTTCCGCCCTCATAATAAATCCGAAGATGTGGAAGATTTGTATTTCGTTGGAGCAGGAACTCACCCGGGAGCAGGTTTACCGGGCGTACTCTCATCCAGTATTATTGCTCAGGACTTGATTGGGAAAGCCTAGGGAACATCCAACAAGAAAATAATCTTATTATCGCTCATAAGTAAGATACGATAAAGGTCAATCAGGATATAACGGACTGCATTTTCAGTAAAGCTGCTTTAAAGAGATAATTAGTTATTTGTTATTAGTGCTCCTCCAATAACTAATAACCTTTAACTAACCTTCCTTCATAATCCATCGGGAAAACCGTATATTTAAGTCTCTAAAAATTTGAATTTCAAAACGGAAAGCAGAAACCATGGCAACAGGATTTTTTAATGTCCCACCGGCAATCAACGAACCTATTTTGAGCTACGCTCCGGGTTCTCCTGAAAGAGAAGAACTTCAGGCTGCACTCAAAGAAGCTCGATCAAAAGAAATTGACGTTCCAATGTATATCGGAAGCGAATTAGTTACTACCGATAACAAAAAGCCAATGTCTCCACCACATGACCACAAGCATATTTTAGGTCATTTTTCTGAAGGTGATGCTTCTCATGTTAAGCAGGCTATTGATGCTGCTATGGAAGCGAAAGCAGATTGGGCAAATATGGGTTGGGAACACAGAGCCAGTATTTTCCTGAAAGCTGCTGAATTGATCGCAGGTCCTTACCGTGCAAAACTGAACGCGGCAACTATGTTGGGTCAGTCAAAAAATGCATTTCAAGCTGAAATTGATTCTGCATGTGAGATCATCGATTTCTTAAGATTCAATGTTGAGTACATGACTCAAATTTACTCTCAACAGCCGGAATCATCAGATGGCGTATGGAACAGATTGGAACAACGTCCGTTGGAAGGATTCGTATTCGCACTTACTCCATTCAACTTTACAGCTATTGCAGGTAACCTGCCAACTTCTGCAGCGATGATGGGTAACACCATTGTTTGGAAGCCTGCTTTCACCCAGATCTATTCTGCAAATGTATTGATGGAAGTTTTCCGTGAAGCGGGTGTTCCAGATGGCGTAATTAATCTGATCTACGTAGACGGACCAACAACCGGAGATGTAATTTTCTCACATGAAGATTTTGGTGGAATCCACTTCACCGGAAGCACCGGAGTATTCCAGCATATCTGGAGAACGATTGGTGAGAACATCAAAAAGTATAAGTCTTACCCAAGAATTGTTGGTGAAACAGGCGGAAAAGATTTCATCATGGTTCACAAATCATCCAGAGCAAAACAAGTTGCAACCGCAATTACCCGTGGTGCTTTTGAATTTCAGGGACAAAAATGTTCAGCGGCTTCCAGAGCTTACATTCCGTCTAACCTTTGGGAAGATGTGAAAAACTATGTGATTGAAGATCTTAAGTCATTTAAAATGGGTGGCACGGAAGATTTCAGTAATTTCATAAATGCCGTTATTGATGAGAAGTCATTCGATAATATTGCAAAGTACATCGACGATGCCAAAGCCAGTGATGATGTAGAAGTGATCGCAGGTGGTAACTACGATAAGTCGAAAGGTTATTTCGTAGAGCCAACTGTTCTGCTTTCTAAAGATCCGAAGTACACGACTATGTGCGAAGAGATCTTTGGTCCGGTTATTACCATTTATGTATATGACGAAGACAAATTCGAAGAAACACTCGAGTTGGTTGATAACACTTCTCCGTATGCATTGACAGGTTCTATTTTCAGTCAAGACAGATATATGATCGAGCTTGCAACCAAACGATTGGAGCAATCTGCCGGAAACTTCTACATCAATGACAAACCGACCGGCGCCGTTGTTGGTCAGCAGCCATTTGGTGGAGCAAGAGGTTCCGGAACCAACGATAAAGCCGGATCTATGATCAACTTGCTGCGCTGGGTTTCTCCAAGAACGATCAAGGAAACTTTTGTAACTCCAACCGATTACAGATATCCGTTTTTGGGTGAAGATTGATCGCTGACTTTAATCACTGATTAATTGATTTAAAAAGCCCCACATTTTTTAACGTGGGGCTTTTTTATTGGATCATATCCAAGGCAGAGCTATGTACTTAGAACTAATCTTTAGATTTCTCCCTCCGGTCGAAATGACAGACAGGAGTTTTTTTATAAATTCAGATTGAAAATCCTCCTTTGAAGGAGGTGGATTTTGATCTAACAGATCGAAAGACGGAGGATGTGTAAAGTTTAAGAATTAGTAAACTTCACACATCCCTCGGATTATTCAAAGAACCGTTTGGATAATCATCTCCCTTCGAAGGGAGACTTTTTTACTTTTAAAGTCATTCAGAACTTGATCCGAAATCTGTAGCGAGCAGAAATTGCACAGCCTGTATTTGCGAACCCATCTCTGTCTCTTCCCTTCGCCAAGGGAAGAGGACTTGTTAACGAAATTATAGTTTAGTAAAAGAGTCTCTCTCCCTATTGATAGGGAGAGAAAAAGAGTGGGTCAGAAAAACTTGTTTGAAATCCTGTAAGATCCTTCGTTCCGAAACTTCGGAATCAGGATGACGAGCTTTAATTGGAAATTTGCCCTACACAGATCCTGAATCAAGTTCAGGATGACGAACTATTCAACATTGAATGTTCCTTGTTGGATGTTCGATGTTCAGGGGTTCATTATTCCTTTCTCTTCCCCGGCTTATACATCTCTTCCGCTCTGGCTTCCACATCGTCCCGGTAATAGGCTACATCTTTGAAATTGGCATTGATATAGGGTTCTGCCTGATCAAAGAAGTGAGGCGAATCAGGATCTCCACTTTGTCCGCCGGCGAGGATGCTTTTTGCTTTTAAACTATCTCCAAATTCTACAACGGCCACAAAACTGTTTCCTGAAGTTCCGTAGATCTTTTTAGTATCGTAGGTTCGTGCCCCATAAGAAGCCAAGGCTCCCCATCTGCCGGAGGCAAAACCAACAGGTAAACTTGGTTGGGTATCATCAAAATAAGGCTCAATACTTCCGTCTAGCCTTTGGAAACGGTTTACTTCCCCCCAGGCTGTATTCCAGCTTTCAAAATCTTCGTCAAGCTGATCTAGAGTTGTTTTCAGAATTTCTAATCGCTCTTTGAACGGAGCTTTGGTTCCGTAGTAAGAAAACCGCTCCATGAAACTCAATCCATCAGGAGCTTCTCCATTTCTCATAAAATTGATCCCATAAAAATGAGCAATGGTCATCGCAACTGATTCTGCATTTGTTTCAAAATTCCAATTTCTTAATACATCGATCGCTTCTTTAGGAACTCCGTATTTATTGTTAGAACGATCATAAGCCCGAACAACTCCCGGAATCAACTCTTCAAAAGCGGGAACTCTGGGTGAGTAAGCCAGATCGATCAATCCGTCTAGTGTCAGGTTCTCTGCTTCTGATAAAAGGTCTTGCGCATGTACTCCGCGAAAGTTCTCAGAAATTCGAGACATGTAATTCGGGTAGTCTTCTTTCTTTGGACTGAATTCAGCTGCCGCTGTAAAAGGAGTCGAATTTGCATTTTGGATCCATCCATTACCGGGATTCAGCAAAGTGATTGCTTCGTCTACCGGATGAAGTCCTTGCCAATCGGTTGCAGGATCGCTTCCATCTACAGGCCGTGTATAATCAAATTGCGTGTCTCTGATCGGAATAAAATTCCCGTGATAGTAAGCGATATTTCCTTCTGAATCAGCAAAAACGGTATTGTTAGATGAATTGGTCTTGATCTCCATCATCTCATTGAATTCAGCATGATTCGCTTTCTTTGTTCTGGTATAAGATTGCTCCAGTGCTTTAACCGGTTCCCACATCATTGCCGTTGCTACCCACTGATCATCTATCATATGTGTGATGGGTCCGTGGTGTGTTCGATACATCGGAAAGGTTTTCTCAAGCATCTTGCCGTCTTCCTGATACTTCAAAGTGACTGAATCTGTCTCAACTTCTCTCCATTCTTCTCCGTATTTGTACATGAGATTTCCGTCATGCTCTTCGATAGTTTCTTTGAATTCATCGATCACATCCGTGTAAGTAGAAGTGTGCATCCAACCGGTATTCTCATTAAATCCCTGATAGATAAAAAACTGTCCCCAGGTTACCGCACCGTATGCATTCAAGCCTTCTTCACTCACAGCATGAACTTCTCCACGGAAATAAAAAGAAGTATGAGGATTGATCAGCAACATCGCATTTCCTGATTCCGTGAGATCACCGGATATTGCAATTCCGTTTGATCCTTTTGGTTCTTCATACGGATCAACAACAGTTAATCCGTTTCCAAATTCATTCAATGAAAGTGAAGCTTTATCCTCATAGAACGCCTGAATTCTTCTGGTTGAAACTCGTTCGATATCACCACCAATCGATCCCTCACTAAAATACATAGGCATCCACGGTTCAAACTTTTCGAGTAGCATAGGTTCTACTTCGGGATGAGTAGCCAGATAATAATTCAATCCATCAGCCCAGGCGTCGCACAATTCTTTAAGCCAATCCGGAGCATTGTTATAGTTTTGAATAGCTTCTTCTTTAGTCATGAATAATCGGGCGCGAAGATCGCTGTATAAAGCATCCTCACCTTCTACTTCTGCAAGCCGGCCAATAGCCCACACGTAGTTTCTTTCAATTCGGGGAAAATCATCTTCAGCCTGAGCATACATTAAACCAAAAACAGCATCTGCATCCGTTTTGCCATACACATGAGGAACTCCGAAATCGTCCCGTATTATGGTGATGTTATCAGCTTGTTGTTTCAAACGATTTAGTTCAGGATCACATGCCCCAAAAACAAACAAAAGTGCAAATACAGGAAGGAAAAGCTTTTTCATAGCAAAGTTTAGTTAGTTATTGCTATGAAAGTAGGCAGAGTGATGTAAAATAAAAAATGGACCTAGATTGAAGGTTGATAAGTGAATAAGTGAATAAGTTCTTCCTTATTAACTAATCTACCAATCAACTAAACCCTACCACAACATCATTTTCATACAGAATACACTACCGCCGCTTTTCAGATATTCAGCAGTACTGAATTCATGCACATTAAAATCATGATCTCTCAATTTCTGGTTTACATCCGTGCAGCCTTGCTGAATAAACACATTTTTGCCGTCAGGAGATGTTGCGTTACAGGCAAAAAGTTCCTCTGCTTCATATTTAGATGCTTCAATAACATTGTCGAATAAAGCATGGATCAGATCCAGTCCATTCTTGGTAAAAGCTTTCGGATAGATCAGTGCAGTTTTTTGATCCAGAATACATAAGCAAGTATCTAAGTGATAGAATTTTTCATTCAAAAGCTCCAATCTAATTACCGGCACATCATACATATCAGCTATTAAGTCGTACACTTCTTGAGAAGAACGAAATCCGTACCCACCCCAGATCAGGCCCGTTTTGTAGTGCCAAAGTGCATCACCCATTCCTTCAAAATCTTCAAATTTATCTTCATCTAAATGAAATACCTGATAACTACTGTCTTCATACATTTTTTGAATGTGTGGCACTTCCCCTTTACGTTCATCGGCATGCATCACGCTCATCAATACTTTTTTATTACCGCTCTCATCTATATATGGCAGACTCTGATTTGCGCAAAAAACCATATCCGGCAATCCACGAACGCCTTCCAGTACATGTATATCAAAACCTAATTCTTCGTAGCCGTTTTTCAGATGCTCCCACTCATCCATCGCAGCCATTTTATCAATTTGTCCCACATGACCTTTCATATGCGGATTAATTACATACTCAACGGCGAAATGGGTTGGTTTTACTAACAATACTTTTTTAGGAGCCGGCATCGGCTTCAGATCAGCTATTGTAAAATCCAGTTCATTTATGGTAGAAATTACTTTTTTCATGTATGTATTTTGAAGATTTGACAGGACATTAAAGATCAGAAAAAACTTGTGTCGGAACAAATTTGAAAGAGTTTAATTGTTAATGAAAAGCACAAACAATTCCCTATTTTCCATCAATAAAAAATTTCATTATCTCTATGTCTACTAAGAATTTGATAATTGCCTTCGGTGGCGTTTCTCCTGAACATGAAGTTTCTGTGCTTTCAGCTATACAAGCTATTTCCAGTATGGAAAACTCTCAATATAACCTCGTTCCGTTGTATATAAGTAAGTCCGGAAAATGGTTTACAGGCAACCAGCTTTTAGAATTAGAAACTTACAAGGATTTGTCCTTACTGGAGAAAAATGCTCTTCAATGCGCTTTTGTTAAAGATGACATCGGAAGAACACATCTTAAACAACAAAATTCTGCGGGATTATTTTCGAAGCCTAAATCTTATCCTGTTTACGCAGTAGTTTGTGCATTTCATGGCAGTGGAGGAGAAAACGGTGCGTTTCAGGGAATTTGCGAATTCTTTAATGTGCCTTATACAGGAAGCGATGTTTTGGCTTCTTCTTTAGGGATGGATAAAGTAAAAGCCAAGCAAGTGTGTGTTGCCAATGATATCCCGGTAACAGACAGCCTGGATTTTTATGAATCAAACTGGGAAACAGATCAGGAAACAATAATCAAAGAAGCTGAAATTCTTGGATATCCACTGATCGTTAAGCCATGCAGTTTAGGAAGCAGTATTGGTGTGGCTAAAGCTGCTTCAAAAGAAGAGTTAATCAACGCAGTTGAAATGGCTTTCAGGTACGACGCTCACTTATTGATCGAAGAAGCTGTTCATCCGCTGATGGAAATAAATTGTTCGGTTTTAGGTACAGCACAGGAATGCCGTGCCAGTGTATGCGAAAAACCTTTGGGAACTACAGAAACACTTTCTTTTAAAGATAAATATCAAAGCGGAGAAGGCGCCGATAAAGGAATGGCTTCTGCTGATCGTGTTATTCCCGCTGACATCTCTTCTGAGCTTACCGAAGAAATCAGAGAGCTTGCAATACGGACTTTTCAGACATTCGGTGCAAGCGGAGTTGCACGATTAGATTTTTTGGTGGATGCTGAAACAGAACAAGTTTATTTCAATGAGATCAATACTATTCCAGGTTCTTTTTCATTCTATTTATGGGATAAGTCTGACATCTCATTTAAACAACTCATTGATGAATTGATAGAAATTGCTATCCGAAATCATCAGCAAAAAAATGGCCGTGTTCAAAGTTATGACACTAACTTATTGAATGAAAAAGCGGTAAAAGGCATTAAAGGATTAAAAGGTATTAAAAACTAATTTATGAGATTAAAGGCGACAAGCATACTGTGTGCACTTTTTCTGGTTATTTCCTGTGGAAAAAGCACGGAAGTAACCATAGTAGATGACTCTTCGGGAATTTTGCCCGGCGAAAAAGCTAATAATGAATTGCCATCTGAAAGAACGGTAATTCAGGACGATTTTACAGCTATCAAAATTGGTGAACTTAATGCTATCCGAACGTTAGATCCTCTTTTTGGAACTACCGGAAGTGAATTTCGGGTTTTTTCCTTGATTTATGACGGATTAACCCGGATTGATTCTGAAGGTTTCGTCCAGCCTGCAATAGCTAAAAACTGGACGATCAGCCGGGATTCCCTACGTTATACTTTTACACTTCGTGATAATGTATTCTATCATAGTGACTCAAGATTTACCAGCGGAATCGGAAGACAGGTAGTTCCTGAAGACATTGTAAAGAGCTTTGAAAGAATGGCATCAATTCTGGTTCCCGATAATGCAGCTCAGTTATTTACATCCATAAAAGGGTTTAATTCATTTCACACTGAACAGACATACATCAAAATTCCTGCGAATCGTACTATCAATTCCATTGAGGGAATTTCTGTTTCAAATGACACAACTTTGGTAATGCAGTTATCTAAAAAAGACAACAAGTTTTTGGAGAAACTGGCTCATCCACTGGCTTCTGTTTATCCTGAGGAGAGCCTTCCTCCAAACAAAACACCTATTTTAAAGCCCATCGGAACCGGAGGTTATTATCTTGCTCAGAAGAAAAACAACCTTCTTATTCTTGCTTCTAATGACGACTACTTTCAAGAACAAACCGTTCCAACGCGTATTGACATCACTCACGGGAAAAAAGAAGCTGAGCTGTATCAGGATTTTGACAAAGGCGCTC
Organism: Balneola sp.; assembly: GCA_017643645.1. Taxonomy (GTDB): domain Bacteria; phylum Bacteroidota; class Rhodothermia; order Balneolales; family Balneolaceae; genus Balneola. Next base: position 38,015 of record JAEPNB010000005.1, read on the forward strand.
TAGACGCTCTGGTTGAAATTGGGCCGAGTACTATTCAACAGGTTACCGATTCAACAGGATCGTTAGGTTTTATGTTTGAGTCAGCTTTTTCGCTTTACGATCCTTCAATTAATAATGAAATCAACTTCTACTACAATCCTGAATCGGGTAATACTTCTTTATTTTCTTTTATAACTGCTCAGAATGACGATTTTTATGGTTTCGAGAGCCCATTAGGCGACTTGACCTTTCATAATAAATCACAGCAACCCGACAGCCCGGCAAAGCTTACCGCTTATATTGCGTACACAGAAAATCCGGCAGAAGTTTTTCTAGCCGATGCCATTGCCGAAAAAATATCAAGCACGGGTGTTACCATCGTAATGAATTCATCTTATGCCGTAACTGAAGATGTCACATTTTCAACCGTTTATTTTCCTTCCGCCGCTAAAGCTATATCCTGGAAAATGCCGGTTCTTATTTTGTCAAAGCCAACGATATCAGGGATTGTGATCTCCAAACATCCGTGGAATATCTCTTTTGATGGGGTAACTATTAATCAATCAAAATAACATGAAATTTGCTGTAGTTGCCAATCCCAATAAATTTGAAGTAAAAGAGGTTCTTAAAGAAACAATAGATTGGGCGGGCGAGAATTCTGTTTCTCTTTTGATCTCTGAAGAAACCTGTAAGCTAACCGGGTTCCATAATCCTGATGTAATTCAAAAAACCAATTCTGACAAGCAAGCCATTGATGAATGCGATGTAGTTATAGTAATTGGCGGGGATGGCACAATTTTATATACAGCCAGAATTTCATCTCATTCTTCCAAACCAATTTTGGGAGTAAACGGTGGTCGCTTGGGTTTTATGACTGACACCAGATTTGAAGATCTAAAAGAAGCGCTTCAAAAAGTAAAAAGCGGAAACTATACAATCGACAAACGTCATTTTCTTAAAGCAGTAGATTCTACCGGCAATGAATACTATGCTTTGAATGAATTTTTATTCGCTCGCAAAGATTCTACAGCCATGATCAATATAACGGCTGAATATGACGGTAGTTTGATCAACACATACTGGGCGGATGGATTAATTGTTGCCTCCTCAACCGGCTCAACAGCGTATAATTTATCTTCAGGTGGACCGATCGTTGTTCCCGGATCTGGAGTGATGCTGGTTACGCCTATTAATCCACACACGTTAACTACACGACCTTTGGTAGTTCGATCAGACAAACCACTGAAGATCAGAGTAGAAGAACAGGAAAGTGATGTTTCGTTTTCATATGATGGGGTGCATTGTAAAGTGGATACGCTGCCGCTGGAAGTTGAAATTATAGCTTCTGATCTGGCCTTTAACTTAATAAGATTACCCGGTCAGGATTACTTTGAAACACTCAGGAATAAATTGATGTGGGGAAAAGACTCGAGAAGAAATTAAGAATTTTGAATGCTGAATTATGATTTTTGAAATCGAATTAATTCAACATTCATCATTTATAATTCATAATTTTGGGGCCTGAAAGGGATTTTTATAAAACTTAATCACAAACAAACAATCTAATGAAAGTAACAGTTGTAGGAGCAGGTGGAAATGTTGGTTCAACCGTGGCATTAAGCGTTGCTCAAAGAGACTTCGCTAAAGAAGTGATCGCCGTTGATCTGGAACGCAAAGAAGACGATAAAACATTTTACCCCTCAAAAGGAAGAGCTTTAGATCAGTGGGAAGCATCACCGATTCATTTGTTCGATACAAGAGTTAAAGGAACTACTGATTATGCAGATACTGCAAATTCAGATGTTTGTGTGATTACAGCCGGTGTTCCGAGAAGACCGGGAATGAGCCGTGACGATCTTTTAGAGATCAACGCAAATATTGTTAGAAGCGTAACTGAGCAATTGGTAAAGCACTCTCCCGATACGATCATTATTGTGGTTTCAAACCCGCTGGATGTGATGGTTCAGGTAGCTAAAGATTCTTCCGGACTTCCGTACGAGAAAGTAATGGGAATGGCAGGAATCTTAGACACTGCTCGTTACCGTGCGTTCATCGCTGAAGAACTGGACGTTTCTCCTAAAGACATTCAAGCATTGTTGATGGGTGGACATGGTGATACTATGGTTCCGCTTCCAAGATTTACTACACTTGCCGGAATGCCAATTACACACTTCATTTCTGATGAAAGACTGGAAGAAATTGTAAACCGTGCTAAAAAAGGTGGTGGTGAGATCGTTGGTTTGATGGGAACATCAGCTTGGTATGCTCCCGGTGCTGCTGCTGCTCAGATGGTAGAAGCAATACTGCTTGACCAAAACCGAATTTTCCCGGTTTGCGCTCATATTGACGGCCAGTACGGCGTTGATGACCTTTACATCGGTGTTCCGGTGAAGTTAGGCAAAGGCGGAATCAAAGAAGTAATTGAGGTTGAATTAACCAAAGAAGAAACCGATCTTATGCATCAGTCGGCTGATGCTGTGCGAGGCACACTCAACGACTTTAAAAAACTAATGAATAAGTAAACAAACGAGGACTAAGGTCTTCACTACTTGCATTTATAATCCCTCTCAAGAATTTCTTGTGAGGGATTTTTTTGTTAAACAGTTGACTTAATTTTACTTTTCTATCAATAGTTTGTAACAAATTGTTTTAGCTATACTCTTGCATCTAACCTTTAACTAATACTGATGAATGAGATTTAAACCGCTTATTTTAATAAAGATTGCCCTTCTAGTATATCTATTTTCAATAAATTGTTCTGATGTAAGTGTAAACAGTAATGAAAATAACGTATCAATTCCAGTAGAGGGCGTTTATGTTATCCCTGATATAAATAACGACAATGTTTGGGGAATTTCTTCAAATGAACAAACTCCAAAAAATAAACCTACTACACTTGGAGTTTTAACTGAAAAACAAAAGGAAACTTTATTTGACCTACTTAAAGCCTACTCCCAAAAAAAGAACAGAGAATATGTAGCATTCTTTAGTGAAAAAAAAGGCAATAAAAATAACAAATTTAAGTACACCTATTTCAAGTTAAAACCTACAGAAAATACTTTGGTTAAAGCAGATGGGAAAAAATTGTTTTACTACTGGGTAAAAATAAATCCCGAAGATGGTTCAATTGTTAATGTGTTAGCAAGTATAGTTCCTTATACGGCGGATGAACTACTTAAAATGAAGGAATGGAAAAAACACTTAAAGAAAAAACTCGCCAATATGAATACCCTACCTAAAAAGAAAGGTAGTTCAGATTGTGAGACAGCAGAGAATACTCCACCGGTGTATAATCCTGATACTAATACATATGAATATGGAGATATAGTAGTGTGCGATAGTGAAGACGAAGAAATAAGTGACGGAAACGGGGGCGGAGATGGTGGCCCACCTCCTAATCCTGATTACTGTTACGATACTACCACTTGTGAACAAGACACAAATCCGGATGGAGGCGGGCAAGGAAGTGATCCAACAACAAGCTGCCCCGCAGGTTATGTTAAGGATAAAGATGATAACTGTGTGAAAGGAGAAGAACCTTGTGCAGGGAATCCTATTAAAAAACCTCGTATTGCTTCCCAAAAAAATAGTGGCTTGAATGGGGGGAGGCGTGGTTATACCCGCTCAGGTGGCAAACAATTTCATGAAGGAATTGACATAGAAAACCCAGTTGGGAATGCTATTTTTAGCCCTTACGACGGTAATATTGATGGATATGGGTATGATGAAAAAGGATTAGGATACTATGTCACTATCCGATTTAGAGTTAATGGGGTATATCATTTAATGAGATTTGCACATTTACAAAAAGATAGCTGGCCGCCAAATGGAAGTAGTATAAATGCAGGAGATGTTATCGGCATTCAAGGTACAAGCGGTAATATATTTAATGCAATTGCTCAAGGACTCACAAAAGCACATACCCACGTCACAACTTTTAAAAGGACAGGAGGAGGATGGACTCATGAAATTGACTATACTAAAGTTAATCCTGAAGCTTTATTAACTACTAAATTTGATGAAGATGGTAATCCTATCCCTAGCACTGTTTGCTAAACCTATAAAATTTAAAGAAAATCACTATGAAATATACATATACTTTTATCTCCATTATAGCTTTATTAGTTTTATCTCAAAGTTTATTTGCTCAAGGAGGAACGGATCAAACTATTACTCAAAACCCTCTTAACACTCAACCAAGAGGAAATAATGTACTTACCAAAGCTCAGTATCAACAGATAACATACAATGGATACACCATAGAACAATTAAACTCGATCGCAGGTGATGAAGAACTACTTTATGACATTTTTGGAAGCCCCACTTCAAAGAAAGTCTCTAGTTTTGGGAATATATCATACTCTTTTTATGGCTTTTCGCTAGGTTATTTTACTGAAACTCCCCAAGATTATATATCAGGTTTTACTTCTTCAACAACTTCCGCATTGACAGTGAAAGTGCTCGGTAAAACTATACAGGTAGGCGATAGTTTTGAAGAATTAACACATAAATTTGGTGAGAATTTAAAAATTGTCTTTATGCCGGAATTAAGTGATAATATCATTGTTATCTTTACTTACATGGATAATGAATATGATGGATTGCAATTATATCTAGATAAGTCAACATACAATATCCAAGAGATCGTTTATTTCGTAAATCCCTGAAAATTGTTAAATGAGATTGACTATAACCTTTATCTATTTGTTGGGATTATCTAATGTTTTACAAGCCCAAAACCCATTGGCTACACAGCCCCATGGAATAAATATAATCTCAGATTCTCAATATCAACAGATTAAATACAATGGTTATACCATTGATCAACTAAATTCTGTAGCCGATGATCAGGAATTACTTACTGATATATTTGGTAATCTAATTTCTAAGGAGATCTCGGATATTGGATATGCATCATACACTTTTAGCGGTTTAACTTTAGGTTACAGCACTCAATATGAAGAAGATTATATATCCGGTTTTACAGCTACTTCTCGTTCTGCACTAACCGTAAAAGTTTTAGGCGAATCAATTAGAGTGGGCGATTCTTTTGATTTGATGAAACAGAAATTTGGAAGTGATGTCAAAATAAAGCCTTCTACGCTTCGAGCGCCTGATTACATTTTGATATTTGATATGGAGGTAAATGAATGGGATGGACTGCTCATTTATTTTGATGCATCTACCAACCAGGTAAAAGAAATTACCTATTTCATAAATCCTTAAGAGTATTAATCAAGCAAACGAGGACTAAGGTCTTCACTACTTGCATTTATAAAGCCCTTCGAATTTCGGAGGGCTTTTTTATTTGTCTAGACAATTAACTTGTACAATTGTATATTTATTCATGAATATAGTAATTGACACTTCTGCGATCATCGCCGTGCTCATTAATGAACGTTCAAAAAAATCGATTATCAGAACGGTTGCCGGATGTACATTAATTGCGGCGCAATCTATTGATGCTGAAATTGGTAATGCTATTTCAGCCATGTTTAAGAGAAAAAGAATTAACCTTATTCAAGCTGAAAAAGTCATAATGAATTACAATCAAATTGCTATCCGAAAGGAAAAAATCAGAATTTTAGACGCAATAAAGCTTTCGTTAGAACTTAATATTTATGCTTATGATGCCTACGTATTAGACACTGCATTGAAATTTAAAGCCCCTGTTTTAACTCTAGATAAGGAATTGGAAAGGAAGGCACAGGAATTGAACATCGAAATTCTGGAGATTTAATTATGAAAGTATATACATACTCACAAGCAAGACAAAAGCTTGCAAAAATATTGGATGAGCTTGATCAAAATGAGACGGCCATTATCAAACGCCGGGATGGACGTTCCTATGAACTTAAATCCATCAAAGAAGATAAATCTCCTTTAGATGTTGAAAGTGTTGACGTAGATATCTCTATTACAGAAGTGAATGATATAATACGAGAGTACAGAGAGCGAAGCTAAGATTATAATAACCCTGCCTTTTGCGCGAACAACAGCCCCACCAAAAAATTCGAGCTCCAAAAAGCTTGCCTCTATAGAAACAAATTGAAGATTGGTCGGACGGCTCAAAGCCGTCCGACCAATAACGTCAAGGTCATAACAAGTGCTAATCAGAAGAAGTCTTCTTCAATAAATGCTTAAACTCTTTTTTGAATTTCTTGATCTTCGGGGCAATTACATAAGAGCAATATCCTGCATTAGGATTGTTCTCGAAGTAATTCTGGTGGTAATTTTCCGCTACGTAATAGTTTTTGAGAGGCTCAATGGTTGTTACAATCGGATCATCCCATAAACCGGATTTATCCGTTTTCTTTAATGAAGCCTCAGCAACTTTTTTCTGTTCTTCATTATGATAAAAGATCACCGAACGGTAGTGCTCGCCAACATCATTTCCTTGCCTGTTTAAAGTAGTTGGATCATGCGAATGCCAGTGAATTTCCAATAATTGTTCGTAAGAAATTACCGAAGGGTCATAATGAACCCTGGCCACTTCCACATGACCGGTATTTCCTCTTACTACTTGCTTGTATGAAGGGTCATCAACATGTCCACCGGAATAACCAGACTCTACATATTCCACGCCTTCTACCAGCTCATATACAGCTTCCACACACCAGAAACATCCGGCACCAAAAGTCGCTGTCTCTATTTTCTTGTTTTGTGCAAAAGTTAGCGATGCAAGGCTTAAAAACAGCCCTGTAAATAATAATTTCTTAAACATAGTGTTTCTCATGTTCATTCTTGTTTTCTATAAGTAACAGATTTAGGAGTAGAGTTATATCACAAATGGATAACATATATAACCGCTAATTCCATTTCATTTTCTAAGTAATAACTTCATTTAGTACCTTCCATTTTATTACTCACTCATATACTACGAAATGTCTACCCTTTTCAGATTTGTATCGCTCTTTTTATTAATTGGTTTTACATCCTGCCTGAACACCAAAATTGACAGAATGGCGAAGAAAGCTACTTCTCCTGTTCAATTACTGGATTCTCCATCAGGCCAGCTTCAACTAATATTTGAGCTAAAGAGCGGTGTTCCAACTTACCGATTAAACAAAGGTCCCGAGTTTGTAATTCTTTCTTCTGATATGGGTGTGGTGCTGGAAGATGAAGATCTTAGTAAAAACTTCGAAATAATCGGTTATGGAAAACGGGATTCTTCCAGCACATGGACACAGCCTTGGGGTGAGGTAAAAGAAATAGTAGACAATCATCAGGAATTAGCTGTTTATCTGAAACATGATTCCGGTAAAAGGATGAATCTCATTTTCAGATTGTATGATACCGGACTTGGGTTTCGCTATGAATGGCCTGATCAGGAATCATTGGATGAATTTGTCATCATGGAAGAAAAAACAGAATTCGTTTTAGCTGGTGATCATGATTCCTGGTGGCTGCAAGCATACATCCCGAACAGATACGAGCATTTAAACATTGCTTCAAAAGCATCAGAAATTGACACCGCAGCAACTCCGCTAACTATGAAAACAGATAACGGATTATATCTGAGTTTTCATGAAGCTGCTTTAACGGATTATTCTTCAATGTCGTTGATCAACCGTGGAGAAAACAAACTACAGGCTACGCTTTTTCCCTGGATGGATGGAACCGGACATAAAGTTCGGGCGAACACTCCTTTTGTGTCTCCATGGAGAACTATCAAAGTGAATGAAGATCTGGATGGGTTAGTGAACAATTACATAGAATTGAACCTGAATGAGCCATCTAAAATTGAAGACACCTCGTGGATCGAGCCCGGGAAATATGTGGGTATTTGGTGGGACATGCATCTGAATCGAAAGACCTGGCATTCCGGCCACAAGCACGGAGCTACTACTGAATACACCAAAGAATGGATCGATTTCGCTGCAAAACATGGGTTCAACGGAGTGTTGGTTGAGGGCTGGAATGAAACCTGGGATGGCGACTGGACAAAAAATGCTGATCAATTCAGTTTTACCGAATCTTATCCGGACTATGACCTTGAAGAAGTTGTGGAATATGCTCAATCCAAAGGCACCAATATTATCATGCATAATGAAACTTCTACCGGAATCGAAAACTATGAATCTCAGATTGATGCGGCTTTTGATTATTACCAACAGTTGGGAATCAACACTATCAAATCCGGTTATGTGGGCGATATGATCGCAAACGGACAATGGCATCATGGACAGTATATGGTTCGTCATTACCGCAAAGTAGTAGAAAAAGCTGCTGAGCATGGAATTATGCTGGATGTTCACGAGCCGATCAAAGACACAGGAATTCGCAGAACGTGGCCAAACATGATGACCAGAGAAGGAGCCCGTGGACAAGAATACAATGCATGGAGCGGAGATGGAGGAAATCCCCCGGATTACATTCCAACAATTTTGTTCACCAGAATGCTTTCCGGTCCATTTGATTATACTCCCGGAGTACTCGATCTTTTATTGAAAGATAATGAAGAAGGTCGACCAAAGAATAGAGTTCACTCTACTCTGGCGGGTGAACTGGCCGTTTATGTAGTAATCTACAGTCCACTTCATATGGCTGCTGACCTGATCCATAATTATGAAAATTATCCTATCCCATTTCAGTTTATAAAAGATGTCCCTACCGATTGGGAATACACAAAAGTACTTGCCGGTGAAATTAGGAAACATGTTACTGTTGTAAGAAAAGACCGAAATTCTGATGATTGGTATCTGGGCGCTGTAACAGATGAAAATGCACGGGAATATGTTGTGGATTTGAGTTTTCTGGATGATGGAAAAGAATATGAGGCCATTATTTATTCTGATGGTCCGGCCGCAGACTATGAAGTAAGACCTCAGTTATTGATCAAATATGGACAGATCGTAAACTCTGTTTCTACCTTAAAGATCAACATGGCAAGAGGCGGAGGAATGGCGGTCAGGTTTAAAGCCAGGAATTGATTACAAATTATGTCCCCGTTTTCAATTCTGATTTGTTATCAGAGTGAACATCAACTTTAAAAAATTGAATACCATGAAAAAATACATGCTGATACTATTTGAAGAAGAAAATATGTACACCGATTTTTCTCCGGAAGAAATGCAGAAAGAGATCGGAGAGCATATGAAGTGGATCGAGACTTTAGGAGATCATTATGATTCGGGCGAACCTTTAATGCCTCATGCAAAGTCTGTTAAAGGAAAAGATAAAGTAGTTACTGACGGCCCCTATATTGAATCGAAAGAGTTAGTAAGTGGCTTTTATATTCTTAACGCTGAAAGTCTTGATGAAGCAACTGAACTTTCCAAAGGCTGTCCTGTTTTGCGACTTGGAGGCAATATTGAAGTTCGCGAAGTCATGAAAATGTAAGTGGATACCAAACTCACATATTCTGATTCAAAAAACATAGAACATCTTTTTCGGCAGCAGTCGGGAAAGATGTTTTCCATTCTGATTCGCTTGTTTGGCTTTGATAATTCCACTCTTATCGAAGACATTATTCAGGAAACCTTTCTGGCCGCAATGAAAACCTGGAGCGTAAAAGGCGTTCCCGAACAACCCGAAGCCTGGCTGATGCAGGTTTCAAAGAATAAACTCATCAACGAACTTAAAAAAAGAAGTAACCGAACTCGTCTGAATGAACAATTTGCGGGCGAGAAACTGGAAGAAAAAGTTGATGAACTTTTTTTAGATAAAGAGATCAAAGACAGTCAACTAAGAGCCCTTTTTGCATGCTGTAATCCTTTTCTGAATAAGAAAGAACAGATCATGTTGACCCTTAAGATCTTATCAGGCTTCAATAATTCCGAAATTGCAAACGCACTGCTAAGTAGCTCCGACGCTGTCAAGAAAGCAATATACCGAGCCAAAAAATCTCTTCAGGAGCAGGATATTGACCTGAACGCTCCTTTTATTCACGAAATCAATGACCGCATTGACACCGTTCATACCATCATTTATCTGATCTTCAATGAAGGGTATAAACAGACCTCAGGAAATTCGGTGATCAATAAGGATCTGTGTTTTGAAGCCTCCCGTCTTGCAGTTCTGGTTTCAAGTATTGATGGTGATCACCAACCCGAAAGTTATGCATTGCTGGCACTTATTTACTTTTCGATGGCACGATTCCCGGCCAGAATAAACGCTAATGGAGAAATGATAGAACTGGAAACTCAGGATCGTTCTTTGTGGAATAAAGAAATGATCTATGCGGGCACTTCATTGCTTGCAAAATCACGAAATGCAAAAAGGATCTCAGCGTATCATCTTGAAGCTACTATTTCTTCCATCCACTGTATGGCAAAAAGTTTTGAAACTACAGATTGGGAAAGCATAACTATATGCTATCAAAAATTGACAGCTATCGATGATAATCCGATCGCACAAATAAATTATGCAATAGCATTAAGCAAATGGAAAGATTCTGAAGCCGGTCTCAAAAAGTTAGATGAGATTGAAGAAAGTATTTCGAAACCCATTAAACATTTATTTTATGCAGCAAAAGCTTCAATGTTTTATCAAAATAAAACTTTCGAACTCGCTAAGTCCTACTATCAGGTTGCTTATGATCTGTCGAAGCATGAGATGGACAAAAAATTTATATCAAAAAAGATCCAGATGTGCGATCGCGAAAGCCTAAAAATGAATTAAGTTTTTCAATACCGGACTTCATTTTATTATTATTATGAAAATATCCATTTCGAGCTATACTATGAGATCTTTAATTATTATATCCATCCTTTTATTTCTCTCTTCATCAGTTTCAGCTCAATCCACAGCCGGAGAATACTATCAAGCAGCAAACAAAGCATATGAAGAAAATAATTTCTCTGCATTTCTTTCACATCTGGAAAACGCGAATGAACTAAGGCCCAACCACAGAACTATTCTCTACAATCTTGCTTTAGCCTATACCTTGAATGATCAACATGACAAAGCGATTGAAACTCTGAAATATCGTTCTTCTTTTTATGCTGTGAATGATTTTGGAGAAGATGAACAATTAGCACCTTTGAGAATAATGCCCCAATATCAACAGCTTCTCTCTCAGATTGATGAACAGAGTAAGCCGGTTCTCAACAGCACCCTTCATTTTGAGTTCGAAAAAAACGGTTTTCATCCGGAGGGCATGGTTATTCATCCTGAATCTGGTAAATTTTTGGTTTCTGATGTCCGGTGCGGTCTTATTTCTTCATTCAAGAGAGACGGATCGGAGCATAAACCCATCCTGGATTTAAAGAAACTTGGGTTCTGGGGAGCAATGGGAATGGCACTCGATAAACAGCATCCCAACATCCTTTGGGTTACTACTTCAGCACTTCCTAATTTTTGTGAGTATTCCGATTCTCTGGATGGAAAATCTGCCATTCTTAAAATTGACTTAACAGAAAATCAATTAATTCAATCTTATTCTGTTGAAGGTAACCATGTATTTGGTGATCTGGTGACAGCTGAAAATGAAGTAGTTTATATATCTGATTCGTCTGAGCCGATCGTTTATAAAATTACTAAACAGAATAATAAACTCGAGGAATTCTTGAAGCCGGACGGATTATTCAATCTTCAGGGTTTGGCTTTAGCAGACGAAAACACACTCTACCTTTCTGATTATATAACCGGTGTATATTCCGTTGATATTACTACAAAAAAAATCGAGTCCCTTCTTCCCGAAAATCAGCTGACAAGAGGAACCGATGGTCTCTACCATTACAATAATCAACTGTATTTAATGCAGAATGGAACCAGACCCTTTCAGGTTGCAAAAGTTGATCTCAGCAATTCATCTATAGAAATTGTAGACAGAGCTGTTCCTGAATTAAATGAACCCACACTTGGTATCGTCAAAAATGGAAATCTCTATTTCATAGCAAACAGTCCGTGGGCTTTTTATGATGAAGATAATAACCCGAAATTAGAAGAATGGCCGTTATTACAGATAAGGCATATAGAGCTCAAGTAGTTCGTAAGCTCAACAACTATTTCAATAGGGCGGTTTAATTAACAGGCACTCTAAATTTCCCAATAAAATTGACCTTATTTAACTAAAATTGTCATGCAAACGTGGTTAAATTTGAAGCTTAATTTAAATGCCTAGTTTAACCGATGAAAAATTTCTGCATCCTTGTTTCTTTATTAGCTTTTGTTTCTTGTGCTCCTCAATCTTTTCAGGTTTTAAGTGACGATTACAGTAGTTCAGCAAAGAGTTATAATACTTCAATTACTATCCTTCCTTTAACTGAAGATTTGGTGGATGAAAAAGTTCTTGAATCTTATTTGAAAAGGAAAGGAGCTAAACCTTCAGTAATAAGTGCACGAAATAAAAATATTTTCAAAAGCTATTTCGGGCTAGTATTCTCTGAAACTGCAACCGGAGATGTTCACGATTTGATCGGTAGTGATAACCTGAGTTTCTTAAATGATGTAAGTTTTACTGATTCCACATTAAGTACTGATTCCAAGGTGGAGTTACCAGTTATAATTCCTCAAAAAGGCAAGTTATTTGATCCAAACTCTCCTACCGACTTTACCCTTTTGGCTCAAAATATATCCTGGGAAATCGAATTTGTAGAAGAACAAAGCAAACCTGTTGGCGGAAGTAACAATCAGCGGTTCGAATTTTCTATGAACATGAAATATGTTATTTGGGATAATACCAAAGAAGTTGTGGCAGGCTTTGGCAACCTGAAGGAAAAAAGGAACCTTACAAAAATTCCGGAGCGCAATTACTACCTCGACTTTTTTGAAGACCTGAGCAGAAAGATTATCCGCAAAAGCCCAATTCAGGAAAGATATAAGTAATAAAAAAGCCTGTCTCAAAACTGAAACAGGCTTTTTTAAGTGCTCACGAATGGAGTCGAACCATCACGACCGTTAAGTCACACGCCCCTCAAGCGTGCGCGTCTACCAATTCCGCCACGTGAGCTTAGTAGGCGACAAAGATACTATTACATTCATAAAAAAGCATTAGATAATTAGTGTGATGGTGTTAAAGTGTTAGGGTATTTCTTTAGAAATTTTCACCCTAACACTTTAACACCATCACACTAAATTTTTACTTCTAAACCATATTACATTTTCTGAATTGTATTTAGTTTAAAATCTTTTCGAATGGTTAAACAAAAAAGCCCGCTCTGAAAAATCAAAGCAGGCTTTAACACTCAATGCTATTTTAACAACAGCACTTCAGGCTTAGGCGAATCTCTTAATACATTTCTAAGACGATTCAATTCATCCCGAAGTTTAAAATTATTCTTCTTCCAGCTGTCGGCGAGCGTACTCATTCTCAGGATCGATCTTAAGCGCTTGCTCGTAATAAGTAGCGGCTTTATCAGGTTGACCGCCACGTTTGATCATATCTCCCATTAGGATCCAATTCTCGGGGTCTTGCGGAGATTTCTTGATTCGATCGATGGTATAAGGAATTGCTTCTGCTCCGCGCTCAGTCATAAGCATAAGCATTACTTTACTTCTGTGAGCTCCGGCAAAATCATCGATTTCAATCGCTTTATCAAAATCCTCTTCTGCTTCTTTCAGCTCTTCTTTATTCATGCGAATATTTCCCCGCAAATTAAAGTAGGCTGCGTTTTCATCATCAAGTTCTATTGCCTTGTTGATGTTCTTTAAGCTCAGATCAAACTGCTCAAGTTGTTGAAAGATCAGCGCCTCTAAATAATAAGCTTCGTGAGAGTCTTCATTTTCCTTTTGAAGCTCTCTGGCTATATCCAAAGCATGATCAATATCTTTATCTTGAAGTAGTTCGAATCCGTGATTTAACTTCTCTTCGAAATTCATGGAGATTGTTTGTCTTTATTGGTTATATCTTCGTAGTCAGCGTCTTCAATCTGGTCGATGTTTTTTCTCTTGTTATTTGTCGACTGAGAATTCCCAAATCCCTGAAATGGATTGAATTGGCTATTTTTCTTCTTGGAAGGTAAGAACATTCTGTTCACGTATCTTAAAAAAAGTATAAAACCTATAATAAGTAATAACTTGAATAACATGTCTATGGTGCAATATGAATATGTGTTTTTGAATGTAACGGCATTTCAAATATCTGCTGTTCTATATACTTCAAATGATCTTCATTGTTAACAAAATCAATTTCTGTAGCATTTATTGTAATTAACGGAGATCTGTTATAGTGATAGAAAAAATGGTTATAAGCGTCGTTCAGTTCTTTTAAATAATCTCTGGTAATATGTTGTTCATAATCTCTTCCTCGTCTGTCAATATTTTCCATCAAACGGTCAACAGACGATTGTATAAAAATAATCAAATCAGGCTGAGGTGCAATTCCCTGCATTATATTAAAGATATTATCATACAGAGCCATTTCATCCTGATCCAGGTTTAAGCGTGCAAATATTCTGTCTTTATCAAAAATATAATCTGATACAGTTACCTGACTAAACAGATCCTGACTCATCATATTTTGTTGCTGTTTAAACCGACTTGCCAGGAAAGCCAACTGAGTCTGGAATGCATACCGTTCTCTGTCTTCATAAAATTTTGGGAGAAATGGATTGTCCTCAAACTCTTCCAACACAATTCTGGCGTTCCTTCTTTCCGCAATTAAATGCGCCAATGAAGTTTTCCCTGCTCCAATTACACCTTCAATAGCAATAAAATCAAAATGGTTCGGCATTTACCAGGCTAACTTTGTTTTTTCTATTCTGATTTGAGGAGCGTTCTCAATCATCTCCTCTATAGTCTGAGCGTTTTGTTTGTCTTTCCAATCAGGTAAAACCTCTTTCAACGGTAACAGAACAAACAATCTGTTTTTATACTCAGCATGTGGAATAATAAGGTTATCTGTTTCAAGCACCAAGTCATCATAAGCAATTATATCTAGATCTATGGTTCTTGACGTCCACTTTGGATATCGGGATGGTCTGCCTTGTTTTTTCTCTTGTTTTTTGAGCTCGTTGAACAACTGAGATGGGCTTAGATCAGTATCAATCTTAATGACTGCATTCAGAAAATCATCCTCGCTTGGGCCAACCGGTTCAGATTTATAAACAGAAGATGACAAGACTCCTGCTTCACTCAATGCTTCTAAAAATTCTTTGGCAGTGATAAGTTGCCTGTGAGGGTCATTCAGATTCGATCCAAGTGCAATTATTACCTGGGCCATTGCATTGTAACTTCAGAGTATTCCGTTTCGCCTTCCATGGGTGGGTTAAGCTTTCTAACTTTTACTTCTAAACTGTCGATGTCAAATTCTGTACTTAGTTTTTCACCAATCTTTAAAGAAATAGTTTCTATCAGGTTCATGGAGTTACTTTTCATGATTTCTTCAACCATCGAACGTGCTTTTGCATAATCAATAGTTTCTGAAATATCATCCGTTTCGGCAGCTTTTTGTAATGATAAAATAAAGCACAGATCTACCTCAAAAATATTCCCGATGATCTTTTCCTGTTCAAAGACCCCATGAAGACCATGAAATTTGAGCCCTTTTATTACGAGCTTATCCATGATTTTAAAGGCTGGCTACTTCGATACGCTGCTGAAGTTCATCAAGCATTTTTTTGTGCTTATGACTTGTGGTAACTCTTTCCTCGACCGTAGAAATTGCATGTATTACTGTGGAATGATCACGCCCGCCAAAATGAAGACCTATTGTTTTCAAGCTGGATTTAGTGTACTTCTTGGAAAAGTACATTGCAATTTGTCGCGCTTCAACAATCTCTTGCTTTCGGGTTTTTTCGCGAACTTTATTGGTATCAATTCCGAAATAGTCACATACATAATTCTGAATTGATTCTATGGAAATCTGTGTGTTGGATTCTTTCACCATATCTTTAAGAACACGTTTTGCCATAACTAAATCAATGTCATCAATGTTTTGAAGAGATGCGTGAGCCAGTAATTTTATGATAGCTCCTTCCAGATCCCGAACATTTGATTTAAAATTATGAGCAATGAATTCTATGATCTCTGAATCAATTTCTATTCCGTTATCCTGAGCCTTTCTTTCCAGAATTGCATATCTGGTTTCGTATTCCGGCATTTGTAAGTCAGCACTTAACCCCCATCCAAATCTTGAGATCAACCTTTCTTCAATATCCGGCACATCTTTAGGTGCTCTGTCACTACTCAATATAATTTGCTTACCATCCTGATGAAGCGCATTAAAAATGTGAAAGAATTCTTCCTGAGTTTTTTCTTTTCCACTGAAAAACTGAATGTCATCTACAATCAAGACATCAATATTTCTATAGAACATGGAAAATTCACTTGCACGATTATTTCTGATAGCATGTACAAATTCATTAGTAAAAGACTCTGAAGAAATATAAAGCACAGATTTTTCGTCACCGAACTTCTGCTTTATCTTATTTCCGATGCTTTGTGCAAGATGAGTTTTTCCAAGACCCGTTGGGCCATATATAAAAAGCGGGTTGAAAGAGTTGCTACCCGGATTATCAGCTATTGCCATTGCAGCGGAACGAGCAAGCCTGTTGCAATCGCCCTCGATAAACCGATCAAAAACATATGAGCTGTTCAGATTGGAATCTACTTTCGTTTTTTTGATTCCCGGAATCACAAAAGGATTCTCTATTCTTTCAGGATAGTAATCCTTATATCCTCCGTTCATTTCCTGAGGCTCAACCGGTCCCATTGGTCGTTGCGGCAAACGAATCGAGCGGTTGTGTTCAAAATGCTCAGACTTCTCCATAACTATGGAATATTCAAGCTTACCTTCAGGACCTAAAACCTTCGCGAGAGTGGAACGCAACATTGAGTAGTAATGCTCTTCCAGCCATTCATACCAAAACTGACTGGGAACCTGTATGGTTAACGTATTATCTGCGAGAGAAATCGGTTTGATAGGTTCAAACCAAGACTTAAATTTCTGATAGCTTATGTTGTCTTTAATAATGTCTAAGCACTCATTCCATGCTTCCTCAGCAGATATCATCCTCAATTCCAAATCTCCTAAAAAAATTTTGCCTTTAAACCCCAGATGAAAGGCTAGTTATCCACAGCAAAAATTTGCTGGTTTGTTATAATCTTGAATTGAAAATGAAGAATTATTTGGCTCAAGTCAAACACAATAAATATGAAATTTCAAAAGTTATCCACATTAGCAAATCATCTTTAAATTATTGCGCCGCAACAACTTAAAATTAATAGACGATTTAGTTAATTTTTAACTTGACATGCCATAACATTGCCGTAACAAAGAAACAGCCCTTTGAGCGGGGGGAGTCGGAAACAAATATTTTTTTTTCCACAAGTTTTCCACATTTTATTTTTTGTCTTGGAAAAGCGCTTTTGTAAAATTGTTATTCTTTTGAAACCACTAAAAATCTATCCTTTTCATCCAAGTCTTTCATCGTTTTAACTTTCCAGTTTAAAGACTTGAAAAGCCGAGCAACTTCATCGGAATGGTTTTCATGAATCTCCAGATAAACTTTCCCATTCCTGCTAAGATTTTTAGCACAAAACCTTTCAATAGCTCCATACATTCCTGACGTACTTTTGCAGAATAATGCCATATGCGGTTCAAAGTCTTTCACCTCTTTATCTAAACCGGTTTCTTCTTCTTCAAGAATGTATGG
The DNA here is from genome assembly GCA_017643645.1 of Balneola sp. Taxonomy (GTDB): domain Bacteria; phylum Bacteroidota; class Rhodothermia; order Balneolales; family Balneolaceae; genus Balneola. The sequence goes on from JAEPNB010000005.1 coordinate 55,534, forward strand.
TGGGTTTGAGACAATGATGTCAAAACTCGCGTCCTGAATTCTGGTTTCAACATCAAATAAGTCATGTTTCACAAAATTCACTTCCACATTATTGAACTCTGCATTTTCTTTTGCCAGCGACAGAGCTTCTTCCGAAATATCAATTCCTTTAATGCTCCATGAATCAAATTCTTTTTTAAGTGCTATAGGTATACAACCGGAGCCGGTTCCTATATCTAAAATTGAGAGGCTTTTTTTTCCTTCGTTCTCTTCACAAATAAGCTGAACAAGCTGCTCGGTTTCTTGTCGCGGTATGAGCACGCTTGAATTCACACGCAAAATTGAATTATAAAATTCTGCTTCTCCTGTTATGTACTGTAAGGGCTCATGATTTGCTCTTCTTTGCACCAGAGGTCTGAGACTATCCAGTTCTTCTGAGGAAAGCGGACGATCGAATTTAAGATATAAATCGAGTCTTTTTATTTTCAAGACGTACGCCAACAGCCACTCAATACTTAATCGAGATGATTTTACTTCCTTCTTATCGAAATAGGTAGTTCCCCATTTCAGCATAGAAAGTACTGTCCACTCGGTACGAGTGTTGGGCATTACTCGTCTTCTTTATCTTCTTTAGGTACATCAGAAATCTGCTCTTCCTGAACTGTTAAGCCAAAGCGCTTTCCAAAATCAATAATAAAATCAATCACATTCGATTCTACATTTCTTTCTTCAGATAAAGAACTGCCTCTAAATCCCATCCTTCCACCAGTCTTTTTAAGAACAATCTTGTTATGATCTTGTGTGTTCTCAAATATACAAGTCAGAGTAACACTTGAATTTATCTGCTTTTCATACTCTTCGTACACAGCAACAAAAAGTTTATCTTTGTCTCCTTCTTTACTATGCTCATAAATGAACTTTGGCGCATATTCTTTAAACATCTTGTCTGACATTCTGCGCAAAGTTGCAGCAGGTCCAAAAACCAGAAACGTGGTATGTGAATTCATACTCAGTATTTATTTCGTATTAAATTTTGGCTGAAAATAACATCTTATTGACTTAAGGCAATAAGAAAATCCGTTATTTTTCGTTGAATTTGTGTTACCTTTCTTTTCATGCAAAACTTTACCGATATGAAAAAGTTATTTTTATTAATCTTAGCGATTTTTACGTTGCTTCTTACTTCAAATGCTTTCGCACAGTTTGGAGAGCCGGAAGTTAGAAAAAAAGAGGTTCCGAAGAATTTATATGATGAAGGGTACAGATCCGGGTTCGGATTTCTGTTCGGAGCTAATGACTTTGGTTTCGGAGTTGGGGGACAATATCGCAAAGTTTTGAACCGCTATACTGAAGCTCATCTTACTTTTAAAATATCAGGTATTAAAGATCCCAGAGAACAGACATTCATTGATTACTTCTTCGGAACCAAAACCGTTCCTGATAAATACAAAAGAGTAATTTCATTTCCGTTATCTCTTGGTCTGAAAAAAAGATTTCTTGCCAAACAAATTTCTGACAATTTCAGAGTTTTCGGCAGCCTTAGCGGAGGTCCCGTATTTGCTTTTTCCTATCCTTACTATAATGACAGTAACAATAATGGGTTCAGGGAAAATGATCCAACATTATACGATAGGTTTGAACGAACCAATGATATTTTTTCAGGATGGAATGACGGGGACTGGCATCTTGGTTTAACCGGAAGCGCAGAAATTGGTATCGATTTTAATAGTAATTTTGCGAATCTGCAAAGTTTCCAGTTTGGTTACAACTTCTTCTATTTTGATAATGGTCTGCAAATTCTGGAGCCTGCTAAACCTTTGTTTGGAGCAAACGGCTCCCCCAGATATAGTGGCGGAAAATTGCAAACCACCACTAACTATGACCCCAAAAAATATTATGGTTCAGCCCAGATCAGTTTTATTTTTGGTTGGATGTGGGATTAACCACTTACCAATTTAGCAAACCATTCTTCGGGCTCCGATAGATCCGAGATAATAATATCCGGCTTGTATACTTCTAATTCTTCTTTTGAAAACCGGCCGGTTGTTACTGCAACACACTTCATTCCGGCATATTTAGCACATTCAACATCCCGGGGAGTATCACCGATAATTATAAATTTTGACGGATCTGTTTCTATATCAAGGTTTTTTTGCACCTCTTTGAGTGCAATTAGCGGTAGTTGATTTCGGTCTTTATCAAACTCACCAAACGCACCGAATTTAAAGCTGTAATCGATGTCAGCTACTTTCAGTTTTGCCTTAGCCGCACTGGGATAATTACCCGTAAGTAATCCGATGTACGCTCCCATTTCTTCAAAGAAAGAGATCGCCTCATCAACATAAAAGTGCCTTGTGATATGATCTGATAACATCTCAAGATCTGTTCTTTTAAGATATTCTGATTTTAAATTTTTATATAAATCTTCATCAAAATCATGATTTATTAAAAACGAAGTCAAAATATCGTGGTCTGTTCTTCCGGAAAACCCTTCTTTCTCCATATCCGGATAATCGATCTCAAGATCATCCAGAATTCTCCGGATTAAAGGACGGTTAAATTTCCTGTCAACAGTTAGTAAAGTTCCATCAATATCAAAGAGTATTACCCAGGGATGTTCTGTATTCAAAATATGCAATAGTTTATTTAAACTATAAGTTACGAAAGCCTCAATAAAAGGGCTTTAAGAACATGTTAAATCGTGGTACCTTTATTAACTCAAAAATTAATTTACCCGGAGACTTTAAATGAGTTTTATTGAAGACCTGATTGCACGACAAATAATAGATTCTCGTGGCAACCCAACAGTAGAAGTAGATGTAATTCTAACCAGTGGGGCTATGGGCAGAGCTGCAGTACCATCCGGCGCATCTACCGGTGAACATGAAGCCGTTGAATTGAGAGACGGAGATAAAAATTACTTCTTAGGTAAAGGTGTTCAAAATGCTGTTGACAATGTAAATGGTTTGATAGCCGACGAACTCAGAGGGCTTCCTGTTTATGATCAACTAACTCTGGATCAGCTATTGTTGGATATTGACGGAACTGAAAATAAAAGTAAGCTAGGAGCAAATGCTATGCTTGGTGTATCTCTTGCATGCGCAAAGGCTGCCGCAAGTGAACTTGGCATGCCGCTCTGGAGATATGTTGGTGGAGTAAACGCTAAAGTCATGCCCGTTCCTATGATGAATATTATCAACGGCGGATCTCATGCGGATAACAGCGTAGATCTTCAGGAGTTTATGGTAATGCCTGCAGGTGCAGAGTCTTTTAGTCACGCTTTGCAAATGGGTGCAGAAATATTTCATAATCTGAAGAAAGTTCTCAGCGACAAAAATTATAGTACTGCTGTAGGTGATGAAGGAGGCTTCGCTCCGAATTTAAAATCGAATGAAGAAGCTCTTGAAGTAATATTAATGGCCATCGAAAAAGCGGGCTATGTCCCTCAGGATGATGTGCTTATTGCGCTGGATCCTGCATCCTCTGAGTTTTTTAATTCTAAAACTGGATTATATGAATTCAAATGGAGTGATGGTTCTACCAAAGATACGGATGCCATGGTTGAGTTTTGGGCCAATTGGGTTGATAAATATCCTATCATTTCAATTGAAGATGGAATGGCCGAAAATGACTGGGATGCCTGGAAAAAACTCACACTCGCTATAGGCGACAAAGTTCAATTAGTTGGTGATGACTTATTTGTGACCAATACAGAACGCCTCGCACACGGAATTGAAAACGGAATTGCTAATTCCATACTGATTAAGGTAAATCAAATTGGTACGCTTACTGAAACGCTGGATGCCATTGAAATGGCTCATAAGAATAGTTACTCTGCAGTGATCTCACATCGTTCAGGCGAAACTGAAGATGTTACCATCGCTGATTTAGCCGTTGCTACGAATGCGGGACAAATTAAAACCGGGTCAATGAGTCGAACAGACCGAATTGCAAAATATAACCAGCTTCTTCGTATTGAGGAAGAACTTGGAGATAATGCAATCTATATGGGTCATCATACTTTTGGGTTTTAATTTATAGAATAACTTTATGAGACTTTTTCTTGCATTAATTTTTTCATTCTGGACGCTTCAGTTAACAGCTCAGAACGATTATATACATCCTAGCAAAACCGGGGACGAGCTTATTGATTCACTTCAATTAAATTATTCTGTTACCAACGCGCAATCTTATAATTCTGCGCGGGATGCTATGTTCGAGCAAATTGATAAAAAGAATGGGAATGAGATATCCTGCGTATATACCGGATATACGATTACATTTACTGATCGTCTGGATGCACAAGGAAATCAGTCAGCAAGTGATTTTAACACAGAACATTCATGGCCACAAAGTTTCTTTGATAAAAACGCGCCCATGCGTGCAGACATACATCATCTATATCCTACCAGAGTTGATGCAAATGGAGCAAGGGGTAGCTTTAAGTTTGATGAAATTCCTGACCAAAATACTTCTAAATGGTACAGAGAAAACTCAAATCAAACTTCTGTACCAACGTCAAATATTGACGAGTACAGCGAACTACTTAACAACACTTCCTTTGAACCAAGAGAAGATCATAAAGGAAATGTAGCAAGAGCCATGTTTTACTTCTGGACGATCTATCAGGATAATTCCAGCATTATAAACGATGGAACAGACAATGAAGCCTTCTTTAATAGTATGAAAGATGTTTTGCTTACATGGCACGATGCCGATCCCGTTGATCAAACCGAAGTGGATAGAAGTATTGGTGTTGAAAACGTACAAGGCAACAGAAATCCTTTTGTTCATGATACAACTCTTGTTCGCAGAGCTTTTTTTGGTGGCATGCCCGTTTCAAATGAAGAAGTTGTTTTGAACTCTCCTGATGTTGTTTCCCTGAATCAGAATTATCCAAACCCATTTAATCCGAGTACAGTTATAAGTTATCGTTTAAAGAAAGCACAAAGCGTTACACTTTCTGTTTTCGATCAATTGGGGAGAAGGGTTGCTTTACTCCATAATGGAACAGCTACAAGCGGAGAAAACAGCGTAACATTTGATGCATCAAGTCTTGGCTCAGGAGTATACTTTTATCGTCTTACAACGGAATCATCAGTTTTGACAAAAAAAATGCTTTTGATCAAGTAGGATATACGAGTACAACTACATTTTTTCGTCTGATTATTTGTACTATTGGAGCATGAGAATTACTTCGCAGGAATTGCTTCATTTTAGAAATCATGTTAAAACCTCGGTTAACTGGGCACCACACCTTAATGTAATAACCGGGCCAAATGGTGCCGGGAAAACCAGCCTGATCGACGCCATTCATTTTTTATGCATGTCCCGAAGTTTTGTATCTACAACTGATCAATATGTCATAAACAGTGACGAAAAATATTTCATGATCAAAGGTCATTTTGAAGGCAAAATTCGTTCTGAATTTGATGTAAGTTGCTCTTATTCTCGCGGAGATGGAAAGAAGATTTTCGTAAATGATTCCCCGTTAGACAGGCTTTCTGATTTAATAGGCATGGTTCCCGTTGTTGTTCTTGCTCCTGATGACAAAAAGCTTACACTCGAAGGTCCGATTGAGAGGCGATCGTTTCTTGACTCTTTTATCAGTCAAATTTCGATCTCTTATCTCCGGGATTTAATTGATTACAGAAAGGTTAGAAGGCAGCGGAATACTCTTTTAAAAGATTTTCAAGGCTCTGTTTCAGTATTAAAATCATATTTAGAGCCATGGAACATTCAGCTAGTAGAAAGCGGGTCAAGAATAATAGCGGCTCGTTTTGCTGTGCTGGAAAACTTTAAAGCATACCTCGAGAGAGATTATGCCATGATCTCAGGAATGGACTTAACTACCGGACTTGAATATCAAACTTTTTGCGAGCCTTCTGTCAACGCTCAGGATATTCAGATACAGTATGAACAAGTTCTTGAACAAACTATAGACAAAGAAATAGAAAGAGAACAAACACTGACCGGCCCTCATAAAGATGAAGTAATTTTTTATCTGGATGATTTTGAACTTCGAAGGTTTGGATCGCAGGGACAACACAGATTATTTGCTCTTTCTCTGAAACTCGCTCAACTTCATTATTACTCTGATGAGCTGGACGATCTCCCCATTTTAATGCTGGATGATGTTTTCGGAGACCTCGATCTCAAAAAGACTGAAATCCTTCTGAATGCTTTGCAGGATCATGAAGGGCAGACTTTTATAACCTCTGCAAATCCGGTACCTTTCGAAGAATATGTCGACTTTGACGGGAATAGAAATAAATTCTTTTCTGTTAAAGATGGTGTAATTAAGGAAGAAGAATGAGATTTGATACTCCAAAACCAATAAGTGATTCACTCCAAAAATATCTGGATAAGTTTCCTCATAAAAAGAAGCTCAGGCAAGGAATGGTGCTCGCTGTTTGGGAAGAAGTTGTTGGTAAACGTATCGCATCTCAGGTTACGGATATACACTTTGAATCAGGAAAACTGGTTATTAAAGTATCTAATCAGGTTTGGAGACATGAAATTCACGCCAACCGCTTTAGCATTGCAAAAAGGTTAAATACCAGAGTAAAAGCCCAGATCGTTGGCGACATCATTGTTCGAAGTTAGTTGAATAAGGTCGTATTCAAATCTATATTAAATTATGGCTGATAATTCCTATCAAAATATCAAAGAGCGTATACTTTCTTATGTAAAGAAAGGAACAAAACCCGGCGAGGATGACGACGGCAATAAACTCGTAACTAAAGAAAGTGCTCTGGTTTTTGTGTTCGCTTATTTGATTGCAATAAGTTTGTGGTTCGCTGTTAATCTGAACGGGATTTTCAATATCAGTGTAAATATGCCTTTGGAAGTAGGAGACATACCCGCTGATCTTGCTCTAACAGATAACCTGCCTGAATATGTGGAAGTGAACTTATCAGGAACTGCTTTACCACTTATAAACTTGTACAACAATCCTCCAACTATCCCCATTGATGTGGACGAATCGGAAGTGAATTTATTCAATCAGATTCGCCAGCAAATGAATTCGTATCAGGAGGTCGAAGTCTCAAAAGTTGAGCCTATTCTGATCTCAGTAAATCTTGAGCAGAAGATTACAAAAAAAGTACCCATTAAATTAAACTGGGATCTTAGCTTTGAGCCTCGGTTTGGTTTAATTAGTAATCCGGTTTTGTCTCCCGACAGCATTACGATAACCGGCGCCACTTCTCAAATTGCTTCCATTACTGAATGGGCAATCAATGACACAGTAAAGCTTTCCGGTATTAAAGATGACATCTCCCAAGCTATTCCAATTACCAATACTAATTCACTTTTAGATGTTTCTCTGGATGAGGTTTCTTTAACTGCAGATGTTTCTGAGTTTACAGAAAATGAAGTAAGTGTTTATATACGAACGCGAAATCTTCCCCGTGGACAAAATATCACCTATAATCCTTCTTCTATAGTCATTAGATACGACGTCCCCCTGGAACAATTCTCAGAGGTACAAAATGAAACTCCTTACGTGGTTTATGTGCCTTATCGCAAAATTCAGGAAGACCAAACCGGTTTTGTAACTCCGGATATTGAATTGGTAGCGAACAAGTATGCACTGAAAATCCGAAGCTTCCAGCCTAAAGCAGTGGCTTATTTTAGTGTAGTGGATCAGTAATTAGTGATGAGTGAAAGGTGATTAAGTGAGTCACTTTATCGAAAAAGCACCTTTTAATAGTATTGGCAATTCGAATATTGGTAAAACCTTTTGTGATCTTTTTCACTCATTATCTAGTCCCTTTATCTTATCGCTGTCTGAAAAATGTAAAACGAGAAATATATATAGCGATATAAAAACTGTATGTATTGTATCTATAAACATCATCCTAGTTTCAGTTTAAAGAGAGGAGCCAATATCAATAAGAAGGCTGAAAATGGGATTAATTAGAAATGATAATGTGTACACTGCTTCCAAGCCATAGCCCATCTTATCTTCACCAGTAAGCAATATTGTAGAAAAAAATAAATAGAGAAAAGGGACTATAGAATGTGAAAGAATTCTTTTAACAGGAATAAATGAAATCCCCAGATTTAATAAACTTATAAAACCTAAAATTATTGAACTACCGAATAACCAATCTAAAAAGTTAAAATTAGTCTCTACTATTAGCGCTATATATCCAAGTGCTCCTAATAACATGAAAACAAAGAATGATTTAATATTCGAAAGAAATTTATCTGCAAGAGTCTTTCTCATATTTAATCACCTTTCACTCTTCACTTAATCACTAACCTTTTCAAAAGGCTCTATTACTTCATCCACTTCTTTTACACCATCAAAAAACTCCAGTACTCTGAGCATCACTTCATCAACCAGGACATCAGGGCAGGAAGCGCCCGAAGTCAGTGCTACTTTCAACGGGGATTTGTCTTTTGGAAGCCAGTTCTTGGTCTTAAATATTTCTTTTTTCCATTGATCGAAATGAGCTATTTCATTTTCGGATTTGATTTCTCCGGCATCACGAACATGAAAAGTCGGAAAAGAATGTTCCAGGATCTCAACCAAGTGCATGGTGTTTGAAGAATTATACCCACCCACAACCAGAGCAATATCTGCATCCGTTTCTGCCAATGCTAAAGTTGCCGATTGGTTTTCATTAGTTGCATAGCATAGAGTGTCAGAAGTATCTGCAAAATGATTCAGAATATCCGACTCACCATAAAGTTTGATGGCAGCTTCTTTCAGAATATCCATAACTTCCTGCGTTTCTGTAGCAAGCATGGTTGTTTGATTGATCACCCCAAAACGCTTCAGATCAGAATATGGATCAAAATTTGGAGTAGATTTATGTCCAAAATACTTCTCAAAATCTGATAACGGTCGGTCTTTCGTCATGATCTCTGCTAAGATCTTAGCTTCATCGGGGCTCAAAACCACAACCACTTCAGAGTGTTCAGCGCTGTGCGAAAAGGTGGCCCTAGTTTCTTCGTGTTCGTGCTTACCATGAACCACTAAGCTGTATTCCTTTTTACCCAGTTGTTTTCCTCGCTTCCAGACTTTCTCTACAAACGGACAAGTAGTATTAAATTCATATGGATCGATCCCAACCTGCTGAAGCTCTTTTTGAATTTCAACCGTGGTACCAAAAGCCGGTACTATTACGATATCTTCTGACTTCAAAGAAGTAATTGGAATTCTCTCCGTTCCATCCGTATCAAATAAAAACTTCACCCCTTTTTTCAGTAAATCTTCATTTACTGTTGGGTTATGGATCATTTCGCTTAACAAGTAAATATTTTTATCGGGATTTTCTTCTACCGCCCGATATGCTATATCTATTGCGTTTTCCACTCCGTAACAAAATCCGAAAAACCTTGGGATCAAAAACTGAACAGGACCAAAATCCAATACGGTCGGCTCCAGGTCTTTTTTCATTGGATCGGTTATTTTTGTCGCCTCTTTAACCTTTCGGATAACCGGCGATTTGTACATTTCTGGAATTTGGAATTTTTTTCTGGCCATGCATCAAATATAAGAAGGTATCAGTCAAACATCAGTGATTAACAGATCATTTCTGAAACCTCGTAAAAATAAAAAAGCCCCGCCACACTGAATGTTCGGGGCTAAAAAACAAAAAACTAACTTACTTCATTTTCGATTCAAGTAAGGCCTTAAAACCTTCGTAGGTTTGAGGCATACGCGTTACTTTCTCTCCATTGATAAAGAAAGTTGGAGTTGAGTTAACACCCAACGCTGTTCCTTCTCTTTTGTCAGCAAGAACGATTCTGTTTATTCGGGCTGAGTTCAGATCTGCTTTAAATTCATCCATATCTAAACCAAGCTCTTTAGCATATCCGGTAAAGATTGCTTCTGCCTGCCCTCTGCTCCATTGTTCCTGTCCAACAAAAAGCATTTCATGCATTTCAATAAACTTACCTTGATTTTTGGCAGCTTCAGCAGCTCTTGCAGCCAAGTTAGCGTGTTGATGCATTCTCAACGGATAATTTTTATAAGTAACCTCAATTCGATCTCCGAATTCTTCTTTTGCTTTATCAAGAATTTGACCGTAGTACTTACATGCCGGACATTGATAATCACTGAATTTTGTAATCTTAAGTGGTTCTTTTTCTGATTTGGATTCCTGAGCCTGAACAAAACTAAATGTGAAAAGACCGATTAATAATGTTAAAAATATTCCCTTTTTCATGTATATCATATTTTTCTGATTTCTGCTTTACAACGCAGTGTGTTCGCTAAAATTTCACTTTAGCAAAATGACGTTTTAAGATAGCGTCTATTTTTTCAATTATCACATCAATTTGATCTTCAGTATTTTGCTTTCCAAATGAGAATCTTACAAATTCTCTGGCATCTTCATCCGATCTTCCCATAGCTTTCATTGTTCTGTTGGGTTTATCAGAACCAACCTGGCAAGCACTCCCTGTTGAAATAGCCAAACCGGCCTGCGAACATTCCAGCATCAAAAACTGGCCTTCCATCCCTTTAAACCTTATCCCAAGTATATTAGGCAGCTTGTTTTCCGGAGAGCCTTCATCAATAAATTCTATTCCTGAATCTTCTAACTTCTCTATCAATTTAGATCTCAGCATAGTCAATCTAATATGCTCATCTATTCTATCTGTATTATTCAGCTTGGCAGCAGTAGCAAAAGCAGCAATTCCCGCAACATTTTGAGTACCGGCTTTCAATCCCTTTTCCTGAGATGTTCCGGGTATTTCAGATTTTGAGTCGATGGTTTTGTTTAAATAAAAAGCTCCCACTCCTTTCGGCCCATATACTTTATGAGATGAAACAGACAGAGCATCTGTCCATGACGCCTCTATCCCTAATTTGCAGAAAGTTTGTACACAATCAGAATGAAAAAACACACCGTGTTGCTTTGCAAGTTTCCCAATCGCTTCCAAATCCTGAATTACCCCTGTTTCAGAGTTTGCATGTTGAATAGATATCAATGCCGTCTCTTCGGTTATCAGCTTGCTTAATTCATCAATCGAAATCATGCCGGTAGAATCCACTCCAACTTTTGAGACTTTATAACCTGATCGTTCTAATTCATCAAATAGATTTCTGACCGAGGAGTGCTCAACTTCTGAAGTTATAATATGATTTCGGGAAGTATCTGAAGCACTAAGTAGCGCCTTAATCGCAAGTTGATTCGATTCTGATCCTCCGCTTGTAAAGATAATCTCTTCAGCTTCTGCCTGAATGATTTTAGCGACCGTTCGCCTGCCGGCATCCAGTAATTGTTTCGCCTCCGCTCCAATGTCGTGAAGGCTACTTGGATTTCCATAGTAGTGTTTAGAAACATTCACTAATACCTCAAGAGCTGTATCGTGAATCGGAGTTGTTGCTGCGTGATCCAGGTAAATCATAAATCGTTCTTTTTCAAGAAATGCTGTATCTTTGTTGTCTTAATAAAATACCCAAAAATTTAGGGCTTTACAGCCATGATCTCTATTCATCTTAAAGAAATTATTGAAAACGCTCTTCGCGAGGATATTGGCATGGGAGATCTTACTTCCAAGTCTATTTTTGATACTGATCATTACTCTAAAGGCACATTTGTTTCAAAAGCTGAAGGCATTTTATCAGGGGTTGATGTTTTACAAATAGCTTATAATTTTTTGGGAAAGAATGTAAATGTAAATCTTCTGAAAAAAGATGGGAATTCTGTAGATGTCAAAGAGAGAATTGCTGAAGTAGAAGGACCTACACAAGTTTTACTTTCTGCCGAGAGAGTAATTCTTAATTTACTCCAGCACATGTCCGGAATTGCCACATCCACTGCTGAAGTTATACGATTATTGGATGATCCTTCGATCGAAATTGTTGATACCAGAAAGACCTTACCGGGACTCAGAACGCTCCAAAAATATGCCGTAACTTGTGGGGGCGGAAAAAATCACCGTTTCAGATTGGACGACGGAGTTATGATCAAAGACAATCACATAAAAGCAGCCGGAAGTATTACAAAAGCTGTTGAGTTGGTTCGTACCAAAATTGGTCATATGGTAAAGGTTGAAGTAGAAACGGAATCTGAAGAGCAAGTGTTAGAAGCAGTAGCCGCTAAGGCTGATGTAATTATGCTTGATAACAGGGCTCCGGAAGAGATCAAAGAATTGGTTAAGTTGATTCCCGATGAAATTTCAGTTGAAGTCTCGGGTGGCATTACGCCCAATTCGATTAACAGTTTTAAAGGCTGCGGAGCTGATGTAATTTCATTAGGTTGGCTTACGCATTCTGTAAAAGCATTGGATATAAGTTTTAATTTGAATACTTAAGATCAGCCACTAAAACACAAATACATGAATCCTTTCGTGTTTTAGAGTTTTTGTGGCGTTATTTTTAAACCATGGATGTACTAGACATTTTAGAAGTTGAATCGGAAGTATCTCTTCCAAAACGCTACTCAGAACTTTCTGTTGAGGAAATGGAGAGCCGTGTTAAAGAGATAAAAAATAAGTTCGGCGAACGATTATTCATTCCGGGACATCATTACCAAAAAGATGAAGTAATTCAATTTGCGGATGCACGTGGAGACTCACTGAAATTAGCACAGATCTGCGCTTCAATGGGCAAGGCAGAATACATTGCATTTTGTGGTGTTCATTTCATGGCAGAAACTGCTGATATGCTTACACGCCCTGATCAAAAAGTAATTCTTCCGGATCTGCGGGCAGGTTGCTCCATGGCTGATATGGCGGACATTGACCAGACTGAGAGAGGATGGAAAAAGATGCAGGATATCTGGGGAGACACTATTCTTCCTTTGACTTATGTGAATTCCACTGCAGCTATAAAAGGTTTTGTTGGAAAAAACGGTGGAGCTTGTGTTACCTCCGGAAATGCTGATAAAATGCTGGAATGGGCCTTTACCCAAAAAGAGCGAATTTTGTTTTTGCCTGACCAACATCTGGGCAGAAATACAGCTGTTAAACTTGGAGTAAAACTGGAAGAAATGGCCGTTTATGCTCCTCTGACAAATTCTTTTGAGTACGAAGGTGATTTTGAAGATGTAAAAGTTATCTTATGGAAAGGACATTGCTCCGTACATGAAAAGTTTAATATCCAACATGTTGAAAATCTTCGTAAGCAAGAGCCTGAAATGAAGATCCTGGTTCATCCGGAATGTACTTATGATGTTGTTCAGGCATCTGACCTGGCGGGCTCTACCAATTTTATCATAGAAACTTTGAACGCCGCCGAGCCCGGGTCAAAATGGGCCATTGGCACCGAGATGAATTTGGTTAATCGACTTAAGGATGAACATCCCGACAAGACAATCGTGTCTTTGAATCCGTTTATGTGCCCATGTTTAACCATGAACAGAATTGATCTTCCTCATTTACTCTGGAGCCTTGAGAAACTGGAACAGGGTGAAGTTGTTAATCAGATCAGTGTTTCACATGAAGTAACTAAAAATGCTCTTCTTTCTTTAGAACGGATGCTGGAGCGCTCTTAAAATATTTAAAATTATTTTTCCCTTTAATAAATAATATTACATATTTGGCCTCAATTTTAAAACTGAGGCTTTATGAAAAATTTCAAGAAGGGTATTTATTTAACAGGTTTGGCAATTGTTTTCTGGGGTTGTGCTTCATCATATAAAAATATAAACCCTTCTAGCCTTAACTATCCTAATCGCCCTGAAGTCGAGGGAATAACCTTTTCTTACAGAGCGGGTGTTCTAACAGATGCAGGGAATAATAAACTTGCTAAAAAAGAGCGTAAAAGCGGGTTTAAATTAATCGCTGTTGAAATTAAAAATAACACCGGAAGAGATCTTACTTTTGCGGATGATCTTGAGCTAAAACTTAGCTATAGTAATGTTGACCCGTTATCTTCAAAAGAAATTCACGGTAAGATAAAGCATAGTCCACCTTCCTATCTTCTTTATCTTTTACTTACTCCCATCAATATTACAACATACAACGAAAATACAGGTGCTTCATCGGGGCCAATTCCAATTGGATTAGTAGCCGGACCCATTACCGCTTTGCTCAACGTAGCGTTGTCTGCTTCAGCCAACAGCAGCCTTAAAAAAGAACTCAATCAAAATGATATACTGAATCAGATAATCCCTGATGGAGAAACCACATATGGTTTGATTGGAATTCCGAACTTTTCCGGAGGTACTCTAAGCTTGGAATTAAGAAATTAGATTACTGAACGAAACTCCCTTCTCTCTAGTTACATCAATACAGAACTATTTAATATTAAACTAATATATTTAGGAAATGAGCTATTTAGAGAAGATAAACGACATTTACACTCAACTTGGGAAAGGAAAAGCGATGGAAGCTTTTGATCAATATTACCATTCAGATTGCGATATGGTACTTGAAGATGGTAAAGTTGTTTCCGGAAAAGAACAGAACAGGGAACGTGAAATCGAATTCTTTTCAAGCGTGGAAGATTTCCATGGTCTCGATATCAAATCCATAACTTCGAACGAAGAAAATGCAACTACAGCTGTAGAATGCACTATGGACGTTACCTTTAAAGGCGGCGACAGAATGCAGATCGAGCAGGTGGCAACTCAGAAATGGGAAGGCGACCATATCGTAAAAGAAAGATTTTACGGAACTCAATAAGGATATAATTATTCCTTCTATTAAAGCCTCATATTTAAAGTATGGGGCTTTTTTTATTCCCTTGATTTCCATTCCTTTCAGAATGAAAAATTTGATTCCACTTTTCGTTTTATTTCTGCTTTCATGTGGTAACAACTCTTCAAACAATAAACCTGTTACTGATCATTCTTCTGAAATTGAATTAGTGGTACTGGGAATTGCTCAGGACGCCGGCTTTCCTCAAGCTGGTTGCGAAAAAGAAAACTGTCAGCTTTATTGGGAGGGAAAAGAAGAAAGGCGCCATGCCACTTCACTCGGACTAATTGACCATACTTCAGGTAAGTACTGGCTGTTTGAAGCGACTCCGGACTTAAAAGATCAATTGCATGCTGTTCAGGAATCTGCCGGAACGAGTGAAGATCCTTCCGGAATATTTCTTACTCATGCTCATATCGGACATTACACAGGATTGATGCATCTGGGACATGAAGTTATGGCCGCCTCAGAAATACCCGTTTATACAATGCCTCGCATGAAAAGCTACTTGCAAAGAAATGGGCCGTGGAAGCAATTGGTGGATTTTGAGAATATTGTACTTCAGCAAATGACTGCTGATTCTGTAGTTCAACTTTTTGAAAACATAAAAGTAACTCCATTTCTTGTTCCACATCGGGACGAATACTCCGAAACGGTTGGTTACAAAATTGAAACAGAAAACAAATCCGTACTTTTTATTCCTGACATCAATAAATGGGATATTTGGGACAGATCCATTATTGAAGAAATCGCCAAGGTGGATTACGCTTTCCTTGATGCTACTTTCTATGATTCTGATGAGTTACCCGGAAGAGATATGAGTGAAATTCCACATCCATTTGTGGAAGAAAGCATTCAGCTTTTTAAAAATCTCCCCGCTTCGGAGAAAGCAAAGGTTCATTTCATCCATTTCAATCACACAAATCCTTTGATAATGGATTCCCCTGAAAGAAAAGAAGTCGAAAGCTTAGGATTTAATGTGGCCTTTGAAGGCATGACACTCAAACTGAAGTAGTTCAACAACTTGTAAAACTCCATATTTTGATTGGGCAGTTACTACAACTTCGATTATTTTCTGTTAATAACTAACTAAATATATTGATATGAATAAGCACTGCCTTCTTTTCCTGGTTGTTCTGTTTTTAACGAGCTCCGTTTCTGCTCAAACTTATTTTCCCGGTAAATGGGGCGATTGGGAAAAGAAAAGTCCTTCTGAGCTAGGATTAAACCCTGCTATAATTGATTCTGCTGTTCAATATGCACAACGAATGGAATCCGAGAACCCGCGAAGCATGGAGGAAAATCATTACGGCACGTTTGGCCGAGAGCCTTTCGGTTATGGAATCGGTCCTTTTAAGGATAGAGGACCACAAACCGGAATCATAATCAAAGACGGATATATAGTTGCTGAATGGGGAGAACCGTTCAGAGTAGATATGACACACAGCGTTACCAAAAGTTTTTTGTCATATACAGTTGGTTTAGCATACGATAAAGGATTGATTCGGAGTGTGAACGATAAAGTAGATCCATACATGGCTCCAATTCTGGAAATGCAGTGGGATGATAACAGAAATAAAGCTGATCATTATGGATCCCCAAAAATAATAGAGCCTTTTAAAGGGGAGCATAATTCAAAAATTACCTGGAACCATTTGCTGCGACAAACAAGTGATTGGGAAGGAACTTTATGGGGAAAGCCGGACTGGGCAGACCGACCAAGCCGAGAGCGTTCAGAATGGGGAAACAGGGAAAGAAAAAAACCGGGAAGCACATATGAATATAATGATGTCCGGGTGAATGTATTGGCTTTAGCTGCTATGAATGTTTTAAGAGAGCCATTGCCAAAAGTGCTCAGAGAAAACATCATGGATAAAATTGGCGCTTCACCAACATGGCGCTGGCAAGGTTATGAAAACTCGTGGGTTGTGATCGACGGACAACAAATGCAAGCAGTAAGTGGCGGTGGACATTGGGGTGGTGGGATGTTTATTTCTGCCAGAGATCAAGCCCGGTTCGGCCTGTTAACTTTACACAATGGAAACTGGAATGGTGAGCAGCTAGTCTCTGAAGAATGGAATAAGATGGCTCAAACACCAACAGAAGCTCAATCCGATTACGGATTTATGAACTGGTTTTTAAATACTGATAAGGAACGTTTACCCAGCGCTCCGGAGTCTGCTTTCTTTCATCTGGGCTCGGGAGTAAATATGGTGTACGTAGATCAGGAAAATAATTTGGTTATTGTTGCTCGTTGGATCAGTGGCTCAGCAATGGATGGGATAGTAGGCAGAGTAATTGATGCATTTGAATGATCTTATTCAAAAGTATTAAGCATACTGAACCTGTTTTGCTTTAATAAACTAGCGGAAGCAGCTTCTGCATAAGATTGTGCGTTACAGTCGTACTGGATATTAAGATTTCCACTAAGATCGATATCTAAAAAAGCGCTCGAATTCTCAGTGGTTCCAACTAGTACACTGCCTTTCAAATCCGGAGTTCCTCGACCTGTAAAGTCAAAAGCATTCTCGAAAATTATCAAACCATTAAATTCAAAATTTCCGGCTACACTTAGTGCGCCTTCATATTCTAATTCTCCACCTGAACGGATTACCATAATACCGTACCCGGTACTAATGCCACCGGATAATTTCGCATAGTTATCTACAAAGAACACTCCCGGATTTTCCTTAGAACCCAAACTTCCTTTATAATTACCTGAAATTTTTTGAACTCCTGCTTTATTTTCTAAACGTGCAATAAGCTCATCTACCGGAGAGTAAGTTAGCTCTGAATCTATTTCTACTTTTCCTTTTGGACTTAGCAAACTTCCCGGACTTAAAAATAAGCCTAGCTCTATTTTGGCTTTTGAAATAGGGTCTAATACGGTTACTGCAGGTTTATCCGAGCACGCCCCGCTGGCATCTGATCCTGATACAGTTGAACTTCCCCCAATACTAAATCCAAATTGATTTGTTGCTATAGACAATGCTGCTTTAAATTCAGGAATAAAACTTAGAGGTTCTTTCGTGAATGTACTTACAATAGTTGATTCCTGATCCAAATAAGTAGCATTGGAATATACTCTGATGGTATCAGGTTCATTTGCAGTAGCCCCTGTTCCAAGAACTTCATAGTAAAATGATACATCGGCACCTTGTATAGTTTCGGTCCATGGAGAACCTTGAGAAGGGTTCCAGTCTTCATCCTGATTGATCTTTTCCATTGCTAACTGAATAGTAGCATATGCTACATTCTTACTATGATCATTACTTGCATATTCAGCAGTTTTTTGTACCAACAGTATGCCTTGTTCATTTAGGCTTAGTTTTACCATCCCAAATATCATTGTGGCTCCTGTTGCAAGGAGAAGCATTGAACGTCCCATATCTTAGAAATTAGAAGCTAATGATTGTAGTTCACCTTCTGTTTCTAAACTTAAAGCAGAGGCATTTGTTTGTTTTCCAATTTCAGAAATAAGAGGATATGGGCTGGTTTTTTCTACAGGTTTATTTGCCTGCTCTATTTTAATTTTAATTCTATCCAATCTACTAAGCTCTTCACTATCATTGGAAGTAAAGCCCTGAACTAATAGTGCTGTTACTGCAACGATGCTTAAAAATTTAAAATTGATTCTTAGAGTTTTCATAGTAGACCTTTTTACATTAAGATTTTCTAATGTTATCGGTCGGTACTTATAACTTCTTAAGTGATGAGCAAAAAAAAAGCGAAAAAAAATTATTTTCGCTTTTCTGATCCTTAGAAGCTCTATTTATTCAAAGGTATTTAACCTGGTATAACGATTTTGTTTTAGGAGGGCTGAAGAAGCTTTTTGTGCGTATTCTTCAGCTGTACAATCATATTGTAGTTGCAGATTCCCACCCAGATCAATATCAATGATGTCAGTATTGCCCGGAGTATTACCAACGAGTATACTTCCATTTAAATCAGGAGTTCCTCTACCTGTAAAATCAAAAGCATTTTCAAAAATGATAAGCCCATTAAACTCAAAATTACCTGCCACACTTAAAGCACCCTGATACTCCAATTCACCTCCTGAACGAATTACCATAATTCCATACCCGGTACTTATTCCTCCGGTTAATTTAGCATAGTTTTCCACAAAAAATACTCCCGGGTCATTTACTGTACCTAAGCTCCCCTTATAATTTCCAGAAATAGTTTGTGAACCCGGAAGAGCGTCCAATCTTGCTATTAACTCGTCTACAGGTGAATAGGTAATACTTGGGTCAATAGAAATTTTACTATCAGAACTGGTTATATCACTAATTTTACTACCAGCTCCGAGTAAAACTTCATTATAATCGCTAAGATTAGGCACTGTGACTCCGGGTTTATCTGCACAAGCACCTGAAGCTTCGTTACCATTTATACCGGAACTTCCACTCATATTAAAAGTAAAGTTACTTGTTGCAATGGAGAGAGCGGCTTCAAAATCAGGGACATAATGAAGTCTTTGTTTAGAGAAGGTACTGATAATCGTGGATTCCTGATCTAAATAACTAGCAGTTGAATAAACCCGTATCGTATCAGGGTCACTAAAACTAGCTCCGGTTGAAATAGTTTCATAGTACAATGATGTACTGGCTCCTTCAGTGGTGGTGGTCCAGGGACTTCCTTCTGTAGGCTCCCAGGAATCGTCTTCATTTAAACGTTCCATTGCCAACTGAACAGTAGTATATGCTACATTTTTGGCATGATATTCACTAGCATACTCACTCGTATTTAGAGAAAGTTGCTTTTTTTGTCCCAGCAAACCCAGCTGTACCATTCCAAATATAATAGTTGCACCGGCTGCTAAAATTAACATTGCTCTTCCCATAACTGTGTACCTATAAGTTGCTTGTCAGGTTTCTTGGCGTAAACCTCTTTGTCCAAAGAGTAGTTATATAATTGCTATTTCCGCCATATGTAGCCGAGATTAATTCTGAACTCTGAATTTCTACAACTACCTCTATTTGTTTTACACTATCAATAGCTGATGAAGATAAAGGTGTACTTAATGGAGTTGTGCTCCCATAAGAATCATAATACTTTAAACTAAAAGCCGTAACACCTAACAAAATATCTGTAACATCAGAGTCTACCGTTCTTCTTAGAATTTTGTCGTTAGGGTTGGTGGTAGAAGTAACATCTTCAGTGGTCAGTTCCCAGGTTACTCTTTCAATGGATCCATCTACACTATTATCAAGATTGCTTTTAAAAGTAATTTTAGTCGAATCTGCTTCTACTATTAAAGAATCAACTACTGAATTGAAGGCAAACCCTATTTTTGGAAAATCATTTGATATCACTGACTGAATATCAATTTTTTGAGATTGCTTTGATTGGGAAACCACAAGCTCAGTGGAATTATTACTAACTCCAAGGTTCATATAAGCAAGCATTAGCAACAATACGCCGGCAATAATAAATGATGTAAGAATATTAATATTCATAGTTTAAAATCTTATTCTGCGTAATAACTTCTAATTGTTGTGAATGTATATCTTTTCAAAGTAGTACCGTCATTTTCAGTTAAGTATTGATTTGAAATAGTAATACTCATCTCTTTCAATGTAGTTTTAGAATTTGTTGAATTATACGAATCGTCTAAATAGTACACAGAAATCTCAACGTCAAAACTACCTAAATCTGTTGTAACTGTACCTGTATACCCGTCATAATCATCAAAATCGTCAAATGTATTCTTGTTATTTCCATTTTCTGAGCCATCCAGACCTATATTCGAAAAGTCTGAGGGTATATTTACCGGCACAAAACCCGACACTGTTTCCTCATCAAATGCGAGAACTCTTGACTCTTCCATAATGTCCTGAGCAATTGCGGTAACACCTACCTCATACTCGTTGGATATCAGAAGTTGGGTATTTGCTAAATTAGAGCGGTTTGCAGATTGTACAAGCAATGAAACCAAAAGCATTGCCCCAATAACTTGTAAAACATCAGAATAATCGTTCATAGCTACTTATTGATTGTGGATAACATTATACGAAGTGTGTATACCATTAGATGTTTTATATACAATATCTAATTTTGATAAAAAAAACCTAATGAAAAATGTCCTTTTTGTTAATTATCGGTGCTTTTTCATCTTTATGAAGTATAATCTATCATCTTGACGTGATGCATCCAATTAAAAGAGCATCTTGTTATTAATTTGTTACTAAATGAAATTATAATGTCAGTACAAAAAGTAAAATAATGGACAAAAAAGCTATTTTAATTGGCGCTACCGGACTGGTTGGTTCACATATTCTTCAACTTTTATTAGCAGATGATAGATACGAGTCCGTAAAAGTGTTTCACCGCCGTAGTACCGAAGTTTCTCACTCAAAACTGACCGAACATATCATTGATTTTGATGATCAAGAATCCTGGAAGTCACTTGTTTCCGGGGATCATTTATTTTCAGCTTTAGGCACTACTATTAAAAAAGCCGGGAGCAAAGATGAGCAATATAAAATTGACTTTACCTATCAGTTTGAAATAGCAAAAGCGGCTTCTGTAAATAATGTTAGTGGATACGCCTTGGTTTCTTCATTAGGCGCTAATTCAGACTCCGGTTCTTTTTATCCTCGTATTAAAGGAGAGCTGGATGAAGCTGTACAAAATCTGGCTTTTGAAAACTCTTTAATAATACGCCCTTCTTTTCTGGATGGTGATAGGGATGAATTCCGATTGGGAGAGCGCATCGGGATTGCAGTTGCAAAAGTGGTTTGCAAAATACCGGGGCTAAAAAAATATCACCCTATAAAAGCTGAATCGGTAGCTAAAGCAATGATTGAGGGATTGAATTCTAAACAGGGTAAACACATATTTGAAGCTCAGGAAATCCTCTCTTTAGATATATAAGTTTCAAGTATTAAGAATTTTGAGCATTTGTTTTACCACCTCTTTTCAGGAAAGTCCGGATCGTCATAATGTTCTACGGCTTTTTTTAACTTGTTATTAATTCTTGTAATTAAAACCGGGGGAGCTAAAACTTTAACAGAGTCTCCAAATCCCAGAATTTTACTTTCCAATTCGAAGTTAAGCTGAACTTCCAGCGTAATAATTATCCCGCCTTTTACTTTTTCTACCAACTGTTGAGAAGGATGTATTGGTTTTGTTAAAACGTAAGGAGCATGATTGTGTCCAACAAAAAGCCTTACTGTTCTCGGTTTCATATTCGGATTTACCGTCACCCCAACTACATTTTTGTAATACTCTTTCGCATTCAGGTCTGTCTGAATATATTCTGATTTTTCTGCCTGTTTAATTTCTATAATTCTATCTAAAGCAAGATTAATCGGATGAGCTGCTTCTTTCTTGATTCCGATAACAAACCAACGGTTATTGTATTCTTTCAAAAACTGCGGATGAAATTCAAATTCACCGGGCTGCCTGGCTCTGAAAGATTGGTAAGTAATTAAAAGCACCTGTTCCTTATGTACTGCCTGATACAAGTCATCCAAAAAATGTAATCCTTTTAAACCTTCATTCTTTTCGAAATCTATGATTGAGCGGGAGTTTGTTTTGGTAGTATAGACTTTATCTTCAAGGCGCTTGATCATATCGTCCATGTCATCAAAATGTGAAAAACCCTTGAATTGCTTCAAAACTTGAACAACTTCATTCAAAGTTCCCATATCCTGATCAGTTAGCGGGATATTGGTTATAGAATACTCTGCATCTGTATAAGTGTAGTATTTTCTTTCTTTCACTTCGATAGGGGCATTATATCCTAACTTATCCGATCTCATGATCTGAATATCACTTTGAACAGTTCGCTTACTCACTCCTTTATCAATGCCTTCATATTCATAAAGCGCTTCTGAACATTCATGGATAAGGTCGTCAAGTGTCCAGAGTCTTTGCCTGTTCCTCAGACATTTGTCGATGGTTTTATAGCGAATTAAAGCATTTCTATTTGCAGGCATTTAAATTTTTTTAAAGAAAGTAGAAAATATTTTTAACTACGCAAAAAGATTGCGCACTTCACCTTTATCATTCTTTCGAACAAGGAAACAAACTCCTCAGAATTATGAAATTCAACATATTAACAAGAAAGAAAAAACAAGTTATTAATTACGAAGGTGCAAACGCGATCAAGCTTTCACCTGAGATGGAATTATACAGCGCTGTTGTAACAGCGGGGCTTGGAAACAAATTTTACACTTCTGAGGAAGAGAGAATCTCAAGAATCAGAGCTTTGATTTGCCAAACGAATCCTGAATTTGTTGCTAAACTTGCCGTATATGCAAGAACCAAAATGAATCTTCGATCTATTCCGCTTGTGTTGATTACCGAATTGGCAAAGATGCACCAAGGAGACAGCCTGGTTAGTAATACTGTTACATCCGTAATCCAAAGATCAGACGAAATCACGGAATTGCTGGCTTGCTATGCTTTTGCTAACGAAAGAACCGGCTATAAAAAACTGAACAAGCTTTCTAAACAAATTCAGAAAGGTTTAGGAAATTCTTTTAATCGTTTTGATGAATATCAATTCGCAAAATATGATCGCCAAACCGAGATCTCCTTAAAAGATGCATTGTTTTTGGTTCGTCCGAAAGCTGAAAGTGATTCTCAACAAGTAATTTTTGACAAAATTGCGGAAGAACAATTAGAAACCCCATACACCTGGGAAGTCGAGCTATCTCAAACTGGGCAGGTAGACTATTCTACTCCTCAAGAGAAAGCTGACGCATTCCGTAACAAGTGGGAAGAACTAATTGCGAGCAACAGGCTTGGATATATGGCACTACTTCGAAATATCAGAAACATTCTGGAAGCCGGAGTACGTGCTGAGTACATTGAAATTGCCGGAAACAGAATACGAAGCGAAAGTGAAGTTGCGCGATCCAGACAATTGCCTTTTCGTTTTCTATCTGCATACAGAGAAATTCAAAAAGTGGAAAACGAATTCACTTCCTATTTTTTGGGTTGCCTTGAAGAAGCAGTTAGTTATTCAATTTCTAATCTGAAAGGATTTGGGTTGAATACAAAAATACTTATTGCTTGCGATGTATCAAGCTCTATGTATTGTCAGTTATCACCAAAGAGTAAAATCCGTTGTTATGATATCGGGTTACTACTTGGGATGTTAATGAACAGTAAAAGTAAGAATGTCATTACCGGAATATTTGGTAGCAAATGGAAACCATACTCATTGCCATCAAAACAAATTCTGGCCAATACACAATTGCTTAATAGCATTGAAGGAAGTGTAGGTTACTCCACAAACGGATTTAAAGTGATCTCATCACTTATCAAAAAAGGTAAAGTAATTGATAAGGTAATGATGTTTACTGATTGCCAGATGTGGGATAGCACAGGAGGCCAAAACTCGATCCAAAAATTATGGAAAGAGTATAAAGCCACCATTGCACCTAGCGCGAAGCTTTATTTATTTGACCTTGCCGGATATGGAAATACCCCTCTGAGAGTTGAGCAGAATGATGTTTTTCTTATCGCCGGCTGGTCGGACAAAATATTTGACGTATTGACTGCTCTTGAAAATGGCGAAAGCACGCTTTCCCAAATAAAGAGCGTAAAATTAAACTCCGATTAAATTCGGAGTTCTTTTTGGATGTTGTAGAGTTAAGATACTTCGCTCCAAACAAGGGGAGGATATAACCAAAGAGTTATACCGGGTTCAACTCCCGGCAAGCAATGCCCCGCTCTTAACCCGAATGTTGCTCCGAAAAGTTTTTATTGATTTGATTGAGTGTTGTAGATGAGTCTTACTTCGCCTATTCCGCGCATGGTCGCTGGTTCGAACCCAGCCTCTGAAGAAATTCAGAGTAGCTCAGTTGGTAGAGCATGTTATGTGGCTCATCGCCTGTTACCTCGATCATTATTTATTGAATAAAAATAAGGTGCTGTAGACTGGAAATACTTCGGCAGACGCAATCGGTTTATAAACCGATTCTCTCTTAATTGAGAGGTGCAGGTTCAAGTCCTGCTTCAGTTATTTTTAACTGAATGGCGGAAAACACATTCCTGTCGCTTGTAGCCCTTATTGATTTTTTAAAAGAAAAGGTGCCGTAGAGTCAGCATACTTCGATGGCTTGAAATCCCGGAAACGGGTAAGTCCGGTTCGAATCCGGTTAGGCTGATTTAATTGTCGCCCTTTTCTTTTCAATATATCCAAAGTGTTGTTGAATAAAGATACTTCTGAAAAGCTTTATTCGGATGTCGCCTTTGGTTTTAATTTTCAACTACGCAAAAAGATTGCGTAGTCATGTTTTATTATGGAATTAGTGATTGGATATCCATCATTAAAACAGCAACAAAAGGGAGAGCAATACGGCTCTCCCTTCATTACATTAAAATATTATGATTACAGGAAAAACAATTATCGAATTAGGGTACAGACCCGGAAAATGGCTTAAAGACGCCATTCCTCATGCTAATGAAAATAAACTGGAAGGAGATGCACTTGCTGAGTATTTAGACTCGGTTTGTCCACCACCTCCAATAGAGCCTTTTGAAAAGCCGGTTTCCTACAAAAAAAATATCGAAGCGGAATCTGAGCTTGAAGAATCGAATGTGGAACGGGTTTTTGAAACCATGGACGAACTGATGAAAACTCCAACTATCGTTGATGGAGCTGTCATGCCGGATGCCTGCCCTACGGGAGGAATCGGACAAATTCCTGTGGGTGGCGTTGCCGTTACAAAAAATGCAATTCACCCTGCCATGCATTCAGCCGATGTTTGTTGTTCTGTAATGATGACTTCTTTCGGAAAAGTTGATCCGAAATCAGTTTTAGATGCCGCTCATAGCATTACTCATTTCGGTGGTGGTGGAAGAGACGATCTATTTGATTTTCCGGTTGAATTGGAAGAACAAATCATGGAAAACTATTTTCTGAATAATAAAAGATCTCTTCAATTGGCTAAAACCCACCTTGGAACACAAGGTGACGGAAATCACTTTTTGTATATCGGCGTTTCGAAAGCAACCGGAGAAACGATCATGGTTACTCATCATGGAAGCCGAGGTTTTGGTGCCAACCTTTACCGAAAAGGAATGAAGGTTGCGGAAAATTTCAGAATTGAACTTTCTCCGGACACTTTAAAAGGCAACGCATGGATTCCATATTCAGAAGAAGAAGGGAAATCATATTGGGAAGCTCTTCAGATTGTAAGAGAGTGGACCAAGCTGAACCATACTGTCCTTCATCGAGCTACTACAGAGTCCCTGAGTACAGAACCAACACTCCGTTTTTGGAATGAACATAACTTTGTATTCAAAGATGAAGACCTCTTTTATCACGCAAAAGGAGCTACTCCACTTTCGGATAAGTTCGTTCCTGATTCTCATGAAGGTTTAAGACTCGTTCCGTTAAACATGAGTGAGCCTGTGCTGATCGTGAAAGGAGAAACTTCTGATAACAACCTTGGATTTGCTCCGCATGGCGCCGGAAGAAATGTCAGCCGAACTCAGCATATTAAAAGCAAAGTTGGGAAAGGAATGCAGGAAATATTTTTGGAAGAAACAAAAGGATTGGATGTACGATTCTTTTCAGGACACATCGATATTTCTGAACTCCCAAGCGCCTATAAAAATGCAGAAGCCGTTCAACGACAAATGAAGACATTTGGACTTGGCGAAGTTGTGGACGAGATCATGCCATTTGGTTGCATCATGGCAGGCGACTGGCAGGTAGATGCTCCCTGGAAAAAAAGGCGTCGTAAAAAAAGAGGAAGATAAAATTAACCCCAACAGTTGGTATGACTATTGGGGTTTTTTGTTGTGAAAAAATTAGAAATTGAAAACGATTTTCTTTTACTCTACATTTTCTATCCAAATCACACACATAATACATTCATGAAAAAACTTCTTTCTCTATTTACCCTTTCTCTAATATCATTATCAATATTTGCTCAATCATCCAATCTCAAAGAGATGGTTGACAAACGAGCCAATGAACTCGAAGAACAAGTGATCGAATGGCGCAGATATTTTCATGAAAATCCTGAACTGTCTAATCGTGAATTCAATACTGCAAAGAAAATAGCAGCACATTTGGAGAGCCTTGGAATGGAAGTCCAAACCGGAATTGCTCACACCGGAGTGATCGGTATTTTAAAAGGCGGAAAACCGGGGCCCGTAGTTGGCCTGCGCGCCGATATTGACGCGCTTCCTGTTATAGAACGCACTGATGTTCCGTTTAAATCAACGGTAATGGGAGAATATCAGGGAAATGAAGTTGGAGTGATGCACGCTTGTGGACATGATACTCACATTGCTATCCTAATGGGAGTGGCCCAAATCCTGACTGAAATGAAAGATGATCTGCAAGGAACTGTGAAATTTATTTTCCAGCCGGCTGAGGAAGGTGCTCCAAAAGGAGAAGAAGGCGGCGCAGAATTAATGGTAAAAGAAGGTGTTCTCAAAAACCCCGATGTGGAAGCTATTTTCGGACTGCATATTTCTGACGATACTCCGGTTGGAGAATTAGAATACCGACCGAAAGGAATTATGGCAAGTGTAAACAGTTTCGATATAAAAGTTACCGGGAAACAAGCTCACGGTTCCGCTCCCTGGGGAGGAATTGATCCAATCGTTACTTCTGCACAGATCATCAATAATATTCAAACCATTGTTAGCAGAAGCATGCCATTAACCAGACAAGCAGCTGTAGTTACGGTTGGTGTAATTAATGGTGGGGTAAGAAATAACATTATCCCGGAAGAAGTAACTATGCAAGGAACCATCAGAGCTTTAGATGAAGAAATGAGGCAACTGATTTTTAAAAGATTGGAGACTGTTGTTCAAAATACTGCGGAAAGTAACGGCGCAACTGCAGAGCTGACGATCAATAAAGGATATCCGATCACATATAATGATCCTGAACTTACGGCTCAAATGTTGCCAACATTAGTAGAAACAGCCGGTAAAGAAAATGTGAAGTTGATCAATGCCATAACAGGAGCCGAAGACTTCTCTTTCTTCCAGAATGAAATTCCGGGTTTATATTTCTTTGTTGGAGGTAAAGCTCCGGGACGTGAAGCATCCGGTCACCACACTCCTGATTTCTACATTGATGAAAGCGGGTTGAAGCTAGGTGTTCGTGCAATGAGCAACCTTGTAATTGATTATATGGATAATTCAACCGGTAATTAATCACTATAAAGATACAGACCATGAAAAAATTATTGATTCTCTTTTCATTTATTGTTTTCAGCATTCCTGTTTTTTCACAGGATTATTCTAATCAAGTCCAAAAAGCTGACTCCATCGTAACTGAATTTTTCGGTAAACACTTGTTGCCGGGAATGAGTATCTCTGTGTATAAAGATGACCGAATGATCTGGTCAAAAGGGTATGGTTTTGCTGATCTCGATAACGAAATTGAGGTTGATCCATCTAAAACATTATTTCGCATTGGCAGCGTCTCAAAAACCCTTACAGCTGCCGGATTAGGGTTAATGATTCAGGACGGCGTTCTTAGTGCTGATGATGAAATTCAGAAATGGGTACCGGAATTTCCGCCAAAGAAATACCCAATTACGATCAAGCAGGTATCAGGACATATTGCAGGAATCAGACATTATCGAGGTGATGAATTTATGAGCACTAAAAAATACGAGACGGTAATGGAAGGGCTTGTATTTTTTAAGGACGACTCATTACTATTTGAGCCGGGAACTAAATATCAGTATTCAAGCTATGGTTGGAATTTGATAAGTGCTGTGATAGAAGGAGCTTCAGAGGAGGCTTTTCTTCCATACATGAAAACACATGTGTTTGAGCCTTTAGGGATGAATAACACGGTACCAGACTGGGCAGATAAAGACATTGAAAATCGGACTAAATTTTATATCTGGCGAAACGGAACAAATGTTGAAGCTCCTTATGTAGACAACAGTTACAAATGGGCCGGTGGTGGATTTATAGGAACAACAGAAGACCTGATCAAGTTTGGTGAAGCACATTTCGATTATGAATTTTTGAATCAAGAGACTCAAAAACTCTTAATCACTCCTCAAATGACTTCAGATGGTAAGTCTACTAATTATGGAATGGGATATAGTACCTTGCGACATGCGGGAAATGATTGGGTTGGACATTCAGGAGGTTCTGTTGGCGGAAGCACCATGTTTTTGATGAATAAAGAGCATCGGATTATCATTGCATATACTATTAATCGTTCAGGAGCATCATTTGATGATCTTCATTTTAAGATCGGAGAACTTTTTATTACAAAATGATATATCCCAATAACTGGATTGATTATGAACTCATCGATCATGGGTTTGGTCGAAAACTGGAACGATTTGGTGAAGTAGTTCTTGATCGCCCCGAGCCATCTGCCACATGGAAAAAATCATTATCTGATTCTGAATGGAATAAAGCAGATGCGGTTTTTTCCGAGAATAAAAACCAGAGAGGTAGTTGGGATAAAAGTCTCAACGATTGGAATATTTCTTATCCGTTTGGGGATTCTGAGGTCATATTTAAACTGAGCCAAGGTTCTTTTAAACACCCCGGCATCTTTCCGGAACAAGCAGAAAACTGGGAATTCATAAATCAAAAATGTAGTGAATTGATTTCAGATGGAATTACCCCAAAATTTCTGAATCTTTTTGCGTACACAGGTGGAGCAAGCTTAACCGCGGATCTTTCCGGAGCGGAAGTAACCCACATCGATTCAGTAAAAAGCGTTGTTAATTGGGCGAGAGAAAATGCAGAACTCAACAACATTGACACCATCCGATGGATCGTTGAAGATGCCCCAACGTTTGTTGAAAAAGAGATCCGAAGAGGAAATAAATATCATGGAATTATCATGGATCCGCCCATATTCGGACTTGGACCAAAAGGCGGGCGTTGGAAACTGAATCGTGATTTACCAAAGCTTCTGGAGGATGCTATGAAGCTCCTTGATCAGGATAACAGGTTTTTTATTTTGAATACCTATTCACCTCAACTACCGCTTCCTGAACTTAAAAAGTTACTTTCAACAATTGCCGGATTCCCTGATAATTATGAAAGCAATACACTTGGGCTTAAGAGTACTGCAGGAAAAGAATTACCACTTGGAAACTTAGTAAGGTTTTAAAATCTAGTAATATGACCTGTAAAAATTGTGGAGAAGAAATTAGCGGAGATTTTTGCTCTAATTGTGGGCAAAAAACAAAAGAAGATCGAATAAATGCTCAGTATATACTGTCTGAGATCCCAAACACCTTTCTCCAAATTGACACCGGATTATTCTTCACGATCAAAGAGTTTTTTATACGACCGGGAAATAGTATCCGGGATTATCTGGAGGGAAAAAGAAAAAACTATATAAGACCTCTTTCGTATGTTTTGTTGCTTTCAACTTTTTATGCATTAGTCGCCAATTTAGTTTCTGAAACCACTTTTTTAGGAGAAGTTGTGCTCGGTATGGCGGAGGGAGGCTCGTCTGCAAAATCAGATCCTATTCTATCAACAGTTTTACAATGGATAGCCGAAAATCATGCTTACTCTACCGTTCTGTTTCTTCCTTTCTTTTCTATTTCATCTTTGATAGCATTTAAAAAGTATCGATATAATTTTTTTGAGCACTTTGTGATCAATGATTATATAACGGGTCAGCAAGCCATCATTTATTCCTTTTTTGTACTCGTTCAATATCTAGGAAATATCGATTTTTACTATTATCCCATAATTTCTCTAAGCCTCTCAATTGGTTTTGCTTTTTGGGCATTCATACAACTCTTTAGTCCTGCCGGTAAGATCAACTCCTTCTTAAGAACTTTAACGGCTTATATTTTATGCTATATGATAATTCTAGCATTTATTGTGATTGGCTTTATAGTGCACCAGGTTTAATTTTCCGGATTACCAACCTTACCGATAGATAGTATTGTTCCGGATTTTTCCCTTATAACATTAAACCAATGTTTCGATCTTTAAACCACTACAAAAAAAGGCCTTTCTGTAAAACAAAAAGGCCTTCAAATTAATTAATACTATCTATTAGTAACCGGGGTTTGGTTGCATATTAGGATTGGCATCCTGCTCGTTAGCTGGAATAGGAAGCACAAATCTATCATTCGGATAGTTTACGGTACAAGCGGCAGGTACTGTAGAAGTACATTCATCTCGAACCATATTTTCTTGCCAGCGCATTAAGTCCCATAGTCTGTGACCTTCATAGGCTAACTCGATTCTTCTTTCCAGTCTAATTTCATCCATCAGTGCCGCACCTGTTTCAGTAACCGCAGGCTCTGTTGGCAACCCTCGCTGACGTATTGTAGTGACATCATCCTGAGCGTCTAAATCATCGTTGTTCATTGCAGCGGCCTCAGCACGAATCAGATACATCTCAGAAAGACGGGATACTATTGTATTGTTATCACCAGTAGTACTAGGGTATTTAACCAACCTGAATGGAGCGAATTCATTTGCTAGGTTGTTATCAACCTGGAACCAAGATTGTCGGGCGTCACCATCAGGAATAAGGTCGTACAATTCATTAGATGGCAGGTAATCACCATAACCTTCTTCAATGTACATTCTTCCCAAAGCGTCTGAACCCCTGTTGTCTGTTTCCGTCATGGATATTTCAAAGATTGACTCTGAGCTGTAATCATTAGTCCAGGCTGCAGCATAACCTGCATTATCAACCAAAGTATACGGTCCATTTTCGATTACATCATTTGCCATAATTCTAGCATTAGGAAAATCTCCCATGTGCAGATATACACGGGCAAGAAGTGCTTTTACAGACCATGCTGAAAGCGTAGAAGTATTACCATTTCGGGGTGAATTACCCATTCGGTTCATACCTTCCGTCATATCGCTTATAATCTGAGCGTAGACTTCAGATACCGTGTTTCTTTCAGGCTCACTAAATGTATCTGTTTCAAGTACAATCGGCACACCTAAGTGACTTGCATCAGCAGTGTAACAATAATGTTGACCATATAAGCGCACCAGATCGAAGTACATCAAACCACGCAATGCATAAGCTTCACCAATAAATTGATCCAGCTCGTCATCTAGTGCAGAAGGTATCCCTTCCGGTCGTGGATTGTTGATAATGGCATTAGCAGCACCTATCCCCGCATATATAGTCTCCCACATATTTTGAGTAATAAAGTGCTCTTCAAAAGCGACATATTCCGCATACTCTTTGGCTCTGTTTGCCTGAGAATTTTGTTTAACATCATCAGACATTACATCCGGTACAAGTATGAAATATCGTCCATAGTAATCTGAATCTGAAA
This sequence comes from Balneola sp., assembly GCA_017643645.1. Classification (GTDB taxonomy): domain Bacteria; phylum Bacteroidota; class Rhodothermia; order Balneolales; family Balneolaceae; genus Balneola. The sequence continues at coordinate 87,357 of JAEPNB010000005.1, forward strand.
GCCAGTTATACACTCCGGTGACTGATGACTCGTAATCACCAATCGTTTCAATGGCTTCGTTATCAGCTACAGACTGTTGAGGGTTTACATTAAGAAAGCTTTCCTTACAAGCAAACCCAGTAATGATCACCGCTACAAGTACTATATATAATTTTTTAATATTCATTGTTCTAAGCATTGTATTTAAATTTGAATTACAAACCTACGTCTATACCAAACGTAATAGACTTAATTGCAGGAGTTGTGCTGTTTGCAAGGCCATTAATGTTTTGTTCAGGATCATAAAAGAGGTCCGAATCTCTGGTCCAGGTAAACAAGTTTGTTGCTCTTGTATACACTCTAAGATTCTTGAGTCCAAATCTTGTAATATCATCCAAAGCGAAACTGTAAGCAATCGTTACATTTCTTAAACGGACATAAGAGCCATCATGTAACCATCTGCTAGAGTTTCCAACATTAGCATTATTGTTACCACCCCATTTGTGTTGTGGGAACTCTGAGTTTGGATTCTCCGGAGTCCAACGATTTTCGAAGGCATATGTAGAAGTACTACGAGGAGTTAAGCCACCATCTCCATGAATGAATCTTTCCTGAGATCCATATAAAAAGTTACCCCAAGAATAGGCGAACTGGGCATCAAAGTTAAAGTTTTTATAAAAAACTGAAGATTTGAAACCACCATAATGATCAGGAGTTGCTGATTTCCCTATGAAGAAACGCTCTGCATCATTGATATCACTGGTAGTAGCAGACCTTGTTTCGTCAGTATACCAGAGTGGTTGACCATTACTTGGATCTACACCAGCCCAATCATACAAGTAGTAAGATTGATAGTCCTTACCTTCTTCTCTTCTTTTAGTACCATCATTAAATGCTTCAGTAAGCTTTGTAACTTCATTTTTAATAAAGGTTGTATTAAATCCTATATCCCAGGAGAAATGAGTTTTTCTAATTAAGTTCAAATCTACAGTTAGTTCAAAGCCTTTGTTCTCTAACTCACCAGCGTTTTGAGTTACTTCATCGAATCCGGTTGTTCTGGAAAGTGGTACATTCAATAATAGGTCAGAAGATACTCTGGTAAAGTATTCAACAGTTGCTACTAACTTTTCAAACGCACCTATTTCTAAAGCAACGTTAAAGTTTTGCTGAGATTCCCATGTCAAACCGGGATTAGCGATCGAAACAGGAACACCACCGGGGCTTCCATCGTAATCTCTACCATAGCCGTATAACCCTCTGGAAGGGAAGTTTCCAATCTCTGCGTTACCAGTAGTTCCATAAGAAGTACGTAATTTAAGGAGATCAACTTCTTCCATATCGGCCAGGAACTCTTCGGTACTCATATTCCATGCTAAACCAATAGAGTAAAAATTACCCCATCTTTCATCACTTCCGAATCGAGAAGAACCATCACGTCTGAGACTAAATTGTGCAATATACCTGCTATCATAGTCATAAATAAATCTACTAAAAACAGAAGCAAAGGTATACTTTGTTTGTGTTGCAGATGCATCATACGCCTCTGCAGCACTTGATAAAGTAATAAGTTTTATGCTCGGGAAATTTTGACCATACCCATAAAAACTTTTTTGCTCAGATTGTTGAGCTTCATACCCAAGTAATACCTCGACATTATGAACACTGTTAAAGTTGTCGATATAGTTTAGCGTTTGAGTACCTGTCCAATCCAGGCGGGTTATCTCATTTTCCTGAGCATAACCACCAACATTTCTACCATTACCATAACGTGGATTCTGGTACTGTGACTCTGTAACTTTGATTATATCTATGTTCCACTGGCTCTTTAGAATCAAGTTATCCAGAATTCTTGCCTGAGCAGAAATACTGTTATTCAATCTGATTTGTTGTGTATTTCTATTGTCATCACCACTCAAAGAACCAACCGGGTTATTACCTCCCATTGGAAAATAGTTTTTATGTTGGTCGTTAAACAAACCTGCTTCATTTTTTACAGGGATAAGCGGAGACAAAAGAAATGCATTGTAAACCGGGTTAGCCCAAGCAGAACCATCCGTCATGCCATTTTGATCAGTTTGTGACAAAAGTAACTTATTAGAAACATCAATTTTATTATTTACTTTTACGTCTACATTTGCTCTACTCGCCAATCGATTAAAGTCATTTCCGATGATGTGACTTTCCTGATCGAAGAAGTTAGTAGATACAAAATAACGGGCTCCTTCATTACCACCTGAAAGACTTAAATCATAAGAATGATTGACACCTGTTCTGGTAAGTTCATCTAACCAATCTGTATTGGTTGGTTTACCAGTAGAAGGGTCTGTAAGCTGTTGAAAACGATTATCTAAACGCTGTTGTGCTTCTGCCTGAGTCTCGCCTCTGTTCATATAACCTTCTAAGAAGAGTGTTGTGTACTGTTCAGCATTAAGTGGCTTTAATAATGAATTTGAAGCAACTCTGTTAAATCCTAGTTGAGATTTTATGCTTATTCGCGGATCTCCTGTTTTCCCACTTTTTGTTGTAACTAAAATTACTCCGTTTGCTCCCCTTGAACCATAGATAGCGGTGGAAGCAGCATCTTTAAGAACGGTTATATTTTCAATATCGTTTGGGTTCAAGGCCGTCATTACATTAGTGCTTCTATTCCCGTTATCATGAAGGGTAGCAATGCTACCGGAAGCCATTATTACTCCATCAATAACATATAGGGGCTCACTCGAAGCTGAAATTGAGCCAATACCACGAACTCTAACTTGAGTATTTGCTCCTGGAGCACCATCATTCGCAATTAGTTGAACTCCGGCAATATTACCCTGAATGGAATTTTCAAACGATGAAGTTGGGATTTGCTCGATGCTGGCAGAATTAACACTAGAAATTGAACCTACTAAAGACTCTCTTGACTGAACACCGTAACCTACTACAATAAGCTCGTCTAGCTCTTGCGCATCTTCTTCCATTTCAACGAATAATTCTGTCTGTCCATTCACTAAAACCTCTTTGGTTTTATACCCAATGGAACTAAACACTAAAACGTCATCTGCTTCTACATCTAAACTAAATGAACCAGCGCCATTTGTAAATGTTCCTTTGAATTTACCTTTTACCTTGATATTTACACCGGCAAGAGGGTTGTCAGTTTCTGAATCGACAACGTTACCAACTACCAGATAAATATCATTATCGCTATTTATTGCTGATGCGCTAGCATCGCTACTGAAGCCTGTGACCAATAACAACATTAATGTTACCACAGAACAATAACTCAGAATCCTTCCTGAAAAGAATCGAAACTTTTTCATGAGCACTATATTAATTAATATTTGTTGATTAAAAGTGAAGATGCTGTCCAAACAACTTCAACCAGTTCTGAATATTAATTAATCTTAATATATATTAAAAAAAATATGTTCGGGGTGAAATTATTTGCTTTATATAATAGTTATTATTAGTCATAGAGACTGTGATAACAGAAAAGGAAAAAACTTATTTTTAGAAATATTGATGATTTTGAGAAAATTATTTTGATATGGCTGAGCTTAGGGCACTAAAAAGATCTTAAAAACGTTAACGAAGGTTGCTTAAGATTTAAATCGAAAAGCAAGGCTTTGCTTTAAACTAATTACTATAATCTTTTTCGGTCTTGGTTAATTCTCTGAGCAGTTCAGCACCGCCTGAATCGGAAATGGGTCCGGAACAAGAAATGAATAATAGTATGGTAAATAATGGAAGCTTTAAGAGTTTCAAAATCATTTTGTTCACTGATACTTAAACATAATGAAAATAAGCTATTATTATGTGGCATCTTTATTTTAACCTCTTTGACACCCAATTTTACTATTTCCGGTGATCTGTGTAGAAATCATTCCCCCGCACATCTATTTTGATACCAAAAAACTTACGAGCAGTCGGGGAGGTCAGGAAAGACTCAGTTTTCTTGGTCTTTTTGTTTCTTCATTTCCTGCTTTTTGACTTCTCTCAACTTTAAAGCTTTTATTTCTTCCGCACTCATATTCTTTGATTTCTCAGAAAGAGGTCTATCAGGTGACAGATCATTGTGTAGAGATTCGATTGATTTCTTTGTTTGGTACTGAGCATCTCCGTTTGGCTCGTATTTGATCTCGAAATCATTCACATTCTCAGTTGCATCGATCAGGCTTATTTCAACATAGCGATTGCCATCTTCGTCTGTTCTGATCTTTGCATCACCGTGCATTCGCTCGCTGTTTTCATGTAAAAATCGGTTAATCCTGACTGCGATCTCATCCTCACTGATTTCCTTTTTTACTTTAAGATCAAAAGTGTGCAGAGCTGACTCAAACACTGTTCGCTCAACAGTTTCTTCAATTGGTAGAATTTCCAGTGATTGAAAATCGAATATACTTGCTAAAGCACTCTTCTTTTCTTCAGCTACCCGAAAGTCAGCTTTGGGAAGCACCATCACTACTTCTGTGAGTTTATCGCCGTTAGTTTCGCCGGTTTGTTCATGCTCTATTAAAACCTGGCTGATACTTACTTGCGAAGGATCCAAGCCTGCTTCTTCAAATCTTAAACCAAAATTGGATTTAGTCTTAGATTCTATTTCCGGTGCAAACCCTTTGATCATATACCCAATTTCTTCTTCGTGTTGCACGGGAACAGTACAGGCTATTAAAATCAGGGTTGTAAAAATTAAGGACGCTGCAATTTTATAGAGTGATTTCATTTTTCTGGGTTTTGAATTGTTGTTTTCTAACCAATCACCCAAATTCTCAAAAGAAGAATTGTGCTTTGTATTTTTTAACTGATCGAAAGCTTCCGGCAGGTTCATATTATCACCCAATGGATTTAATTTCTTTGATAACTTTAGCGGTTTCATGGTATAGATCTTTGGTTGTTCTTTGAGACTTGAGAAGTATTTCTGGAGACGCAACATGTTGCGTCCTTACAGTTTCTTCCTCAAGCGTTACCATGAACTCCTTTAACTTTTTTCTGGTCCGGCTTAACCGGGATTTTATAGTCGATTCACTTTTCTCATTTTGTATTTTGGTAATCTCCTCGATGGAAAAACCACCAATTTCAAACAGAAGAATTGCAGCGCGTTCTTTTTTGCTGATTTTAGATAAAGCCGCGATCAGTATTTGATTGTCCTCAAAGAAACTATCTTCAAAGACCTGAAACGCTGCTTTACCATCCTCAGAATCCAGCGACACAAACCTGCTCCAAAACGGCTTGCGAACCGAGTTATAAAAAGTCCTTGTTATGATATGAAAGAACCAGCTTTTAAAGCTTGCTTTGTTTTTAAGAGCTTCAAAATTTTCAAAGGCTTTCAACAGTGATTGTTGCATCACATCTTCAGCTTCTGATTTTGACGCACCCGAGCATAAAGCTCTGCAATAATTAACCGCATCATTATAATGAGGTTTCAATAAGTCAGTAAATTCAGAATCAGACACAGATCGTTTTTAGGAATTCATGTTTGCGCGCATTCACCCATAAGACACATCAACTCATTAAAAAGTCGCAAAGTATTTTCTAAACGACTAAATGTAAGCACTTTCATAAGAATCTCTCTTTCAGGTTCATTATTATCTATTCGACCAATAATTGATATTCACATATGAAAGCAGGCTACTCTCTACTCCTAATTCTTCTATTCCTGATCCCTGATTCTAAAGCTCAGGATGTAAAAGTCATCGATCCTCCTTTCTGGTGGGCAAATATGCCGGTTACTGAACTACAAATTCAGTTGTATGGTGAAAATATCGGCTCATACAGAGCGTCAGTTAATTATGACGGAGTTGAGATTAAACGTCAGATAGCTGTTGACTCTCCAAACTATCTGTTTATCTATTTAGATATTTCCGAAAAGGCAGAAGTTGGCAAATTGGATATTATTCTTAAAAATGGAGATAAATCCATTACAGTTCCTTATGAACTTTTAGAAAGAGAACCTGCAGAAGGACGATATCAGGGATTCGATTCAAGAGATGTGATCTATTTAATGATGCCTGATCGTTTTGCTAACGGAAACCCGGACAATGATACCATTGAAGGAATGCTGGAATCTGCTGACCGTTCCAATCCTCAGCGCCGACAAGGAGGAGATATTCAGGGCGTTGTTGAAAATCTTGATTATATCAAAGATCTGGGAGTTTCAGCAGTTTGGTTTACTCCGCTTTTCGAAAATGACATGACAACCAAATATGGTGCTTATCACGGATACGCCGCTACAGACCTGTATAAAGTGGACCGGAGATTTGGAAGCAATGAAGAATATAAAGCCATGATAGAAACCGTTCATGAGAATGGGATGAAAGTTATCATGGATATGATTCACAATCATATAGGAGATCAGCACTGGTGGATGAAAGACCTGCCAACCAAAGATTGGGTTCATGATTTTGAAAAACTAGGCCAAACAAATTTCAGAGGTTCCGTCGCTTCCGATCCATACGCATCTGAATTTGATTCACGGAAATTAGTTGATGGCTGGTTTGTTCCTGAGATGCCTGATCTGAATCAAGACAATGAATTGCTGACAGATTATTTGATCCAAAATACACTTTGGTGGATCGAGTATACCGGCGTTGATGGAATCCGAATGGATACCTATGTATATCCGGATAAAGATTATATGGCTCGTTGGTCAAAGGAAGTGCTGGAAGCTTACCCCACATTTAATATCGTAGGAGAGGCTTGGGTAAATACCGTTGCCGGTGAAGCTTATTGGCAAGAGGATAAAGACGGAGTTGATGACGGATATGATTCTGAATTACCAAGTTTAACTGATTTCCAATTCGCCTTTGCCGTTCGTAAAGCATTCAATGAAGACTTTGGCTGGACAGAAGGCCTTAGCCAATTGTATTATGTGCTTTCTCAGGATTTTTTGTATTCAGATCCTATGAAAAATGTGACCTTTCTTGATAATCATGATATGAGTCGATTTTTTGAGCACATCGGAAAACGGGAAGCCGAATTTAAAATGGCTCTTGCATGGCTGATGACTACACGCGGAACTCCTCAGATCTATTACGGAACCGAGCTTTTGATGGGGCATGAAAACCGCGGTGGAGATGATGAAGTTTGGAGACAAACTATGCCGGGTGGTTTTCCAAATGATTCTCGTTCTGTATTCACAAGAGAAGGCAGAACTCAAAAAGAAAATGAAATTCATGAGTACACTAAGAAATTAATTCACTGGAGAAATTCTTCTCCTGCTATCCACGAAGGCAAACTGGTACACTTTATTCCTCAGGATAATGTATATGTATATTTCAGAGTTCATAAAGATCAAACTGTTATGGTTGTTATGAATAACAGTGAGGAAAACAAAACCATGGAACGGTTAAGGTTTGCCGAAATTCTGGATCAATTTAAAACCGGACAAAATGTGATGAACAACAAAACTATTGACCTTTCAGATAACTTTTCGGTTGACGCTAAAAAAACTGTTATTCTGGAATTAAGGTAATTTCTCTTTTCATTTTTGGAACTTTTGAGCTGTTTTCAGTTACAAACATCAAAAGTTTGCTATGGAAAAAGAGAATTATATCTGTCCTGGTTGTGGTAGAATCAGGCAGGCACCTTCTACTCAGAGTATTGCACGTTGCAGCCTTTGCGGAACAACCGTTGAAAAGATTAAAGGCGTTTGGGAAGAAAACTCAATTGAAACCGAGAAAACTAGTTTTGATCCTGTTCAATTTCTAACCGGTGTCGTTTTTATTCTCCTCGGTTTCTTTCTGATTGTTCCTGTTTCAAACTCCTCTTGGGGAACCCCCATATTAAACCAATCATTTTTGTTCTGGGGAATTGTATCTGTATTTGTAATCAGTACCATTACACTGATAATCGGGTTTATGATTAAGCGAAAACATGCATACCTGATTTTACGCTATTCTTTACTTTTCGTATTTGCCGCCCTTATAAGATTGAGTTTTGTAGAAAATTCTCTTCCGTTTATGCAGTCTGAGATTTACAATCCTCCAACTGATAAATCAGAAGTCACAACGGATTCTTTATTGAATAATCAGCCTCTATATACCAGCCGGGAACTTAAAGACCTTAGCCTTTTATTTTTTGATCTTATGACAGACAAAGATCTCGTAAACGACATTGATAGCAGCCCCAACCTGAATGTTAAGAAAACATTGGATACCTCAGAAAATAATTATGATTACGAGATCATCCCTTCCGAAATAAACGATCGTTTTCCGAATGGATTCAGAATTACCATCCGGGATATTGCAGAGGTCAATCTTCAGAATCAATACTATAGAGAACGAGCCGGAGGTTTAGGGCTAAAAATAACGAACAAGAACGATGCTGTTGCCTTAAAAGATGAAATTGTACAACGGTTTGAAAGCAATTATGAGTTATTTGAATCTACTCCTCAACCTGATAATAACCACTGGATTTCTATAAAGGGAGAAAACTACTATTGGGTTCGGTTTCTGACTTTAGATCAGGATTTTATGATTCTGGAGATCATTCGTTATATGGATGACGCGAACGCCCGTCAACATAAAAATGTGATGGAACAAGTAAATAAAGCAGTAGCATCAAAGAGTTTCTCCCCAAAACCTCTCTCTCCTCAGGAAGCATTTGCTTGCAAGAAAAGCGCTGAAGAGCTAGATATCAAAAAAAATCGATTGGATGACCTCGAACTTAGACTTACCTATCTCGACTTTGGAGATCCCAAATCTGAAGAACACCTTCAGAAAGAGCGCTTATTTACTAAGCTGTCACAGGATTATCAGTTGGACTTGAAACTATATCAATCCGGTTGTACAGACAGCGTTTCATTAGACTTTTCAACTTTTGAACAGGTTTGCAACTCTTATGATCTGATGAACAAAACAGCATCAGAACCTTCCTCACAGCCGGGAAACAGATTTTGCAAAGGATTTCCGGATTACGCTCTCAGAATTCAAAGCTAAGTATTTGATTTAACTTTTTCGTACTCTTGTAAGGGTACTTATTCTTTTAATAAAATCACTTTTGATCATGAAAAAATTTCTTTCGCTATCCATAATTTTGACTTCTGTGGCAAGCATAGCAACAGCCCAGATTAACCTTAATTACAGTGTCAATTCCGGCACCACCTATTCAACAAAAGTGGTTTTTGAGCAAGATATCTCTCAAACTATTATGGGGCAATCTCAAAATGTTGACAGCGATCAAGGCTACGGAATCGAGCTTACTTTTACTGACTATGAAGATGGCAAATACACCGTTAAAATGGTTTATAATAGTATCATGATAAATCAACCGATGGCAGGCTTGAGTTATGACTCTGAAACAGCAACATCAGAACCTACAGGACCGGCTAAAGCCATCGCTTCGGTTCTGGGTAAAGAACTTCAGTTCACCTTAAGCAAAAAAGGAGAAGTTTCGAACATCACAGGTTTTGAAGCGATGCTGGATTCTATGGCGGCAAATATGGGTATCACAGATGAAGCTCAGGCATCTCTTTTTAAGTCTCAAATGTCTTCGCAATACAATACGCAGTCAATGAAAGATCAACTTAAACGGACATTGATCATTTTTCCGGACAGGGAACTGAATAAAGGAGATACATGGACGGAAGATCAATCTGTTACTTCTCCTATTGCCATGAATATCCAAACTACATATGAAGTTGCAGGCTATGATGATGATACAGTAACTTTGAACATTTCTTCAGATATTTTTACTGAAGGCGATGAAATGAATATGGGTGGAGCAACCATGACTCCGGACCTTTCGGGAATTCAATCGGGGACTATTACAATAGATAGAAATACAGGTTTTGTTTTAAGCGCCGGTCATGAGCAGCTCATTTCAGGAGTTATGAACATGACTTCTCCTCAGGAGATGGAAATACCTATGGAAATTTCAGGGAAAACTGAAGTGGAAGGTTCTGTTAAATGATCAGGTTTTCTTTAACTGATAATGATCACTAATTATCTGAAGTCCTGTTTTTGAATCTTTTTCGGGTTCACTGTTAAGGTGCTCAAAATTAAATTTTTTGAGCACTTTTTTTATACTTTGATTATTGGTGTCAATAAACCCGTTAATTGCAATAAGGCCCATTTCATCAAATCCGAATGAAATAACTGTTTTCATGATCTCTGAAGCAAATCCCTTTCCCCAAAACTGAGGTAAAACCCAGCAACCTATTTCAGCAGACTTTCTTTGATGATCCCAATCATTAAAACCTGCAGCGCCTATCCAGTTTCCGGTTGATTTGTCCTGAGCTTTCCACCAAATCCCTTTTCTCTTATCTATTAATGAACTATACCATACCATTTGTTCTTGTGTTTCTTCAATGCTATTGAAGTGAACACCATAGAACCGGGTTAACTCAGGATTTGAAAGCGCTTTATATATAAATTCAAGATCGTCAGAATCTATTTTCTTAAACTTTAGCATTTTATTATTCATTCATGCCTCACGAACTAAACAAAAAATATTCATTTATTTTTACTTAGATCAATTACTCAGGCTGTAGAGTGTTTGAAAATCATCCAGTTGTTCCTGTATTATCAGGTGTGAATCCAACTCTAATTCTCTTTTCATTTGATGATTGCGCTCAGGGCCTAAAGCATAAAATATATTTAGCTGATCAAGCTCATTTTCAAAATATTTTTTTGTGAACTTATCTTTAAAGGTTTTCTTTGAAATTAATTCTTCAAAATCATCGATCAATACTTTCGATTTTCCCAGAAAAAAATCGTGTACCAACTTTTTTGAAGCTTTATCTATTTCACAATTAAATCGCAAAGGAGCTAATCTGCCCAGTAATTGAGAAGGCAGATAGTGTGCACTGTCAATCATTCGATGCTGTAAGTACAATAATCTTAGAAGAGCTCCCAACCCTTTTCTTACTCTGGCATGGCCTTTAAAACAGCCATACACTTTTGTGTACTCGTCTAAAACTCTCATCGAAAGTCTGAATTCTCTTCTATTTCCCCGCCGTTTTGTTGATATATAATAATACGTTTCCGGCTTTTTATTGGCGTGATTAAAAGGGGGGCGAAGAGAGCGAATAAGTAAATTCTCTAAGAGTATTGCATCCATTTCTGTTTTACAGATCTCAAACCCAATTCGATCAATCTGGGCTATCATGCTTTGTACTTTCTTAGATTTTGAATATCGATAAGACGTAATTCTCTTAAACAGATTCTTCGCCTTACCCACATAAAGTACTTCATCCTTTTTTCCATACATGGTGTACACTCCCGGCTCATGAGGGGGTAATTCCATCATTGCAGAATTCACTCTTTCCTTTTGAGTGATTGATATGGGTTCAAAAAGATCTAAAGTCACTTAATAATATTATGTGAATCGAAATATTTCCTATTTACTGATCTCAAAATTTACTGAATACACCGTATTTCCCCACACCAATTTTAACACGCCACCACTTCCTTCTTCTTCCACAAGAATAGTAAAGCCTTCGGTGCTGTCTTCTTTTTCAGAAACTGTCATTGGAACTCTGCCTAAATCCCGTTCCTGATCATAGGTTTGTCCATTTTGTCCTGTTTGTTTATTGATGATGAGTGTACCACCATCTTTTTCGGGAATAGTAAACAGAGTGTATTCACCTGCCGGCATTTTCACTTCACCGAATTCCAGATCTGAAGATGTTTTAAAGTGAGTTGCTCTGTTGGCTCCTGTTCTCCACCTTTCACCAAAAGGAACAATACCTCCAAACAAATGCCTGCCTCTTCTTTGAGGAGATCCATAAGAAACGTTAACTACTGCATTTCCAATTGTAAATTCTTCTTCAATAGCACCGGATAAAGACCCGAATGGATTCCCTTGTTTATCAGATGCCGCAAACCTCTTTGCAATACTGTATATTTCAATATCATTTTTTCGTTTTACGGTAAGTTTTCTGGTCGTCTGAGAAGCATCCAGTTCAACAATGTTACCGTTCTTATCTACATTTACACCCATTACTCCACGTGAAGGGTGGCGTATCGTCATAGAGTCAGAATCTATTTTTGCAATAATAAAAGTAGAAGCTCTGCTCCCGGTAAGTAATCTTTGATCAATACTGTCAGCGGTTGTTTCCATTGCATTATTGAAAGCAATCTCAAAAGGCCAGTGAACCATATCTATAAAAGGAAGTATTCCTTCTTCATATCCTGATTTTATGATCCTGTAGGAACCGTCGTTAGTTAGAACAGATACTTCAAGTGAGTCACCGTTTCTTTTATAAGACCTTTCCAATACACCTTCAGAATCAAAACCACTTTCCAGATCAAAATCTGTTATGGTCATTTCTTCAATGCCGCCATTTTCTGTCAGGCTTAATTCATATGATTTAAGAGACGTTCTTGGGCTTCGGAGTACAACCTTTGCTGAAATTGAATTATCCGTTTTTTCGAATTTTTCAACCGCTAATGTATCGTTACCAAGTAAAGTTACATATCCTGCATTCTTTGAGGTTTCTGTGTAGTTAGTGCATGACAGAAAAACACATACAGAAGCTATAAATATCCCGACATTATACTTTTTCATGATTCTGTTTTTTCACTTTGTGGTTAAGATAAAATCTTTTTTAAAGCAGCCACCTGAACAGGTTTTTTAATAAAGTCCGAAACTTTTTCATCCCATTCAATTTTGTAGAGATCCTCAGTATTGGTATCCACTCTGGAACTGATTACAAAGATCTCGACTTCTTTTTCAGCCTTCGATCTGATCGCGTCAAATTCTTTTAAAAAATCCCACCCATTCATTTCAGGCATGTCAATATCCAGCAAAATCAGATCCGGAAGACCTGCACCGGATTCCATCATCTCCTGTATACCATCAAGTGCTTTTCTTCCATTTTCAAAAGTTATTACATCATTTTCAGGTAAGTGACTTTTAATGATCTTTTTAACCCCGAATGTATACACTTTGTCGTCATCAATTATACAAACGCTTTTTGTCTTGCTCATGTTAATCTAATTTTAAATGTTGTTCCCTTTCCGGGTGTGCTTTCCACTTCGATTGATCCTCCAAGTGACTCAATCTGATTTTTTGTTATAAATAACCCAATTCCTTTCGAATTTTCATTTCCATGAAATGTTTTATACATCCCAAATAACTTGTCCCCGTGTTTGTCCAGATCAATACCTAATCCATTGTCCGAAACTTCCAGGAACGGATGTCCATTTTCTTCGTAAAGGTCTATGCTCACTTTAGCCTTTTTATCCGGATCTCTGTACTTAATTGCATTTGAAATCAGATTCAAAGTAATGCTTTCAAGATACGCAGGATTATACTCTATGGTTAAATCATCATCGATGTTTTCTTCAAACTGTATGTTATAGGACAGAATATCCGATATCAGAATCTCTTTTACCTTTCGGATCATTTCAGCAGGTTTTAATTCTTTCAGATCCTTTTCTGTTTTATACTGCTGATCAATAATTTCATTTAGATCTTCTATAGAAACATTCAGTCTTTCTGAAGCAGTCTTCAGATATCCTAACAATTCTTCTTTTTCTTCTTCCGACTCCTCCACATCAAACAGAGATAAAAGCATAGATATATTTCCTGCGTGATTTCTAAGATTATGCGACACGATGTGAGCAAAATTCAATAACCTTTTATTTTGCTCTCCTACAATATCCAGCGTTTCATTAAGCTGCATCTCTTTTTGTTTTCGCTGAGAAATATCCGTTACTACAGCCAGTACTGCAGGATCATCTGATCCCTCTTGCTGGAAAGGAACTTTTATGGTTTGATGGTACACTTCATTTCCTGAAGCATCCGTAGATTTTATTTCCGGGATAAAAAGTGTTTCTCCGGTTTTAACGACCTTAACATCTGCAGCGTGATACCCTTTAGCCAACTGTTCCGGAACCCCAAGATCTATATCTTTTTTACCAATAATCTCCTTTTCTGACAGCCCAAAAAATTCTCGTGTAGCTTTATTCGCCATCAGGTACTTCCCATCGAGGTCCTTAACAAATATAAGATTTGGGACGTTATCCAAAACAGACTCAAACTGCTTTCTCAACCTGTCATTCAGTTCAGATATGGACTTCTCTCTGGTAATATCAGATAAGAATCCCGATGATAGAACAGATCCATCAGACTGTAGTTCCGGATTTGCCCTTCCTCTTACCCATCGAAGCCCTTTTCGAGGCAATATAACCTTGAACTCACAACTCCATTCTTGTTGGGTTTTCACAGACCAAGTTATGGACTTCATTACTTTGGCAATATCTTCTTTATGAACCAATCTCAGCAATGGCTTCATGCTCGATCTCAAGTCTTCCGGCTTAAGCTCAAGCACTTCCCTGATTCCTTCACTTACAAACGGGAAACTAACTTTCTCTTTCGCATCAACTCTATGCAAGTACAAAAATCCGGGAGCTTGCTCAGATAGTTTTGTAAATAACTTATCTCTGTCTTTTAACTTTTCTTCGGCTTCTTTTTGTTGTGTGATGTCTCGTATATAACCATAACCGAGTATACTGTTGTCCTTTTCAATTTCAAGAGTTGCATTTCCCCTAAGCCATCTCGTTCCTTTTTTTGGAAGCTGAACTCTGTAATCACAATTCCATTCACTTTTTGATTCAACAGCCTTTTTCAAAGAATTTGTAAACTTTTTTCTGTCTTCAGGGTGTATTCTGGATCGTATACCTTCAACATTTTCTTTTACATCAGCAGGCTCCAGCTCATAAATATCTTTAATTCCTTTACTGGCAAAGGGGAAGCAAGAAGTTCCGTCTTCGTTAAATTTATATTGATAGAAGAAGCCGGGAACGTGTTTCGAAAGTCGCTGAAACATCTCATCGCTTTCTTTCAATTTCTTTTTGGCTATCTGCTCTTCAGTTATATCCCTGGTAATACCGTAAGTGCCTATTAAAACTCCATTCCCATCATACAAAGGCATTTTACTTGTTGATGCCCATGTCACTTGAGATGAATCATCTGCATAAACTTCCTTTTCAATTTTGTTAAAAATTGGCTTTTCAGTTTTAATGATTTTCTGTTCATCATTAAATGCAGGTCTTGCATGTTCATCATCAAAAAAATCAAAATCAGTTTTACCGATTATATCTGATGGATCATCCAACCCAAATTTTTCTGCACAGGCTTTATTAATTTTTATAAACCGACTTTCGAGATCTTTGAAATAAACGCTTTCGCGAATATTATCCATCAATCGGGTAAAAAAGAGAGCCTCTTTATTCACAGAGAGTGTAAAATCATCCGGAGAGGAACCCAGTTCGGCGTATCCCGCCATCTTGCTGATACCACCTTCGCTGTTCCTTTCAATAGCTTCACCCAACCATTCCACAAAATATTGTGATCCATTCACAATGTGCTGTGTTTTTCTATAAAAAGGAATATTTTCACTTACTTCAGCGCTACAAAAAGCTTTCAGAATCTCCTCTTTAAAGTTTTCGGGAACAAGGTCAGCATCTTCTCCAAAAAATTTTAAAAAAGTAAGTCCTAAATTCAATTCTTTAGATTGAATATTCCATACCCAACTGGATTTGGGTATCTCTTTTCTATGTGGTTCAATCAATTTCATTTAATGCTACTTGAGTTCCTCCAGCATTTTAAGTCTTGTAGCTTCAAATTCGTCGCCTTGTTTCCATGATTGTAATTTATCATCATTCAATGCTCTGAAACCTACCTCAAAAAATAACCTAGTATCTTTAACAGCTCCTGCTATATCCCAGTACTCATTAATTTCGTCGTTCACAGAATGATAATTAGCAGCTGAAACACTGTCTACCGTTTCGGCATATCCTTCGGGTTTATTTATAAATTCATTTCCCGGATTTGGAAAAATAGCAGGTATCCCAACTTTTGCCATGTTGAAATGATCTGATCTATAGAAAATTCCTTGTTCAGGATTGGCATCCGGCTTTACTGTCCTGCCTTGCTCTTCCGCCACTTCCACAACTTTATCTGCTAATGTATTTCTTCCATAACCGATAATTACCAGATCATTAGTCTCTCCGTATACATTCATCCCATCCAGATTAATGTTTCCGGTTACTTTTCCGGGATGTACTGTTGGATTCTCTGCCCAATATTGCGAGCCTAGCAATCCAACTTCCTCAGCTCCAACAACTACAGCAAGCACACTTCTTTTTAATTTCGACTGAATGGATTTGTACGCTTTCATTGACTCCAACACGGCACTAACTCCCGCGGCATTATCTTCCGCACCATTATTTACCGAGTCACCATCAATGGGTTTTGTAATTCCTAAATGATCATAATGCGCTGTTAAAACTAAATATTCGTCCTTTAATTCAGAATCATTTCCTTCGATTTTCGCAATTACATTTCTGGAATTAATATCTCTGTATTCAGCTTCTATGCTTACTGAAAGTCCTGTGTTTTTTAATTCAACAGGTTCAAAATCCGGAGAATCCGCCGCTTTCAGCATCTCATCTATGTCAAGTCCCGCTTGGTTGAACAGAGTTTTACCGGCTTCATAAGTTACCCAGCCATTCATTTCTGTATTTCCTTTATCTGCATTTTCATCGCTCTTCACATAAAAGCGCTCTCTGCTCCATCCATTTGAAACTACTCCCCAACCATAACCCGCTGTTTGTGTAGTATGAATTATGATCGCTCCCAGAGCTCCCATTTCTTTGGCTTTCTCATACTTATAAGTATACCGACCATAATACAATCTCGTCTTCCCTCCAAAAAGATCTTCGTCATATTCAGGGTCATTATTTTTAATAATTATGACCTTCCCTTTTACATCCACGCCTTTAAAGTCATCCCAGTTTTCTTCAGGCGCCTGAATTCCATAGCCAACATAAACCAGTTCAGCATCTTTGATGTCTACACTTTCACTTTGATTTGAAGGCCACGCCACAAAATCCTCAAAAAAAGTAAATGTGTTAATTGTACTCCTTCTTGAAGGTCTCCGTACTTCCATGGAATGGCTCATCGTTTTTTGTCCTAACAAAGGAAAGTGCTGAACATAACTTCCGTCTTCAACACCTGAGGTTACTCCTATAGCTTTGAATTGCTCTACCAAATAATTTACGGATTTCTCTTCTCCTTCCGTACCGGTACTTCTTCCCAAAAATTCATCCGATGAAAGCGTTTCGATATGATTCATCATACCGTCTTTAGTTATTAATTGAGCGGCATTATCCACTTTCGAATTTGTACAGGATATTCCTGTTGCTGCTAGTAAAATTAATACAAAAAGCTTTTTCATTGTTAGAGATCGTTGGTTATTCTTTTATCCAACGAGTATAAATACTTTTCGGCACTTTTGTGAATTTGATTAGATACTTTATAGTCTAATTTCGTTAAAACTTTTATTTCATGACATCATTTAGAGACAAAACAGTTTTAATTACCGGTGCAGCCAGTGGTATCGGCTTTATCATGGGGCGATTAGCTCTGGAAAAAGGTGCGAAACATCTGGTGATGTGGGATATAAATCCTGAATCTCTTTCTGCCTCGGCCGACAAACTGACATCAAAAGGATATTCCGTTTCTATGAATGTGGTGGATGTACGGGATATAGAACAAGTAGCTAGCGCGGCTGAGAATGTAATCAACGAACAAGGTCGTGTAGATATACTAATTAATAACGCGGGGGTTATAGTTGGAAAGTCTTTTGCTACTCATTCTTATGATGAGATTGAAAACACAATGACGGTAAATTCTTTGGGATTGATGTACGTTGCCAGAGCGTTTCTTCCCAACATGATCAAAAAAGAATTCGGTAGAATTATAAATATAGCATCTGCGGCAGGGCTTTCTCCAAATCCTGGAATGACTGTTTATGTAGCGAGTAAATGGGCAGCGGTTGGCTGGTCCGACTCGCTTCGTATAGAGTTGGAACAAGATCATGAAAACATAAAGGTTTTAACTGTAATGCCTAGCTATATAAACACTGGAATGTTTGATGGAGTTAAAGCGCCATTACTTATTCCGGTTCTTGACCCCGAAAAAATATCGGCTAAAATTCTGAATGCAGTTGAAAAGGAGAAAATCTATCTCAGAGAGCCTTTTATGGTGAAACTGAGCCCTTTTATACGAGGTATTCTGCCGGCAAGAGTTTATGATTTTGTAGCAGGAAATCTTCTGAAAGTGTATAGCTCAATGGATACATTCAGAGGAAGAAAAGGAGATAAAATTTGAAGGAACTACAGGCACACCTTGATAAACAAAAGAAGTTCTTCCAAACCGGAAAAACAAAGGAAATAGCTTATCGAATTGCACAGCTTAAAAAGCTAAAGCAGCTCCTTATTGACAATGAACAATTATTGATCGAAGAAGTTCACAAAGATTTTCAGAAATCCGCATTCGAAACTTATGTAACCGAGATCGGGCTTGTTATCACTGATATAAATTTTACGCTAAAGAATATTGAATCCTGGACTAAGCAACAGTCCGTTTCTACCCCCATTGTAAATTTTCCTTCAAAGAATTTTATAATCACCGAGCCTTATGGATCTGCTCTTATTATCGCACCATGGAACTATCCTATTTTACTTTCGCTACAACCGCTGGTTGGGGCAATAGCTGCGGGTAATACCGTGATCTTAAAGCCTTCTGAACTTACCCCAAATACTTCTTCAGCCCTTGAAAAATTACTCTCAGAAAGCTTTGAGCCTGAATTTTTGAAAGTATTGCTCGGTGGAGTGGAAGAATCTTCTGTTTTGGTTAAAATGGATTTCGATTACATTTTTTTTACAGGAAGCACACGGGTAGGAAAAATTATAATGAGAGAAGCCGCCGAACGATTAACGCCTCTTACTTTAGAATTAGGAGGAAAAAGCCCTTGTATAGTAGATAAAACAGCAAATCTTGAAATTTCCGCTAAACGTATTGCGTGGGGAAAATTCGTAAACGCAGGGCAAACGTGTGTAGCCCCAGATTATTTATTGGTTGAAGAATCGATCAAAGATGAGCTTTTAATTCATCTGAAAAATTCGATTCACCAGCTATATGGCAATGAACCCAAAGAAAGCCCGGATTTCCCTAGAATTATTAATGACGCCCATTTTGACCGATTGGCAGCACTTATGAGTGACGGGGAAACTGTAATCGGAGGTGAATCCGATAAAGAAAAAAGGTACATCGCTCCAACCATACTCAACAATATCTCCCTTGAAGATAAAATTATGCAGGATGAGATCTTCGGACCAATTCTTCCGGTTTTGGATTATACTTCAGTTGAGGATTGCATATCCATAATCAATGCTCGTCCCCGACCGCTCGCACTATATATATTTACTTCCGATCAGAAGCTTGAAGATCATATTTTGAATGCTGTTTCATTTGGTGGGGGAGCAGTAAACGATACCATTGCTCAACTTGGAAATCATCATCTGAGTTTTGGTGGAGTGGGCGCCAGTGGGTTTGGGTCATACCACGGAAAATCCAGTTTTGATTCCTTCTCTCATAAGAAAAGTGTTATGAAAAAACCATTCTGGCCGGATGTGCCCATCCGTTATGCCCCTTATGATGATCTGAAATTGGGACTGGTAAAGAAGGTTTTGAAGTAAATATATTAGTTTACATTTTAACTATGAACAACACATTCAAAGCATATCAGGTAAAGGAGAATAATGATGGATCTTTTTCATCAGAAATAAAACAGGTTCCTTTTTCCGTTTTGCCGGATAACGAAGTTTTGATAAAAGTATATTATTCATCTCTGAATTATAAAGATGGATTGTCTGCATCCGGAAATAAAGGTGTAACCAAATCGTATCCATTTATTCCGGGAATTGATGCATCAGGTGAGGTAGTAGAAGATAAAACCGGATCGTTCAAAGAAGGAGATAAAGTGATCGTCACCGGGTATGATCTTGGGATGAATACATCCGGTGGATTTGGAGAATATATCAAAGTGCCGGCGGATTGGATTGTCCCTTTGCCCGAAAATCTATCGTTACTTCAATCCATGATTATTGGAACAGCCGGATATACAGCTGCCTACGGAGTTACCAGATTAAAACGGGAGCTGATTGACCCGGAATCAGGATCCGTTGTTGTAACAGGAGCTACGGGAGGCGTTGGAAGCATGGCTGTATATCTTCTCGCAAAACTTGGGTATTCGGTGATCGCGGCGACCGGTAAAATGGATCAAAAACCACTTTTAGAGTTGTTGGGAGCCGAGAAAGTAATTCACAGAGACGATCTTTATCCCGAGAAAAAAACGCTGCTTAATTCTGGAATATATTCAGCTGCTATAGATACCGTGGGTGGTAAAATGCTGGAAGCGCTGATTCCTCAAATGGAACAAGATGGTGCCATAGCATGCTGTGGAAATATTTTAGGTCATGAACTCAATACCAATATTTATCCCTTCATCCTTCGCGGAGTAAGTCTTCTGGGTATAGATTCCGGAATTACTAAGATGCCCTTTCGCTTAAAAATCTGGGAAATGCTTAATGGGGCAGCCGGTGATTTTCCTGAAGAAGCTTATTCAGTTGTTTCTTTGGTTGAACTGGACGATGAAATTGAAAAAATACTCTCCGGAAAACAGATTGGAAGAACCGTTTTGAAGCACGAAGTGTGATTCAGCCTGCCCCCGAAGTTCCTATAACTATTTGTAAATTTTTCACTTACCCATTTTTACGAGTGTTAGATTGAACTAATTTCTACGAATTAATGCTTTTTATGTAGTATTTTTATCAAATGATACAAAACGCTACCACCTTTAAGGAGTAGAAAAGTATGATGTCAAAAAATAATTTATCTGTCGGAGAGAACTCTGGATCTAAATGGATTCTTGTAGTACTCACAATTGCATGCCTGAGCATCAGTTGCACTGAAACTCAGGAGATTCCCAAGGAAACTCCATCCACTCTGGCTACCATTACCGAACCTGTTGAAAGAGATTATGCAGAAATTAAAAACACAGGTATCCTCAGAGTAATTACAAGCTACAGCTCAAGTACCTATTTCCTGCATCGCGGTATACAGGCTGGTTTTGAGTACGAACTAATCAAGAACTTTGCTAAAGAACATGAACTGGCTTTGGAAGTGATCATTATCGGTGAAAATGAAAATCCTTATGATCTTTTAAATTCCGGAGAAGGGGACCTGATCGCCGCCAGTTATACCATCACAGAAGAACGTAAAGAAGTGGTGGATTTTACCCGTCCTTATAATTTAGTAGATCAGATCATTGTCTTGTCAGAAGAATTAGGTCAGGAACCCGAAAGTATTACTGATCTGAGTTCCATTCCGATTACCGTTCGACGGAATAGTTCATACTATGTAAAACTAAAAGAACTTCAGGACAAAGGGTTTGATCTTACGATCAATGTTGTAAGTGACGACATGGACACCGAAGCGCTACTTTTTCAGGTTGCAAATGGAACGTATAGTGCCACTGTAGCTGATGACAATTTTTTTCAGGCCAGTAATAAATATATGGACGGTCTTGTTAAGGGTCCTATGATCGCGGAAAATGATACCATCGCCTGGGCGGTAAGAAAAAACGCGCCTGACCTGATAACTAAATTCAACAAATACTTATACAAACATTTTAGATTTAATAATGAAGGCGTTCCTAAAAGATCAGCTTTTCTGAATGTACTCCGGAAAAAATATTTTGAAGGCAGTACGCCTGTAGCAGATTATTTCACACCGGATATTGAAGTTCAGCGATTTGGAGGAATTTCTCCTTACGACAGTTTACTACAAACCGTGGCTTCAGAATTTGATCTGGATTGGGTGATGTTAACGTCTATTGCTGCACAGGAATCTAAATTTGATCCTAATTCCGAAAGCTGGGCCGGCGCTGTTGGAATTATGCAGGTTCTGCCACGATTTTCTGAAATTCCGCTGGAGTCTTTATACGATCCTGAAATAAATATCCGTGAAGGAGCCAGAATTCTGAAAGAACAAATGGATCATTATTCTTATATGGATTCGACTTCTCAGTGGCAATTTGCGCTGGCCACATACAACGCCGGTCCCGGACATGTTGCAGATGCACGTCGTTTGGCTATCGACCACAATGATGACCCCAACGAATGGGAAAGTGTTTCTAAGGCCTTACTCAGACTTATGCAACGTAAGTATTATCAACATGCCCGCTACGGGTTTTGCCGCGGAATTGAAACGGTTCGTTATGTAAATGAGATCACCAACCGATCAAATACCTACGAAGCTATTCTCGCTTTATCCCAAAGCAGAAACGACTCTTACCCAGGGGTTTTGGGCTTTAAGACGATTAATTGAGATTGCTGTTTTTACTTCATCTAGTTCAAGCGTCATTTATTCTTAATCCAAAGCTGATTGAATAAGTTGTTTAGTCTTTTCAACCTGATTTGGCTTAACAAAAAAACAAAATATACCTCCAAAATCCTGTTGCCAAAAAACATCCTTTTTTGTTAACGAATTAAGAAGTTTTTTGAAGTTTTCCGATTCTGATATTTCTTTAGACATTATGAAATCCAATATTTCAAATTCAGAAGCCTCGACAACTTGAAGAAATTTGAGTTTATTTTCGGATTCATAATCTGCTAAAATTACATCTCCGTATTTTGCTTGGGTCGCACAAATGGGATGTTCTAAAAGCTTAAATTTAGAATCACCTAAAGCTTCTACTTCGCAAGAATCAGTTAATCCTTCCTCTGGAAAATTGATATTCGTATCAAACCTTTTCAATACAATTCCTTATTTCAAAAAAACTACTCGTCCACTTTCAGTACAATCGTGGTAATATCATCGTATTGAATGTTATTGGAGAATGCATTGATATCGGTAATGATCGCATCCTGAATTTCCTGAGCCGTTTTATCTCTGTTCTTTCGGATGCATTCTTTCAATCGCTCCGTCTCGTATTCTTCGGTTTGCTCAGGGTTCATCGCTTCTGTAACTCCGTCTGTAAAGAACACGATCAGGTCGCCGGGTTTAAGATCAATTTCTGCGCTTTCGTAGGGCATCATGGTTGGCATTGCACCAAGTATTACTCCACCTTCTTCCAGCAAAACCGGCTCATCCGATCCTTTTCGGAATAAAATCGGCGGGTCGTGTCCCGCATTCACATATTTGAACTTGGTTCCGTTATCAGAAATAATTCCCCAGAAAAACGTGATGAATTTATCTGCCGGAGTGTTGTTATAAATAATATCATTGATGCTTCCCGTTGCTTCGCTCATGGTTACATCGATCGGAGCCAGGGCGTGCAACATAGATTGCAGATTCGCCATTAATAACGAAGCAGGAACTCCTTTACCGGTTACATCAGCTATAGCCACTAAATGATTTTTCTCCGGAGTTTCTATAAAATCGAAATAGTCTCCACCGACCTGACGTGAAGAAATATTTATGGCAGCAAGATCAAAACGATCAATTTCCGGTAACGGATCAGGCAATAATCCGATCTGAATATTCTTTGCCAGATTTAATTCTTCTTCCATTCGTTGCTTTTGAAGGCGCTCGTCAAGCAACAGAGATTTTTGAATGGTAAGCAGTGCCAGATTACCTAGCGATTGCAGGAAGTTTACTTCCTCCGGACCGTATTCCTGTTTATTGCCTCGGAGTCCAACGCCAACCACTCCGATCTTTTCGTTCTGAAATTTCAGTCCGATCACCAATCGAATATTATTTTCGTTCAGAAATTCGCAATCAGAATTCTCGGAAATATGAGTGACGTCATCCAGCTCAAAAAGCTTATCCAGATCTTCTTTGGATGGTTCTTCTTTTATCCCGCTAATTGAAACGATAGACTTTTCATCATCCACATCCAGAGCGAAGAAGAACGTTCGGATCAACATTTGTCCAAGCATAGCAAATTTGAAAACCCGGGCAATTTCGTCGCGATCCACCATCAGGTTAAAATCCTTGCTGAGTTCCAGCAACGTATTCAGATCATGAACCTTTCTGTCCAGGCGACGATTGATATGACGCATTTCCTTAAACATTCGCGAATTAGCGATAGCTACGGATGAGATAATGGTAAGGCTCTCAATAAATTCTATCTCTCGTTCTGTAAGCTCTTGTTTGGTTCCTTTTGGTCCAAGACACAAAAACCCAATATGATGATTGGTCGTTTTGAGATTAAAAAGGATACTTTCTTTTTCTATTCCGATCTGTTCAAAAACAGAAGCATATTTCTCTCCGTGTAAAACAGACGTTTCCAGATCAGCATCAGTAAAATCTATAGGTACTTCATCGTCTTCTTTCAGCCAGCCACGTCCTTTTGATCTGGAGGCGTAGTACACATTTTCACCGGGTTTAAAGATCAGGATCATCCCTTTGGTTACTAATAACTTCCCCATTGTTATCAGCAGCAGATTGTTTAAAACAAAGTCAGGGTCCTGAGATTCAATTAAAAGTCTACTCGTTTCTAAAAGGGTACGGAGTTCGAATCGACTATGCCGTTCATCAAGATTAGCTGAAGAACTCACGGCATCATAAGTGTTTTATCATTCGGATTTCATTCATATGTCCGGAACGATTGTACTGAACATTATCCATCAACTTGCGGATCAGATACACACCCATACCGCCGCGTTGTTTATTTTTGATTCTTTCTCTGATATCCGGCTCGTTATATGCTTCCACATCAAAACTTTCGCCTTCATCTTTAATAGATATCCATAGTTGAGAATTATCTGAACCCAGCTCTATTTCTACGGGCTTTGCAGGAATATTTTTATAAGCGTGCTTTATAATATTGGTGTAAGCTTCATCAACAGCCAAACGAATATTTCCTATTTCTTTTTCGGACAAACCTAGTCTTTCGGCGTGTTCAGCAACAAAATCACGTACTTTTGCCAATTGAGAGGTTGAAGCCTCAACTGATAAAGAGTGTATGTTGTTAGAGGTTGCCAAAATATACTAGTTGTTGAATCCGGTTAACGCTTCGCTTTCGTCGTCATGAATATCATACAGGGTCGGGAATCCGAGAAGATCAAATACATTGTATACTCGCTCATTCATATTTGTGAGCTTAATGTCGCCACCCATTCCTCTTACATCTTCAATGTATGCCATAAATACACCTAAGCCTGCGCTGGCGATGTAATCCAGACCTTTACAGTTTACGATGATACAAATTTCGTTTTGGTCGATGAGAGATTTGAGAGAGTTTTCGAGCTGAGATGCAGTATGGGCGTCAAGTTCGCCACTTATATCAAGTACACGAATGTTATCAACTTCCCGTATAGAAATACCAAAGTTTTTCATTCTTGTGGGGTTTTAAAAGTTATTGAGAGTTAAATGCATTCCTATAATAGTGTAAACTTGAGAATATGAAAAATAAATAAGGTATACGATTACGGAAGCTGGGAAAAAAGGTTACAAAAAAATAGCCCCGCACATGTTTCGGATGTGAGGGGCTGACTATTCATCAAGAGAGACGCTACTTGAGCGTATCTTTAATTACGTAAATGCCTGGCAGATATACAACTAAAATTCCAGACAATTAAAATTAATCATCTTACCTTGGAAACCCAGTATCCTGAGTTGATCTCTTTGGCAAGTTCTGCGCCTAATTTTGCGGCATCTTCTTTAGAACCGAAGAATCCGACTCGTACTCTGAACCATACATCACCATGTTCTTCTTCACCTATCTTTACGGTGTAAGCGCTGGGATAATTTCGATCAGACCATTTTGCAATATAGCCTTTGGCTTTGTCTTCAGACCGGAATGCTCCAACCTGAACTGCATATTCTCCATCTTCCATGAAAGTGTAGTCCGCGGTTTCTTCTTTCATTTCTTCTGTAGCTGACTCATCGGACTCGGTAGTTTCCATGTTATTTTCTTCTTCCAGACGAGCCATTTCTTCTGCAATCTGTTGTTGCTGAGCTTTTCTCAGCGAGTCCATACGAGCTCTTTCCTTAGCTCTTCTTTCTTCTTCCGTTTCACCGCAGGCTGTAATTATGGTAAAACCAAGCACTGCAAATAATAGCTTAACTCCAATATTTTTCATGATGTAGATAGTTTTATTAACGGGTGTTTTTTTTATTTAATTAACTTACGTTTTAACAACTTGTTTCCCAAATAATGAAAAGAAAAAACAAGCCATTCAATTATTTAAAGCTGTATCTTATTCAGAATGAATCTACTTAAAAGACTTTTTGTTTGAATCATTATGAATACCTCAATAGTAGAAATCAAAAATATTTCAAAATCGTTTACAAAGAACAACCCCGTTGTAAATGATGTTTCGTTTGATGTGAAATCAGATGAGATCTTTGCGTTGTTAGGCCCGAGCGGATGTGGAAAAACTACCACGCTACGGTTAATTGCAGGTTTTGAGTATGCTGATTCCGGATCCATTACGATCCAAAGTAAAATTGTTGAGCAGGATAAAATTCACGTCTTACCTCAGGAAAGAGGAGTGGGGTTCGTATTTCAGGATTATGCATTATTTCCACATATGACAGCTATTCAAAATGTCGCATTCGGCTTAAAAGACATTCCCAAAAACAAAAGGGAAGTATATGCCGAAGAAGTTTTGTGTAGAACGGGAATGGAGAAATACAGAGACAGAACTCCTGATGAGCTATCCGGTGGACAACAACAAAGAGTAGCTTTGGCAAGAGCTATTGCTCCCAAACCAAAGTTGGTGTTAATGGACGAGCCTTTTTCAGGATTGGATGCTATGCTCAGAGATTCAACCAGAAAGGAAGTAAGAGCTGTTCTGAAAAAATCCGGAATGAGTGCTATCCTGGTAACTCACGATCAGGAAGAAGCACTATCATTTGCCGACCGGATTGCTGTTATGAACAACGGAAAGATCGAGCAGATCGGAACCCCGGAAGAAGTTTATTATCAGCCAAAGACGCAATTTGTAGCTCAATTTTTAGGCAGAACAAATTTATTTCGCGCTTATGCCAACGGTAGTAAAGAAGTGGATACTCAGTTCGGAGAAGTTCTAATCAATAAAAATGCTGAAGGACTCATCCTGTGCTCCATTCGCCCGGAACATCTTGGAATTGCTAAGGCTGAAGTTGAGGAAGATTGTGGGACTATTATCGGAAGAGAGTTCAGAGGCCACGATATAACTTATTACGTACTTTTCAGAGGCGACCGCTATATTGTGCATACCGACAACCGCGACATCTTTGAATTAGATGATAAGGTTATTATGAAACCTTTGGAAAAAGCTATCGTTCTAGAACAAAACAAAGCAATACAATAATATTATGGGACTTTTTGATTTTCTTATCTATTTACTAATCGCTGCAATTTGCGGTGGAATCGGTCAAAGTTTAGGAGGTTTTAAAATTGGGAGCGGAGGTTGTCTTATCTCAGCCGGAGTTGGTTTTATTGGCGCTATACTTGGAAAGTGGATTGCTGTAGAACTGGATCTTCCCCGCTTTTGGTCAATTGAAATCGGAGGAAGTCAATTTCCTATAATTTGGTCTATTATTGGTGCTGCAATTCTTTCAGGTGTTCTCGGAGCTGTTTTAAAAGGAAAGAGTAAGCTTAAATAGTTTTTTAGTTTTAAGAGCCTTAACTGTATAATTTTGTACGGATTGTTTCGTATCCATTGAAACAATAGATCTCAAATTCAGTAAAGATGCCGGAACAAAAAAAGGCTATGCTCAAAAAACTATTACTACTTCCTTTCATTTTTCTCGCTTCAACCTCTGCATTTGCACAAATCCGTATTGACGGTATAGTAGCTGATGCGAGAACCGGTGAGCGCCTTCCTGCTGCACATGTTATCATTGAAGGAACTTATACCGGAACAATTGCCAACGAAGACGGGGAATTCAGCCTGATAGTCAGATCTTTCCCCGCCACTATCGTGGTTCGCTATATAGGCTTTGAGACTCAAAAAAAGACCATACAAAGAAATCATTCCGATCCACTGGATTTTCTATTGAAAGAATCCGTTGCTGAAATGGAACAGCTTGTTGTAACGACAGAAGATCCGGCTATTGCTATCATGAAGGAAGTGATTGCAAGAAAAAAGATATGGAGAGCAAAACTTAATACTTACAGAGCGGAAGCCTATTCCAGACAACAGCTTTTAAATGATACAACAATCGTTTCAGTGACTGAAAGTGTTTCTGAAGTATTCTGGGACAGAAAAAAAGGCCCTAGAGAAATCCTTAAATCCCGAAGACAAACTGCAAATATGGAAGGTGCTGATAACTTTGCAGGCGTAAGTTACTTACCCAATTTCTATGATGATGAACTGGATATTGCAGGTTTTGATGTTGTAGGTATTACGGATGAAAGAGCTTTAAAATATTATACATTTAAACTTGTCGACTTTACCAGCATTGATAATAAAATTGTTTTTGAGATATCTGTTGAACCTAAACGTAAACTTCAGCCTCTTTTTGAAGGAACAATCTTTGTGCTTGATGAAGATTTTGCACTTTTATCCGTAAAATTGAAGCCGAATAACGTTATTGTTTTCCCTCCTCCGGTTCAGGATTTCAACCTATCCTACGAACAACAGTTCAGTAATTTTGGAGGAGATTTCTGGCTTCCGGTAGATGTTCGGATCGATGGCTTAGTTGAAGTTGGAATTGTAGGCTTAAGATTTCCACCCATTGGATTTCATCAGGTTTCTAAAATGAACAATTATCAGGTAAATGTAACTCTGCCGGATTCACTATATGAGGACAATAGTCTTTTTAGCATAGACTCAACTACAATTGACAAACCTGATTCCATTTTTACCAATACTGTAGAACCGGTTCCATTGTCTTCTAAAGAAGAGGCCGCTTATAAAACTTTAGATAGCACAGCTACACTTGAGAAATCCTTTCGCCCAAAAGGGTTTTTAACCCGTTTCATAGATTTGGATGAAGAAACAAGTGATGGTGAAACAACCGTTTCAGTTGGAACAAGTTCTGGAGAAGGGGGGAATTCAGGCAATAGACAAAACCGCAAAAACGGCTTTGCTTCTAAACTATTATCCAACATTTCACCGGTTGGTCGCTTCAACAGAGTAGACGTGTTTAATGTTGGATTACAACACGAAGGCAGATATTATGATAGAAGACTTCGCTCAAAGATAAATTTCGGATATAGCTTTGGTTATGAAGATTATGCTTACGGAGCTGCTTTAAGTTGGTGGCCGCTTGTAAATACACGACGGTTTGTAGTTTCAGCAAAGTATAATGCAGATACATTCAGTAGCTATGAGTCGGATCTTTACGGCTTAACCCTAGCCAGCACAATGCCTCTTTTAGGCTTTGATGACTATTTCAATTACTACAGAAATGAGCAACTGGAAATCGGAACGGGATACCGACCACCTCGTCACAGATTTACTTACAGATTATACTATAACTACGAAGAACACAGTTCTATCAATTTTAAAACCAGTTATGATATCTTAGGCAGGGATAACCTACAGAGAATAAATCCCCAAATTGAAGAAGGGACTCTAAGTGCAATTCGATTTCAGATTTCCCGCGGTGATTTAACCAATAATTTTGGAGTGGTTGAGCTCAATGGAGCCAGTTTAACCGTGGAGCAATCCGCCAAAGCCATTGGCAGTGATTGGGATTATACCAGATTTAAAATCAATCTTTTTAAGCGGTTCAATACTTTCTATAAAAAGCGTTTCTTTCCCAATGCTCTTGATGTTCGGGTAAATGCCGGAACATATTTAGGTGATCTGCCAGTACAAAAAAATGGTACACTAGACGCTTCTTTTGGATATATCACTCCTTTCGGAGCTTTCAAATCCAAACGATATATTCCTTATCAGGGAGCAAGTTACTTTGCAATTAATGCAGAACACAATTTCCGTAGTGTACCATTGGAAATGCTTGGATGGAGAAACGCACCAAAATCAGGACTCTCCATAATTGCATTTGCAGGTGTCGGAAAAACCTGGAACTCATCTTCAAATATTACTCAGTTTGGTGTAGTTGGAACTAACGATCTCCATCTTGAAGTTGGAGGTTCTGTAAGTAATATCTTTAATCTCTTCCGTTTCGATCTGGCCTTCAGAATTGATGACCCCGGTATTTTCCCCGGAGTTAGTGCAGCTCGGTTTTTCTGATCCCGGAATTTAATGACATAAAAAAAGGCGAACCAAATGGCTCGCCTTTTCAAATTGAATTAATTCAATTATTTAATTCTTTGGAGAATACTTTAGAGTACTAACTGGGTGTGATTCTGCACGTCTGTTAGCTTCACAACCTCTTTCTTCTGTTTCGTCCATACAAGCAACCGGTGCTTTACCAAGTCCTCTTGATTCAATTCTGTCAGCTGAAATTCCATTATTCGTATAGAAGTCCACTACTGATTTAGCACGACGTAAACTAAGTCTCAAGTTATACTGATCTCCACCAACATGATCGGTATAAGCATCAACACGAACTCTGAATGCAGGAGCATTTTGAAGAAGTTCAACATTTTCTGCTAAATTTGCTGCAGCTGCATCAGAGATATTTGAACGATCAAAACCAAAATTGATAGTATTGAAAGCATTCATATCGATGTAAACAGGATCAGAGCCGTCCATTGGGTTTGTTCCCATTTCAAGTTCCTGACCATCAGTGAAACCGTCACCATCAGAATCCGGATTATTTGGATCTGTTCCGTGAGTATTGATTTCATCTACATCAGATACACCATCGCCATCTGCATCGCCGTTAGCGTCATTTGGATCAGTGTTGTAAGTATTTACTTCATCACCATCACTAAGACCGTCACCATCAGTATCAGCATTGTTTGGATCAGTATTATAAGAATTTACTTCATCGCCATCACTGAGGCCATCACCATCAGAATCAGCATTTAAAGGATCGGTGTTGTAGGTATTAACTTCGTCACCGTCTGTAAGACCGTCGCCATCAGTATCAGCATTGTTAATATCTGTACCAAGTTCTGTTTCTTGCTCGTCAGTTAGCCCGTCGCCATCAGTATCAACTGGTACTACTACTTCCGGTTCACTAGATTTGCAACCTGCTTGGAATACAACTCCACCAACCAGAAACAGCGCAAGGACTAATAAATGTAATGTTCGTTTCATATTAGGAGAACTCCTATTAGAGTTAGTTTTTATTTAGGGTTTAATTATAAATTCTGTCTAAAATAATCATACTATCGCGTCTATCAAACTAAAATGCGCTATTGCTAGGATTATTTTTTTGCTTGCCATATATTTGCACTCGTTTTGGGGCTATAGCTCAGCTGGCTAGAGCGTCGCGCTGGCAGCGCGAAGGTCCAGGGTTCGAATCCCTGTAGCTCCACATCTTCTTTTAAGGCTTATTTTGTAATAATCATTCATTTTTTTCAATTATTAGAACATTATATAATTTTTAAAAAAAATGGAAAGCTAAGCCAGTTTTAGTATTATATGTCCATATAAATAACAAGGGATGGATTTATGCATACACAAAATGTTAAAAAAATATCTGTTTTTTTAGTGTTACTGTTGATTATTGTTTTTGTTCCCAACAAAAACTCTGTAGCACAGAATCAGTCATTAAGTCTTGAGATTGAAGTAAACGATATACTGGCAAATTCACAGTTTATCGGATTAACAAACCTTGGTTTAGATAGTGAAGGTCGCGGTCCTGTTCTGGTTCGAAGTTTTATACAAAACCTTACCAATGAGATAATTGACAATCTTCATCTTGAAGTAAGAGTATACGCCGGTAAAATTGGTGAAATCGTAAATGTTATAACTCGCCCCGGAACTCCTTTTTCTCTTCAACCCATGCAGTCAATTTATGTAACTAATAATACCCTCTCTGAAGATGGAGTTACTGGTATTACTGAAAAAGTAAAATTTGACGGCGGTCTTACAGTCGCTGGTGATGATTTTATTGAAAG
This sequence comes from Balneola sp., assembly GCA_017643645.1. Taxonomy (GTDB): domain Bacteria; phylum Bacteroidota; class Rhodothermia; order Balneolales; family Balneolaceae; genus Balneola. Next base: position 119,035 of record JAEPNB010000005.1, read on the forward strand.
CCTGGATGGGTCAACCACCTTGCCCGCTGATATTTATTCCATTGAGATTATTGTTTTCAAAATTACAAATGAAACCGGTCGTGTAGATCTGGTTTCTGCTTCTGCTGAAATAGGAGGCGCTGTGCCTGTATCAGAATCCGTTGATTTCTTTCTCAGAACACCGGGAGATGTTACTGACGCAAATGTCGAGATCACCAATCCCTATCCTCAGTTTAGCTGGGAGGGTGAACAAGGAATTGAGTATAGATTACTTGTAGTGAAAACCTCTGAAACGGATAGCCCTGAATCACTTCTCCAAAGCGCAAGAAGTTCTGCGCCACCTTCTGAAGGCGGATCCTTGTTACAATATGAAAACCTTGATATTAAAGTTACAGGAGAAACCTTTCAATATCCTTCATCAGGAGCTGTGCCTCTTGAAGCCGGACAAACTTATTACTGGCAACTCAGCACTTCAATTCAGTCAGGAGTTAATTTCGAAGAAAGAACCTCTGAGATCTGGAGTTTTAAATTGGCTGAACCGGAAACAACAGAGCCAATCATTACGATTACTGAAGAAACCAAAAAAGCTATTGTCAACCTTGTTGGAAATGGCAGGTTTGAGAGTTTAGTAAGTTCAGGCTATACTGTTCAAAGCTTTCAAATTGACGGTGTTACATATTCAGGAAGTCAGGCGACTATCATTTTAGCAGAATTACTAAGAAAAATTGAAGCCGGTGATATAGTTTTGAGTGGAGGTAATTAAGATGTTTATCAAAAAAATTCGTCCATACTTTCTGGCGGTGTTGTCTTTAGTTGTTCTTATTGGAGCAATAAAAGTAGAATTTGAAAAAAATGACCGCCCTCTGGCAATTGTTAAACGGTTTAAACCGAATGTTGATGTAGAAAACAGAAATGCTGATCGCTCAAAAAGGCTTGACCTCGATAAAGATAAAGGAGAACAATTATTTGACGGTGACACCTTAAGAACTGATTCTGAAGGATACGCTCTTGTTGTTTTTATGGATAAGAGCATAGCTAAAGTAAAACCTCAATCATTGTTAATTGTACGTGGGGAAACCGAACGTACATCAAAAAGGTCTAATACAAGGATCGACCTTAGCCTCGGTGAAATATTTTTGAATGTTGAACCACAAGGTAATAACGATTTTGAGGTTTCCACATCAAGGTCATTAGCTTCTGTTAAAGGAACGGAATTCGGAAGTAATTCAGATGGGTATGTTTGGGTAAAGGAAGGACAAGTCGATGTGACGGCATTACAATCTGGTGAAACAGTTTCTTTATTCGAAAAAATGTATGCTCAAGTAAATGAAGATGCTAATGAGATTGAATCCGGAACTTTAACTGATAATGAAATTAATGATTTGGACGGCGGGTATGATGAGTTGAATGAAGATTTGATTAAAAAACAGATCAAGTTCCGCTTTAAAGATGCAAACGGCCAAATACGGGAAATAACCATTGATTACTACGAAAAAGGTAACTAGTTACTGATCGGGTTTTCGTAGACTTATAGGAGATTTATGCTAAGCTGGGTACTTAGAATCGTGGCAATTTGTACTATTTGTATTTTTGCTCAATCAGATTTGCTCGCTCAATTTACAATTCAACATCAAACCCCTACTGCTCTTGTAAGGGGAGAGCCAAACACTCTGGAGTTTATTGTTCCAAGCGTGAACCAAAATGACGTACAGGAAGCTATACTATACTTTAGTTTTAATGAAGGTATCGGTTTTCAGCAACAAGAGGTGCTCTTTCAAAATGGAGTTTTTACAACTAACCTTGAGATCACTGATCTGAATGCTTCAAGTGTAGAATATTATTTCCAGCTTAATCTTACTTCCGGTTCTCAGGTTTTTTATCCTGAAAACTCCCCTGCTGATAACCCGGTTAGAGTTGATATTGTTTCTGCCTCAGAAGATGAAAATTCTGAAAACAGAAAAAGAAATGAAAATATTGAATACAATATATTATCACCCGAAGAAGGAAATGCACTTGCCCCTAATGATGTAGTTATAGCAATAGCGCTTTATTACGATATCAACCAAATAGATGCCGGTGTGTTTCGTCTTTTTATTGATAACAGAGATGTTACAGAGCTTGCGGATACAAGTGATTATTTTATCTCTTATGTGCCAAAAAATCTGAAAAACGGACGCCATACTATAAAGTTAGAGTATCATACAGAATCAGAAATATTCCTGATTACAACCCGGAGTTTTGATGTTGTAGATCCTTCGAAAGCAAGATCTACAGGATTTGATGGTAATAACAGAAACAGGCCATCGGGAAGAATCGAACTTGGTGCAAGAAGTCAAAAAATAGCCGGTAATTCAAATGATGCATATACAGCCCGGTCAAACATTTCCGGAAATTTCGGGCTTTTCAGATACTCATTAAATGGATTTTATACTTCTCAGGAATCAGACAGATTGCAACCTCAGAACAGATACGGTGTGGATCTTCAACTCGGAAAATGGTTAAGATTTAATGCCGGTCATGTCTATCCCAATATTAGCAGGTTTACTATTTCCGGAAGGCGGGTCTTTGGTATTAATACTCAGGCAAATCTGTTGAAAGATAACTTCAATGTTCAGTTTGTGTATGGAGAAGTAAACAGAAAAATTGACAACCTTTATTCAGGAGTAGACAGAACAGAGATAACAGATGGAACCGGTAATGTTGTTGACACCACTTATACACTTCAGTTCCAGGATTTGGGAAAAGGAACATTTACCAGGAAAATTACCGCCGCAAGAATTGCACTGGGTAACGAAAGACATTTCCAGGTTGGTGTACATGCTATGAAAGTAGAGGATGACACGGCCTCCATTTTTAACGTCCGTAACTTTAATTCTCTCCTCAATGCTCCTCCTTCCTTATACTCAAACCTGAATCAGGGAGATTTTCAAAAGCTTCAAGATAACCCCGAGTTATTGCAAATACAGAACGGTAGTGTCCGTCCACAAGGAAATTTTGTAGCGGGTACAACTTTAAAAATGGGGTTCGCTAAAAACAGAATCCGTTTCGAAAGTGAAACGGTTGCCAGTGCTCTGAATAATGATATTTATGGAGGACCTTTAACTGTACAGGGAGCCGATGATTTAGGTTTCGATATTACTCAGGATGATGCTGATCTGCTTGAAAGCCTTTCACAACTAATCATTATCAATGAAAATATGAATATCCTTCCAATACGAGTTAAGGATTTTAATACGGACAGTTCTGAAGCGGAGCCTTTTTTCCCAACCAGTATATTGGGATCAAATACTGAATTTTCGATTAACTACCCATCAAACAATTTCAAGTTACAGTATCGCTGGGTTGGTCCTAACTTCAGTTCACTGGCAAACTCTACTGTCCGGAAAGATATTTCGGGATTTACGGCATCTGACAGATTCAGGCTGTTTAAAAACCGTCTCTATGTTACTCTGGGTTATGAAACACTCGAAGACAATGTTACTAACAATAAAAACGCCACCACTGAATCAAACACTTACAGATCCAATCTTAGTTGGTACCCGGTTTCAAGAAAATTACCCCGAATGAGTTTTGGAGTGAGATTCCGAGATAGAGAAAATGGCGTTGCGCGATTTAATCCGAATGTAAACCCTGAGTTTGAAAAGGCTTCAGTTCAAAATTTTGTAATAAATGTTGATGAATCAGGGAACATCGATACTTTAGTCACCCCCGTTCCCAAACAAAGTGTTACTCTGAACCTAAGTGGCTCTGTAACCCAACAATTCGACCTTTTTAATATCATCCATGACGCATCACTAAGTTTTAACAACTTGAGCACCAAAGATGAAGTTTTTGCTTTTGGAGATGTTAACAGTTCTGCAGTTTCATTTAACATTACCAGCAGATTTAATGCTGTCAGGCTTAGAACCCAACTTGGACTCACTTTCAACAATACTGAAACAGGAAGTGGACAAACAGATATTGATATTTTTGGACTGTATGGTGGTGTTAGTTATTTCCTTTTAGGTGGCAATCTAAATATAAATGGACGAATTGCAATTACTAGTAACACTTCCCGAACACGTTCATTAATTGTGGAACCTTCCGTTGCAGATGACGATACTCCCGAAAACGACTATTTTATACTGGCTCCTAATATTATCGAATCTGACTTTAGCACATTTGTAATACAGGCAGGGGCACAATACGATATCAACAAATATCATTCATTTATTTTTGATTCAAATTTTACTAATGTATCAGGTATAGGAAGCTCCAACGATAGCATCGTTTCTCTTCGCTATTTATTTAATTTTTAGCTGAATGCCATCTAAGAAATCCAGACGTAAACCAATTGGTATCTACCTCTTAATTGCCGGTCTGGCATTTCTTACATCCAGTTTTCTTTCAAATATTCCAACCTTCCGCTCTGTTGAGCTTGATTTTCGTGATTTACTCTTCGAGATAAGAGGTCCTTTATCGGTTGAAGATTCACCCATCGTTCTTATTCCGATAAGTGATGAAGCAGATTCTGAGATTCCTCAAAAATATCCATGGCCTACTCATGTGTATGCAAAATTGATTGAAAATCTCAACAAAGCCGGAGTAGAGGTTATTGTATTTGATGTGATCTTTGATCAGCCGGATCAATATGACCTAAAGAATGACACACTTTTTGCAAATGCCTTAAAAAAATACGGAAATGTCATTCTTGCAGGAGATTTCAGAGAAGAAGATTATGAGGACGGAAAAACACAAACAACGCTTTTTCCTCAGCAAATTCTTCAGGCTAACAATCCGAATCCGGTTGGCCTGGTAGATGTTAATCCAAATACTGATGGAGCTATAAGAACATACTCTTTTGGTACTACTTTCAATAATAAAGACTACTACAAATTAGGGATCGAGGCTTTGATAATTTATGATGGAATTAGCAGAGACTCTGTTAGCAATGTAGATGATAATACTTCACTCTATTTTCAATTAGGAAGCCACCGTATCCGAAAAGATGCCATCAACTCTTTTATAATAAACTATTACGGTGAAGAAAATCATTTCCCTGTTTATGATTTTGCCGAAGTAATTGATGATGCCGACTACACAACTACTATGGAAAAAGAAGCGGGATTTGATATCAATGCTTTTGATGACCCTGATTTTGAAGAAGGTTGGTTATACGAAGGCGTTTTCGAAAATAAGATCGCCATTATAGGTGCAACCATGCCTGCTCTGAAAGATTTCTATAAAACTCCCCTCATGAAAACGGAAATCAATTCTTTGGGAGAGAAAGAAGAACTTTTACGCCCGGGGTATGAAATTCATGCACATGCCATTCAAACTATTTTGGATGGCAACTATATCAGCAGACAAAGCGCTGCTACCGTGCTTCTGCTTATGGCTCTATTTTCTCTTCTTCTGGTGTTTATCAACCGGTTCTTTGGTCCTATTTGGGGTGGAATTTCAATGTTTTCATTTATGGGTGGATACACTTTTATAGTAATTCAGACCTTTTTGAATGCCAATCTTTTTTTGAATCTCACGGCAATTTTACTAACTCTTTTCGTGGCACAAGTTGGTACAATAGCGTATCAGTATTTTGTTGAGCAGAAAGAGAAAAGACGTATTCAAGGTATGTTTTCTTCCTATGTGTCGCCTACGCTGGTTGAACAAATGGTAGAATCCGGTACTGATCCCGAACTTGGCGGAGAAGAAACTTATATGACTGCTTTTTTTAGCGATATAGAATCCTTTTCTACTTTTTCGGAGCAGATGAGCCCAACGCAATTGGTTACGTTGATCAATGAATATTTAACATCAATGACTAATATTCTTACAGATAAGGGAGGAACTTTAGATAAATATATTGGTGATGCTATTGTGGCTTTCTTTGGAGCCCCGCTTCCTTTTGAAGATCACGCATTACGAGCTTGTGTTGCCTCCCAGTTAATGCAAAAAGAGCTGAATGTCCTTCGCGACAAATGGCAAAAAGATGGCTGGCCTGATATTGTCGCTAATATGAAAAACCGAATTGGAATGAATACCGGAGAAATGATTACCGGAAACATGGGTTCAGAAAATCGATTCAACTATACCATGATGGGAGATAATGTAAATCTCGCCGCACGGTGTGAGAGCGGTGCAAAAGCATTCGGTGTTTACAACATGATCACTGAGTCCACAAAAATTGAAGCTGAAAAATTTGGCAACGATTGTGTATTCCGCTATCTGGATAAGATCGTTGTGAAAGGAAGAACACAGCCCGTAAAAATGTTTGAGGTTGCAGATCTTCGCTCAGAAGCTTCTCAAAATCTCTTCGATTGTATTGGATTGTATGAGCAGGGAATGGAAAAATACTTAACTCAAAATTGGGACGAAGCAATTAAACTGTTCAATAAATCCCTCGAATTGGAAGTTCATGAAAATAATCCCTCACTCATACTCCTTGACAGAGCTAAAGAATTAAAGAAAAATCCTCCCGGAGATGCTTGGGACGGCGTTTTTGTAATGAAGAGCAAATAGATTTTAGAGGTCAGTATTTAGTACTTAGAGTAAAATTAGCTAAGTACTAAATACTGATTACTAAAAATCTAAATTCTACTTACTCTTCTCCATTAAAACCTGTATCTTTGTCACCCTTTTAGGGCAAGTCCTATACAGCCAGCTCCCTTTGAACTCCGTCAGGGCAGGAATGCAGCAGCGGTAATCTGGTCGTAGCGGTGTGATATAGATCGCTTGCCCTTTTTTTATTTCCCCAATCTCTCCTCAATATGGCTGGCAATCTGATTTGCATGCACTCTCGAGTTTTCAATAAAAAGCCTGCTTGTATCTAATCCTCCACACACTACACCTGCTACATAAACTCCTTTTCGCTTGGTCTCTAAACTATCTTCTTTGTAAACCGGCATACATTTTTCATCATCTGTAAGTTCGATTTGGAATTTTTCCATCAAAGGATAGTTGGGGTGATATCCCGTCATCGCTAGAACAAAATCGTTCTTAATAGTTTTCTCGCCTTCAGGAGTTTTTAGCACAACTTCTTTTTCCCGGATCTCTTTTATCTCGGTATTAAAATAACCTGTAATTTCTTCATTCTTAATTCGGTTTTCGATATCCGGTTTTACCCAGTATTTCACCGACGGCTTTATCGTATCATATTTCACAGCAACAGAAACTTCCGCTCCTGCCCGATAGCATTCCAGCGCAGCATCCACTGCAGAGTTTCCCCCACCAACAACCAGTACTTTTTGCCAAGCATAAGGGTGCGGTTCGTCATAGTAATGTTTTACTTTTGTTAATTCTTCACCCGGGACCCCCATCATATTAGCGCTTCCATAAAACCCGGTAGCAACAACTACTTTTTCTGCCTTGTACACATCTTTGTCTGTTTTCACAGTGAAGTCTCCGTCTTTCCCTTCTAAGGCTTCCACGGATTCATACAGGTGAATAGGCAACTCAAAGCTTTCCGCAACTCTGCGGTAATATTCAAGAGCTTCGCTTCGTGTTGGTTTGGGACCATGTGAAATGAAAGGAACATCACCTATTTCAAGCCTGTCAGACGTTGAAAAGAATGTCATATTTGTTGGATAATTGAATAAAGAATTAACCAGACAACCCTTTTCAATAATTTTAAACGGAATATTTTTTCTTTTAAGCTGAATTCCTGTTGCCAGTCCTATCGGACCGGCTCCTATAATAATTACCATGTATGAATTTTATTTATATGAATTGCTTTAACATCGCCAAGATACAAATCGTTTTAGCTATTTAACCATTTGTTGATCGTTCGGTTTAACCATCCTCTTTTTTGGCTTATAAACCCAACGTGGCCTCCGGATTCGGTAAATAAAGTTCTGATATACCTGTTCGATTCAAGATCTTCAAAAGGTGCAAACTCAAGCGGACACAAAGAATCAGCTTTGGAGTGGATCACCAATAACGGTTTTTGAACGCGCTTATAAAAATGCTTTGATGAGCATTGCTCATAATAATCCTCTGCGCCATTAAACCCATGGACCGGAGCTGTTACCTGATCATCAAAATCATAAACAGAGCTTCCAGTGAATTTCGGGAAATCAGGAAACTGTTCTCTTTTCAGATCTGACTTTCCTGAAAGTGTATCCAAAAATCTTTTTTGGTACACTTTATTGAATCCTTTGTCCATTCTTAAAGAGCCTCCTTTTAAATCGTATGGAGGGGAAACTGCAACTGCCTTACTAACAGTGTGTGTGTCTTCTAATTCCCCGAGCGATTTAACTAATGCATTTCCTCCTAATGAAAAACCAACTGCATAGATTTCAGAATCTGAAAAATATTCCTCCATCCAGCTGAAAAGCGTTTTATAATCTTCCGTTTCGCCGGAGTGATACATTCTTCGCTGCAAATTTATCTTATTTCCACAACTTCTGAAATTCAGAGCTACGGAAGAAAATCCGGCTTGTCTCAAATCGCTCATTAAATTCTGGATATAATGCCTTTGAGAAGAGCCTTCAAGCCCATGAAAAAGTGCTACGACGGGTTTTCCGTTTTTAAGATCCACTACTTCCAGTTCCAGAAAATCATCGTCCGGAGTAGGTATCTCAACCCTTTCTGATTCAGGATCTTTAGTTTCAGAAAATGAAGCGATTACAGTTTGTGTATGAACTTCTGGAGCCCACCAAACCGGATTAAATTTTTCGAACTGAATTTTATCTTCATCAACCATCCCTGAAGATACTGGTGATTTATATTTATTTCAGTTTATGCTGATATGTTTTGTCTAAGAAGTTCATAGATTTATTTGGCGTAAGATTTCTAACTCTTATTTTCTTTCTCATTCAAAAAATCAGATTTGCAGAGCGTAGCACGAAATCATTTTCCACAATATGTATTCAGGGATGGAACCAAGCTTCTTTGGAACCCGATTCTGAAAAAATCATTTGCTGACTTGCCAGAAGAAAGAGTTCGTCTTCAGCTTATTGAATACCTGACCCTGGAAGCAGGCTTTTCAACATCCAGAATCTCTTTTGAGTCGCCTGTGAACTTACCCAGAGATAAATCTGCATCCCGGACTGATATTATCTGCTACAACAAAGATTTCAAGCCTTTGTTATTGGTTGAATGTAAAGCTCCGGATATTCCTCTTACAGAAAAAGCTTCGGTACAAATTGCTCGCTACAATCAAAAAATTGGAGCTCCTTTACTTCTTATTTCAAATGGCGTAGATGATTTTTGGTTTAAAAATTCATCGGGATCGATAAATAATCTCAATGAAATACCTAAAGAATTCAAAGCTCAATCAACTTTGAAAAGAGACTTTGAGTATTGGAATAAAAGAGGGTTTGCCGGAAGCAAAACACATCCGGAAGCAAGAAAATGGGTACTGGAAAGTTGTGAGTTTTTATATGACGCTGAAAGAAATTCTCTGACAAAGTATTTTAAGTTCGAAGGTGCCTCGAAAGAATTACTTCTGCCCAACTACTACAGCATCTTTAATGTTGAGAAAAATATTAAATTAGCTGTGGCTTTAACAGGTACTCCTTTTGGATCAACAAGACTAAACTGTGTTTTGAATAAAAGCGGGGAGAATACAGCCTTTCTATCATCTTCTTTAGATCTTCTCGCAAGCGGAGATTCAAAAAATACTACTAAACAATCCGTAGCCGGTATTTTCAATATCGATCTTCATAAAGAGATAGCCTTCAATTTTGAACAGCCTTTAAACAACTTAATTTATTTGCTGTCAGAATTTTTAGGCAAAAATTTACAGAACCCTTAACCTGTGACTTCCTTTACACTTAATCTCTCTTTTCCGTCAGGTTCTATATTTCCTTCCATAGCATCTACACTGTGAACGGCATATGGCATAATCTCCAGCCGCTCTTTTTGAATCCGATCCCCGGTTACAACACAGGTTCCATAATTTCCGGTTTCGATACGGTCTAACGCCACTTTAATTTTTTCGAGTTTTTTCTTCTGTTTTTCGATCAGAGTGTACTTCGTTTCTCTTTGTTCTTCCAAGGAACCTAAATTCCCTTGATGATGTGCAGATGAAGAAGCTCTGTCACCTTTATTTGCTTCAATCTCTTCTAAAGATTGCTCAAGATCATTAATCTTATTTTCCGCTTCTTTTTGCTCATAAACGAGTTTGTTTTTGAAGTGATCGAGTTCCTTTTCAGTAAGTGCTGTATTGTCGACGGGAGTTTCGTTACCTGACATAAATTCTCAATTTGTGTTATTGTTCTCTTTCTATCTATCATTATAACAGGCTATCCAAGCTCATCATTTCATGTTTATGATCAAGCACTTAGTCTATTAACATTTCTGTATTATATTCAGATAAATAATTTGAAATATGGCAGGATATTCAGGCACTCCATTATTAAAAAAACTTGGCGTTAAACCCGGTTATAAAATTCTCTTTGTGAATGAGCCCGATCATTATCAGAGTTTGCTGGGGGATTTCCCGGAAGGAGTTCAACTAGTAAGTCAAACCCATCCCGATCTGATTGACTTTATTCATGTGTTCTGTAAAACAGAAGAAGAGCTTCACAATTTATTTCCTCCTCTTAAAGAAAAACTCGATAAAAATGGTTTGATCTGGGTTTCCTGGATCAAAAAGGCCTCTAAAAATTATGAGACCAATTTTCCTGAAAGTGAAGTTCGTAGTCTTGGGTTAAATATCGGTTTGGTAGATGTGAAGGTATGCGCCGTTGATGAAGACTGGAGCGGATTGAAATTTGTATACATAGTAAAAGACCGTAAGTAAAATATTGCAACCAAACTTTATTTAATGGAAAAAGAAGATTCTTTCTGTTTAATTGAGGTAACCAATTGAATTCTTATGAAAGCTATTTATTTATCATTTACTGCTATTCTGATAAGCTTTGGTATTTCTCAAGTTGATATCAAACAACCTGAAAGTGAAAAGGCAAACTATTCCGCTTTGGCTGACACTTCAGAATTCGATCAAAAAAAAGCCATCGCCAAACTCCGGGAACAAATTAAAGGCTTGGAAAATGAGCCTTCCGATGAGGTTTACAAGAATATTCAGATGTTGAACAGAGTTCCGGCCGGAAGACTAATTTCTATTATGGAAATGGGTTATTCCCGCTCTTTGGGTGTTACCTGTATTCATTGTCATGACCCTGAAAACTGGAGCAGTGATGAAAAGGCTGAAAAAATAATAACCAGAGAAATGTCCAAAATGGTTGGGCAAATAAACAATAATCTGCTCGCAGACATTGAAGCTTTAGGTGATCGCACAGCTATTGTAAATTGCACAACCTGTCACCGTGGTCAAAAAAAGCCCGCTCTTAATATGGATGACAATTAATTCTTAATGAAAGTAATCACCTTTCAGGGAATTAAATTCGTTCAACTTTCTGATGTCCCTGAGCCTAAAATTATTTCTAAAAAAGACGCCATTGTGAAAGTGGAACGAGCTGCAATTTGCGGCTCTGATATGCACGTGTATCATGGCAGAGAAACAGGGATTGATATCGGAACTATAATGGGACATGAATTTACCGGAACAGTTGTAGATACAGGAGAACATGTATCAAATTTTAAAGTTGGTGATCGGGTCCTATCTCCATTTACAGTCAATTGCGGCGAGTGTCATTTTTGTAAAATCGGACTAACAGCCAGGTGTGTGAAAAGCCATTTGTATGGTTGGCGGGAAAACGGTTCCGGACTTCATGGTGTTCATGCCGAGTATGTTCGTGTTCCAATGGCTGATGCAACTCTGGTTCATCTTCCGGACGATCTCTCATGGGAACAAGGAAATTTACTCTCTGATATTGCCTCCACGGGATATTTCGGTGCTGAATTGGCAGAATTAAAACCAGATGATGTTTGCGTGGTGATTGGTTGTGGTCCGGTAGGAATAATGGCAATTAAAGCCGCAAAATGTTTGGGCTGTAAAACTATTTATGCCGTTGATGGTATTGATTTCAGATTAGAATTCGCTAAACGAAATGGTGCAATTCCTGTCAATTATCTGAATGAAAATGTTGTAGAGAAAATCCTTGAACGAACAAATGGCATTGGAGCAGACTCAGTCATTGAGGCCGTGGGAAGTAAAACGTCTATGAAATCTGCTTTCGATATTCTTCGTCCGGGTGGCATTTTAGCCTCTGTAGGAGTTCAAGCCTTTGATCAGCTTCCTTTTTCTCCACCCGATATGTATGATAAAAATATTACACTAAAAACTGGTCGTTGTTCATCTCGTTTTTATGCTGAAAAACTTATCCCGCTGATTCAAAACGGAGATCTTCAACTCACTGATGTAATAACCCACACTTTTGATTTGAAGGATGGGGTGGAAGCGTACCGCTTCTTTGATGAAGAGAAGGATAAGTGTTTAAAGGTATTGCTTAAACCTTAAACAAAGCTCACTAATTCTTAATCGCGCCGATCATTGCCGTGCTTTCTACAAAGGGAAGTTCCTCTACTCTGTCCATCAATAATGGCTCGTTTCCGGGCTCTGCTTTTAAGGTGACCGTTCTCAGCTGATCTGAGATAATTTTATAAGCCACATCTCTGAATTCTCCCATCAACTTCTTCAATGCTTTTCTGTTGATGGAATAATCAAATTCAACAAAATAAGTTTCAACCAGAGCGGTTTCATTTAAGATCTGCTCTTTTTGTTCTTCTGAAAGCGAAGTCCCTTCTAATAATCTCTCAAGCTTCAAAGCTTCGTTCTTTGATGACTCGAAATAAAATGCAGTTACATTTTTATGGTTTCTCAGTTTCTCAATACTCTCATCAGATGGTGAATTTACAATTGAAATCACCAATGGCTTTATGTACTCATCAAGCACATCAATTTCAAGCTCTCTGAACTGTTCGCGAATAAATCCCGGAGAAACGGTATCAGACAGATACGCTACAAACATTCCTTCCACAAATGTATATCCGCCATTCTGAGCGTCTTCAATTGAACTGTCATCTATTACTTGTGCACTCACAATTGTTGAGAAACAAAAAACTAAAATCAATGTGGTTAGTGAGCGTATCATAATTCATTGTATTTATTATAACTTAAATAATCAACAATAGAATAGGTAAAAAAGTCTATTAAACCTTATTTTTAAGAAATTAAAGCAAAAGAACATTTCATGTCATCAACGGCAACTGCCGATTCTCCTATTCTTAAAGAAGCAAAGAGAAGACGTACATTCGCAATTATTTCTCACCCGGATGCGGGTAAAACAACACTCACAGAAAAGTTACTACTTTATGGTGGAGCTATTCATGAAGCCGGATCCGTTCGTGCCCGTAAAGCATCGCATCACGCTGCTTCCGATTGGATGGCCATAGAAAAGGAACGTGGTATCTCGGTAACTTCTTCCGTAATGCGTTTCGAAAAAGACGGCATCAAGTACAACCTGTTGGATACTCCCGGTCACAAGGACTTTTCTGAAGATACACTACGAACGTTGGTTGCAGCTGATTGTGGTTTGATGGTAATTGACGTTGCAAAAGGAGTTGAGGAACAAACTGAAAAGCTGTTTGAAGTCTGTAAGCTTCGTGAAGTTCCCGTAATTACTTTTGTGAACAAGTGTGACCGTCCCGGTATGGATCCGCTCGAAGTTTTAAGTAATGTGGAATCTAAACTGGGAATTGAAGCTGTTCCGGCGAGTTGGCCGATGGGCTACGGACAAAAATTTCAGGGGATTTATGATGTAATCGGTGGGCAAGTTCAGGTTTATGAAAAGTCTGAACATGGTACAAAAAAAGCTATCACAGAGTCGATGTCTGTTGAAGAAGCGCTTGAACAAAGCAATCTTTCTGATGTAGAAAAAGATGCTTTTCGTGAAGAAGTGATGCTTATCGAGGACATGTATCCGAATATGGATAAAGAACTTTACAGCACCGGAAAAGTTACTCCGGTTTTCTTTGGTTCAGCGCTAAACAATTTCGGGCTGGATGTTTTTCTTACCTATTTCCATCAACTTGCTCCTTCTCCTCAAATGTACGAACAAGCCGAAGGTGGAGAGCGCTCTATTGATGATGCATTTTCAGGATTTATTTTTAAGATGCAGGCAAATATGAATCCCGGACACCGCGATTGTGCGGCTTTTATTCGGGTTGCTTCCGGTAAATTTCAGCGTGGTCAAAATGTTGTTATCTCTCATACCGGTAAGAAAATTAAAATGGCTACTCCCCATACATTAATGGGTGACGAACGCCAGCTTATGGAAGAAGCTTATCCGGGTGATATTGTTTCTATTTTCAACCCCGGTGATTTCAGAATCGGAACCACTATTTACGAAAAAAATGACGTTCGTTTTGATGTGATTCCATTATTCACTCCGGAACATTTCCAAAAAGTAGCTACTAAAGATCCTTTTAAAAGAAAGCAGCTTCGCGAAGGTTTACGGCAACTTTCTGAAGAAGGTGTGGTTCATGTTTTTGAAGTGCCAAATGGCGTGGGTAATGAGCTTTTATTAGGTACGGTTGGTGTTCTTCAGTTTGAAGTTGTAGAGCACCGAATGCTGGAAGAGTACAGTGTGGAATTAGTGAAAACTCCGGTTTCTTATTACTGTGCAAGATGGTTGCCAAATGACGAGCCTGAAGTGATTAAAAAACTGGAATCCAGTTACTCCACGCATGTAACCAAAGACATGGAAGAAAATCCTATTGTGCTATTCGAATCCATGTATGCATTAAATCAAGCAGAAGAAAAAGTAGGCGCTCAACATTTATTCAAGTTCAAGCAAGGCTAGATCAATGATCAATTTATCAATTAAGAATTGTTCAATTGAAACATTCTTAATTGATCATTGCTCTACTTTCCTCCATTAGCCTGAAGATCCTGAATGCATTGAGAATCCAATTCCGGCACATTTCCGCCCATCAAGTTACTTGCAAAATCTGACGTACGAACTGCAAAATACATTAAACACGTGTCCACATCGCAATGAGCGCCATTGGCTTCATCCTGATGATCTTGTACGGTAGGAGTTCCATTACCTACTAACCCAAGAATATGGGCGAACTCGTGCTGGAAAACCGTTGTTTCCATAGTTTCTCTGCTTGGCTGATTGAATCCGCCTGAATTTTCATCGATTGTTCCACCTAACAAAGCCATAGATGTGTTGAAATAGGCAAATCCCAATACATTTTCCTGTTCAAATTGTCCGTCAAGGATTAAAAAATAGGCAGCTATAGTATTTCCCTCTGTATATGAATTTCTGTATTCTTTTTCGACATCGAAAGCTTCCTGAGAAGAATACGGTGAGTTTCCGGGTGAGGGTATTTCATCATCTAACGAAATGGATATGCTGGCTTTGTTGAGCCTGTTTTGTAGGAACGATCTTAAATTGTTTAATGCAGACTGCGTTGGCCGGAATCCTTCAACGTAGTCTACTTCTATAATGAGTGAGCTGTAGTTACTGCTTGATAGAAAATCGTTAGCAGAATCTCCAACATCTTGTGTGCTTGAAAAACTACTCCCGTTTCCATTTTCTCCATTATTACTACTGCACCCAATAAAAAGTGTAGAAATTAAAAGTACTGCCCCGAAAAGTGTTTTATAATTGTACATAATGGCTTAAATCGTTCTAAAGGTATTTTGTTCCATGGTTGTAATCATGTAACCAATTTGTAAAGATCTTCATTTCCACTTTATAAGCTGCTATAAAGTCCATAGTTTAAGGTTCGCAAAAAATTTAATGCATCTATACTAAAATTGATTACTGAAACTAAGGTTTCCGAGCAAGTAAAAATTATTAAAGCCGATCTTGATAACCCTAAACATGCTGCTGATATTGTAAATATCGTAGACTTGTTTGCCAAAGATCCCATGGGTCAGGATGAAGCACTCAGCGAAGAAGTAAGAGTTGATATGATCGCTGAAATGAAGAAAATCCCTACTACAATGACTTATATGGCATATCATGAGGAAAAAGTACTTGGGATCGTAACCTGTTTTATTGGTTATTCAACTTTTACAGCCAGCAAAACTTTCAAAATTCATGACGTAGCCGTTCACCCTGATGCAAGGGGTATGGGAGTTGGAACTAAACTTCTCGATGCCGTTCATGATGAAGCAGAAAAAATGGGTTGTTCCAAAATCACCCTCGAAGTTCGTGAAGATAACCCCGCACAGAATCTTTACGAAAGAGAAGGATTTGAGTACGGCGAACCGAAATGGTGGTTTATGACGAAGGAATTGGATTAAGAGTTTTTCGTCACCTCTTTCGCATCTTCAGCCAAACCAAGTACAGCCTGCTGGTATAATTCGCTGTTATTATATCTGAGAATAGCGTCTTCTACACTTCCGGTTATTTCCTTGAAATGAGCCAGGTATTTACCTACTGAATAAATATTGTTGCTCATATCGTAAAGATCATCCCCGACAAACCAACGGTTTAGTGACCAGGGAATAAACTGAGCGTACGACATTGCTCCGGCATAACTGGATTTAAGAGCTAGAATATCTACTTCTCTTTTGTCAGCCCATTCTATTAACTCTTCTAACTGTGCAAGAGCAAATTGCGCCCGGTGTCCTTCTTTGATCATAGATACATACGCGTTGAACGGATTATATTTCCCTGAGAATTTCCCGAATTCTGACTCCACTCCAAGTATCCCAATAATCACTTCTTTAGGAATTCCATACTCATTTTCCGCATTGATCAGATCTTCTTTATGCGTTTCATAGAATGAAGCGATCTTGTTTTTCTTATTATCATAACCCAACACCTTCTGATATTTTTCGAAACTATCGATCTTTACCTCAGCAGAGCGGGTGAACTTTTCAGTAATTCCGGTAATCAATTTAAATCTGGAATCTTCAAAATAAGGTCGGATGTCCACACCTTTTTTCTCGAAGTGTTCTATCAATTTTGTTTTGTATTCCTCATCGGGGTTGCTCGCTGCATTTGCAACCGCATTCCATCCAAAAACAATTAACAGGAGCGCAAAGACTCCCTTTTTAAAATTTGATCCTATCATATTATTGTACCGTCCTGATCTGTAAAATGATTTCCTGATGATAATAAAACTGAATCGAAGTAGAAATAGTATTTTGTGAAAGGTTGTTTTATTTCATTTCAATTCTAAGCTAAAATCTTATTTTAGATCAACTTTAAGTGCTTTTAAAATGGACAAAAGAAATATTGGACGCATTGCCGAAAAAGAATTCAGCACTTGGTGCTCACAAGTTGGTATTACTTGTAATCCATCAATAGAAGACGATGAAGCTTGGGATTTTATAATCGAGTTTGGCTTAGATGAAAAAGATTTCACGACGCAGGATGAAGTGAGCCCCGGGATCAAATCCTTCATACAGGTTAAAGCCTCTGATTCTGTAAATAGTAATAGAAATATCACGCTTCGAAATTGGCAGAAGATGATTAAAAATTCTTATCCAGTTTTTATTTTAAGAATTGAGTTTGATGACCATAAAGATCCACAAAGAGGTTATTTAATTCATATTGGTTCCGAGCTTATTTCAAAGGGATTAAAAAGATTAAGAGAGATTGAAGATGGAATGGAGTTTTTATTAAAAAGAACAATGTCCTACACTATTGATGATGACTCTCTTTTAAACACTCTTGATGGAAATGAAATTAAAAGTAGAATTGAAAAATTTATTCCAAATGGAATTAATAAATATATACAATGGAAAAGTAATTTCGTTGAGACCATCGGATACGAAGAAGAAGAGCTAACATTCAAAATTCCTCTAAAAAAAGGAGTTCACCCTTCTGAAGAATTACAAGACTTATCATTAGGTCTAATACCCCATCTTGAAGTTGAAAGTGCTAAAACGAGAAAGAAAAGGTTCGGAAAATACTCTAAGGAAATCAGTCTTGGCCCTGGAAAGCTTACAATGAATATCGAACCTCATTCTAAAGCTACTTTAGTTTTAAGAACTGATGATTTTCTAGATGAGTTAGATATAGAACTAGATCTTTATAAACCCAAAGGCATAAATAACCTGCCAAAGGATAAATTAAAGTTCGTTGTTAAAGACAAGAATTTATCTTTACAAGTTAGTTATAAAACTAAAAATATTCGTTTAGACTTCTCTTTACCCGATCCAAAAGAAAAAACAGATCTATCAGAATACAAATCATCAAGCAGTTATTTATACATGCTTTCACAGGCAAAGAATAGGGGCTCTGACTTATTAGCTGAAATAATGGTAGATGGTGTAAGTATTTTGAAATTTAATCCAATAATAAATTTTCAAAACGAAGAGTATGCTTTATTAAATGCCAGATCTATTAAGTTGGGTTTAGATATCGCTGATTATTTTAAAATTCCGAATTATATATCAGATTCAAACATTCTAATAAAGCAAGTAAAAAGGCTTGAGTTTTTAAAAAATTTAATTGAAGGAAATAAGGGACCTATTCGTTTAGAATTTTGGTCTGAGGATCTTTTACCTGATACTAAAGTTGGTTTCGCTTTTCCATTTGGTTCAATTTTTGGAGGGTTTAAACTTTTCCAAGGAATTTATGTTATTTCTAAACCTGTACTAAGGAGTAAAAAAAATAAAACCCGAAAGGATTATTTAATTGAATCTGATAATTACGGAAAGACTATTAAAACTTACTTCAAAGATAACTTGCCAAAAAAGACTGAAAACAAAAAGCTTTTAGCATTGGAGAAAGCTTCGAAAGCAATCGCTGATAAAAAAGGAATTGATGAGTTTATATTTCTTTTAAATTAAGACCGGAATAGATAACTCGAACTTCAATACAAAATCCCTTATCTTTTGAGTCTTGGCGAATTTGCTAATTCTACTCTTAAACCGGATTCAGAAATTAGTGATAAGCCACGGAAACACGAAAGCACAAAAATGTGTTTTCTTTCGTGATTTTGTGCTCTAGTGGCAGAATCATCTGAATCTTGAAAAAATCATTAAAAGGAAATCATGGCAAAAGAATTTGATGTATGTGTAATCGGGTCGGGACCCGGCGGATATGTAGCTGCAATCCGTGCATCACAACTTGGTTTTAAAACCGCAATCGTAGAAAAAAGACACCTTGGTGGTGTTTGTTTAAATATCGGATGTATTCCAACTAAAGCGTTACTTCGCTCTGCTGAAGTTATGGAATCTATTCAGCATGCCGATGACTATGGAATTTCTGTTAAAGATGTGAAAGCTGATTTCGGCGGCATGGTTAAAAGAAGCCGTGGCGTTGCCAATAAAATGAGCAAAGGTGTTCAGTTCTTAATGAAAGCAAACAAGATCGATGTTTTCATGGGAACAGGTGTTTTCAAGTCGAAATCAGAGCTTGCTGTAAACGACGAAAAAGGGAAAGAAACAGAAAGTATTAAAGCCAAGCATTTTATAATTGCTACAGGTGCTCGCCCACGTCAACTTCCTAATCTAGAGATCGACGGCGAAATGATCATCGATTCTGAAAAGGCGATGACCATGGAAAAGCAGCCTAAGAAAATGGTGATCATCGGTGCAGGTGCAATCGGTGTTGAGTTTGCTTACTTCTATCACACGTTAGGAACAGAAGTAACTATCGTTGAGCTACAAAAAACCTTGGTTCCTGTTGAAGATCAGGACGTTGGAAAAGAGCTTGGCAAGATCTACAAGAAAAAAGGCATGAACCTGATGCTGGAAAGCACAGTAGAGAAAGTTGAGAAAAAAGGTTCCGGCGTTAAAGTGACGGTTAAAACCAAGAAAGGCGAGGAAGTCATCGAAGCAGATGTTGTACTTTCCGCAGTTGGTGTTACCGGAAACGTTGAAGGTATTGGTCTCGAAAAAATAGGCGTAAAAGTTGAAAGAGGCGCTATTGTTGTAGATAAATCAAACTACTCAACCAGTGTTGATGGTATTTATGCAATAGGTGATATCATCGGTGCTCCTTGGTTGGCTCACAAAGCTTCGCATGAAGCAGTTGTACTTGCTGAGCAATTAGCCGGTAAAAATCCTAAGCCAATTAACTACGGAAATATTCCGGGCTGTACATATTGTGAGCCTCAGGTTGCTTCTGTTGGATTGACCGAAGCTGCTGCCAAAGAAGAAGGCTATGATGTTAAAGTCGGGAAATTCCCATTATCAGCAAGTGGTAAAGCTACCGCACTCGGACATGAAGAAGGCTTCGTAAAAGTTGTATTTGATGCTAAATACGGCGAATGGTTAGGTCTTCACATGATCGGATTCGGTGTTACTGAAATGGTTGCTGAAGCAGTTGTAGCCCGTGATCTGGAAACTACCGGACATGAGATTATCAACGCTGTTCACCCGCATCCAACATTATCTGAAGCGGTAATGGAAGCTGTAGCTGAAGCGTATAACGAAGGCGTTCATTTAGGAACTCCTGTTAAGAAATAGGATCACTGATGTGCTGATTAATTTTTGATTAGCACTGATGAAAGTCCCCTCTTGAGAGGGGATTCAGGGGTGTGTCAGAATTTTATACACGCACTTTATGAACTAAATATTGTAAATGGCTCCCTTGTGGAGCCATTTTTGTCTATGAAAAATTTGAATGGAAATATCGAAAATAGATTGAATCGGGTTCTGTCTCACTTGCAAGACGTTGATCCTAGAATCGAGGTTTTCGAAGATTCTATTGAGCTAGTTTCTAAAAAGCAAAGTAATCTTCAATCGATAGCTTCTATCTTAATTATTTTTATTCCACCAGTACTTCTGCTTCTTTCTTTCAGTGTTTTTAACATTATAATTGGGATCTTTTGGTTCTTAGGATTTGCGTTATCATATAAAAAAGAACAAGAGTCCAAAACTAATTTTTTACTTGATCTAAAACCTAAAACACTAAAAATTAAATTTTTACACTACATCAACACCATCTTCTTGGGTAGAAAAAATATGTCTTTTAGCTTCAGTGAAGAATTTAAATTTACTGCAAAGGTAGTTTCTCTAAGACAGTATAAAAGTGTTTCAAGACTGCATCTTGAACACCGCGGGAAAAAGTATCCCCTTGCAGATTTTAGTGACACCACTTCTGCTTTTGGTCTTTCAAGTATTCTAAATGATTTAGTTAAAAAGTAATGAGTTCTAAAAAAACCATCCAACTTTACGATCTCGGATTAAAACCTTACCAGCCGGTTTGGGATTTGCAGCACAAGATTCAGCAACGGATCATTGACGAGAAAAAACTGGATCGCGTTGGTGAGTTTGAAGGTGAAAGAAAAAATGATGTACTTCTTTTTGTCGAACATCCACATGTGTATACCCTTGGCAAAAGTGGGGATGAAGAGAATTTGCTTCGCTCACTTCTTGAACTTCAGGAATTAGAAGCTGAATATGTAAAAACCAATCGTGGCGGAGATATCACATACCACGGCCCCGGACAAATTGTTGGTTATCCGATCCTGGATCTAGATCGATATTTTACTGACATCCATAAATACCTTCGTTTTCTGGAAGAGGTAATCATTAAAGTTTGTGCTGATTATGGTTTTGAAGCTCAAAGAATAGACGGACTTACTGGCGTCTGGATCGGCGAGCAAAAGATCTGTGCAATGGGAATCCGTTGTTCCCGTTGGGTAACCATGCATGGTTTTGCGCTGAATGTGAATACAAACCTGCAATACTTCAATAACATCGTTCCCTGTGGTATTGAAGACAAAGAAGTAACCAGTTTGCAAAAGCTACTTGGTCGTGAAATTGATCCTGAAGAAGTAAAAAAAAGGATCGTTACTCACTTCGAAAATGTTTTTGATGTAAGTATTAAACCAAGCGGCGCACAAACAGAACTAGAGAAGAATTTTTTGTAACTTAATTTTTTAGAAAAAGTCATCCTGAGGATACTTTCGAAGGATCTGCAAAACGTAGAATCTCCAACCAATTTTCTACTTATTTAGCATTGTGCAGATTTATCGCTTTCGCTCTGAATGACTTATAAATAAAACATCCCAATGATCAAAGAACTAGACGTAGTAGAAAAGAAATCAACACAGCGCAGACCGGAATGGCTTCGAGTTAAGCTTCCATCGGGGGGGAAATTCAAAGAAGTTCTGGATACGATAAATGAGAATAAGCTGAATACCGTTTGTTCTGAAGCACGTTGCCCTAACATGGGAGAATGCTGGGGCGCCGGAACAGCTACATTTATGCTTCTAGGCGATGTGTGTACTCGTTCTTGTGCATTCTGTGCTATTAAAACTGGTCGCCCGCCCGCAGAGTTAGACTGGGATGAACCGGCTCGTGTTGCTGATGCTGCAGCTAAAATGAAATTGAAGCACGTAGTTCTTACATCTATCAACAGAGATGACAGAAAAGATGGTGGTGCTCCCATTTTTGCGGCTACTCACACCGCTCTTCGTGAGGCTATTCCCGGAGTAACCATTGAGTCTTTGATCCCTGACTTCCGTGGAGTTTGGGATGCTCTCCAAATCGTAATCGATACCCCTCCGGATGTATTAAGTCACAATCTGGAAACCGTACCAAGAAAATATCGCCGAGTTCGCCCTCAGGCTAAATACCAGCGATCATTAGATTTACTCCTCAAAGTTAAAGAAGAAGGGATCCGTTCAAAAACCGGAATTATGGTTGGTCTTGGTGAAACTCGTGAAGAAGTGATCGAGTTAATGCAGGATTGTGTAGATCATAAAGTAGACGTGCTAACCATAGGACAGTACATGCAACCTACAAAAATGCATCATCCGGTTATGGATTGGGTACACCCTGACCAATTCGCTGAATACAAAGAGATCGGTGAAAAACTAGGTATCGGACATGTGGAAAGCGGGCCTTTAGTTCGTTCATCTTATCACGCAGAAAGACACGTTTAATTTTTTTCTTATACTTCAGGTGGTATCTTGGGGTAAAATAAAAATACATGCTAGCAACACTTACTGTTTTAGGAATCAGTTTCGTATTAGGATCTATTCCATCCGCAATTTGGGTGGGAAAGCTCTTTAAAGGGGTAGATGTTCGTGAACATGGCAGTGGAAATGCCGGAACTACCAACACTTTCAGAGTTTTAGGATGGCCTTCCGGAGTTACTGTGTTCACCATGGATTTTATGAAAGGCTTTGTTGCTTCCTTTTGGGTAAGTGCTTTAGCCTGGAATATGTTTGCAGGTCCACTTTCGCCCCCAAACTGGGAAGTAGATGCTTTCTTAAAGATCAGTTGTGGCCTTTTTGCAGTAATCGGGCATATGTTTCCTCTTTTTGCAAAGTTTAAAGGTGGAAAGGGCGCTGCAACGGCATGCGGAATGTTGTTTGGAATAGAACCTATTTCAATTGGAATTTCTTCCATCATTTTTGTGACTACCATCCTGTTAACCAGATATGTTTCACTCGCTTCAATCCTTGCTTCTTTTTTCTATCCGGTAAGTTTGATTGTGATGAAATACGTGTACGGCTTTGATAAGCTAGTTGATGGAAGCATGGTAATTTTTGGTGCTTTTGTGGCTACCGGAATTATTGTAAAGCATAAGTCTAATATTAGACGACTTCTGGCTGGAACGGAAAGTAAAGTGGGCTCTTCAAAGAAAAAAGAAGTACAGGAACCGAAAGAAAATCCTGAAACCAAAAATGAGCAGGTTGAAGTATGAGGAATGTCACCATTATTGGAGCCGGAAGTTTTGGAACAGCACTCGCAACTGTGTTGGATACAGCCGGAAATAATGTTCAGATATGGGCTCGTGAAAAAGAGGTCGTAGACAGTATTAACAATAATCACAGAAATCCTTCTTATTTATCTGACATTCGATTGCCTGCTTCCATCAAAGCATATGATGACTTAGAGCATTGCCTACGTGATCAGGATATGATCTTGTTTGCAACTCCTTCACATACTCTACGGGAACTTGCTGCAAAAATAAAGCCTTGTTTAGACGGACATGAGATCCTGGTTACCGTTTCCAAAGGAATAGAAAATGACACTTTTAAAACCATGTCTCAGATTCTGGTTGAAGTAATGGAAGGTGTCACTTTAGAAGATAACATCGGAGTTCTATATGGACCCAGCCATGCAGAAGAAGTGTCCCACCTAAAACCCACTACCGTAGTTGCAGCTTCTTATTCTACAAGAACAGCAAGAATTATTCAGGAAACTTTTCTCACTCCAATGTTCCGGGTTTATTTGAACAACGATATTATCGGTGTTGAAATCGGTGGGTCTGTAAAAAATATCATGGCTATTGCAGCTGGAATTATTGATAGTGCAGAATTAGGCGATAACGCTAAAGCGGCTTTAATTACTCGCGGACTTCATGAAATGAAACGAATGGGTGTAATGATGGGCGGTTATGCGGAAACTTTCTCCGGATTAACGGGAATGGGAGATCTCATTGTTACCTGTACGTCAAAGCATAGCCGAAACAGATATGTAGGTTCACAAATCGGGCTTGGGAAAAAGCTTAACGAGATCATTGACAGCATGAATATGGTTGCCGAGGGTATCAAGACAACTAAATCCGTTCGTGACTGGGCAAAACGTAATAATGTTGATATGCCGATCACTTGTGCAGTTTACCGGGTTTTATTTGAAAATGAAGACCCTAAAGACGCTTTGAATACGTTGATGACAAGAGATCCTAAAGACGAAGTTTCGATATAATAGAACACACTGGCTTTCGTCAGTAATAATATCATGAAAGACGAGTACGAATTATATTTGCAAAACTCAGATTCAGTTACTGTTTCTGAGATGAAGCTGAAAGACCTTAAAAACCTGATCGCAACAGGAGAAAGCTCTTTTCTAGAATTTAAACACAAAGTTGCATCACCCGAAAAAATTGCCAAAGAAATGGTTGCCTTCGCCAACACTAATGGAGGTCGAATCCTGATTGGAGTTGATGATAACGGCGATATTGTTGGAATTGAGAGCTATTACGAAGAAGAATTCTGGCTAAGGCAAGCTGCTGAAGATGTGTGTGTGCCTGCTCTAAATATCGATATTGAAATGGTGCATGCCGGGAAAAAAGATGTGATGATTGTTGAAATTCCTGAATCGGAAAAAAAACCCATCGCAGTAAAAGGAGAATCCAAAAGAACTGTATACATTCGTCAGGATGATGAAAATATCATCGCCACAGACGACAGAGTTGAAATACTGAAGAACAAAACCTCAGCCACAGGTGTTACTTTTGAATACGGTGAAAGAGAGCAGCAGTTGTTCCGGTTTTTAAACGAATATGGGGATATCACTATTGAACGGTTTTCCATCATTTCGAATATTACAAGCCACAGAGCCGAACGTATTCTTGTAGATATGGCTAGTGCCGGAGTTCTGGATACATATGAACAAAAAGGTGTAGTTCATTATACATTTTCGCATAAAAATTCGTAATTTTGACTTGTTCTAAATAAGGAGAGCAATGACCAATCAAGACGAAAATCTAGACGATATTATTTCCTCACTCATCGATGTGGATGAAGAAGAAACTTCACCCAACAAAGAGGAAAAACAAGAGTTGACCGGTGAGCCCGTAACTCTTACAGAAAGAGCTTCTAAGCAAGTTAAGACAATTATTGAAAAAGAAGGACTGGATGACAATCTCTTCCTTAGAGTTGCTGTAGAAGGTGGTGGATGTTCAGGATTGAGTTATAAATTAGGATTGGATTACCGAACGGAAGATGATGTGGTTTTTGAGAACTACGGAGTTGAAGTTATTGTAGCCTCTAAACACCTTATGTACTTAGAAGGAATTGAGATCGACTACCCTGATGGGTTAGACGCTCGTGGATTTACTTTTGATAATCCCAATTCTGTTGAAGATTGCGGTTGCGGTACCAGCTTCTCTATCTGATTTATAATTTCCATACAGTTGAACCTAAACTCAATATTTATTAAATAATATTGTAAGGTTTCCCGTTTAACCTGTCTTACTGTATGTGAAAAAAAGGTCTTCATATAAATTTCCTGTCGAACAGTTCCCGGCTCTTCGGGTAGTCTTGATTTATATTGCCGGAATTCTTTGCTCTCAGCTTTTCCGGACAGACCAGATCACACTCATATGTATCTTTATTGGTATAGTAGCTACCTATTTCATTTTTGAGACACTTTCGGGGAAAACAGTTTCTATCAGACTTTCAAGAATTTCCACACTTTTGTATTGCCTGATCATTTTTGCTGCCGGATTTACAATTAACTCCATTGCTTCAAAGAAAAATCAAACCGCTGTTGAGATGCTTATATCTGAATCAGAATGGGCAGAGATACATGTTTCAGGCAATGTTCTGTTGATATCCAAAAATAGTTCAGGAGATAAAAGATTAGACCTTGCTGTGACTAGCACCAAGCTTTCCGGCTTTACTTCTGATATGAAATTCAAAAGCAGAATACTTTGGGATAACGAACTACCGGTAGAACTTGGCGATCAAATCGAAATATCCGGGATTGTAATTCCGGTTTCTGAACCCAGAAACCCAACCCAATTTAATTACAAGGCTTTTCTTGAATCCAGAAATATTCATACTCAAATAAGAGCTGATTCTGTTATACAGATCAATCCTGACTCTTCTTTTTTCAGTTGGATGTCAGTTCGCAAGAAAGCTCTCAAATTAGTGGATCAGAATTTTGACCCTGAAACGGCTCCTGTTGCAAAAGCATTACTCTTAGGTTACAAAAATGAGCTGGAGGGAAATACAAAACAAGCTTTCGCAAGAGCAGGATTATCACATATCATGGCAGTATCAGGCTTGCATGTTGGTTTGATCATTGCTCCTTTTTGGTTGATCATCCCTTATTTCTGGACCAAAAAAAACGGCACAAAAATTGGCTTGGCACTGCTGATACTGATCCTGGTTTTTTATGCCGGACTCACCGGTTTTTCGGTCTCGGTTTTACGCGCTTCAGTGATGGCTGTTCTTTTAACTTATGGCAAACTGTTTTCCAAAAGCAGTGATTCTCTGAACCTAATGGGTGTTGCCGCGTTAGTAATCCTGCTAATTGATCCTTCTCAACTTTTTGAAATCGGCTTTCAACTTTCTTTCAGTGCTGTTTTAATAATTCTTTTAGTGCTTCCTGTAATACAAAACGCAATTCCCTACTGGGTTCGCATAAAATGGTACGGCACTCCGATCATGGTCATTATTATTTCACTGGTAGTCCAACTTGGACTCTATCCTCTGCAGGCTTTTTACTTTGGTGAAGTGTCCCTCATCAGCCCTTTGGCAAATGCCTTATTTGTTCCTTTGCTAAGCATTATCGTTCCACTTTCACTTTTAGCTTTGATAATAAGTTCTGTAATTCCTGCTCTCGGTTTCTTCATCAATTATCCGTCACTAGTCTTTCTGGCAACCCTTAATGATTTTGTTTCTTTTTCATCTCAGCTTTCTCAATCATGGTTCGAGGTGCAAAAACCCGGTATTTCGATCTTTCTTTTCTGGACTTCCTTTGTCTTAATGATCGGATCATGGAGAAACCCCAATATAAAATGGAAGCTAATGGCCATTTCTCTGTTCCTTCTCTTCTTTATTCCTCTTGATTCGGTTTTAACAAAATTTGAACCTCCAAAACTGACTATCACATTATTTGATGTGGGGCAGGGAGACGCCACCCTACTGCAGACTCCAAATGGAAAAAATATACTGATCGATGCAGGAATTTGGAGTCCGGGATCAAATTCCGGAAAACAGGTTTTACTTCCTTTCTTTAAAGAAAATAATATTCAGAAATTAGATGCTGTTTTTCTTTCTCATCCTCATGCAGATCACATTGGGGGCATCAAGGACCTCTTAAATGAAATTGATATAGACACTATTTATAACTCCGGGTTTGAATATGAATCAAATCTGTACAGAGATTATATCAACCTTGCCAATTCAAAAGATATCCCAGTAGTAACTCTAAATGCCGGAACAACGATTGATATTGATGAGAGTCTGCTCATCTTAGTACTAGGCCCTGAAAAAGGAAAATTCAACAATGACCCCAATCAACATTCTTTAGTTTTGAATATAATTCATGGAGAAAACGAGTTTTTGTTTACGGGTGATGCAGGGGAAGATCAGGAGCGAAGACTAGTAGAAAATTACGGACACCTTTTGGATACGGACTTTCTGAAAGTTGGTCACCATGGAAGCAAAACCAGCTCCGAATTATTTTTTCTAAAGGAAGTTACTCCTGAAATTGCTGTTGTATCCGTTGCCGAACGGAACCGATTCGGGCATCCTCATCCGGAAGCTGTAGAAAGATTAGAATCTACTCGTTCCAATATATATTATACCAGCCGTGATAGAGCCTTAATATTTGAAAGTGATGGGAAAAGCATTAAGAGAGTGAAGTGGTATTAAACTAAGCTTCCTTATAGTATCACTGAGGGTTTAGAATTGTTGGTTTAGAAACATAAAATTCAATTTTCCATTAAATGTGTTTTACATATTAATCCCTTATTTTAGGGAACTAACTAATCATTATAGAGCTACACCATAAAAATTAATGGACCAAAAGGAACGACCGAGCTTTGAAGAAGCTTTAAATAAGCTGGAAGAAATAGTTTCCAAATTAGAGGATGAGTCCATTACTTTGGAGGAATCTGTTAATCTGTATGAAGAAGGGGTAAAACTCTCCAAATTTTGTACAGAAATCCTAAACGATGCTGAACTTCGTATTGAACAGGTGAATGAAGTAAATAGTTAACAAATTATGGAACAGAACATACCACAACCGGGTGAGCTTTTATCTAAGATAAATTCTCCTGAAGATCTTCGAAAACTTGACCCAAAAGAACTTCAGGATGTTTGTGATGAACTCCGGAATTATATCATTGATATGGTTTCCGTTTATGGCGGTCATTTTGGAGCCAGCCTTGGAGTTGTAGAACTCACAACCGCTATCCACTATGTATATAAAACCCCTGAAGACCGCTTGGTTTGGGATGTTGGCCATCAGGCTTATGGACATAAGATTCTAACCGGAAGACGAGAGCAATTTCACACAAACCGTTTGTACGGCGGCATTTCAGGATTTCCAAAACGTACTGAAAGCGAATATGATACTTTTGGAGTAGGACATTCCAGCACCTCAATTTCTGCTGCGCTTGGTATGGCGGTAGCTAATACCTTAGATAAAGGTGATCGTAAAGTTGTAGCAGTAATTGGTGATGGCGCAATGACTGCAGGTTTAGCTTTTGAAGCAATGAATAATGCGGGAGCAATGAACAGCGACATTCTTGTTATTCTGAATGACAACTGTATGTCTATCGATCCTAATGTTGGTGCTTTAAAAGAATATTTAACAGATATCACCACGAGCAAAACCTTCAATAAACTGAGGGATGAAATTTATGATATGCTCGGGCATTTCAAATCTGCAGGTGAAAAAATGCGCAAAGTTGCTTCCAGACTGGAAAATGCTGTAACTGCTGCTATTACTCCGGGCTCTCTGTTCCGTGCACTTGGTTTTAAATATTATGGACCGATGGACGGACATGATGTGGACGGGCTCAGAAAGACTTTGGAAGATCTTAAAACCGTAAAAGGACCGAAGCTACTTCATGTTGTAACCGTAAAAGGAAAAGGATTTGCACCTGCCGAACGGGAGCAAACTAAATGGCACGCATCCAGTAGCCCTTTTGATAAAATTACAGGAAAAGCTCTTAATCCGGCTCCGAAAACCAAAGGAGCTCCTAAATACCAGGATGTGTTTGGCGAAGCTTTGGTTGAATTAGCAGCAAAAGATGAACGGATTGTTAGTATGACACCTGCCATGCCAAGTGGCTCCAGTCTGTGGCCAATGATGAACACTTTCCCTGAAAGATCTTTTGATGTGGGAATAGCTGAACAACATGCAGTTACTTTTGCTGCAGGTCTGGCAACTGAAGGCAAAAAAGCATTTTGTGCTATCTATTCCTCATTCTTACAGAGAGGATATGATCAGCTGGTTCATGATGTAGCCATTCAGAAATTACCCGTTGTATTTTGTATTGATCGTGCCGGATTTGCCGGAGCTGATGGACCGACACATCACGGTTTATATGATATCGCCTATATGCGAACGGTTCCTAATATGGTTATTTCTTCACCTTTAAATGAGCAAGATCTGAGAGATATGATGTTTACTGCATCCACTTTCGAAGATGCCTCATGGGCTATTCGTTATCCTCGTGGAAAAGCGACGGGAATGACCGTTCCTGAAGGATTTAAAAACCTTGAAATTGGAAAAGGTATAGAGCTTCGTGAAGGAGAAAACATAGCAGTTCTCAGCTTTGGTCCTATTGGTAAATATGTAATTACGGCTGCTGATGATTTAGCTGAAGAAGGAATTAATATCGGTCATTACGATATGCGTTTCGCAAAACCTTTGGATGAAGAACTTATTGATGAGATTTGTGAGCGATACGATCACATCATCACTTTAGAAGACGGTGCTAAAATGGGTGGTTTTGGTAGCGCTGTTGCTGAATATATCATCGAAAAAGAAAATCGTCCAAGCGTAAAAATTCTTGGAATCCCGGACGTTATTGTTGAACACGGAACTCAGGAAGAATTGCACAATGAAGTTGGAATTGGAGTTGAGGGAATTAAAGAAGCTGTTACCAGTATTTTAATTAGACAATAATGAGATTGGTAGTTTTATTAGTTATTTATTGCTCAGTTCTTTTTGGATGCAATAATGACGACTTAAAGGGATTTACATTCGGAGATGTAAAGACCATTTCAGGGGCTCCTGTTTCTAATGCAGAGATACATATTTTGTATGTGAATCAAGAACCTGCAAGAAAAATGCAGCCTTCCACTACAATAAACTTTAGTCTTCTAGTCGCCTCTGAAGTTTCTTTTTCTACAAAAAGATTTGGCTCCAATGAAATAATCGAAGAATTTTCTGAGGTTTTATTTAGGGCAGGAAATCATACCATAACTCTTCTTGATTCCCTTTATACAAACGGTTTGTATGAATATTTTTTGGAGACAGGGGCAGCATCGTATCAAAATAAAATTCACATTACCCGCACTGAAGAGCAATTAAAAAATAGTTTCGTACCGCTAACTTATACCGATCGATCAGGAAGTTTTCAATTTCAAACCAGCATTTTAGGTGTAGGAGAAAGAATAGATTATACGATTAAAGCTGGAGAATCGGCTTCTTATTCTATTGATAATGAAATAGAACTTATCGCTATTAAAAAAGGAGAGATTATTGCCCGCAAAACTATGCTGATTTCTAAAGGATCAGAAAATCAAGTTTCTCTGATTGTAGATTAATGAAGTACACCCTCTCTGATTTCGATTACCACCTTCCTGAAGAATTGATCGCTCAATCTCCGGCAAGCCCCAGAGATCATGCCAGATTATTGGTGTACGACAGAGCTACCAAACAGATCACAGACGATTTCTTTTATAATCTTGGAGAATATCTTCCCCAAGAAACCACCCTTGTTGTCAATAACAGCAAGGTCGAAAAGTGCCGACTTATGTTTGATGGTGGAAAAAAAGAGCTGTTCGTCACTTCGGTCAGAAATAATAATACCGTAGAGGCTTTAGTACGTCCGGGTAAAAAATTTCGTGTCGGGAAAACGGTGGAACTTGCTGATGGGATTACCGCCGAAGTTACTCATATAGCAGAGGACGGGTTGAGAACCCTCATTCTTTCTCACGATCTGGATGCTCCTGAACTTGAGCAATTCAAATACACTCCTTTTCCTCCATATATTGAACAGGATGAATCTCTGGCTTCGGAATATCAGACAGTATATGCAAAAGATCTTGGAAGCAAAGCAGCCCCTACAGCCGGTTTACATTTTACTGATGAGTTACTAGCAAAGTTAGATGCTCAGGGAATAAGAAAATCTGAAGTTACTCTGCATGTTGGTTTGGGTACTTTTGCTCCGGTAAAGACAGAAAAACTTGATGAACATATCATGCATAGCGAGTGGTATCAACTTGACAGTAAAACAGCTGATGAATTGACAAATTCGGATCATATAACCGCCGTTGGAACGACAAGTGTACGAGTTCTTGAATCCTTAGCGAGTACTGAACGAACGTTTGAGCCTCAAAGCGGAGAAACGGGTATATTCATTACTCCCGGTTACCAATTTAAAGCAGTCGATTCTCTGATCACGAACTTTCATCTACCCAAAAGTACCTTGCTAATGCTGGTTTCTGCGCTTATGGGTTTTGATGAAATGCATCGTATTTATGAACACGCCATTAAGGAAAAATATCGCTTTTACTCTTTCGGTGATGGGATGTTGATTGTTTAGGCAGGGTCTTTTCTCGCCAATAATTCTAAAGGTCGGTGAAGTTGGAAGCTTTTCTCAAATCTTTACATCTATTATTAATCACCTTATCACTTAAACTTCTTGATCGTTCAAACTAGGTATTCTCTTTTGTGATTAGCCGTGTAAAAGAGATACATGTTTCCTATATTTGGAATCCAAAAAATGCACCCGTAGCTCAACTGGATAGAGTACCAGATTTCGGCTCTGGGGGTTGGGGGTTCGAACCCCTCCGGGTGTACTTAAAAGCCACTTCCGTTCATTAATTGAAGTGGCTTTTTTCTATCCCTCAAGCCTGTTCCTGAATTCCTCTTTGTATGATTTTCCAACCGGAATTTTATGCTCTTTTGATCGAGATCATATTCCCTTCCACATAATTAATTTTTGTTAGAGAAAGCGAGCAGAAAAGCTGACCTTTAAATCAATCAACAGAGTTATTGAAACGCTCTCTTAGGTCTTGAACATACACACCGATATCATTTCTTAATTCAAATAAGCGAGCGTTAAACTCAGCGTAGCTTTGTTTGGTAAAAAAAGCTTTGTTTTTAAGCTTTCGCATCATTTCTAATGATTGGTTAGCGAATCTAAGTGACTTTTTTGTGTATGCAATATTTGCTCCTAAAAACTCTTGTTCGAAGCCAAAAGAGTAGCCGCCGGCTAATTTTGCAGCGATTTTTAAGCTGTCGCCTACAAATTCCAGAAATACTTTATCCTGATTTTTCGGAGGAACTGATTCTGCCCATTTTAAAATATCAACGGCGTAGAAACGTGCATCTCTGAATAATCCCAGATTGTCTAACGAACCATTATCTGAAAGAGCAAAGTCTTCACTTAGGCTCTTCCACTCTTCTCCTGCATCAAAGTCATCTTCGTCCTCATCCGGGAATTCATCGAATTCATCAAGACCAAACAAAAAGTCTTCGTCATCAAATTCATCTTCGTCTTCCCAGTCGTCTTCATCTTCAGGAAAGTAAGCTTCGTCCATCAACAGCTCTTCTTCAACGTATGCTTCAAAAGCATCGTCTTCACTCAGGCTTTCTTTTAGAAGAGTGATCCATCTTGGCACATTTCCTTTTACATCAGACTCAATAAACTTTCTGAGTTGCTCGCTTTTTTTCTCTACTTCGTTAAGATGGGCTTCCCATTGAAATTCATTCCAAAGTTCGCCGTTAAATCCATCCATGCTCATATATTTTCTCGCAAATGTGTGGGTTGTTCATAGAAAAGAAATTTTATCCATTCACGCAAGGGTACGTGGAAAAGTAACGCTTTTTGTGGATAAAAATTGGCTAAAGTCGTTCTAATACTCCAATTATTACTTGTGTCATTTTAGGCTCAGCCTGTGCAGCTGCTGCAAATATCTCTTCAAGCACTACCGGCTTCAGTGAATCCGGGAAACATTCATCAGTAATTACTGAAATCCCAAGCACATCCATTCCCATATGAACTGCAGCTATTACCTCCGGGACAGTGCTCATTCCAACAACATCGGCTCCCAACTGTCTCATATATCTGTATTCAGCTCTGGTTTCGAGCATTGGCCCCGAAATAGCTAAATAGATTCCCTGATGCATTTTTAAAGAATTATCGAGAGCAACATTCTGTGCAATATCTCTTAATCGCGAAGTGTAAGGATCACTCATATCCGGGAATCGAGGCCCCAATTCATCGTCATTCGGGCCGATCAAAGGATTGTCGCCTAAAAAATTAATATGATCGGTGATCAGCATAATATCTCCGGCTTCAAAATTGGGATTCATTCCTCCACAGGCATTACTAACAAAAAGACTGTGAGCACCAAGAGCTTTGGCTACCCTTACCGGAAATGCAATTTGTTGCATGGTATAACCTTCATAGAAATGAAAGCGCCCTTGCATGGCTACCACTTTCTTTCCTCCCAACATTCCAAAAAGCAATCTTCCTGCATGACTTTCAACCGTAGAAACCGGAAAGTGTGGAACATCTGCATAGCTGATAGAATCCTGAACGTCTATCTCATCACCCAGTTGACCTAAACCGGTTCCCAGAATCAACAGATACTCAGGCTGGAAATCTGTTTTTGATTGTATAAAATCCAGTGCTTCATCTCTTTTTGAACGAAATTGTTCAACGGTGTCTAATGCCATAGTAAGTGTAAATATTGTTAGTCTATTTCGTCGAGGATATCATCAAGATGCTCTGCACCGGGAGGTAAGGAGAGGTCTATTTCCTCTTCTTCTTTACTCTTCGTCTCTTCAGTGTCAGGCTCCTCTTCATCTAGTTCAAAACGAGGTTTTCTTTCATCAGACGAATCTTGTCCCACCTGCAAATCTTCTTTGGGTAAATTAAAAATACCCAACTCATCTTTACCAAATTTTGATAATGATTCCTGAGAGTTCTCAAGATAAGAATTCATTCCTGCAATAATCTCTTCTCTTTTTTCTAATAACCGCTGAATGTTTTGGCGAATTTGTTGCCTTTGATGGTTGGCTTCTTTTAAAATGCCTTCAGCCTGCATCTCTGCTTTATCGATCTTGTTCTGAGCTTCTGTTTTTGCTCCATCCAGTTTTTGAGCAACGGATTCTTTGGTGGTTTGCAGTGTTTCATGAAGTGCTTCTTCTACACGCTCATAATGGCGGACACGATCATTTAGCTTATCGATCTGATGTTCAAGTTCTTTGTTTTTGTTAAGCAGATGCTCAACCTCGTTCGAAACCAGTGTCAGAAAAGATTGAACATCAGCAACATCAAAACCGCGGAGGGTTTTTTCGAACTGCTGTTGTTTAATTTCAAGAGGGGTAAGTTTCATTGCACGAATATTTAAGAGTAATCTTATCAGTTAATAAAATAACACTTATTCGTTTAACATGTTCCTCAGATTAGAATCATCTTCTTTTTCATCAGAAGACCGAATTTCTTTTTCTTCAATCTCAATTTCTCCGGCATTCTGAGTTTCGGGAATTCTTATCTTTTCTTCTTCCAAATCGGCCACTATAGATTCCAGATTGGCAATTCTGCGCTCTGTACTTTTCTTGAAATCGCCCAATGCTTTAAAAAATTGTGGGTTTATTTCTCCCTGAGACGTGCCGCTTTTTCTGTTGATCCATGATTTGATCAGGCTGAAAAACCCCCAAAAAAGGAATATTGAAAATCCCGTTCCAAAAACAATGGCTACTATCGAGATTATAAACTCTTCTTCAGTCATAATTTCCTCTTAATTTTGAACTCTACTTCGAGTTGCTGAGTCTTCATCTTCACCTGAATAGTACTCATCTTTTATCTCTATGTCATCTAATGGTACATTTTTTTTCGTTCCGGATTGAGAAGCGCTCACAGAACTTTCTAACTTTTCTATTCTGGATTTCAGATTATGAATGATTTTACGAAGCTCATGTATTTCTTTTGAGCTTGCCATTCTTTTCTCTTCGGCTTTCAGTTCCTGTTTTCGGTACTCAATAAAAAGCCCGCCTGCTACAGCTATAATTGGGATAAGTGCCCACCATGGTAATCCAAATAACATAATGCCCTGTTTTTAATTAATAGTACAATGCCGACTACGGGAATCGTTAATCATAGTTTCGTGCCCCAAAGATTTCACTTCCTACCCGAACCATGGTTGCACCTTCTTCGATTGCTACTTCCATATCATTGCTCATACCCATAGACAGTTCCCGGAGAATAACACTTCCTGAGTTAAACTTCTGATGCTTTTCAAATAGATCTTTCAACAATTTGAATTCATGACGCACATCTTCAGGGTCATCTGTAAAAGTAGCCATTCCCATCAAACCACAAACAGTTACATTTTCAAAACTTGTAGCTGATTCCAAAAGCTGAGCAAGATCTTCCGGCTCAACGCCTCCTTTCTGCTTTTCTTTGCTGATATTTACCTGAATAAGAGCGTTAATTTTATTTCCATTAGCTCGTTTTTCAAACTCCTTCAGATATTTCAGCTTTTCAATGGAGTGCACCCAGCTAATTTTATCGGCAACTAATTTTATTTTATTTGTCTGAAGATTTCCGATCATATGCCAGGAGATCTTCTTTCCATCAAACTCAGGGATTTTGTCTTCCAGCTCCTGCATTCTGTTTTCACCGAACTCAACGTGCCCACAGTTCAATGCTTCCTGTATGTAAGAAACCGGTTTGGTTTTGCTTACTGCAACCAGTGTTATTTCGCTGCTGTCCCTCCCGATTTTCTTACAAGTACTCTCAATTTTGCCTTTTACTATCTCAATATTTTCACAAATTTGTGATTTTTCCATTCAAATCAGTGGTTTAGTATTAATTTTACATTAATAACATCAATAAGGGCTTTTATCATTCAATAATTACCCTTATTTTTGGAAGCTCAAAGAAAGCCTAAATCAACTTCTATTGTACAAACTGACTTTCTACAAATTCATAGCGTTCCCGTCGGGTCAATTTATCTTAAACATTACAAAAGGTAAAAGATAAATGGCTACAAAAATCCGACACATATCCACCTTTTTAAATCAGTGGGCTCCTCCCGGAACTAAAATGGATTACGATAATGTCGGACTTCTTGTAGGAGACCCTGATGCTGAAGTTACAAATGTTCTTACTTGTTTAGATATAACAGATGCAATTGTAGCGGAAGCGATCCAAAATGATTGTGAGCTTATTGTAGCGCATCATCCCCTTATTTTCAGTAAGATCGGAAAGATCAATCCTACCGATGAACAAGGCCGGATCATTTATAAGCTGATAAAAAATGACATTGGCTTATTAGTTGCTCACACAAATCTGGACGCTGCATTAGACGGCGTCTCTTTTGTTTTAGCAAATATGCTGGGTCTTGATGATCTGAGTTTTCTAACAAAGAATTACTCCATCAGCAAAAAAATAAGTCTTGTAAGCTCTGTGGAGAACAGTGATTCCATGGTTCAGTTATTGAATTATTATTCAGCTGAAGATGTGCATCATTATAGTGTAGAGAGCAGAGAAAGTGATCTCAGATGTTTTGAAGCAATCATTGACAACCATCACTTACCCGCACTCAGAAAAGGGCTTAAGAAAGAAGGTTTACTTAAAGAAGGCGCACTTCAGATAACAGATCTCGTTTCCACCTCAAATAACTTTGGAATGGGAGTAATTGGTCAATATCCTGAAGACGGTTTAGGCAAAAATGAATTCCTGCACTTAGTATCTCAGGCACTTGATGTAAAAGCCATTCGTTTTTCAGGAGATGTAAACCGAATTAAAACAGTGGCAGTTTGTGGGGGAGCAGGTGTTTTTCTGAAAGAAAAAGCCATTAAAAGTGGTGCCGATGCCTTTGTTACTGCCGATATTAAATACCACGATTACTTTACTGAGCAGGAGAATTTTCTATTAGTAGATGTAGGGCATTATGAGAGCGAATTTCCGGTTGCGGAAGCTTTAAGAAAAGAATTATCCGAAGCTTTCGACAACCTTTCTGTAACTGTTACTAATGTAGTAACCAATCCGATGCAAACTTATGTGTCGGAATCCAAACCGAAATCCATTCAACAAAGCTGAAAAGCAATCCATGAAAGAAGCACTTCAACAACTAGCAAATTTACAATATATAGATAGCCGCATCGATGAGCTTAAACAGTTGAGAGGCGATCTTCCTGAAGAGATTCTTGATATTGAAACAGATATTGCCCGTAAAGAGGCTCGTCTGTCAAAACTTGAGCAAGAAGAGAAAGATCTTATTGTAGAATATGATAACCTTAAGCTTGAACTTGCAAGCTCTGAGGAGAAAACAAAGAAATACGAAGACCAACAGCTTGCTGTTCGTAACAATAGAGAGTATGACGCTTTAACAAAAGAAATTGAAGCTCAGAAGCAGGTAGTAGAAAATGCTACTTCTCGTATTGAGGAAATCGACAAAAGACAAGAAGCGATCGGGCCTGAAATCGAAGAAGCTAAAGCTGAACTCGACGCTGCCAAAGCTGAACTCGAAGAAAAGAGCAGCAGTCTTGAATCTGTTACTAAATCTACTGAAGATGAAGAAGCACAACTTCTGAAAGAAAGAAAGAAAGTAGAGAAAGAAGTAGACGCACGTTACCTGCGTAACTACAACCGATTGAGAAATGGGCTTAACAATGGCATCGCTGTTGTAGCTATGGACAGAGGCGCTGCATTCGGCATGGCCCTTCCTCCGCAAACTCAGGTAGAAGTTCGCAGAATGAATAAAGTAATTATTGATGAGAACAGCGGCCGTATAGTCGTTGATCAATCATTCTTTGATAAAGCAAAAGAACAGCTTTCTATTTAAAGCAATAGAATTTTATAACTGTGATCAGCACAGATTCTAAGAAGGGAAGTCGGACGGCTTCCCTTCTTTATTTCAGAGAGTGAAGATGGTTTTCTTCCAATGACTTCTTCCACGCAAAGTAGCCCATTGTTGCCAGAATAGTAAAGATCAGGAATTGGAAACTCGTTAGTACCAATCCTTTATAAAAGTATAGCGGTATTGAGATCAGGTCTGTTATTATCCAGGCTATCCAGTTTTCAAGTTTCTTGCGCGCCATTAACCACATTCCAAGTATTGCAAACGAAGTAGTCGTTGCGTCCCAAAAAGGAACATCACTATCTGTAAAATTGATAAGCACTAAAACCAATATCCCAAAACTTCCTGCCAGAATTCCCACTGAATAAAAGTTCTCTCTTGAGGAGTTGATAGTTACAGGAACCTGATCTTTGTTACCATCGGTATTTGTCCAGTAGTACCATCCATACACGCTCATAACGAAGTAATATCCATTTACTCCCATATCGGCGTATAGCTTGTATTCGAATGCCAGATACACATAAATAAGAACGCTGATAATTCCGGTTGGGTAAACTAAGATATTCTCTCGCATGGAATAAATTACACTGGCAATTCCACAAATTACAGCAGTCCATTCAAGTGCTGAAGTTTGAATTACTCCGTTTATGATCCCATCAATGATTGGTTGCATTTATTGACTTTTATATCATTCTCTAAAAACTGATATTTAGCTATGAAGAAGCTTCAAATTTATATCTGCTTATCAGTCCTTTTTATTTCTTGTGAAAAAAAACTAAGTGATAATACTAAGAAAATTGTAGATCAAATAAATCAATATTCTAGCTTAGAATATCCATATATAGGAATGCATGGAGCAGAATCAGATCTTTATCAACTATTCGATACTCTTAAACAAACGGCTTCAAATAAAGAACTTGTTCATCTTATAGATCATAAGAATACCGTCTTGAATGGATATGCAGTCTGGGGTCTTGTTGATAACAAGTATAACGGTTTAGAATATATATTTAAGAGAGTTCTTAAATCTAATAAAACATTATATACAATTTCCTTTGATGTAGGATCCGATGACCATCTCAGTCATCTTTTATACTCACGACTTAAATCAAATCTATTATTTAGCGATTCTAGTGATTCGACTTATTATCTAAATAAAATATCAATAATTGATAGTCTAATTTTATACTCAAATCATTTGCCCGGCTATTATGACAGAGAATATGGATCATATCTCAGAAACAGTTCATTATCTAATAATGATCAAGATCCGGAAACATATAATCGGGTAAAGTACTTGGCTTTAAAAGAAAAAGATTTGATGGCTTTAGTTGAATTAGCTAAATACAGATATCCATCTGACACAGAAAATATACTAAGCTTCAATGAAGAAGCTTTTGAAGCTATTTCTCATTTTCCTCATCCTGATTTTTGGAAATTTTTGGAGTCCTTCAAATTCACTGCTATGGAGAAACAATATTATGAATCGATTGCAGCTTATAAGAATGAAAAATCCAAACAACTACTTTCAGAAATTTATTCGCATTTAAATAAAGAGAATGCAAATATCGGCTATTTTGAAGAATTATACGAAGCTGTCGTAAGAAATTATGATCCTATTTATGATTCTATTATTAAAAAATTTTGGTTAGAGTATAAGATAATCGACTTCTCTACTACTACAAGGTTATTAGAAACTGACCCTGAAAAGGCTTCCTCTATATTTGCAGAAGGGCTTTCAACTTCAAAAAACCTTCGTTTTCAAAACTTCCTATTAATTGATTACCCAGAAAATTCCAATTATGGATTCCCCGAAGACTCTATGCTGGTATTAATGCTGGACTCTATTGAAAAATTTAATCCCGATAAAATTCCACAAGTTTACAGACAAACGATTAACTCTGTAAACTTTCTGTATTTCCCAACGCTTATAGAAAAACTTGAAAAAGAAAGACCTCAATACATAGTTAAATCATTATTAAAAAAGCTTGATTCAAAAATTTATGCTTTTGAAAGTTACCATGTTTCAAGAATTCTTTTACTATACAACGAGAATACCATTAATGACCAAGTCATTAAAATTTTAAAGAGAAGACAAAAGTACTGGGACAAAGGAAATTGGTCGACTAGCTTTAGAGAGATGTTCCTTGAATTTAAAATCTCTCTTTAAGCTTGGTTTATTGACCTTTTAAAACCCTTGAGAGATTGAGTTTATGAATTGGGATAAGGTAGCTGGAACGGAGTTCATCTTTATGAATTCCCATCAGTCCCGTTCCGCGAAAATCTACTACACACACTTTTTCTTCGAGCTGAACTACTTCCCCGATTCCATAGTATTCGGGGCTTGGCCCGTAATATACAAGGTCACCCTTCTTCAGGTCGTTCTTTGCCCGTAAGTGATAGGGAAGTATCACCGGCAATAAATCTAAACGGTATGAAAGCCTTCGCTTTTTAGTAGATGACATAATTAAATTTACGGCACTTTAGCTACGATCTGAAATTAAAATGCTTCTTTCGGAAGTTCCTTCATGTTTTATCTCTATTTGAATAGCATTTTCAGGAATTATTTCTTTTATCTTTGAAGGCCACTCGATAACGGAAACGCCCTCTCCGTATAAATATTCCTCGATGCCTATTTCTAAAGCTTCCTGAATTGTTTTCAGGCGATAGCAATCAAAATGAAAGATGGGTATTTCTCCATAGTATTCATTTATAAGAGTAAATGTTGGCGAGTTTACTTTTTCCTGATCTATTCCAAATCCGGATGCAATACCTTTTACAAAATGTGTTTTTCCCGCTCCCAGGTCACCCTCCAGGCATACAACATCTCCGGCTTTCAGTTCTTCAGCGAACTTTCTCCCAAATTCGATGGTCTCTTTTACCGAGCTACTTTTGAACTTCATTCTACTTTGGCTTCATCGTTGCGACCGGTAAGATCATTTCCTCCATTGAGGCTCCACCATGTTGAAAGGTATCCTTATAACGGTTCTGATATTTATTGTAATTAGTTGGATACACAAAAAAGTAATCTTCTTTAGCTATAATATAATTATTTACCCCTGTTACAACCGGAAGTTTAAAATCAAGAGGATTATCCATAAAGAAAACCGCGCTTCTTTCGTCAGCTTTAAGATTTCTTCCATATTTATAGCGCAGGTTTTTAGCGGTGTCTTTATCTCCATATACTTTGGTATCTCTCAGTGCCCTAACCGAGCCATGATCTGTAGTTACAACAACCGTAACATCTTCCTCAGAAAGTGTTTTGAACATTTGCAGTAAATTTGAATGCAAAAACCATGCTTCTGTAATAGAACGAAAGGCCGACTCATCCGGTGCTAATTCTTTTATAACAGCCGAATCAGATCTTGAATGCACTAGGGTATCCACAAAGTTATAGACAAAAGCAGCAAACTTTGATTGCGTATAGTTTTGCATTTTGTCTGCTATTCTTTTTCCCTCATCAGCGTTTAAAACTTTTTCGTATTTGAAATTTACTTTTACTCCTGCTCGTTCCAGTTGTCGTTTAAGTAATTCTTCTTCATGCCGGTTTAAAGAAGTCTCATCCTGCCCTTGTTGCCATAGTTCAGGGTACAATCGTTCAATATCAGATGGATATAAACCTGCAAAAATAGCATTTCTTGAATAAGGAGTTGCTGTAGGTAAGATCGAGTAATAAAAATCTGTCTCTATATTGTAGTAATTAGAAAGCACAGCTTCAAAAGTAAGCCACTGATCATATCTCATACAATCGATGATGAAAAACATTGTTTTTTTACCCTTTTCTAAATGGGGCTGAACATATTTTTCAATTATATTCGGTGAAAGTATTGGTGCACCACTTTCCTGAGATAACCAACTTTGATATTCATTTTCAATGAACTTTCCGAACTCCTTATTTGCTTCATGAATCTGGTCTTCCAAAACCTGAACCAGATTTTCATCTCCGGTTTCAAGATCAATTTTCCATTTAGAAAGCTCTTTAAAAATTTCAATCCATTCTTTCCAGCCTGTTTTAGGATGTATTCGGGATGAGATTTCCCCGAACTGTTTTAAATAACTCTGTGCAGATTTCTCGTTCTGCAATCTGGAACGTTCCAGAATTCTCTTGGTTGTTAAAAGTATTTGGTTAGGGTTTACCGGCTTGATGAGATAATCAGATATTTTTCCACCTATCGCATCTTCCATAATAGATTCTTCTTCACTTTTTGTGATCATAACAACAGGAAGTTGTGGATTCAGGCCCTTAATCTGTTCAAGTGTCTCAATCCCATCCATTCCGGGCATTTGCTCATCTAAAAAAACTATATCGAAGACCCTCTCTTTTATCATTGTTACAGCATCTTCTCCATTTGTAACAGGTTCAATAGTAAACCCTTTCTTTTCTAAAAAAATGATGTGTGAACGAAGTTGATCAATCTGATCGTCTACCCATAAAATATCCGGCATATAATTCCTTTATAATTCACTTTAGTGTTATAAACGCTTTGATGTCTTGTAATCGTTTCTCACCAATTCCTTTAACATTTAAGAGTTCTTCTATTTCTTTAAATTCGCCGTTTTCTAACCGGTAATCAATAATTCGTTGTGCATATGTTGCTCCTATTCCCTTCAACTTTTGCAACTCTTCAATTCCAGCAGTGTTAATGTTGATTTCTAACTCGCTTAAGGTCGTATTTGTTTCGTTTGTTTTAACTATCCCAACAAGATTTCGATCCTCGGTTTTATTTCTTTTTTCAATTGCAGCACTTTTTTCTTCAAATTCTTTTATGATGGCTTCATAATTTTCTGAGCTTTTTGAATATTGCTCCGTAATAAATACCGACAGTACGGTCATTATTAAAACAAGTATTAACAGACCTGAAATGACTGTTCGTTCTTTTCGTGTGATCTGAAGTCTTTCGACCCAAAAAAAGAAATCTCTTTTAAACTTTTTCATAACACAAATAATTTGGTTCTAATAAGGGAACAAAATATCAGCAAGTCAACTTGTATTCGATCCTGTTAAGTGAGATGTTTACTTTCTATTATGGCAAACGTGGAAACATATATTTATAAAGACCGACCAATCAGTTATGAAATTATCGGCAAAGGTAAACCTCTTGTAATTTTACATGGTTGGGGGAGTAGCCGACGCGTGATGTTGCCTGTTGCTAAATCTTTAGCCCACATCAGAACTTCCTACGTTTTAGACCTTCCGGGATTCGGAGATTCTCCTGAACCGAGTGTTTCATGGAGTATTGATGATTATGCTGATGCTGTTGAGTCTTTTATAGTTGATAAATTTGATGGTCCGGTTGATTTGCTTGTTCATTCTTTTGGCGGAAGAATTACTCTGAAGCTTTGTGCCGGAAAATTTGGTCGTGAGCGTATCGAAAAAGTCCTTATTACCGGTGGTGCCGGCATGAAACCAAAGCGTTCATTGAAATTTTATTTCAAAAAGTATCTAGCCAAATTATTAAAACTCCCATTCAGCATTCTTCCTCAATCTTACAGAGAACCAGCGCTTTCAAAATTACGGCAGACATCCTTATGGAAAAGTTTGGGCTCAGGTGAATACAACCAACTTTCCGGGGTGATGAGGGAAACATTTGTGAAATCAGTTACTGAATATCTGGAAAAATGTTTACCCATCATTACTCATGATATACTTTTGATTTGGGGACGAAATGATGATGCAACCCCCGTTTATCAGGGAGAAAGAATTGAGCGAGGAATTAAGAATTCAGCCTTGGTAATTATTGAAGATGCCGGTCACTATGCTTTTCTGGATAAACCCAAGCAATTTGCTTCAATTGCGGAAGCTTATTTCAGTTAGGAAACAGAGCGTTCAATCTAAACAGTCAAAAAGCTCGTATTTATACTGTGAATGAAAAAACTTACAATTAATGTTAAAATTTCTTAATATTAGTCGATAATAAATTAGGCTTCAAAGGTTCAGGATATTAATA
Organism: Balneola sp.; assembly: GCA_017643645.1. Classification (GTDB taxonomy): domain Bacteria; phylum Bacteroidota; class Rhodothermia; order Balneolales; family Balneolaceae; genus Balneola. Next base: position 163,296 of record JAEPNB010000005.1, read on the forward strand.
AAGGCTCCCCGATGAAAAAAGTAATTCTTATAGAAGACGACCATTTACTGACTATTGTACAAACAAAAATGCTACAAGCGCTTGGTTATGATGTTATTGAAACTTCAGAAAGCGGAGAAGAGGGTTTAAAAAAAATACAATCGTTAAATCCTGATTTTGTAGTAAGTGACCAAAACTTGTCGGGCAGAATGAAAGGTTTAGATGTTGTAGAAGCTCTTCGAAAAGAGAACAATGAGATTCCTGTTCTGATCTTGTCCGGAGACACAACCTATGAACACCTGAAATCCGCTTCTGATATTAATAATGTTCAGCCCTTATCTAAACCGGTTAGAGTGGATGATCTAAAGAAGACTCTACAGCTTTTCGAATACTAAACGGCCTCTCCTAAGAATTACTAAGTTTACTTCTTCTTTTCCAGGTAAGACCTATTCCAACCAGAATAACCAGCATTGCAACAATTGAAAGAGGCAACGGAAGCTCCTGAAACAAAAAGTATGCTATTATTGATGCTAAAATCGGCTCCGCAAGTATCAACGTGGAAAGCAATGTAGCTGAAACGTATTTTACTGCATAGTTCAACGATCCGTGACCAAATATCTGAGGACCTACCGCTAAAGCAAGCCCGATCAAGAACAGCCTGCCATCTATTTTAGTCGGTACACCTTCAGTTACCACCAAAAAAACCATACATGTAATTGCAGCGTAAGCATAAACCGGGAATACGTAACCAATCCAGGTTCGTTTTTGTCTGATTCTTCTTCCAATCAAAAAGTACAATGCAAATATCACCGCCGCTGTTACTGCTAATGTATTTCCTAAACCAGCTTGAGGAAAAGAGTTTGAAGCATCTAAATCAAAATAACCAAGCAACAAGGTGCCTATAAAAGATATAATAACACCTGCCCAGACTATGGGACGAAAAGTGGTTTTCATTAATGTACGCTCAGCAATAATCAGAATAATAGGATGGATACATACTAAAACTGAAGCTGAAGAAACTGATGTGTAGTAAATGGAATTGATCCAGGCAATAAAATGCAAACCCAGAGCTAAACCTGCAATGGCAACTAAAATATGTTCTTTACGTGACTCTACAGGTCTGACTTCTTTTTTCAGCTTGTACGAAATGTAGATAGGAGCCAAAATTACTACTGCTAAAACTGTTCTAATTGTTGCTAACAATACTCCAGAGTAGTCAGCTGCATACCGAACCAGTATTGGAGCTAAACTAAATGCTGTCAGGCCAACAAAGAGCGCTCCATATACTTTTAGTGGAGAATAAGCCTCTTCTGAACCAGCCGATGTCATCTTATGCGATCAATAGATTTGACCAATTCAAGATCTTTTTTAATGGAGCGGTTAGCTAAACCTAGAAAGAACAAACCCAATACAGCTAAACCGGTTCCAATAGCTTCATCCCATAAATAGGTCCCTATCCCTCCTAAAGAAAAAAGAACGCCGACAGCAAAACCGATACCGGAAAGCTGAAACAGCATCGCTATTTTTACCCATTTGATCTGACTCTTTCTGTCGGAATATTTAAATATAGAAATTATGGATAAAATCATTGCCAAAGCCAGACCTATTGCCAGTCCATAGCCGATCCACATTTGTGGATCTTGCATTGCTTTATCATAAACAGGGGTAAAGTATACTAAGAAACTTGAAATTGCTGATAAGACTAAAAATAATGTTTGAGGGCGTTGTATCACTGGAATATTATTTACTCAATAAAATTGAAATATAATTCGAATATTGAATTCTTGATAAAGTAGAAAACCTGTCAAAAAAATTAAAGTACACCAAATGTTTATTGGTGCACTTTGGAAAATTTTAGCTTGCTATTTCAGCCGAAGCAGCAAAAACATAATCTTTAATTGCTTCGAAAGCTTCTAACGTTTTTTCAATATGTTCATCATTATGAGCCGCCGTTGGAATCAATCGTATCAATACCGTTCCTCTTGGCACCACCGGATAAGCCACTCCACTTACAAACACTCCGTGTTCCTCTCTGAGCTTGCGCATTATATCCTGGCAAAGATCAGTGCTTCCCTGAGTAAGAACCGGGGTTACAGGGCTTTCTGAAGGCAGCACTGTGTAACCGATTTTTTGAAGCCCTTCACGTAGCTTAATTGTATTTTCCCAAAGCTTTTCTCTCCACTGAGGGTTTTGACGTATCATTTTTAAACGCTCTCTGGCGGTAACCACGATAGGCATTGGAAGTGACTTTGCAAAAACCTGACTTCTTACATTTGCTTTCAAAAACTCAATTACCCGGGGTTCGGAAGACACAAAAGCTCCTATTAATGCAACTGCTTTTGCAAAAGTACCAAAATAGATATCTATTCCATCCTGACACCCAAGTTGTGTTCCTGTTCCGGAACCATCGTTTCCAAGTGTTCCAAATCCGTGAGCATCATCCACAAGTAACCTAAAAGGAACTTCTTTTTTAAGCTCTATGATCTCATTCAGAATTCCGAGATCTCCGGTCATTCCGAAAACACCTTCAGTTACAACAAGAATTGAGGAGTTATCTTTCTTCTTTGACGCCGCTCTGTACAATTGCTTCTTAAAGCTCTCAATATCATTGTGCTTAAAAACGGATTTATCTGCCATGGAAAGTTGCTTTCCGTCAACAATACAAGCATGGCTTAACTCATCATAGATCAGAAAGTCATTACGATCTGTAAGTGCGTGAATAACACTCATAATTCCCTGATAGCCAAAATTCAGTAGCTGAGCGGCAGGTTTATGTGAAAAATCAGCAAGTTCCTGCTCCAGTAACTCGTGTTCTGTAGAATTTCCGGTCATTAAACGAGCACCCATTGGTGAACTCAGCGAATACTTAGCAGTTGCTTCAGTATCAATTTTCTTAATCTCAGGATTGCTTCCGATTCCCAAATAATCGTTTATACTCCAAACGGTCATGTCTTTGCCATGGAACTGCATTTCAGGCCCAAGGGGACCTTCTAATTTCGGGAATGTATAATATCCGTAGCCTTCTGATGTAAATGGTCCTAAAGGACTAGGTCTGCCCTCAAGCTTGTCAAATAAATCCATAAAAATGTTTAAGTAGCGATAAAGTTAGTTCAATCTTTTTTGAACGCATTTCTTAATGTAAAAAACGGAAAAAAGGTACGGAAAATAGTACCTAACTCAAAGAATTGTACCCCTTTCGTTCATTATAATACCTTAAAGTTAAGGCTTCTCTGAGTTTAGGTGAATATTCATTAAAAATTAATCTAAGTCCGGTTGAAGTATGAATAAACCATCTGAAATATCACTCACTATAACTAAACCATTTTCAAAGTAAGGGTAATTACTCCATGTACCATTAAATGAGTTTTCATCAGTATTTGGTTGAGTATCAAAGAAGGCCGATAACGTTAGATCAGCAGACGAAGCGTCATTAATTTTAAGAATTCTTAAACCCGCATTATAATTTGTTGCAAATATATGATCCCCTTTTAAATATAAATTATGATCAATCGAAAAAGTGTTGTGCGTATAGAAATCTACAAATTGAGGATTGTCTAAATCAGTTATATCAAAAATGTAGGTTTTTGTATTGCGCCCTAAATTCGTTTCGTCGAGCTCATCGTTCATAAAAAAGTATTTTTGATCTTCTGTAACCCATCCCTGATGCGCATAATACATATTTGGTTGAGTGGCGAAAGAAATTGTCTGCAAGGAATCTTTATCTGTAACGTCAGCAATTACGAGAGATCTTTCTGCTGCACTAAAACAGATCTCTCTTCCTGAATAATCAGAATCGGGTCCATCATAAATGACACATTGTGCATCATGAATATATGCTGAATTTGTTCTTCTGCGCGGTGGCTCCTGATCATCATAGCAACCCGCAAATTTCGGGTTTTTCGGATCATTTATATCCAAAATATGCAACCCTCCTGATGAACAGGTATCTGCATTTGTAGCCCCAACTGCATAAGCAAAACCCGTTTCTTCATTTATCACAACATTATGAGAGTTTGCCAGACCGGAGTACAATGCATCTTCATTAAACTCCAGAAAAGTGCCGTTATAGGATCTTAGCTTACTCAGATCAAATACCTGAATGCCATGAGACTGAGCATCACTTCCTATAAACAGATGGTCATTGAATACTTTATGATCTCTCCAGCTTGAACCCTCAGTCAATGACTTTGAATATTCCGTGTCTCCGATTCCAACTTTACAAGCTTCATAGTTCGGGTCTGTCAATGTTTTATATTTTGCAGAAATATCACTTTCAAATAACCTTCCAACCACAATGGGTTCTGCAGGATCCGTAATGTCTACAAAAGAAACCGCATTTGTTAAACCAACCAATGCATAATTTTTTCCGGTTTGGGTATCCGTCCAGCCCCATATATCATTCAACCTCACATTTGGAGTATCGTCACTATCCAATCCTTCAAGTTCCTGTGGAGTTACTACTGACAACAGATCTATGTTATCACAAGGATATTTCCCATCGGCTAACCCATCAACACAAGCAAATGTTGGTTCAAAGGGAGGATCAACTATTTCTTCTCCGGGTTCTGTTGAGTTGGTTTTACATCCAAAAAAAGTGATCAGCAGTAACGATAGTATTAGTTTGTATTTCATAAATTCGGTTGTTTGCAGAAAATGATATCTAATTTAACATGAATTCATTTATCTAACTACTCAAATTCGATTATATTGGAACGAATACAATTAGAAATCATTAGTATAATATGTTCCTGTTACTAAAATATATTGCCAAATTACTTAAAGCCCTGTCTTCAGAAGCTTCTCCTAATCAACTGGCAGGTGGATTTGTTTTGGGGATGATCATAGGAATGACGCCGGTTGCATCCATCCATAATTTACTGATAGTCGTTTTAGTTATTGCTCTGAAAGTTAATCTGGGTATGGTAATTCTGGCATTTCTGATCTTCAGTGGAATCGCTTATTTGGCTGACCCTCTGTTTCATAGCTTTGGAATCTGGATGCTTGAAAATGAGAGTTGGCAGGAAACCTGGACTTCAATGTATAACAATGAGCTTTGGGCTATCACCAAGTTTTATAATACGGTTGTGATCGGAAGCTTTATCAGCGCCTTGGTTTTATGTATCCCTATGTTTCCGCTAACGAAAGTTGGAGTTGTTCAATACAGGAAACATATCCACGAAAAAGTCATGAAAACTAAGTTTGCAAAAGCTTTGAAAGGGACAAAACTTTATTCAGTATATCAAACTGTTGCAAGGGTAAGAGGATAATTATGAGAATTAAAGGACTAATTTTTCTGGCAATTGTTACCGCGTTAGGCTTTTTGATAAGCTGGATCAGTATTGACCCAATTGTTGAATCAGAAATTGAATATCAGGCGAGTGTGACTAATGGTGCATTGGTCGAGATTGAAGGTTTCGATATCGATTTGATTGACCTTAAAGTTCGTTGGGACAGACTTCAGGTTACCAATCCCGAAAACACCATGAGTAATACCTTTGAAACAGGGGAGATGGAACTGGATTTTCTTTTTTGGCCAACCTGGTGGGAAAGAGTGATTGTTGAGGATATTATCTTTAAAGATTTTAAAATGGATACCGAAAGAGAAACAGACGGCTATTTTGAAATTCCGGAAGAAGAGAAGAATGCCGAACCAAGTTTTGTTGCTCAGGTTATTGGTGATGTAACCTCAGAAATTTCCCGAAATGCCAACATGAAGTTCACTAATATTAAAACGAATATCAATGTAGACAGCTTGATGTCGAAATTGAATCTGCAAGCTCCCAACAAGATTGATTCGCTTAGAAACGGGCTTTCAAAAAATTATCAAAAGTGGGACAGCACCTTTGCAAATACGAAGATCAATAAAGAAATAGCTGATATTGAAAAAACGATCAATGCTATTGACGTAAAGAAGATAAAAGATCCTAAGAAAGCGATAGAAGCTATAAAAAATGTTCAAAAACTAGCAAAACAAGTAGATTCCCTGAAAACACGAGCAGAGAATTTAAAAAATGATTTTCAGGAAGATTTCGGAGATTCAAAGTTCAGTGTTGGCAGGATTGATAATTGGATACAAGCTGATTTCCAACGCGCTATGAATATGGCTAAACTTCCTACTATAGATCCCGGTAATATTGCCCAATCTCTTTTCGGTGAAAACCTTCTTGCTGATTATTCCGGGTATTTGGAATATGTAGCAATTGCCAGAAAATACGGAAGTCGTTTGGCTGGTGAGGATAAAGACAAAATTGACCGCTATGAAGGAAAAGATTATAAGTTCAGCGACAAATATGATTGGCCAAGACTCTGGATACAGAACATAGATCTTTCCGGAGAAACAAAAACGGCTATTCAGCTCGCGGGACAGATTACAAATATCAGCAGCGATCAAAAGAAAACTAAAGAGCCTATCAGATTTGATCTCGGAGGAAAAGACGACTCAAACCGTTCTATGACCCTTACCGGAGAGTTTAACTATTTAGGTGAAGAGCCTCGGGAAACTATCAATTTTACTTATGACGGGTTTGGGTTAAAGGGAACAAAAATTTCTCCATCTGAATTACTTCCTTACCCTTTAAAAACAGGTACAGGCGAAGTTTCTGCTTCCGTTAGCATCATTGACAAAAGATTTGATAGTGAGATTGGTTATAAAGCGAAAGGAATTGCTTTTGATTTCGGACAGAACCCATCTAAAGACAGAATTCAACAACTGATTCGGGACGCCGTTTCCAGCACCGATCAAATAAACGTTGCTGCTCTGGTAGATAACCTTGACGGACCACTAAAAGTTAAGGTTCGTTCTAATGTAGACGATCTATTTGTGAATGCACTTAAAAGCACTGTAAGTAAAGAAGTTGATCGTGCCCGCCAAAAAATAGAATCCAGAGTAAGAAGTGAGATCGGTAATCGAAAAGAGCAACTTCTGGCCTTTAAAAATGAAAAAGAAGCAGAGATTCGAAAAGAATATGAGAAGCTGGAAAACCGTGTAAATGAAGAGATCAAAAAAGTTGAAGAGAAGAAGAAAGAGTTAGAAAAGAAAAAGAAAGAGCTCGAAGACTCTTTGAAAAATGCGGTTAAAGATCGGATTGGTATAGATTGGTAAATAAAAAGAGCCGGTTCCCCGGCTCTTTCGTGATTGCTAACAACAATAGGGGTAATAAACCTATTTTGTAAGTAACATTTTTTGCACTTTTACTTGTCCGCCTGAAACCAATCTATAGATATAAACTCCGGTAGAAAGATTTGTAGCATCGAAAGTTACATCGTGCTTTCCGGCTTTTCTGAACCCATTTACAAGTACCGCTACTTCCTGCCCGATCATATTGTAAACCGTCAGTCTTACATTGTTTGATTCCGTCAATGTAAAGTGAATGTTTGTAGTCGGGTTGAATGGATTTGGATAATTACCTAGCGTAACCTCTGTTGGGAGTTCTTCTGTAAAGAGTTCTTCCCCTTCAGGCAATGCTTTGCTTGAAACAGCACCGTCACTCTGAGTGTTAGGGTTTCCGTTTCCGGAAGCCGTTGTCCAATCAGAGAAAGAATCTGTATCAACAAAAATATCTGCACGAACTATGGATGAGCCTGTTCCCGCACTTGGGTTACTTGTACTTCCCCATCCTGTTGGAATTCCTGACGATGCTCCACCTTCCCAGGCTACTGCATCAATGGTTGTTCCTGATCCGTCTTTTAGGACCAATGCATCTCCTCCGTTATTGAGCGCCGGAATTGAAGCGAATTTATCCGCGTTTTTGCTGTACAGCTTTTTAAATCCTTTACGATCAGACGCTACAGTATAGAACGTACCGGGCGCAAGGCTCGCATTTCCGGGATAAGTATATGAGGAACCTGTTCCATTGTTGTCCGTTATGGTCCAGCCACTAATGTCGACAGTAGTACCACCGGCATTGAAAAGCTCTATCCATTCTTCATCAGAATCTGTTCCCGGAGTGTCGTAGAACACTTCGCTTATAACAACTCCGCCTGTTGGAACAGGAGCTATATCTGCTGATGTTGCATCGACACCAGTGGCTCCATCGTCATCCGTAACTGTAAGCGAAACGGTAAATGTTCCGTCCGTCTGGTATGTGTGACTTGGGTTTGCTGATGTACTTGTGTTTCCATCTCCGAAATCCCACAAATAACCGGCTATGGTTCCGTCGCTGTCGCTTGATCCGGCACTGCTAAATGAAACAGCTGTTCCCACAGTTCCGGAATAGGCCCCGTTTGCACTGGCAATTGGCGCTGAATTCGGAGGTGTTTGTGTCTCCGGATTTCCGTTTGAACCTGCGATGCTCCAATCAGAAAACGAATCTGTATCTGTTCCTGAACTTGTTCTGAGAATTGTGCTTCCGGTTGGCGCCGATGGATCTGAAGCACTTCCCCAGCCACTTGGTAATCCGGCAGAAGCGCCGCCTTCCCAGGCTACAGCATCAATTAATTGACCGGCACTATTCTTTAAGAGCAGAGCATCTCCGGTATTGTTTAAAGCAGGAACAGAACCATAAAGATCTGCATCATAAGAATATAGACTGTTGAACCCTACACTGTTTGCTGCAACAGTAAGATACGTCCCGGGTTCAATCGTTGTATTTGCCGGAAAAGTATAAACGCTCCCTGTTCCGTTATTATCCGTTACAGTCCAGTTATCTAAGCTGAGTGAACTTCCGGTGGAGTTATAAATCTCGATCCACTCCTCATCCGAATCTGTTCCCGGCGTATCATAGAATATTTCACTGAAAAGTACACCCGTTCCAGCTATATCTGTTACCGTTACGCCGGCTGTTGCAACATCAGTAGCTCCGCCATCATCAGTAACTGTTAGCTGTGCAGTGTACGAACCTGCCTGAGCATATGAATGAGTTGGGTTTGCAACTGTACTTGAGTTTCCATCACCAAAATTCCAGTTATAAGAAACAATTGTTCCGTCACTGTCACTAGATCCGGCACTGCTGAACGAAATATTAGCTCCAGTATCACCGGAATAAGGACCATTTGCAATTGCGGTTGGTGGTATGTTACTAGGTTGAGTTTGCGGATTTCCATTTGAACCGGCTGTACTCCAATCACTAAAAGAATCCGTATCTGTTGTTGAAACCGTCCTAACAATTGTGCTGCCTGTAGGGGCTGAAGGATCAGAAGAACTCCCCCATCCTGCCGGAAGTCCTGACGACGCTCCGCCTTCCCATGCAACAGCATCTATAACTGAAGAAGTGTTATCAGCAAGGATCAAAGCATCTCCTGTGTTATTCAAAGCCGGTAACGATCCGTATACATCAGCATCGTAACCGTAAATAGCATTAAAACCAAGTGAGTTAGTTGCTATCGTCAGATACGTTCCGGACTGAATTGTGGTTCCTCCGGGAATAGTAATGGAAGACCCTGTTCCGTTGTTATCAGTAATCGTCCATCCCGAAAGATCAACTGCTGATCCGGTTCCGTTATATAATTCCACCCATTCCTCATCTGAATCAGTTCCGGGTGTATCATAAAATACTTCACTGAATACAACTCCTGCTCCTGAACCACTTCCTGTAGAAACCGTAACGTTAGCAAAATCTGTATTTGTTGCTCCGTTATTATCAGTTACCGTAAGACTTGCAGTATAAGAGCCGTCAATTGAATAGGTATAACTTGGATTAGCTGACGTACTGGTATTTCCATCTCCGAAATCCCATGCATAAGCAGTTATTGTTCCGTCACTATCGCTTGATCCGGCACTACTGAATGAAATTGGTGAAGTTGAATTTCCATTGTATGGACCATTAGCTTCTGCAACCGGAGGAAGATTTCCACCACCACCGTTGCTTAAACTTACAAAATCAGCATAAACCGGAAGGTGATCAGATGCATCGTGTATTGCCTGAGCTACCGATGCACTAACCGCTGAATTAGGACCATCCAGTAAAGAAGTATCAAAGTGATTTCCATCGTTACCAAAAGCAGTATAAGTTCCTGCGATCATATCTACTTTCGAATTATCGTTGATTCCAAAAGAAGTAAGAATGAAATCAAAACGATCATCTAATCCTCCGTGAGCACCGCCACCAAACTGTGTAGTTCTCGGGCTTTGAGTGTGAACACTCGCAAAAGCCGGATTAACATGCCAATCACCTACTCCTCCTGAAGAGGCCAGTGGATCTTCGGCTCTACCATCATTATCTGCTTCGTTTGCAATGAACTTTTGATAAGCTGGTTCATTACTGTCGTACATATTGAAATCGCCTACCACAACAAATTCAGTTCCTGCCGGCAAATTATTCAAATGATTTCTCAATACCGTTACTTCATCCAATCGTTTTTGTTCATTGGTCGAACCTGAGCTTGCTTTTAAATGTGCGCTGTAAAAACGGATCTCATTATCTCCGATCTGCATTACATATTCTGAAAACTCTCTCAATGCTGTAGGAATTTCATTTTGAGAAGTCAGCGTTCCGATCGAGGTTCGATAGAACAGCATATTATCAGTATCAGTACCATTTATAAAAGTAGCACGTGAATACTGATTTCCTCCGGCATTAAGGGCCGTAAGTATCAAATCTGCTCCGGCTGCATCCACAATTTCCTGCATAAGAAGAACATCGGGGTTTGCCGCCTGAAGAACGGTTTGGAATGCACTTTGACGATCAGTATCTGTTCCGTCAAGTTTAAGTCCGTTATAGGTCATTACGCGGAAATTTACATCCTGCGCAATTACAAAAGATGAGATCAGAAGAGTTAGAACAAAAGAGATTGCCGTAATCTTCTTGAGAGAAGTTGCGAGTACACGCATATCGCCTCCGGGGTTAATTATCGTTTATGATATTAAGGCGACCTGTGAGTGGTGACAGCCAATTACGGTTGGCAGGTGGATGCTTCTTGTCCCAAATTACAAGAATTACACAAGCGGGTCGTAATATTATAGTCCCACCGAAGTGTAAAAGCAAGTAAAGTTATCCACAGAATAAATGTGGAATAGTATGCTAACTATCTATAAATTTTACTCTTTAGTGATATTACAAAATTGTAAACTTTTCTATCCTTCATCAAAAATAATATGAAATTTAAATGGTGGTGGGTTCCTGCAGGGCTGATAGCAATGTACGCTGTCGTTTTTCCTTTTTATTTCAGAAACCCTGAGCACCCTCTGTTTTTCACCGTTTACTCTGTATTCAACGGTACGCTGGAACATCAAACTATTGATGGGAAAAAGGAAGAACTTGTATCTAATTACGAGGAGATAACTGTTGGCAGCAAAGCACCCGATTTAACTCTTCAGGGTTTAAGAGGAAACCAAATTTCGCTGTCTGATTTTGAAGGAAAGACAGTTCTACTCACTTTTTGGGCATCCTGGTGTCCGACGTGTCGAGCCGAAAACAAACATCTCAAAGAAATCTATCCTGATTACAAAAATAATGGGTTTGAAATCCTCGCCGTTTCTCTGGATCGCAGTAAAACGAACTGGGAAAAAGCAGTTGAGAAAGATGGTATTACATGGCCGCAAGTTTCTGACCTGCAAGGAGTGGATTCTCCGGTTCCCACCAAATACGGTGTTTATTCTACCCCGACTACCTTTTTGATTGACTCCTCAGGCGTAATAATTGGTAAGGATTTGAGGGGAGTGGAGTTGGAGGAGCAACTGAATTCACTAAAATAATCGATGTTTAATAGAATCTATCTTCTTTCCATTGAGATGGATTGTTCCGTATATATTCAGAGATATTATTAAAGGACTCCTGATCGCGGATTATATGATCTTAGTATCTTGCTTGCCATTGGAAATCAGTTCTGATCTTTCTCGCCTTCTTTGTGACACCGATTTTAAATCCTCTGACTATTGAACCCAAATTTTTAGATTGAGGACCAAATTTGTTTAATGAATTCTGTTTTGATACATGTAGGGACGCAAGATTTTGCGTCCCTACAATTAGATTCGAATCCATTTCATTATTCTTTTTGTCAATGATAATGATTCCATGCACATGATTAGGCATCACAACAAATTCTCCTAATTTCACAAATGGAAAATGATCCGGGACCTCTTTCCAACATTGGTTTGCGATTTTTCCAATTTTAGACAAGAACATTTCATCATTTTTTATCTCTCCAAAATATCGCTCTCTGTTCTTCGTACAAATCGTTACGAAATAAGACCCGTTCCACCCATAATCCCAGGACTTTAATCGAGTGGTTTCATTTCTATATTTGTTTCTGAATCTGTCTGACACTTTCTTAATCCCATAAAAGTAAGCTATTTTATTGCTTTGGTTTTCAGGCTTTTAACTACAAGTATTGTGAAAGGAATCATTGTTAATAATGTGGGTATTTCTGAGCTATAATCTTGTCTTCCAATAAATACCAAGATTATAATCCCAATAAAAACTATCAGAGATCCTCCAAAATAATAGTATCGCTTTCTTCTTTCTGTAAATAATGAAATAATAAGTGAAATCTGTCCTACAAAAAAAATTAAAACTGGGAATAGCCAGATTTGGTCAGTCTCACTAAAATTAAAAATCATCGAAAATTGAATTAGCACAATAGGTGCTACTCCATGACCTGCGCCTATTGAAATAATTAATGAAGAAAGTAAAGTCCAAAATGAAGAAACAGTTTTCATATATATAATCTCACAAATTCGAATCTGCTAAATATTCATGCACGTATTTTATAGCCATGGAGCCTTCGACTACGGTTGAAGCGACACGATTCATAGCGCTGGTAAAAGATTAGTTTTTGAAAGAAATTAAGCTTATCTGAGTAGTACCCTTACCCGTATGACCATTATATGATTCCTGATAATTGGTCAAACCAGTATCCGCTTTTACCGTGTAAAGTCCTCCATCAATATGTAGTTGATTATATGCTTGATTGCCTGTTAGTCGAGACTGAGGCAGATATCTATCTCTAAACCAACCATAAAATTGATCTCCGTTACTTCGCCAATAAACAACAGAACTCCTATTATAAAAAGGACCAGAGGAACCAAAATCGATAGATGGCCTGTGAATTAAATCAAAGGATAATTCTGAGGTATGCTTGTCTTCAGATACTACATATAAATACCTGCTATACATATTTGTTGTATCTGAGTTTTGAATTACTGAATTCTTAGACTCATAATTAACAACAAAGCCCTCGTTTGTAGTTTCTAAATGGTATCTAAATGATGAATCTGTTTCGTCTAAAAAACTAGTTTTTGTAATGCTTTCGTAACTTTTTTTGGTGCCCACGTCGATGGGATCTGCTCCCGTTGGATCCCAAGATAAACTACTTGATTCTCCCTTATACTTTAGTTCGATATTTTCTCCCATAGGAAAAAAGTCCAGTAATTTTTGCTTTAGCTGAATGCTAACAAGCGTACCCGTTTCTTTGCCAATCGTAATTACTGTGTCAGAAGGTAGGTGATGTTCACTCTTTACAGCAAATAGATGATTTCCAGTAGTAATATCAGGTATTTGAAACTCACCATCACTGTTGGTATAAAAAGAGTTTCCATTCACCGAAACCTCAACATTTTCATTAAACAAAGTGTCACCCTTGAAAACATCGAATACTTTTCCAGTAACTACTTGAGGACCAAAACCATCGAGACCTGAATCATTACATGAAATAACAAGAGCTACTATTGAAAATAAAATTAGCTTATTGCACATAGGCTTAATCCTTCTTTATTTAATAATATATCGAAAAGTTACTATAAATTCGAATCCACTAAATATTCATGAACGTATTTTATTGCCATGGAACCTTCGCCCACTGCTGAAGCAACACGATTCATAGCGCCGGCACGAACATCTCCGGCAGCGAAAATTCCGGGTGCACAGGACTCTAATAAATAGGGTTGACGTTCTAATTTCCAAACTTTCGAATATTCATCATAACGCTGTAAATCTCTACCGGTTTCTATAAAACCTCTTTCGTTTTTGATCACATTATCGTGGATCCAGTCGGTATAAGGTTTTGCACCGATAAAGATGAATAAACCGTCTGCCTCTACTTCCGATTCTGATTCATCCACATTATTTAGGAGTTTCAGTCCTTGCAGATGACCATTTCCGGATGCCTCTACAATTTCTCTGTTTCCAAGAAGCTCGATGTTTTCGGTTCTGTTTATCTGATCGATCAAATAAGAAGACATACTTGAAACCAGCGAATCTTTCCGAATGGTGATGTACACTTTTTTTGCAAATGTAGACAGATACATGGCTGCTTGTCCGGCCGAATTACCTCCCCCAACAATGTAGACTTGTTTGTCTTTGAACGCGTGTGCTTCGGTCATTGCAGCGCCGTAATAAATTCCCGCTCCGGTAAAATCTGAAATTCCTTTGCTTTCCAGCTTTCGGTAATTAACACCTGTAGTAACAATTACCGCTTTTGCATTGATCTCACTTCCATCCGCCAGACAAACCGTTTTATACTGGTCATTTATCTTGATGTCAATAACCTCTTGAGGAGATAAAAATTCGACGCCGAATCTTGTGGCTTGTGTGATTGCTCGTCTTGCCAAATCAGAACCACTTAATCCTTTTGGAAATCCAAGATAATTCTCGATTCTTGAACTGGTTCCTGCTTGACCTCCGGGAGCTCTCTTTTCAACGAGCAATGTTTTTAATCCTTCTGAGCCACCGTAAACCGCAGCCGCTAATCCTGCAGGACCTGCACCTACAATCACTACATCGTATACATTTTCTGAAGCTGATGGATTTTTTCCCAGCTTGTTAGCAATCTGAATCGGGCTTGGATCAATAAGGAATTCACCATCTTCAAAAAATATTGCAGGCAGATCTTTTTGGTCAATTTGATTCTCTTCTAATAATTCAGCGGCTTTTGCATTTTCCTCAATATCTAACCAACGGTAAGGAATCAGATTTCCGGAAAGATAGTCTTTAACTGTATGGGATTTCGGAGAATACTGATATCCGACTAACCGAATTCCTGTGAAATCAGGGCGAAAATTAGCTTGCCATTCGTCGAGTAAATCGTCCAAAACAGGGTACAATTTTTCTTCGGGCGGATCCCAAGGTTTCAGTAGATAATAATCCAGCTGAACTTCATTAATTGCCCGAATAGCAGCGTCAGTATCAGAATAGGCCGTTAACAGAACTCTCTTTGCTTCCGGGAAATACCCTTTCGCTTTTTCCAGTAAATCTACCCCTATCATTTCAGGCATTCGTTGGTCTGATAGAAATAGCGCAACCGTTTCGCCTTGCTTTTTTAGTTCGGGTAAACTCTCCAATGCTTCTTTCGGAGATTGAGTGCTCATTACCCTATAATCCTTTCTGTAATTGCTACGCAGGTCTCTAGTAATGGCTCTAAGCACCTGAGCATCATCATCGATCGTAAAAATTATGGGATTCTTCATAGAAAATTTAAATGCTGAATTTTGGAATATGAACAAAAGACTTTGTCATATTGAGCAGAGCGAGATATCTAATGATTAAGTAACGATTGCAATTTTTAGACTTCTCACATGCGTTCGAAGTGACAAAAGGTAATTCATAATCCAAAATTTTAAATTAATAATTCAATCCAATGGAAAGCAAAGTTCAAAGGTTGTTTGTCCCGGTTTTGATTCAACATCAATTGAGGCTCCATGTTTTTCAATAATCTTATGAACTACATCTAAGCCTAATCCGGTTCCTTCACCAACGTCTTTAGTTGTAAAAAAAGGATCGAATATTTTTGGCAACACATCCTCCGGAATTCCGCTCCCGTTATCTTTAAAAAACAGACACAGATTTTTATTCTTCTCTTCAGCTTTTACTTCGATCTTTCCATCTTGAGGCACAGCGTCAATTGCATTGTCCAGCAGGTTCGTCCATACCTGGTTCAGTTCGCTTACATATCCATAAAATTCAGATAGATCAGAAGGGATATTCAGTTCTATCTCTACTTTCTTCTGCTTTGCTTTGTGATTGAGCATCGTAACTGTGCTCTTTAGAACCTTCTTAAGCTCCACCACTTCTTTATCGGTTCCCCTGTCCATATGAGAATAAGTCTTTACTGAAGAAACCAGATCGGAAATTCGCCGGGCAGAGTCTTCTATCTCTTCCACCATTTTCTCTGTAGTAAGAACATCCTCAATCCAACCTAAAACAGCAGGTAAATATTCATCTTCTACATGTGAAGAAACAAATTCAAGATCTTCAGTATTAAAACAATACTCCGCAAATGTCTCAGAATATTCAAAGCCTGCTTCTACACCATGACCTTCCATCCAATCTGTTAGTTTATCTTCAAGCGCTGTTCTTTCCATTAAGGATTGCTGATTTGAAGACCCTCTTCCTGCTTTTTTAAACACCAGATCATTCACTGCATCTATCTGATCGTTGGTAAGCTTGATACTCATCACAGCCTTGAACTTGTCCGGCGTTTGCGACAATCTTTTTTTGAGCTCAGTGGCTCCGCGAACCATCGCCGAAGCCGGGTTATTCAATTCATGAGCCAGCCCCGCAGAAAGTTTTCCCAATGCTACCAGCTTTTCATTTTGCTGCTGTTGAGAGGTGAAGCTTCGAATTCTATCCGACAAACTGTGAACAAAAGCTTCAATCAACTCATATCTTTTTGTGATCTCCACGAAGAGATCTTCGTGAGTTTCAAGAATGGTAGTGTCTTCCATCACTACTAAATGAGCCAAAGTAGATTGCATTCTGGAAAATGGAAGTCGCCCGGAAATATCTCCGGTCACAAAATCACCTATGCTTGTAAAAGAACTTCCTCTTGGAAGCTGAATTCTTATTCTACCATCCAGTATGATGAACATTTTGTCGATCTCAGAACCCGGCTCCATGATCCTTTCATCAGTCATATAGGTACAGATTCGAGAGTTTTCTACCAACCAGTCAAGTTGATCTACAGGCACGTTTTCAAACTGCGGAAAGCTGTGTAATTTTTGAACTGCGAATTCTTTTAATGTGCTCATAGCTTTTCCTTCTCAGTTATGCGGTTACCAGCATTTTTAGTTTAATAACTTCAATCATATGTTGGGTTTAGAAAAAAACTAGATCAATTTTTGGCTTGAGATAAATTCTTTTAGCTGATTATAATCTAAATCGCCTTCATACTTGGTTTCGTTCACAAAAAAGGTCGGAGTATCATCCACACCGTTTTTAACGCCGCTTCTGAAATCTTTCTGAACCCAACTCAAAAAACTTTGTGATTCCAGATCTACATGAAACTTTCTTCTATCCAGATCGAGTTCCTGAGCAAACTCTTCCAATCTTTCTCTGCTCAGATTCTGATTGTCTGCAAACATAAGATCATGCATTTCCCAGAATTTTCCCTGATCACCGGCGCATAAAGCTGCTTCAGCGCACATTTCAGCATGTGGGTGCTTCTTTTTAATTGGAAAGTGGCGGAATATAAATTTAAGGTCAGTGTCTTCTTTCAAAAACTTTTGGATATACCTGTATCCTAACCGGCTGTACGGACATTCATAATCTCCGTATTCGATCAGGATATTCTTTGAAGACAGGTTTCCTTTCGGATATTCTTCATTTCTGATATTTAGGCTGTAATCACTCAAAAGAATTCATTTCAAAATTCAGAGACATTGAACCGTCAACTTCATCACTAATACTTATTTCAGCAAGTTTTCTTCCGGCTTGTATCAGCGGTAAACATACCGCATTTGCTCCGGCTTCTTTAAGAGCCTGATGCTCTTCATCCCTCATAGTAAGCGCATAAATATCTTCGGTAAATTTATTTTCACGAAGCATTTTAGTTGCCTGGATTTTTGTATCAGCATAAGGCATTGCAAGCATAATTGCTTTAACACTTGACAGGTCTATGTTTTCCCACAACTCAGCATCCTGAGCATCGCCATAGACTACGCGCCGTTTTTTTCCCAGATTATATTCGATCTGAGCAGGATCAGAATCCATTCCCGTTACTCTGTAATCTCTTTCCTTTAAATAATCGTAAGCAGAAGATCCGGCCTGTCCCATTCCTACTACTAAATATTCAGCTCCGCCTAAACTCACTACCTGCTGACCCGGATGTTTGACATTTCTTTCCAGCGGTATAAGTTTGTACTCAAACCTTTTCCATAAACTGTTCGATTTAGCTGATAACGGAGCATTTACTGTGTAAGAAACTGCTATTAATAGCGCGAAAACAATGATCATAGATTCCGGAATAAAACCGGCTGATGCCGCCACCATCCCTGCGATCAGCGTAAACTCACTGAAGGAAGTCAATGTTAAAGTCACCATAAATGAATTTCTTGAACGAAGCTTGAACAGTATCAACAAAAAGAAAAACAAAACTGCTTTGATCGGAAGAACAGCAAATAAAGCCCCTGCAAACAGAAGGTCATTCATATTAGGTAGGCCTGCCAACCCCACTTCTAAAAAGAAACCAACCAGAAATGCTTCTTTAAGCCCCCATAACTTTTCGGAAAGTTCGTCCGATTCATGAGTACCTGAAAGTAACGCCCCGGCTACAAGCGCTCCTAATTCGCTGGAAAGCCCCAGTACCTCAAACAAAGCGGCACCACCCATGGCAAGTAAGAGTCCATAAAGGAGCTGAAGATCTTCATGTCCGCTCGAGGTGAGTAGTTTGAAGAGAAGCGGTCTTAGAAGGGGCAATAAAAGCAATCCGAAACTCCAAACAGATGGAATTCCTCCACCGGTCAAAGCTAATACGGTTATCGCCACTAAATCCTGAACAATTAAAATACCAATTGAAACACGGGCATGAAAAGCATTCAGTTCACCGCGAGCTTCCAGTGTTTTTGCAGCCAATACTGTACTTGAAAACCCGAGGAGTATTCCAATGATCAAGCCTTCAATTGCAGAAAAACCGAAGGCCATTGCAATTACCAAAAAGATACCGGCACTAATCACAAGATGAATGCTTCCGGCGCCAAAAACTTCCGGCTGGATAATATTCTTTATCCTTAGATGCAATCCAACTGTGAACAGAAGAAAAATAACGCCATAGTGGCCTATTGTGTGGAGCAGACCATTTTCATCTGACACACCAAAAGCTGACAGTATCACACCTGCAATAAGATAACCGATTAAAGGAGGCAGTTTTAGTTGTTTAACAACCATACCTAAAACGTAGGCAAGACCAAGCCAGAGAATTTCCATTTGAAGAAATTATTAATGTTGAATTATGAATGTTGAATTGTACTGAATTTATTCAACATTCATAATTTAGAATTTAAAACTCTTTGTATTTCGAGAATCTCGTCCTCGTTGACAAGGTGTCCCATCCCCGGATAGATCTTTTTTGTGACTTTTCCTCCCAGTTTTTCAAAGACTGCTTCTGTTTCATCTACTCTTTCTTTTGGAATATGAGGATCTACATCACTGCAACCAAGAAATACAGGCGTTCCTTCTAAATCTCCGGAATACACTGACGGATCTATTTTATCGCCTATCAATCCTCCGCTTAAGCCAATAACCCCGGCATATTTTCCCGGATGCCTGGCAACAAATTCTGTAGCAAGACAAGCTCCCTGAGAAAACCCGAGAAGGAATATGTTATCTTTTGAAATACCTTCTTTTTCTATTTCTACAATCAAATCAGCAATAGCTTGTAAGCCTGAATTTAATCCCGGCTGATTTTTCTCTGTCGGGGCAAGGAATGAATACGGATACCAAGTAAACCCACTTGCCTGAGGAGCCATAAAAGTAATTTCATCATTCGTCTCAAATTCGTTGCCAAGCCCGATTATACTTTCAGCACTTGCACCACGTCCGTGAATCATGATCATGGCAAACTTTGCATAGCTAAGATCAACTCCTCCTGAAGCAGTTTTCTGATTCTGATGAGGCCCTTTAAACGGGTTTTCTTTATCAACTCTGAATAAGTCCATTACACTATCTTTTATATGCCTAAATCTGGCAGATTATCCTCGATAATTTTTCTTCTTGGCTCTAACCAAGGTGGAAGAATCAACGTTTCGCCGAGTTCCTCAAAATCTTCATCAACTGCATATCCCGGACCATCGGATGCTATTTCGAACAAAACTCCACTTGGCTCACGAAAGTAAACAGACTTAAACCAGTGACGATCTATAATCGGACTTGGATGTAATCCTTTCTCCACCACCTTTTCTCTGAGTTCAGCCAATTCTTCTTCATCTTGTGCACGAAAAGCGACGTGATGCACGATTCCCCGTCCGCCTTTTCCTTGCTCATCATCGGATTTTTCAATAATTACATTGCTTCCTATTTGAGCATCTGTAGCAAATCTTGTTAGTTTTTCTTCTGATTCCTTCTCTTCGAATTTGAAAATATCCTTTAGTATACCTGCGGTTGCATCAGGATCAGCTACTTTCAGGCGTGTTGACCAAAAGCCTTGAATCGATGATTCTGTTGGAACAGTGGTCTCAAAAGCACTCACTTTTTCTTTGGGTTGTCCGGAAAAAATCAGGTCCAGTTCTAGTCCGTCCGGATCCTGAAAACGCAATGCCGGATTCCCGAATACCTCAAAGATATCTGAGTGTTCAATATTATGAGCATTCAACCTTTCCTTCCAAAAGCCTTCTGTTCCTTCCGGAACTTGAAAAGCTACATTTACGGATTCACCGCTTCCGGGAATTCCTTTATGCGCCCGCGGCCACGGAAAGAAAGTAATACTTGATCCGGGATTAGCGGCTTCATTTCCATAAAAAAGATGATAGGTAGAAGGGTCGTCCTGATTGACTGACCTTTTAACCATTCTCATTCCTAATTTTTTGACATAAAAGTCGTAGTTCTCTGCAGGATTCCCTGCTAATACTGAAATGTGATGTAAGCCTTTACTGTGTTTCATATTGCCTCCTTGTTTAAAACAATACAAATATATCAAATAGTTTAATATTAAACTAATTTTCCATCTCAACCATCTTTAAATGCATCTAAAAACTGATTCTATTTCATCAATCGTTCAAACTCTTTAGGTAACGGTGCTTCAAAATTCATCTGTTGCTTCGTTTCCGGATGTGTACAAGAAAGTTTGGAGGCATGTAGCAATAACCTTCTTACACCTTTTGTTTTTTGTCCGTACACATAATCTCCGGCGATTGGACAACCTTTATCAGCAAGGTGAACCCGAATTTGATTTTTACGCCCGGTAAGCAACTCTATTTCCAATAAACTAAAATCAGAATTTTCTTTAATGACTTTATATTTCGTCTTTGCCAGCTTTCCTTCGTCAGGATTATTTGTAGAATATACTTTATGGATACTGTTTTCTACCAAATACGAACTGAGAGTATCTTCCTTTTTTGACAGCGTTCCCACAACAACAGTATGATATGTTTTGGTAAAATCAGACCAGTTGTCTTGCAGAAATCTTTTAGTTTGTTCTGATTTAGCAAATATCAAAACTCCGGAAGTATCTCTGTCCAACCGGTGAACAATGTAAACTCTCTTCTTCGACTTACTGTTTCCCTTCTTCACATAATCATTCAACAAATAATGAGCAGTATTAACCGATTCTTTCTCATTTCCCATGGTTAATAACCCACTGGATTTATCGATCACAAGAATGTCATGATCCTCATATAAAATGGTTAAACCTTTAGGATGGTATCGCTTTGGGGAGGATTTGAATTTTTTTGGTTTGGCGGGCATAAATAATAGGATCAGAGTATTAAAGAATTAAGATAAATAAAAATACCACCTTCTTTATGCCTTATTGTTTCTAAAACCTACTCTGCAAACATTTCTCTTAAAACGTCAAGAACCTTGGCTTGAGTGGAGGTGTTTGCTGACCCCAGTTTTTTTATCAATCTTTGCTTGTCTACCGTTCTTATCTGATCTAAAACTATTTGTCCTTTCTTTTTTTGGAATGTCAGATTAACGCGGGAAGGATATTTTCGAAAGACTGATGTAAGCGGAGCTATAATTACTGTTCTTATATTTCTATTCATCTCATCCGGAGAGATTACCAGACAAGGCCGGGTTTTCTTGATCTCAGAACCTTTGGTTGGATCAAGAGAGATCAAATAGATATCAAATCTGGAAATATCGTGCTTCTTTACCATTCCCATTCGGTTTCATCCCAGTCATTACTTCTCTCTGTATCCTTCTTATCCAGAAGTTCGTCGTCGTTATTATCTGCCATTTCTTTAAAAGAAGTATCCCATCCCACTCTTGGTTCCTGTACAGAACGGAGCACAACCTCATTATCTCTGAGCAAAAGCTCAATCTCTCCTTTAAGCCCACTCTCTTCTATAATAGGCTTTGGAATCCTGACTCCTTGCGAATTTCCAATCTTTATTAACTTTGTTTTCATAGCATGAAATGTTTTTCAGAATATACTTACAATGTAATTACATGGCAAAAATTTTGAATTTATCCTGAATTTTTGATTTCATGTTATATGAAACGCCCAAAAGGAATTGACAAATCTGTTATTCAAAAGATCACTAAACTTGGTGGTGATCTTGACAGAAAGCGTCATGTAGACTTTTTTATGTATTTTCCCACCGAAATTGATGCGGTAAATGCTGAGGTTGAACTAATAAACCTTCAGTTTGAAACATTCGTAAATAAATCACCTTTTGATAATAAGTGGTGTTGTAATGCTTCTAAAAATATGATTGTTTCCTCTGAAAGATTAGAAGACATTGGAGATTGGTTGGAGAAACTTGCTGAAAAAAATAATGGAAATTATGATGGATGGGGAACTGAAGTTTGATTTCCCTATTTTTGATGCTTTCTAAAAACAATCCATCTAAATGAACATTTACGCCATAATTATCCTCGTAACCATTGCGGTGGATTTTATACTTGACCTGGTTTCCAATTATCTGAATCTGAAATCATTATCCAAAGAATTGCCCAATGAATTTGAAGGCGTTTATGACGAAGAAACCTATGCCAAGTCACAGGAATATACCAAAACCCAAACTCGATTCGGATTTATAACCGGTGGCTTTGATCTTGTTGTGCTTCTCTATTTCTGGTTTTCAGGTGGATTTAATTGGCTGGATGATATTGTACGAGCCTGGGGTTTTGGAGAACTGGTCACCGGATTGCTTTATATCGCTGTATTGATGGTTGCCAAGTCATTGATCTCGCTTCCATTCAGTATTTATTCCACTTTTGTGATTGAAGAACGATTTGGCTTCAACAAAACCACACCAAAAACCTTTGTTTTAGATCTGATTAAAGGATTAGGGCTTGGGCTATTGATCGGAATGCCTTTACTTGCAGGAATTCTTGCTTTCTTTATGTACACAGGTGATCTGGCTTGGCTTTATGCATGGATTGCTATCACTCTTTTTTCTTTGGTGATGCAATATGTGGCCCCAACCTGGATCATGCCCTTGTTTAATAAATTTACTCCGCTTGAAGAAGGCGAGCTACGCACAGCTATCGAAGAATACACCGATAAAGTTGACTTTCCGCTACAAGGCTTATTTGTGATAGATGGTTCAAAGCGTTCAAGTAAATCCAATGCTTTCTTTACCGGATTTGGGAAAAATAAGCGTATAGCTCTGTATGACACTTTGATCGAAAATCATACCAATGACGAGTTAGTTGCTGTACTTGCTCACGAAATTGGTCATTACAAAAAGAAGCACATTATTAAAGGGATGATCACGAGTGTAGTTCAAACGGGAGTTATGCTGTTTGTGCTTTCTATTTTCTTGCAAGCCGAAGGATTATTTGATGCTTTTTATATGGATGAAATGTCTGTTTATGCCGGACTCATTTTCTTCGGAATGTTGTACGCCCCAATTGATATGATCTTGTCCGTATTTATGCAGATATCCTCAAGAAAACACGAATACGAAGCCGATGAATTTGCCGCTACCACAACCGGAAAACCTGAAGACATGATCGCTACACTGAAGAAGTTATCGAAAGACAATCTTTCTAATTTAACTCCACATCCTTTTTATGTATTCTTGAATTATTCGCACCCTCCGGCATTACAACGTATTAAAGCAATAAGAGAAATTAAATGATAGTTTATTATATTATTTCAGTTAATTAAGCGAAAGATCATGGTTCAAATAATAAAGAAATCAGATTCGGTAAAATCTTCAAAGAAAAGGCTAGTCAAAAAAAAGCTCACTCCAGAGAATGAATTTGATGCTAAAAAATTTTGCGGGATAATAAACTGGGATATTGACGGAACAGAATACCAGAGAGAAGCTAGAAAAGATCGTATTGAAACTGCTCGTTGATACAAATATTATTATTTATCATGCAAACGGTGATCAAACTCTTTCAAATTATTTAGACAAGAATCACATACATGTATCAGTTTTTTCAGAAATGGAACTTCTTTCATATTCTAAAATTACTGTTCAAGAAGAAAAACTTCTTAAGGAATATTTGAATGCAGTTACAATTATTGGATTTACAGATCAGCTTAAGAATAGAGCCATTGAATTACGCCGAAAATTTAATTTAAAGTTACTTGACGCAATAATTGCAGCAACTATCTTTAGAATATGGCTATACCTTTTTCACAGCAGATGAAGACTTTAGAAAAATAGATAATTTCGATTTTGTGTTGTATAAACGATGACTAAGAACAAAAACATAGAAACCATCGCCATTCACGGATCTCTGGATCATTCTTCGGGATCAAGGTCCGTAGTTCCTCCAATAGAAGTTTCAACAAATTTTGAACACTCTGTAGCCGGACATCAGGATGGAGATTATCTATATACAAGACACAGTAACCCAAACCGACTGCAACTGGAAAAAGTCCTCGCAGACTTAGAAGGTGGAGAAGTTTGTGCTGCTTTTTCGTCCGGTATGGCAGCTATCGGAAGTGTATTTCAGGCAATGGAAGAAGGCTCTCATATTATCGTTCCTGAAGATGTGTATCACGGAACCCGAAAAACGTTGAATACTTTTGGTAAGCGATGGAATCTGGAGTTTACATTCACAGATATGAGAGATCTTGAACAGGTTCAAAATAATATTCGCCCAAACACAAAACTGATCTACGCAGAAACTCCCTCCAATCCGTTAATGCACATTACCGATCTTGAAAAAGTGTGTGCTTTGGCAAAAACCATCAATGCAAAAGTTTGTGTAGATAATACCTGGCCATCTCCTTTAAACCTGAATCCAATTGAGTTTGGAGCTGATCTGGTGATGCATTCCACTACAAAATATTTAGCCGGACACAGTGATATTTTAGGTGGTGCGATCATCTCAGCAAAACAAGATGAAATGTTTAACCGAATCCGAAATATCCAGCAAGGTCAGGGTGCTGTACCTTCTGCCCAAGATTGCTGGTTGCTATGCAGAAGTATCAGAAGTTTTCCGTATCGAATGCGAGCTCATAATGAAAATGCTCAAAAACTCGCCGAATTCCTTTCTGATCACCCTAAAGTAAAAGAAGTTTATTATCCGGGATTAGAATCGCACCAAGGTTATGAAATTGCCAGGGCACAAATGAGTGGATTTGGCGGAATGATCTCGTTTCTTTTTGATGGTACAGAACAAGAATCGCTTAAAGCAGTTGCTTCCTCCAAACTCATAACAAGAGCTACCAGCCTTGGAGGAATTGAGAGCACCTGGGAACATCGCCGGTCCAGTGAAGGTGATCAATCTCATTCGCCGGAAAACTTAATACGATT
Source organism: Balneola sp. (assembly GCA_017643645.1). Taxonomy (GTDB): domain Bacteria; phylum Bacteroidota; class Rhodothermia; order Balneolales; family Balneolaceae; genus Balneola. The sequence continues at coordinate 188,803 of JAEPNB010000005.1, forward strand.
GAGCGTTGGTTTAGAGCATCCGGATGACCTTATTGAAGATTTGATACAGGCTTTGAACTAACATTCTATAAAACTTCTCTAAAAGCGCTTTTTTAACAATAAAAGGAACTATCTGCATTTTGAAGTAATTAGAATAATGTAGAACTTTAAGTCCTTTGCAAAAACAGCTAAAACCGCCGTTAAGGCATCAAATTAAAAGATTTTTATGGCTAAGGTAGAAGTAGTAATGCCCCAGATGGGCGAATCGGTAATGGAAGGAACAGTAATTGAGTGGAGCAAGTCTGTAGGTGATACTGTAGAAGTTGACGAAACACTGCTCGAAATTGCTACTGATAAGGTAGATAGTGAAGTTCCATCACCCGAAGCCGGCACACTTGTTGAGATCTTAGTTGAAGAAGGCGACACCATTGAAGTTGGTAAACCTATTGCCATTATCGAGACCGATGCAGACGCTGTTGGAGACACAAACTCATCTCCTGAACCAGAAGCAAAGGAAGAAACTAAAGAAGAAGAACCTGAGCCTGAAGCGGAAGAAGAAGAAAGTGCTCCTGCTGCCGAAGAATCAAACGCCGGTGGTGGAGATGATGGCGGAGAGCGTATCGAAGTAATGATGCCTCAAATGGGAGAATCCGTTGTTGAAGCTACAGTAATTGGTTGGAATAAATCAGTTGGCGATGAAGTTGAAGAAGATGAAACACTTTTAGAGATCTCTACAGACAAAGTAGACAGCGAAGTTCCTTCACCTGCTGCCGGAACACTTGTAGAAATTTTAGCAGAGGAAAATGACACCATCGAAGTGGGTCAACCGATTGCAATCATTTCAACCGGCAAAGGAGCGGGTTCAGGATCATCAGCTCCAAAATCCGATTCCGGCTCTTCATCAGCTAAAAAAGAAGAAAAGAAATTATCTAAAGAAGAAATTGCAGCTAAAACTCCTGATCAATTGATGCAAAATAATGGATCAAGTGATTCTTCCGGAGGATCAGAACCACAAAGGATGGGAAGTGACGGAAGATTTTTCTCCCCACTTGTTCGCTCTATTGCTAAAGAAGAAGGAATTAGCCAGGAAGAACTGGAAAGCATTGACGGCTCTGGTCAGGGCGGAAGAGTTTCCAAAAAAGATATTCTTGGTTATGTAGAGGACAAGAAAAACGGTAAAGTTTCTGCGCCATCAGCTTCAAAAAGCTCAGCGGGATTAAGTAAACCAAGTAGTACTTCTAAGTCCAGCGACGGATCTATTTCTGCCGGCCAATTGGATATTAAGTCTCCATCTGGTGAAGTTGAGATCATCAAAATGGACCGTATGCGTAAGATGATCGCTGAGCATATGGTGAAATCAGTTCAGACTTCTGCTCACGTAACTACTTTTGCAGAAGTAGACGTTACTAACATGGTGAAGTGGAGAAACGCGAACAAAAATGCTTTCCAAAAGAAAACAGGACATAAACTTACGTTCACTCCTCTATTTGTTGAAGCGATCATTAAAGCTATGTTGGAATTCCCGCTTATTAACAGCTCTGTTAATGGAGATGAGATCCATGTTAAAAAGGACATTAACTTTGGTTTGGCTGTTGCTCTTGGAGAAGGCGGCGAAGGCGGATTGATCGTTCCTGTAATGAAAAAAGCACAACAAAAGAATTTAGTTGGACTGGCTGAAGCTGTAAATGAAGTTGCTACCAAAGCCAGAAGCAAAAAATTAAGTCCGGACGATCTTGTTGGAGGAACCATCACTTTAACTAACTACGGAAGTGTGGGTAATATCATGGGAACTCCGATCATCAATCAGCCACAGGTTGCCATTATCGGTACCGGAGCGATTGAGAAGAAACCGGTAGTTTTGGAAACAGAAAACGGCGATGTAATTGCGATCAGGCAAATGATGTACCTGTCAATGAGTTACGATCACAGAATTATTGACGGTGCACACGGCGGAGCATTCCTGAACAGAATTAAACAAATTCTTCAGGGATTTGATATGGATCGTGCGGTTTAGCACACGTCAACCTGAGGATATTTACGAGGGATCTTCACCGCTTTTTAGTTGTGCAGATTCTTCGCTATCGCTCTGAGCGACCTTTAATTAAACGAGACGCTTATTCGCGTCTCTTTTTATGTTCAAATGAAAACAGCAGAATCCATACAAGAAATTCGGGAACAGGTATATCACCTGAAATCAGAAGGGAAAAAAGTAGCTTTTGTTCCTACTATGGGGGCACTCCATGATGGTCATCTTTCGCTCATCAGGATGGCGCGCAAACATGCCGAGGCGATCGTTGTTTCTATTTATGTGAACCCTGAACAATTTGCCCCTCATGAAGATTTTGGAACATATCCGCGAACCATTGAAGCTGATCTGAAGCTTTGCAAAGAAGAAAACGTGGATGTTGTTTTTATGCCTGACACAGAAACCATGTACGGTTCAGGAAAAAAATATTTCAGTATTGATATTGAAGAGCTGAACGTTCATTTAGATGGCGGAAGTCGCCCCGGTTATTTTCAGGGAATAGCACTGGTGGTAAACAAACTTTTCAATATTGTAAATCCTAACATAGCCGTATTTGGGCAAAAGGATTATCAGCAGTTTCGCATCATTGAACAAATGGTAAAAGAGTTTAATCATCCGGTTGAACTCTTGATGGCTCCAATCGGCCGTGCAGAGGATGGTTTAGCACTGAGTAGCAGGAATGCATATTTATCAAGCGAAGAACGAACCCTTGCACCCAGCTTATACCGGGCATTGACTTACGTTGCTCAACAAATAGAGAATGGAGTGATGGAGCCGACTTTATTGATCTCGCATCAACAAGATGAACTGGAAGCAAAGGGCTTTGAGAATGATTACCTTTCCGTGTATTCATTAGACACTTTACAACCCGTCGATAAACTTTCCACAGGAAATAAGTACGTGTTAGCAATCGCTGCTTATTTGGGGAAAACCAGATTGATCGACAACTTAATATTGGAAATTTGAGGTTATAAGAATGCAAATAACCATGTTTAAATCGAAATTACATCAAATGGTAGTTACAGAAGCTAACCTTATGTATGAGGGAAGCATTACCATTGATCAGGACCTTTTGGACGCTGCCAACCTCCTTCCGTACGAAAAAGTACAGGTTCTTAATATCACTAATGGCTCCCGTCTGGAAACATATACTATTCCCGGAGAGCGGGGCAGTCGTATTTGCTGCATGAATGGAGCTGCAGCCCGTCTTACACAGATTAATGATAGAATTATTGTGATCAGTTATGCAGACATGACTCCTGAAGAAGCAAAATCTCATAAGCCAACCGTGGTTATTGTTGACGAAAATAACGATCCTAAAAAGATCATAGATGAGACTAAATATGCTTCGGAATATGATCTGGAATCCGGAATGCTGGATAATTCATTACAATAGAAAGTGATCTTTACTCTTCAGCTCAATATTCACACATCTATCAAAGTTGATAAATGAAAATCCCATTTATCAATAATGCACCAAAGGCCGAAAGTGTAATAGAGAGTTCCAAAGATGGCCTGGGAACATTTGGTGGTGTATTCACTCCATCCATTCTTACCATTCTCGGCGTAATCATGTACCTGCGTTTTGGATGGGTAGTTGGTAATGTTGGACTCTTAGGCACGCTTTTAATAGTTACACTTTCCACCGCTATTACTTTTTTGACAGCCCTTTCCATTGCTTCCATTGCTACCGATCAGCGCGTTCGAGGCGGTGGCGCTTACTATATGATAAGTCGCTCTTTAGGAATTGAGTCAGGTGGAGCGATCGGTATTCCCCTTTATATAGCTCAGGCATTATCTGTAGCCCTTTACACTGTTGGATTTGCGGAAAGTGTGGTTCAGGTTTTTCCGGCTCTGAATTTTAAATTAGTAGGTATTGCCACTACAATTTTAGTTACTGTTCTGGCTTTGGTTTCTGCAAAAACAGCAATTCGTGCTCAATATTTTATCATGTTCGGTATTGGGATTTCATTGCTTTCTCTCTTATTTGGCAAACCCATAGAACCAACTGAAATTGAACTTTGGGGTGCTTCCGATGCAAATTCTGAACCTTTTTGGGTAGTCTTTGCTGTGTTTTTTCCTGCTGTAACCGGGATCATGGCAGGGGTAAATATGAGTGGTGACCTGAAAGAGCCCGGGAAATCTATTCCTATGGGAACGTTCGCTGCGGTTGGAGTTGGATATCTGATTTATATGGGACTTCCTATCATTTTAGCTAACAGAGCAGACGCTTTAACGTTGATTGAAAATCCTTTGATCATGCGTCAGATCTCATACTGGGGGGATGCTATTTTGATCGGGGTTTGGGGAGCTACTCTATCCAGTGCACTTGGAAGTATATTAGGTGCACCCAGAGTGCTTCAGGCTTTAGCCCGCGATCGTGTTTTACCAAAATGGATGCATTTTCTCGGACAAGGTTCCGGCGATGATGATGCCCCGAGAATGGGAACTATTGTAACTTTAGGTTTTGCTTTAGCAGCAGTTTATTTCGGGGATCTTGATCTTATTGCTCCCGTTCTTACCATGTTTTTCCTTACAACTTATGGAGTCTTAAATATTACAGCTGGAATCGAGCGTATTCTTGGAAGCCCATCCTTCAGACCAAAATTTAAAGTGCATTGGATCTTCTCTATAGTTGGTGCAATTGGTTGTATTGCTGTGATGTTTCTGATCAATGCTACTGCCACGATTGTAGCTTTTATTTTTGTGTTAGCTATTTATTTCTGGCTGGAAAGAAGGGAGTTGGAATCTACCTGGGGTGATGTGCGTCGTGGAATCTGGATGGCTATTACCCGAGCCGGTTTACTTAGAATACGCGTAGAAGAAGATTCAAAAACATGGCGCCCAAATCCGTTGGTTCTTTCCGGGGCACCAACCAAAAGGTGGCATTTAATAGATCTGGCTTCCTCAATAACTCACAACCGTGGCTTATTAACAGTATCAACGGTAATTACGAATGATAAGTTTTCGGTAGAACATCAAAATACTATAGAGGATAATATTCGTGAGTTTTTGGCTAAAAGAGGAATTCAGGGATTAGTAAAAGTTCTTACTGCAGACGACCCGTTTAAAGGAGGAGAGCGCTTAGTTGAAGCGTACGGACTTGGAGCGCTGGTTCCGAATACCATCATTCTTGGTGACAGCGAAAATGAAGCTATTCGAAAAGATTACTGTCAGATGATCTCAACTTTTCATCGTCTTCAGCGAAATGTTCTTATTGTTCATGACGATAAACAGAAGGGATTTGGCAAGAAAAAGAGAATCGATATCTGGTGGGGCGGTTTGAAAGGTAATGGTGGGTTGATGATGATTTTAGGTTACCTGCTTCAGAGTAGCAGAAGCTGGTTTGATGCAGAAGTATATCTTAAAATGGTGGTAGGCTCCGAAAAAGGCGCCGAAGATGCTCAAAAAAATCTTACCGAAATCAGCAAAAAACTTCGTACAGGAGCAAAGGCCCAGGTAATCGTTTCAAACGGAAGAACGTTTGATGAAATTCTTCACGAGTCTTCAAAAGAAACTGATCTTATTTTTATGGGGATGGCTGAGCCTGATGAAAACTTTCTGGATTACTATGGAAATATTCAGCAACGCCTGAAAGGACTGCCTACAACTATACTCGTATTAGCTGGTGAAGAGATTTCATATGGAGAAGTTCTTTACCAGCAAGATGAATTTCAGGAAGACTGATTGATAATACCTGTAAAAAATTCATTCTTGTAAAACTATTCTATTAGTAGGTTCGTCTAACTCTAAATTCGTATTATTAGGGGAATTCTAACATACAATATTATGCAAAAGAAATTAATTCTGCCTATTGCCCTTGTACTTTCCGTTGTAATTTTATGGATGGTTTTCGGTGGCAATAATGATGAAACAGCCGAACTTTATACCTCTCCCAGGCAAGGTGAATTTGTAGTTGAAGTAATTAGTACGGGTGAATTGCGTGCTAAAAACTCAACAGAAATTAAAGGACCACAAGGAGTTAGAGATTTTCGTATTAACAACATGAAAGTTCAGCGGTTGATCCCAGAAGGCTCCATTGTAAAAAAAGGTGACTTTGTTGCTGAATTAGATCGCTCTCCTATTCTTGCGAAAATGCAGGATGCTCAACTTGAAGTTCAGCAAGCCCAATCACAAGTTACACAAGCTCAGTTAGATAGCACTCTTACGCTCTCACAAGCCCGTGACAACCTCATAAATCTTGAATATGCATTGGAAGAACGCCAGATAGCTGTTGATCAGTCAAAGTATGAATCACCTGCGGTTCAACGTCAAGCCGTCATAGAACTGGATAAAGCTAAAAGAACTCTGGCTCAGGAAAAGAAGAACTATCAGACTAAAGTAAAGCAAGCTGTTGCCAAGATCAGCGAGATCGAAGCAGAACTTTCAAAAAAACAAAACGAGCTTAACAAAATTCAGGCTCTTATGAGCGAATTCACAGTTTATGCGCCGGATAAAGGAATGCTAATATATAAACGTAATTGGAATGGAAGTAAAGTTACGGTTGGAGAGGACATCAGTGCATGGAACCCTATAGTGGCTGAGCTACCCGACTTTACCGTTATGGAGTCTCTTACTTATGTTAATGAAATTGATATTCAGAAAGTAAAAGAGGGTCAAAAAGTAATTGTTGGCTTAGATGCAGTACAAGGTAAAATTCTGGATGGTACCGTAACCAGCGTAGCAAATATTGGTGAGCAGCGTCCTAATTCTGACTCAAAAGTGTATGAAGTTATTATTGAAATAGCAGGAACAGATAGTTTATTACGTCCCGCCATGACAACCAGTAATGAAATCCAGATTGACAAGCTTGATAATGCTATTTCAATTCCTTTAGAAACTATTCACGCACAGGATTCTCTGAGCTTTGTATTTTTGAAAGATGGTATTGGTTCAAAAATGCAGCAGGTAGAACTTGGATTGATCAATGAAAATGAGGCCGTTATTCATCGTGGAATTTCGATGGATGACCGTTTATATCTCTCAATGCCTGAAGACACTTCGGGAATAACTAAATCTTATCTGAAAGACGATATCACCTCAAACAATTAATCATTCCTCGTGCTTCAAAAACTTCTTTATAATTTTGATATTGCCATTGAAGCTATCCGCAGAAACAAGTTGCGGGCTTTTCTCACTTCTCTTGGAATAATCTTTGGTGTTGGCTCTGTAATTGCAATGCTGGCTATAGGTACCGGAGCTCAACAAGAAGTACTTTCTCAAATGCAATTGTTGGGTACAAATAATGTAATTATTCAACCGGTGATTGAGCAGGAAGAAGGTCAGGTTGATGAAGAAAATGCTACTGAAGAAAGCAAGAGATTTTCTCCCGGTTTAACCCTTGAAGACTTAAGGAGCATTCAATCTGTATTACCGGAAATTGAATTTGTCAGCCCTGAAATTGTGTATGAAACAAATTTCATTCGAAACGCTAGAATGAGGACCGGTAAACTAGTTGGTGTTAATGATGATTATTTCAACATCAATAATTTTGAAGTAATAAGTGGATCAAATTTTTCTGATGCACAAATCGAAAGCTCTTCTCCTGTTTGCATTATAGGCTATGACGTACGTTCAAAATTCTTTGCAGGACAAGATCCTATCGGTAAAAAAATCAAAGTAGGTCATCTTTGGTTAACAGTAGTTGGGGTGCTGAAAAAGCGTGATCTGTCTACTGAAAATATTGAGAGCCTCGGAATCAGAAATTACAATCTGGATATTTTTGCTCCCGCAACAACCGTGCTCCTTCGTTTTAAAAACCGTGCTCTTCTCACAAAAAAAGATTTAAGCGGCGGTAGCTCTACCGTTTTTTTCGGAGGGGGAATGATGGTGAGTTCAGGTGGCTCAGGTAAAGGTGGAGATGGGAACTACAATCAGTTGGACAAACTTATCGTAAGAGTAAGCGATACCAAATACAGCGTCCCAATTGCTGAAGTGTTGTCACGCATGCTTAAACGACGACACAATGACGTTGTGGATTTTGAGATCATTGTACCCGAACAGCTTCTGCAGCAAGAGCAACGAACTAAACGAATTTTCAATATTGTTCTTTCTTCTATCGCATCTATTTCTTTGATCGTTGGTGGGATTGGAATCATGAATATCATGCTGGCTTCAGTTGTTGAACGCTACCGTGAAATCGGAATCAGAATGGCTGTAGGAGCACAAAAAAAGGACATCGAATTACAGTTTTTGACAGAAGCACTTACCATCAGTATTACCGGTGGCATTTTGGGCATTATCCTCGGAATGCTTTTCAGTTTCGCCATTGAAGCCACTGCCGATATAGCCACCATTGTTACTCCCATTTCAATTTTCATTTCATTTGGCGTGGCGCTTTTAATTGGAGTAGTCTTCGGATTTTTTCCTGCAAAACGCGCCGCTCAACAAGATCCAATACACGCGTTAAGACATGAATAAAAGAACATTATTTTCCTTATTTGTAATAATTCTTCTTGGAACAATTCAAATCAGTGCTCAGGCTGTCCGAAGTTTAACCCTTAAAGAAAGTATTGAAATTGCAAAAGATAACAGTCCACTTTCCAGAGCTGCAACTTTCAGTTTAATTGCTTCTAAATGGAGATATAAATCCTTTAGAGCTGATCTATTACCCGGGTTTGCACTTTCTGGAGATGCCCCCAATTTCAGTAATCAAATTTTTGCAAATGTACAGGATGATGGTACAGTTGTTTTTTCTAGAAGAACACAGTCAGAAGCCTCTATAAATTTTTCAGCCAGTCAAAATATTTTGCCAACCGGAGGGAATCTTTCTCTTTCAACAGGGATAACCCGCCTTGGAATCTTCAATGGCGAGAATACATATGCATGGCAGAGTACGCCGTTAATAGCAAGTTATACTCAACCTCTTTTTCAGTTCAATAATCTGAAATGGAGGAACAAGATTGAACCCCTTCGCTTTAAGATTGCTGAAAAGCAATTTGTAGAAGACCTCGAAGATCTCTCTTTTACGGTAACCCAAAGCTTTTTTGATGTGTTAATTTCTAAGATCAATGTTGAAATTGCTGAGTTCAATGTTACAGTTAATGATTCTATATATAATATTTCTAAAGGCAGATACGAAGTGGGAAGCCTTGCTGAAAATGATCTTCTTCAAACTGAACTTGCATATAGAAACGCTGAAACTTCGTTAACGAATGCAAAGCTGAACTATCAACGAGCTGAAGAAAATTTCAAAGCTCTTCTTGGTATTGATAATGACGTAACACTTGAAGTAAAAGCCCCGAATACTGCGCCCGATATAAATCTGGACTTCGATAAAGCTCTAGAACTTGCCTTAGAAAATAATAGCCAGTCCCTTCAATTTCGACTAGACGAAATACAGGCAAATCAAGCTTACGATCAGGCAAAAAAAAATGCAGGATTTACAGCCACCTTGAGAGCAGATTATGGATTAAACCAAACCTCAACTGAGTTTGAAGATTTATACACGAACCCTGACAACAGACAGTTTTTTAATGTTCGTTTTCAAATCCCAATTTTTAACTGGGGAAAGAATATAGCCCAGATAAAGTCTGCTCGTAATCAACAGTTAGCCACTGCAAACAGTATTGAATATCAACGATTGCAATTTGAGTTGAGCGTAAGAAGTACCGTACGTGAGTTTGAACTTTTGAAGGGTCAGGTTGAGCTGGCAGAAATTTCGGATAACATTGCTGAGCGGCGATATGATGTGTCAAAAAACCGTTATTTGATTGGAAAAATCGATATCACTAATCTTTTTATTGCACAAAACGAAAAAGACAGTGCACGAAGAAATTATATTCAGGCTTTAAGAAATTACTGGTCAGGCTATTATAATTTACGCCGACTTACTTTGTATGACTTTGCTAAAGATCAGCCCATCTATCATGAAATAGACTTATAAGATTTAATTACTTTTCAGATTTTAGTACTTCTTCAGTATTTCCTACATTTAGGAATTAACTAACTATCAAATCTGATTTATGAAGTGTTTATCTGCTGTAATTTTTATTGGGTTCATTCTGGGCTGTTCATCCCCAACACCAAAATTCGCTACTCACCCTGAAGGAGTGCAAACTGTTTCTCTTTTAGGTGACACATTACGTACAAACTCCACAATGTTGCCTCAGGCGCTTTCTGAAAGAATCGACTCTTTGGTGCTCTTGGAAAGATCCAGAGATGCTGAAACAGAAGCTGTTATATGGGAAGCTCGATATTTGGGCTATAATGGTGAATACAGAAAAGCGATCGATCTGTTATCGAAAAGAATTGATCAAGATTCTAAGAACCCAGCCCTTTATCGTCATCGTGGGCACAGATATATTTCTCTTCGTGCTTTCGATCTGGCCATTAAAGATCTGGAAAAAGCTGCGGAGCTTATTAAGGATACTGAAGATATCGTAGAACAAGACGGACTTCCAAATGCATTAAATCAGCCTACAAGTAGTTTACACACCAACATATGGTATCACTTAGGATTAGCTTACTATTTATCAGAAGATTTTGAAAAAGCACAGCGCGCATATGTGGAGTGCATCAATGCCAGTACGAATGATGATATGATGACTGCTGCACTATATTGGTATTACATGAGTCTCAGGCGGGATGGCCAGGATGAATATGCAGGAAAAATTATTGAACCCATACAAGCAGAAATGAATATCGTTGAAAATGACAGTTATCATAAACTGCTTTTAGTTTTCAAAGGAGAGTTTGATCCCAATGCGCTTCTGGATACAGAAACGGATGCACTAAGCGACGCAACCGTTGGATACGGAATTGGTAACTGGCACTATATAAACGGTAGAAAAGACCGTGCAATGGAAATCTGGCAAAGTGTATATGATGCCGGAAACTGGGCTTCATTTGGGTTTATAGCAAGTGAAGCGGAGTTGGTTAAATAATATTACCAACTCCTTTTTCGCTTAATTCCCTACAAAAAACACTGCGTTGCCAAATAACAATTTTCCATTGTGCCAAAAACCTCTGTACAAAGGATTATCGATCATATAAACAACTCTGCCTGAACCCATATTCTGAACTCCGAATGATAGAGTGTTTTCTAATGTCTTTTTAGCATCTGCTCCTACAAATCCACTTCTGTGTGCGTCAGCTTTTGCCGCACCCACATTCCATCCATTTTCAAGATATTCATATCCGGTTGAACCAAGCTTTAGTGACATATATGTATCCGTATAACCAAATGCTAAAGGATGGGTATTGTCCATTGCCAGTTCAAAAATAGAACCTGCATTTAGCCTGGATGCAAAAGCACGGTTTGATTCGCCATACTTTTTCAACTTATCATTTGGGTCTTCCTCTTTCTTCTCGTCGTCATCCTCAGGAGATTTTCTCTTTAAGTTAAAACCATCCTTACCGGCTAAAAACCCGTTTGCTCCTTCAACTGCTATCAGGGTGCCTCCTCCTCTTATCCATTCTTTCAGATCCTTTAGTCCATCTTCATCGAAGGTTCTTCCGTAAGACCCCGAAGGCATGATCATGACGTCATATTCATGCCAGTCTATATACCAAATATCATCTCTGTTTATAAGGTTAACAGGGTAATCAATCTGTTGGTCAAAATAATGCCAGATATGTCCTACCATATTAGAACTGGTTCCTTCACCTGCTATAAGTCCAACTTTTGGAGCGGTTAAAAATTTAACTGAAGATGACCCAAAGTCTTTCCCTGAGTTTACAAATCCGGTTGCTACAGGAGTGATAAACCGACCAAGTTCATCTGCCGTTTTCTTTACGATTTTATCAAAATCATCGCCCAGTTTTTCGTTACCGTTTCTTGTGATCACAAGCGTGCCGGCTTCATATTTATTTCCGTTTAATGTAAATGCTTCTTCTGCATAACGGGCATTTACTCCTTTTTTTAGAAGAGCCGCCAAATACTTCAAATCATCCAAGGAATTCCATTTTGCCAGATAAGCATATGGCTTATTTACATTTGCTGTTACTGATGCAGTAGTAGTGCTGGAAACCGGCTGCTGGTTAATATTTCCTTTTACGGCAAAGCCTTCCAGTCCATAAGCATAATGAGTTTCCCAGGCTGTGATGTCATACGTCAGAGAGTCTTCCAATTCAGGTTTTGGCTCGAATAAAACTCTTACCAAAGTACCCTGAGGTTGAAAAGTGCTTATTACGTAATCACCTTCTTCAATATTTACTCTTCCCGTTTCTCCGGTTGTATAATCGTATCCTTCCATTCGGGAACTACTTGCTGCTTCTCCAAACTGAATATTTTGTTTGATCAAATATTGGAGTAAACTCGCAACTTTATCAGGATTACTGGATTTCTTTACTACAAATGTTTTGTATTCACCGGCTCCATTCTCTCTTGTTTGCTGAAAATAGTTCGAAAATTCATCTACAACTCTTTCTTTGTTTTGAGCAGTAATCTCGACCGTAGAAAGTCCTGTGGTTGAATGGTGGGTCAATCTGTCCCAAAGCCTTAATGTATCTCCTTCCGCTGTTCTGACACCAAGTCCACCACGACTGTGACCTGCTTGCTCATAGGTCATTCCAATAGCACCGTTGAATGTTGGCCAGGTATCGCCGTAGCTGGGATAGAACAGGTCAAAAAACTCTTTGGTGAAATACAGCCAGTTTTCCTGATCAAAATACTTTGCATGATTCTTACCGATCATAGTTTGATACTCACTTTGCCAATCGGTAATAGCCGTGTGATATGGTCTTGCAGCCGGAGCAAAATAATACGGGCTGTTGAAGCCCTGCTCATGAAAATCAACATGTACATGTGGCATCCAGGATAAATAAGCTTGAATTCTGTGCTGTGTTTCTACTTGTGTTTGCCAAGCCCAATCTCTGTTCAGATCAAAATAATAGTGATTGGTTCTTCCTCCCGGCCACGGCTCACTATGCTCACGGGATTCCGGATTTACATTTGGCTCTTTACCGGTCACAGATTTATTCCAATATACATATCGATCTCTTCCATCCGGGTTGATCATCGGATCCATCACAACCATTACATCATTCAACCACTCAGTCTTTTCCGTAACCAATTTATAAATCGTATTTAAAGCAGCTTCACTCGATGAGGTTTCATTTCCGTGAACATTATAGCTTAACCAAACAATGGGAGTTTTATCAGCCGTTGGTTCCCCATCCATAAAACCAACTCGTTTCAAATTATTTGTTCTTATTTCTTCAGATCGATCTTGGTTTGCTACCGAACTCACTGTGGTCAATACCAACTCTCTTCCTTCATAGGTTTCTCCGTACTTCTGAATAGTAACCATATCAGAGTTCTCAGCTACATGCTGAAAATAAGCATGAACTTTATAATGTGATGTCCACTGTTCTCCCAGTTCATAACCCAAAAATTCCGCAGGCGACTGTAATTGAGCAAACGTTGCAGTAGATAAAACAAGAAGTAGAATTATAGCTTTTAAACTTCTATACATAGTGTGATCGTTATGAATTAAAATTGTTTATTCTTCACGGATTTTACAGCTTACTTTTCCTTTGAACAACTCTTTTGAATAACTTTTACGGAATTATTAATCAATTACTGGCCAATGCTTTCTAAAACCTTACTTTTTGCAATCATCATCTCGGGTTTTTCGTTAGATATAGTCATGAGACATGATGTAGATGAATCCGAATACATTGCTTTAGCTGAAAAATATGCAGGTTCCTCAATCAGATTAAATGCCGGTTGTGGAACCTTTGTTCTCCCAAATGTAATTTTAACGGCCGCTCATGTTGCCATTGTTCCACAAATGGGGGACGATGTAACCGTAGATGGAGTAAAATATAAGATCTCGGAGATCATCATTCATCCTGAATATGAAGACGGGAGAAGTCTCGCCAATGACATTGCTATAATAATTCTTGAAGAAGGTGTTCCCAATATTGAACTGGCAAAACTGTATTACAATAATGACGAAGTTGGTAAAGAGATTATATTTGCCGGAACTGGATGGGCAGGCACCGGAGACAAAGGAATGGTTGAAGGCTCGATTAATAAAGACCGGAAAATGCGTGCTGCTCAAAACAGAGTAGATGGAATTCGCGAAGATGGTTTCATTCGATTTACTTTTGACGCTCCTGATTCAGAAGATGCATTGCCTCTAGAAGGAATCAGTGGTCCGGGCGATAGTGGTGGTCCCGCTCTCTGGTTTGATGGCGACCAGGCATACATACTTGGTGTAAGTTCGCATCAAGACGGCAGAGGAATGGGAAAACCGGAAGGTGTTTATAATGTCCACGAATTCTATACCAGAGTTTCAGAATTTACAGATTGGATTGAGACCGAATTAAAAAACAACGATATTGATCTGAATTAATAGTCAGCCACTAAAGCGCCATATCGCAAAAGCTATAAAATAAATTTTGTGGTTATGTGCTTCCGTGGCAAAAGAAATCGAAAGATATGCCCAGCAATCAAGACATCGCATCCAAACTCAGAGAAGTTTTCCAACTCATGCAATTGGCAGGAGAGAATCGCTTTAAGGCCATCGCCTTTGACAAAGCAGCTCTCACTGTAGATGGAATGAGCGATGATATCAACGAATACATCAACAATAAGAACCTGACCGATATTAAAGGGATCGGTAAATCCATTGCTGAAGATATTTACGCTTATGCTGAAGCAGGAAAAATGCCGGTGCTGGAAGCTTTTCGCGAGAAAATACCGCCGGGACTTTTGAAATGGACTGAAATTTCAGGACTGGGTCCGAAGAACATCCTCAAAATTCATGAGACCTTCGGTATTACTGAAATTGAAGAGTTGAAAGAGCTGATCACTAATGGTGAGCTTGCAAAACTTCCCGGACTTGGAGGAAAGTCAGCCGAGAAAATTCAGAAGTCCATCGAATGGATGGAAAAATATGATGAGCGATGCAGACTGGATGAAGCTCAGAAAATTGCCGACGATATTTACGCCAGTTTAAAAGATCTGGAAGGTGTTCAACAAATTGAACTCGCAGGATCATTACGCCGATCAAAAGAAACCATCGGTGATATTGATATTCTGATTGCTGCTGAAGAAAAACATATCCCGGGATTATTTGAAGTATTCACCAATCACGGAAGAGTAACAGAAGTTCTTGGGAAAGGAGATACCAAAAGCTCTGTTCGAACAACAGATGGCCGACAGGTTGACCTCAGAATTGTGAAACCTGAAAATTTTGCTGCAGCCTTGATGTACTTCACAGGAAGTAAAGAACATAACGTCGAACTGCGATCTCGTGCCAGAAATAAAGGAATGAGTTTGAATGAATATGGTTTGTATAAACTCAAAGAAGACGGCGAGACCGATTGGGATGCTCCTCAGAATTTCAAAACCGAATCGGATATATACAAATTATTAGACCTGAATTTTGTACCACCAGAATTGCGCGAAGATAGGGGTGAGTTTGAGATCTTTGAAACTCAAAAAGAGATCGACCTTGTAACGGACGATGATATTCGTGGAGTGATTCATGCTCATAGTACCTGGAGTGACGGTAAATTCTCCATCAAAGAAATGGCAGAAGCTTGTATAGAAAGAGGATATGAATATTTAGGAATTACTGATCACTCCCAAACGGCAGCTTACGCCGGAGGATTGAAGCCCGATGAAGTAAAACAGCAATGGGATGAAATTGATGCCTTGAATGAAGAATTCAAATCAGCAGGAACTAACTTTGTGATCTTTAAAGGAATCGAATCTGATATTTTAGCTGATGGAAGTCTGGATTATGATGATGATATTCTGGAAGGCTTCGATTTTATCATCGCTTCCGTTCATCAATCCTTAGAAATGCCGGAAAAGAAAATGATGGAGCGGTTCCGGAGTGCTATAAAGAATCCTTATACGAGAATGATCGGTCATCCAACCGGACGTTTACTCTTGAAAAGAGAAGAAAGCAAAATCGACCTGAACGAATTGGTAGCTTTGGCAGCAGAGCATAACACCGCTATCGAGATCAATGCAAACCCACGAAGATTAGATCTTGACTGGAAGTTCGGAAACAAAGCCAAAGAAGTTGGAATGATGACTTCCATTAATCCCGATGCGCATACAATTGACGGCATCGACCTCATGAAATATGGAACCCGAATTGCCCGGAAAGGTAAATACGAGAAAGAGCGCGTTTTGAATACGAAAAGTGCAGAAGAGGTAAAAGCTTTTTTTGAGGCGAGGTAATTGATTTACTTCAGCAACTGCATTCCTTTGAGTTTGGAAGCTTTTTTATCGAAGGTAATTGTTTCAACACCTTGATTAATATTTATCTGATTTATCAGGCAGTCAGAAAAGTCTGCAGAGGTATTTAAAAAATCCGACAGAGCTCTTTTTACTATTACCTGATCAAAGAAATAAAAACCTTCTGTTTCAAACAGAAAATCAATTGCCCAAACAAATTCTTCTTTAGTGTAGCCATACATTTTCTGAATTACCCAAGACAACTCAGAAAGTACAACTTCATTTATATATAGGATTGCTCCATTATCGACTAGTTCTTTAACTTTTCGTGCTTGTTCTTCTACGTCTCTAACTAAGAAGCGGGCCAGAATGTTAGTATTTGCCGCTATCACTTTTTCTTATATTTTTTCCGGATGTATTCTTCAATTCCTTCATTCATCTCTTCTACGGTATAAGCTTTTTGATCCTCCCTGAACAGAATACCATACGCTTCAGATGGAGATCTTTTTGCAGACGTTATCCGGACTGAATTTGAAGACTCTATTTCAAAATTGATAATATCCCCGGGCTTTAGATGTAGTTTATCCCTGACTTTTTTAGGGATGGTAACCTGACCTTTGGATGTTATAGTAGCACTGGACATATTCCTTACTTTTCTTACCTGATGTAAGGAACATAATCCCCATTGATCAAATTTGAAAATTAATACTCAATCTTATTCCCTAATAAATAACCATAAGGCTTAAGTTCTTCTATTTGTTCAAAGATCACACGTAGAATTCCGATCAAAGGTACAAACAGGATCATTCCTGAAATGCCCCAAAGTTCTCCCCCAATAATTAACGCCAACATCGCCATAAACGGGTTGATTGAAACTTTGGAGCCTACAATTCTTGGTGTGATGAAATTACCTTCCAGAAACTGAACCGTTCCAAAAACCGCAATCACCAACAACGGTGTCAGTAGAGTATCTCCCAACAAAAAAGCGAATAAAAGAGGCGGCAATGCTCCAATAATAATACCGATATAAGGAATCACCGCTAAAAGAGACGCAAACACTCCGAAGAAAATAGCGTGTTCTAATCCTATCAACAATAAACCGGTTGTATTTAAAACGGCTAAAATTCCAATTACTGTAAGCATGCCAACTAAATAGTTTTGGGTGACTTCTTGCACGTTGTCAAGCACACCGTCGATCATGGAATTCCCTTCTTTACGCTCAAACAATTTCCTAAAAAAGGTCTGATACATATCTTTATAATACAGCATGAAAAAGATAAAAATTGGTAACAGCGACATCAGCGTAAAAGCACTTGTTGTTGCACTAACAACTGAACCGATGTATTGCCCACTTTTGTCGATTAGGTTACTAAAGCCCTGCTCCAGATAATCAGTTCTTTCCTCTTCAGAAATACCTACTGTTTCTTCTAAAAATTGAACTCCTTCAGCAGTTACAGATTTGAGCCTTTCGGTTACTTCCGGAATCCGTTCGGAAAACTGAACGAATTGTGCTGAGATCAGACTCACAATTCCGCTAAAAACAACCAGCACAAGTAACAATGTCAGAATTATGCTGAATGCCCTTCCTAACTTCCAGCTTTCGAGTTTACTTACTATAGGATTCAGCAGCATCGATATAAAAGCAGCAAAAGCCAAAGGCATCAGAATAAACTTTCCGTAGCTCAAAATTACAAACAGAAGTGATAGTCCTATTAAAGTAACTGAAGACTTCAGCCAAAAAGGATATTTATTTTTTGAAGGACTAGTGGAGTGGTGTTTCATTGATTGGTTGTTAGATATAATGTGAATTGGATATTACTCAGGCTGGCATCATCTCCTGAATTGCCGCTTACAGCATGAATCACCATCATTATCGAAAGATTTTCATTTTCTACTGAAGCAGTCATTACCTCTGCCGGAACTCTGCTATCATAAGAACCGGACGGATAATTCTTCTGAAGATATTCGATTTTATCTTTAAGGTATATTGTAATTAATTCCTGACCCTCTCTGTTTTTAATTAAGAAAGTGAATTCGTCAAAGTTTGGTGACAGCTTCAGCTCTTGCTCTCCGGCAGTTATTGTCACCTCAGGTGTTCCTGTAAAAAATCTTAGCCGGTTAAACGAATAATCATATGATGAAATATCAACAGCGGTCTTAGATTCTGCATCAAATTCATAATATCTGTTTTGATTCAGGGAATCTGTAATCACATTCTCCCATTCATTTACATATTCTATCCCCATTAATAGAACGACTTTTTCCGCTTTAGTTCTGAATTCAAGATCCTCGTTTTCAATTGCATCAATTTCTGTCTTTAAATCAGCATTAAACAAAGGCTCTAATGAGTTTAGGTCATGATTGTCAATCATATAGCGAACTATAGATGAAACCTCCGAACGATCTTCAAATGCTATCGTGCTTTCCGCTTTTAATATTGTTCCGTTTTCACTTAGTATATTATTTTTTTCAAGAATCTCAGAAATTCTACCACTTTGACTTCTTTCCGAAACCGAAAATGCACTAAATGGTCCAAAGCTAATTCCTAACCCCACCAAGGCAAGAGAAACCGGGATTACTTTAATATTTTTGGTTTTACTTATTATGAAATAGAGTACAATACCCGCTAACCAGACTGCAAGCGTTGCTACATAATAGCGGTTAATGGTAACTCCGTATTCAGAAATTCTTGTCCCTATTGATACAAAAAGTAACACCACAAGAGGAACCAAACCGATGTAGTAAAGCTTTGAATAGAATCGAATCCAGTTATTTTTAGCTTCGTCTTTTATCGGGTGAAGTAATAACAATGAAAAAATACCTGCTATTGAAAAACTGAGAACCAAATTAGCCACCCAACCGGTTGGAAGCTCCCACTGCACTATGATCTTAATAAGATAGCTGTACAGAATAAGTATGTAGATGGTTACTATTGGGATCAGTACATACTGTACAAAAACCTTCAGCGCTTTCGGATATTCGGTAACTGATGGCTCAAATTCACCGATCTTCGGAACTCTTGCCAGAAAAAAGAAGGTGTTGAAAACTCCCACTAAAAAGACCCACAATTGCATGTACCGCTCATCTTTGATATCGAATCCCAGGAGATTATCAATAGACAGTAGAGCGATGCTCAATCCAAAGAAAAGTACTGCGCTGTACAAGGCTGAAATGAGGAAATTCAAAAACAACGTTTTGTTGTATCCCCAGAACTCGTTCACATTTGGATTTTTTATAAAGGGGGCAAAAGCAACAAAAAGATGACAGATCAAAAACAGAACAAAATATCTGTAAAACGTTTCATTTGCTCCTTCCGTCATGTATCCCTCCGGAAGAAAGTAATAACTGATCAACAGTAGGATCCCAATACTTTTTGCGATGATTTTTTTAGAGCCATTCCATTTCAAAGATTCTGAAAGAGTCTGGATGCCCGTGAAAAGAGAAGTTCCGAGCACCGAAACAAAGATCATATCACTTAGCCAATAATAATCTTTAGTGTTTTCAAAATCGATTTCTGAGAACCAGATCGCTGAGACCGTTGCCATCAAGGCACAAACTACTGCAAAAGGAAATCGGGCAGAGGCTTTTATACTTCTTGAAGCTAATTCATTTACAGATGGAATTGATAATCTCATAGCCTGCATTTTGTTCAATGATCATAATGAAAATCAATATTTTGAATCTGCTTTCCAAAGAGATTGTTTCACTGCCCTTTTTTGTAATCTGTTTAGTTGCTGTTTTCTAAAGAAAATTGAAGTTTGAAACTGGTGCCTCCATTTTCTGATTGCACGTCCAGTGTCCCTTTTAACTGATTTGTTAGTGTTTTAATCAATTTCATGCCCAGGCTTTTCGAGTCTTTATCTTTTTTTTCAATATTGGAAAAACCCACCCCGTTATCTTTTATTTCCAAGAAGCATTCATTGCCTGATTTGTTCAGACTCAAACTAACGGTGCCTTCATTCAATTCCTTAAATGCGTGCTTATAGGAATTCACTATTATTTCGTTAATAATCAAACCTAAAGGGATCGCCTTTTCAATCGGAAGACTTATTTTATCGCAATCATGAACTATATTAATCTCTTTATCAGGGGTTTTTAATGTTGCTTCGAGGGAATGGCAAAGGCGATCCAGATACTCTGAAAATTGAACATTTGCAAAGTCTTCTGTTTGATATAGTGTTTCATGAACAAAACCCATCGACTTAATTCTGAATTTAGCATCATCAAGTACTTTTTTGATACCCGGATTATTGTTCCTCATTCGTTGTAAGTCAAGTAATGCAATTACTACTGCAAGATTATTTTTTACTCTGTGATGGATTTCATTCAATAAAGTTTCCTTCTCAGAAAGAGATTCTTTTAACCGCTCTTCAGCAATAGTAAGAGATCTCGTTCGTGCTTCCACTTTCTTCTTTAGTTCAGTATTCCAACTGGTTATTACAAAAACAGCACCTATACCTACACAAAAGACGATCCAGATAGAAACCCACGTAATGATTCCAAATGATTCTATCGAGCTTACAATTGCTTCACTTGTAAGGGTTTTCATTGTGTGTATTTGTTCAGCAATCCTTTTTTTCGCGAGATAATCCCCTGAAAAAATAAATACTGATATCACTACCGTTATCAAAATGACTGTGCTGTAAATCCATTTTGTAGAAACTTCTTTTTTTTCCGGAAATTCGAATGTTTTCTCTTTCCATTTTTCCAGAGCTGGTGAACAGATGTATAAAACCGGGGCTATAATAAAAACAGTTTGAAGAAAAGAACCTGACCACCAGCCGTTCCACATGTAAATGGTTTCTGAAGCATTTAAATTATGCTCCAGACTCCAGATAAAAGTCCCGAGAGAGCTTGCCGTGGAAGCCACAAAGGATGTCCCTACATATAATACGATGCTGCTCACTGATCTTAACTGATAGGAAAAATTTAAACAGTGATATACGATCGCATAAATTGAAAGAGTGAATGTGAACGACAGTCCGAATAATATAGCCCAAAAGGGATCCAGGCTACTGAAAACTCCTATAATGAACATGGATAAAAACACCACTATAAAAGACCATTCAAAACCGAACCAAAACAACAACAATAAACCAATTATCATGGACGGATTAAGAATGAAAATTTTTAAAAGCTCATTTTTATTTCCATCCGGTTCAATCCAGTCGGAAGGTAAATTTTTCAGAGAGAACCATATAGTTCCGGAAATTAAAAGAATCCAGCCGATCAGAATCAGGATCACTCGCTTGTCGAATGGTTTATATCTTCCAAGAATAAAGTCCAGATGTATCGGTTTCCACATATTTTCAGTGTTTTTTGATCGCTTTATTGCTTTAAAGTCGCGCTTCTTAAGTATTTGGTCTTTTATCCCCAAAAAATGATGAAATGCATTATTATTAAATAAAATCTTAAGGTAAAAAGCTACAAAAAATAAACAGAACTCCTTGGGATGTTTATTTTTTGTATTAAAGAAAAGGTATCAGCAAAAAAAAAGAGCCGGAACAAGACCTCCTCTAAATATCATTTTTAATTATTCATCCGCTTTATTTCACTCGAAATTAAAATGATGAATACCTACTTTGTAGAAAATTAAATAATTTTTGTTATGCATATAGACCATATCGGTATTGCCGTTAAAGACCTTGAAACAGCTGTTAAAACCTATGAGAAAATTCTAAATCGTCCCTGCGACAAAAGAGAAGTTGTTGACAGCGAAAAAGTAGAAACAGCCTTTTTCAATACCGGTCAATCTAAAGTGGAATTACTTGGTGGCACAACTCCGGATTCGGTCATCAATAAATACATCGCCAAAAAAGGAGAAGGAATACACCACGTTGCTTTTGAAGTGAACGATATCCATTCCGAGCTGGACAGACTCAGAAAAGAAGGTTTTACTGTTCTGAATGAAGAACCTAAAGAAGGCGCTGATAACAAACTGGTGGCTTTTGTTCATCCCAAAGACAATCATGGAGTTTTGATCGAGCTTTGTCAGTCTAAAGCATAATATAATTGAGTTTTGCCATCTTCTGTCTGTATCTTTGTTTCGAAAAATCGGGGCGTGGCGTAGTCCGGTAGCGCACTCGGCTGGGGGCCGAGGGGTCGCATAGCAATTAATTAGCTCTCAGCTGTTTTAAGCCTCATTTACTTACCTTTTCCATTTCTCCGATAGCAATACGATAGTAGTTACTATGGTTTTGGATTTTATTTACTGGAATATGTGAAGATTGAATATCGGATGCCAGTGGCGAAGTGGCGTAGATAATGAAAACTTTTTTTCAAGAAATTTGATGCGAAGTATCAAGCTCCTTTAGAAAAAATTGTTGATAATTATTTGCTACAAATAAGGGAAAAGTTGTATATTTTGCTTTACATAATATTAAAATTATTACCTCCTGCGCGTCAATAAGCAATATTTTAAGAAAATTCGGCACACTCTATAAGTAAAAGGTTCTTGAAATAAATTAAAAACAATGTTGTAACACTGAATGCAATTTCTTATCTTTGGCAGTAGTAAAAATTACCCTACCAAAAACTGACAACACCGCTTTTCAATTTTGCACTAATCTACCGAAAAGCAACAGACAACTTAGAAAATCTGAAAAAGGGCTAAAGGCATAAGGGGAAAGACCCCGCTGACAACCAAACTAATCGAACATGCAGAAATAATTGCTGCTTGTCGATAAAATTTGGAGAAAGCATAATGCAAACTCTAGTAACCTTAAGACAGCTCGGTATTGCTGTAGATGAAAATAATGCCAATCCAGATGGATGGATAACTATTAACGCTCCACACAGAGCAGACACAAACCCATCATTTGCGATCAACATCAACCACGGCGGTTGGACAGATAACGGGACCCGAGAATCAGGTGATATTTACAGCCTGGTTCAACTAGTAAACCCCGGAATGAACTTCCCTGAGGCAAAAGCATTTGTTGACGGAAAAGGAGCCAAGAAAAAGCTCCAGATGAAACAGTCTAACTATTTCGGTGACCTCAACAGTCCATTCTGGACTGATGGACGCAAGTCCACACTTGCAAGTGCGCAGGAGCGCTTAGAGAAAGCCAATGATAGTAAGATTCTGAAAGATCTATTAAACTACGATGGCTTGACCAAGGAAACTCTTCAACACTTTGAGTGCGGTCTGGTAAACTGGGAATTTGTTCCAGACCAGCCGGTAGTAACACTCCTAATTCCTTATCCAACTGGGGCGCAATTGTATGCTCGAGGAAAAGATGGGAAAATGATTCAAATGTTTACTGGATCAAAACCAGCTGAAAGCTTCTTTGGAGCCAGTAAGATTAAAAAAAACAAAGAATTGATTATCTGTAAATCGCCCCGTGAGGCCATGATTGCTCAACAAAAGCTTGGAGATCGATTCGATTGTGTGGGTATCTGTTCAGGAGAAAGCGATAAACTTTCTGAGCAGCAGTCTTCATTTTTGAAGGCAAAAGTTAAATACTATAAGCGAGTCTTTGTTTGTTTCGACCGGGACACCATCCCGGCTGAGGAGATTGCCTTTGGGTTCGCTCGTAAAGTTTGTGACGCAATCGGGACATTAAAGCGGGATGTGCGCCTATCCAACATTGGAAAGTTGACGCAAAATGAATGCAAAGATCTGACCGATCTATTCAAGTCATCACATAAGTCGAAAGTGCTAGAACTGTTCAGCGAGAATTCTTTTGAGTTCTCCGAATATATCTGGAACAGCTGGACGGAAGAGTACAGATTCTGGGATGTTACTGAGAAAGGTGCGCTCGCTATAAATGAGGTCAAGTTTGCTCGGGTACTAGGCAAATTCGGTTTCAAAAAGAGCTACTTCGCGGAGGCAGATGAACCTACATTGGTTCAAGATATTGACAATATCTTACATAATGTATCCTCTCATCAGCTGAGTGATTTTGTGCTTGATGAGATCCTTGAAAAACTCAGCAAATACGTGGATATAGCTTTGTTGGGTGATACCGAAAAGTTGATCCCACTAAACAACCTTCAGAAGGTGTTTTTCAAATACCGGGATAAGGTACTTAGCAATCAGATCAAAGCAATATTCCGCCAGAAGCCGATTAAAATCATGACTGACAGCCCTACCGAAGGTTTCCTATTCTTTAAGAACGGAACGGTTAAGGTAACCAAAGATAGCTTGGAGGTGTTGCCTTATGAGCAGATACCCAGTAAGATCTGGAAGTCTCAAATAATGCCTCGGACATTTAGTGAAACCGCCCCTTCCGGGACTTGTGATCTAGAAGTGTTTGTTGAAAACGTGGCTAGCCAAGACCCAGCGAAGAAGCGCTCGTTTATGAGCGCGCTGGGGTATCTGCTCCATTCGTACAAAAACAAAGCCAATTCGCCTGCAATCATCCTTATTGATGAGAAGAGCAGCCCGAATATGGCTCAAGGTGGAACTGGTAAAAGCTTGTTTGCTCAGAGCATTAAGCATATTCGAAATCAGCGTTACATGGCAGGGAAAAATGTAGACCCAAGTTCTAAATTTTTCTTTATGGATGCTCAAATGGGCGATCAATCGCTATTCTTTGACGATGTTAAACATGATTTCGATTTCGAAGCTCTGTTTAATGTAATAACTGATGATATGCAGATTGAAGCTAAATATAAGAATCGGTTTACGATTCCTTTTGAGCTTTCTCCTAAAATCATTCTTGCTACTAACAGTGTGGTTCAAGGTTTTGGAAATAGCTTTAAACGCAGACAGTTCACCCTTCCATTCAGCGATCATTATCTGAAGAATCCAGTCCCTCAGGCTGAATTTGGCAGGAAGCTGTTTGACGACTGGGACGATGAAGAGTGGGCGCGTTACGATCATTTCATGATTCGTTGCCTTCAGCTTTATTTGGAGGATGGACTGGTCAAATTCCCTACGGATCACTTTCTGGTTCGAACACTGACAGTGAACACCTCGCCCGATTTTTACGACTGGGCAGATACTAATCTTGAAACTGGAGTTGAATATTCGGCGAACGTTCTCTTCGATGGATTAGATAAAATTTCTAACGGTAGTAATCCATCTAAAGTGAGTCCCACCGATAGCAATGGCAACAAGTTTCCTTGCTTTTCTGACGTATCGAATGAACTCATGAACGGAGAATTCCGCACCTTTATGGACTGGCTCCGTCAATTTGCTTCTTATAAGCAGTGGCAACTAGGTGAACGCCTAAGCAATGGATACAAAGTCGTAAAATTCACTAAAAAATAATCTCTAATTCTCATCACTACGTCACTGGCAATACCGCCAGTGGTTAAGTGGCGGGAAATACTGAAAACTTCTCTGGGTAGACCCCAGAAGCTGGAAAATAATGAGTCAACTAGATAATGAGATGGCAACTGAAAACACATTTAAAATCCGAATAAAATATTATTAATAATGAAGAAAGAAGAAATAAACAGAGATCAATCAGCAGCATCACAATTTCCACATTTCAATGTAAAGTTCGAGCCGGAAAATGGACATACCCTTTGCCTGTCAACAGGCGATCAACTAGAGCTTGGTAAGGTACATCCAGCATTAATGGAGCACCTCTTTACCACAGTAAAAACCATTAACCGGTTAGCTCATGATCCAACAATGATAAGCTACGAGCGACTGAAAGACGAGTTCGGTGAGTGATCCAACTGATGACTAAGATTAGCCAGCCTCCCTAACGGTGGCTGGTTTTTTTATGCTCAAAAACCATAATTAAATTTCACCTTCCCGCGATCGCCGGGTCCCATACCCCCCGCCAATCTGACCAGAAAGCTCCAAGCCTAATTGCCACCCACGCTTCGCCACAGATTCGGGATTCTATATATTTTTTTGGCTAATTTTTATTGCCAATATCTAAGATGTCAACCTAAAAGAAAGCCGAAGCCTTCTTCTACATCAGCCCTTCCTCCCTGAGCGACAAATAGCCACCCTGCGTCAGGATAACATGATCATCGAGTGTTATACCCAGTAGCTTACCGGCGTCCGTTAAACGGCGCGTGAGAGAAATATCTGCTTGAGAATTTTTTAAATTTCCTGAAGGGTGATTGTGAGCACAAATGATAGAATCTGCTTTGCCTAATAGAGCAAGCTGAAAAACGGCAGAAGGCTCAACAATGGTAGCCGTGCTTCCACCAGTTGAGATCCGGCTCCATCCGAGCACTTTTTTAGCGTTGTTAAGCAGAACTACAATGAACTCTTCTCTAAGTTCTAAAGTTTCCTGATCCCAAATAGATCGAAGAAAGTGTGCAGCCTCTTCAGGGCTGGTAATGGTGGGTAAGGTTTCTACAGGCTGAGAGGATTTATAAGCCAGCGAAACCTCTGCTATTATTGGCATGTTGGTAGGGTTGGTTAAGATTAGCGAAGGCTTTAAAGGCCTTCATTATTCTTATACCCTATTTCATGAAAATATCTTTAGGATCATATTCATCACTGAAGAACGCAATCTTTCTAACATTATTTAGATTGTCATTTTTCCAAAACCTCTCCATAGCTCTTAACCTTTCTAAATATTGCCTTGCATTAGTACCCGCATGGATTCTACTCATATCTACATCGGCATCAGAAATTAAACTATATTGTCTTCTCACAATATTTTTAATTACATCTAGTAAATCATTTAGATCTTTCCATGTAACTGGAAAATCTTTTCCAACCTTATTTTTGTCTAAATAGTAAGTAGAGTCTGAATGTGCGATTAAGTTATTTCGGAGCTCCTGAATATTATTTTTGACTCCTTTAAATTGATTTAGCTCTTTTTTTTGATCACGGATTAGCTGCACGTATTCATCTCTATCTATAATATTCCCATCGCCGTCACTTGGCGAGGCTTGATCATAAAATTTGGAAAGCTGATTAAGGAATTCATATAGATTCTGATGTTCAGTATCCCAAATCAGCTTATAACATTCGAGAACAATTACACGATAAAAACATACAGAAACCATTCCAAAAAACTGTCCTCTTATACCAGCTTCATCAGTAGGATCTTTTTCACTTTGCCATTTGATAATGAGGTCCATCTGGTGCAGCAAGGTTACTGTATACAGTACAGAATTTCTTAATTCTTTAAGGTGATTTACTATCTCTTCGTTTGTCATAATTATTGGTATAAGATTAGTGAGTAATAACACTTATAAAATCAACATAATCAACACCATTATGCCATTAGGAAAACTAGTAATCAAAATCATTGTAGTAATCTGCAAAGGAGGCAAGCCATGAGTAAGCAATCTGACCTCATTGAAGCAACAGTCGAGCTAATCAGGCAAACCTTAAAGCTCTTCTTTGACCCGGATGACAATCCACCACCAGCCAAGCCCACTGAGTAAAACCAGCGGGCTTTTTTATTTATCGAAACTTACACCACTTAACCACTCAATTATGAATCTAACAGAATTAAAGCCACCCGCGGACTTTTCGAAACAGAGAAGAGAATACATCGGAGGAAGTGACTGTGCAGCCATTCTTGGCGAGTCGCAGTTCTCAACTCCCCTCCAAGTATTTCTCAGAAAGAAAGGCATCCTGCCACCGATAGAAGAAAATCCCATCATGGATTTTGGGCATTACTTCGAGCCTCAACTAGCGGCTCATTTCGAACAAGAAACCGGCCTTAAAACGCGCCGGGTCAATCAGCCCATTACGGATCCCGATTTTAACTTCCTGAAGGCCAACATAGACAGGCAAGTCTTAGCTGGAAAAGGTTTGGATAGCACAGCTGTCCTCGAGCTGAAAACGACCACAAGCCAGCGCATGAAATCTCTGGATGGAAAGCTGCCCAGAGAATGGTATTTACAAGTCATCTGGTACTTAGGGATCAGTCGGTACTCTAAAGCTTTCATCCAGGTTTATCTTCGTGATACCTGCGAGTTCCTCGAGCCACAGATCATTGATCCTAATCCTGAACTGTTTGAAGAGATGAAACACAAGCTTGTCCATTGGTGGCGCACCTACATGGAAGGCGAAGGCCGAAGGCCTGAGCCGGTAAACGGCGAGGACGCGCTGCTCCTATACCCTGATAGCAATCCAGAACAAGTGGTAGAGATCACGCCAGCTGGTTATGCTTTGTATCAGGAGCTTTCGCAGGTTAGAGAACGTAAAGCAGATCTGATCAAGATGGAAGAGCACTTGAAAACCAAGCTAAAAGAGAAGCTGGGTAAGGCAGAGCGTTTGGTATGCGCCGGAAAGACATTAGTTTCTTGGACTAGCCATTCATCTACACGAATTGACTCGAAAGCTATCCGGCGCGATCACCCTGAATTTTATAAACAATACTCAAAAACCACAAAGACAAGGAGGTTCCTATGTCATTAATCCTATCACATAACCCAGACCAGTATTCACTATGCCCTGAGGGTTTGCATAAAGCCCAGATCACATCCATTGAACCGTTGAATGAAGTGGAAACACCATTCGGCATCAAAGATATGATAAGCATTGTAGTGCAAACGGAGATCACCGATGAGGAAGGTAAGCCGTATACGCTTGCAACTCGCTTCAATCGTAGTCTGCATGAGAAAGCTTCTCTAAGGATTGCCCTCGAAAGACTAAATGGGAGAAAGTTTACTCCCGAACAGCTTCATGAAGGAATAGATCTAGAAGCATTTCTAGGTCGGCGCTGCAATATACTTGTAGTGCATAATCCTACCGAAGATAGAGTGTATGCAAACATTGATGTATTCATGCCCTTTAACGAGGCCAGGGAGATAGGGACAGCCAAAGCCAAAAAGCTTTCTACAAAAGTAAAAAGGCTTGAACATGCTGGTGAACTAAATGGAGTGTAAGCTCCGAAAGAGAAGCTTCGGCTTCTTTTTAGACGAACATTTAGATATTAAATTAACTATTTTTCGACACCTACTAAATAAAAGATTTTATAATGTTTATACGGTTTCTAACATCAATATTACTAATTGTCCTATTCAACTCAACAAACATCAAAGCTCAGTTTGCTGGTGGGTCTGGTACGGAGGCGGATCCATATCAAATATCAACCGTGGAGCAATTACAGGAAATCAATAACTTTTTGAATAAACATTTTATTCAGATTAATGATATTGATGCATCTGAGACCATTGCCTGGAATGATAGTGCAGGATTTGAGCCGATCGGTGGTGACTTAATTCAGTTTACCGGCCACTTTAATGGTAATAATTATTCGATTTCTGGATTAACTATAAATTTACCTTCTAATAATTATGTGGGTTTATTTGGTTATGGTAAAAATGCGGAATTCAGTAATATTGTGGTTAAAGACGTTTTAATAAACGGAGCTAGTTATGTTGGAGGAATAGTAGGTTTTGCAAATCCTGCAATAATTAGAGATTCTTTTGTTTCAGGGGATTTATTATCTACAGGCAGCTATACTGGGGGCATTGTTGGACGGATAAGATTAAATCCTTCAAGTGTAGAATCTTCTCACTCGATTGTTCATATCACAGCTAGTGGCAGTGATATTGGTGGTCTAGCGGGGTTCAGTGGTACAACAATTGTGAATTCATCTTCAAAAGGTGAAATAAATGGTGGTAATAGGACAGGAGGACTGGTAGGGTGGAATAATTCCGGTGCGATAATGAAATCATTTTCTAATTCTATAGTTATCGGAAAGTCAGAGGTTGGTGGTTTAGTTGGGTCAAATGGAAGTGACGGTTCAGGAAACGTTGAAATAATTAATTCATATAGTACTGGTAATGTAAACGGCGATGAGCTAGTGGGTGGGTTACTTGGTAGGAATTGGATTGATGGAGGAGTTAAGTTTTCTTTTTCTTATGGCAAAGTTTCTGGTCCTTTAGAAATAGGTGGATTACTTGGAATAAATGCTGGCGCAATAGTTTCAAGTTACTGGAATCAAGATAGCTTAGAGATAGGTGTAGGAAGTGGGGCCTCAGATGGCGTTATTGGCTTATCAACGCTACAAATGAAGAATGATTCAGCCTTTTATTATATGAAGGAATTAGATTTTGAGAACACTTGGCTATTGACTGAAGGCTATCCGGCACTTTATTGGGAAGATGTTGAAGCAATTCCTCTGCCAAATATGGAGCCCCCAAAATCTGTTAACAAAATCTATCCAGATATAGGAGCAGATTGGATTCCCATTGATACAACTTTCACGTGGAATAAAGTAGAAGCTGACACATACGAGGTTCAAATATCTTTAAATAGCAATTTTGAGACAATCATATTATCAGAATTAAACATTGAGGATACTACTTTTACTTTATCTGGAGAACTGAATTTTGGGGTCAATTATCATTGGAGAGTCCGAGGAATAAATTTAGCTGGGAATGGAGAATGGAGTGATACAAGCTCTTTTAAAACAGAATACGCATTAACTCAACCTGTTACGTTACTCCCTGAGGATCAGGCAACTGATATTCCAATATACGTGGACTTTAAATGGGAGCCTGTTCAAGATGCCAATGATTACAGTCTTGAACTCTCTAAGGATTCTACTTTTTCTTCAGTGACTGATCTGAGTGGACCTACTGCCGCGAAAACAAAAGCTAAATCAGTCCAAAAGAACTGGACCATTTCACAAACCGTAGAAAACCTTGATTTCGAAACGATATATTACTGGAGAGTTCAGGCGCATGGTGAAGAAGGAAACAGCGATTATAGTGTAATCAAATCTTTCACAACTAGAAAAGCACCAATTGATGGCCAGGTAGATCTACAGTCTCCAAGTCAAAATGCGGAATCCGTTTCTTTTCCGGTACAACTAAACTGGCAGTCTTTTGAAAATGCGACATCATACGATCTGCAGATTGCTACTTCGGCTTCTTTTGATACTACCACAACAGTTCAAGGAATTAGCGGTTTAAATTATGAAACAAGTCAGCTTTTAGATACGACTGCATACTATTGGCGAGTGCGAGCAAGTGTAGAAGACCAGCTTTCGGCCTGGAGTGAAGTGTGGACGTTTACAATGAAATTAAGAGTACCAGTAACTCCTTCATGGTCCCCAGAAGATCAATCAGAAAATGTTTCAGATACTCCACTTATATCATGGAGTGAATCTGAAAGAGCCTCAAGTTATAATCTCCAGTTAAGTGATAATTCGGAGTTTATTACTACAATATTAGATGTTCAGGAAATTGATAGCACAAGGTTTCAGGTTACTGATGAACTTAAACATAACACTACCTACTTCTGGAGGGTAAGAGCAGCTAATGAAAGTGGACACAGTGACTGGTCAGAGATATTACAGTTTACCACAGAGCTCACGACGAGTAACGAACTCGAAGAAATTCCAAGTGAATTTAGCTTATCGCAAAACTACCCTAACCCATTCAATCCTTCTACCCGGATAAGCTATTCTTTACCTGAGGCAACTGAGGTTAGGCTTGATATTATTAATTCTCTTGGTCAACGAGTGGCTACTCTTGTTAATGAACGTAAGAGCGCCGGTAAGTATACAGTTAACTTTGATGCGTCTAACCTTTCAAGTGGAATGTATTTTTATAGAATAGAAGCGGGTGAATTCCAGCAGACTAAAAGGATGTTGTTGATAAAATAGTTAATTAGTTCAAGGCCACTAAATCACTGAGTGGCCAAGTGGCGTAATTACCGAAAACTTTCTGGAGAAAAATATTTTCAGCTAAGTGACTATTTATGTTTATTTCTATTAAAAGGCTCCCCTTTTAGTGTTGAGTCGTACTTTAAACTATATTTTAAGCTATGAACATTCAGAAAATCGATCTCATCTGCCAGCAGTTCTTCAATATTTCCGTAAAGCCAAAACGAAATCTCAATTTCGAACATGAATGGAAACAGCGGGATCTATCCGACCCATATTACTTCAGCCTTGCATATTTCTGTGTAGGTGCAGTTCTTGACGATGAAAGAACCCGAAATAATTCATCCTACTTACAAGAAGCTGTAAGTGTACTCAATTATATTGAGCAAAACGATCGAGATTATCAGAATGGAAGTGTGTTTCCTTGGTCTCGACTTGGTGACGCTTTCCGCTCGCTCGGTGAACATAAGAAAGCGATTCAAGCATACAATAGAGGGATTGAAACCCTTACACAAACCTTCAATTGGAAGATTGGCGAACTGCTGCCAATCGAGGCTAGAATGGGAATACAATACTCAAATATTGAATTGCTTTACGCTCGACGTGGGCGAAGCGATCTTGAGCTTTCTCGGTTTGATGATGCATGCCATATTTTTGATACTGTTCTCAGTTCTTTACAGAAGCGTGGCATCCAAGATTTAGTAAACACCCATTTCCCGGAAGGAATTATGACACTCCTAAAATCAGCCCAAGCTGGTAAATCAATCGTAGTAGATCGTACTCCTCTATCGGATGAAGAGAATCAGTATCAAAGACAAGGGACTTCATTGGCTCGTATGTTCAGTCGCTTCTTAGGTAAATGAATTTCCAAAATCTATGTACTGTATTACATGCATTTCACCAGGCTCGCTCATCCCAGTAGCTAAGTGGCTGATAACTGATAAAATTTTCGCTGAGTAGAGTTGGCGGATTCCGCCACTTAACCACTGAAATTCTTAGGAAATAATTAGGGCCTGCCATATCTGCCAGAATAACAGCTTGTTAGAGTAATTACGCGTTTATGAGCATCTAAAAGAGGATTTAGATTCTGCCATTGGTAAGCTCAATAAATACATACGAGGCAAATATGTAAGGGTTATGTGTGTGGCACAGTCTTTGTAAAATGGTAATAGTATTAACTCGATAGTAGGCAGATTATTCTAAACCTTTTGAAAAGGTGACATGATCGGTCACTACCTCTATTTACATTAGAATCAAGCAATAGATATAATCATATGAGCAATAGAAAAAAGTATCACGTAACTAAGACTGAAAGTGGCTGGAAAGGTGCAATCGAAAATTCAAAAAGAGCATCTGTAACAGGCTCAACTAAAGCCGAAGTCCAGAAAAAGACTATTGATATGGCAAAACGAGGAGGAATTTCCTCTGTGGTTATTCATGGTCAGAATGGAAGAATCCAGGAGGAGCGTACTTATCCAAGAACTAGTGATCCATTTCCTCCTAAGGGTTAGTCTAACTATATAATGAGTAATAACGCTTTTAAAATATTATCGATCGATGGCGGAGGGATTCGAGGGATTTATCCGGCTAAGATTCTATCTGAACTTGAGCAAAAACTAGAATTATCAGGCAAAAAAATCACTGATCTAAATCAATACTTTGATTTAATATGTGGCACTTCTACTGGAGGAATCATAGCATTGGGCTTGGCTTTAGGAATGAAAAGCGAAGATATTCTAAACCTTTACTCAGAGAATGCCAATTTGATCTTTAGAAATAAAAGAGATGTATTAACTTCACTTTTTCATCCTTTTTATCAACGGGAAAACTTACAAGAAATATTAAAAAAAGAATATTCGAAGTTCTCTATCGATGGAGATACTAGATTAGGACATGCTAAAACTAGAGTTTGTATACCAGTATATAACGCAGGTGAAGGTAGGGTAAGTGTTCTAAAAACATCTCATCATAAGGATCTGAAAAGAGATTATCAGTATCCTGCACATGATGTTGCTTTGTCTACTGCCGCAGCACCTTTATACTTTAAACCACATTCGTTTTCATTTATAAAGAAAGGACAAACTCATAAAGAAGATATAATAAACTACATTGATGGTGGTGTTTTCGCAAATAATCCCACACTGATTGGTTTATTAGAAGCAATCGAAACACTAAGAATCCCCATTGAGAAAATAAAAATTCTTTCAATTGGAACAGGAACAAAAGTGTTTAGAGAAAGATCAATGAGTAAAAGGTGGGGAGTTTTTTATTGGGCTAATCCAAAAGGGCCAAAAATTATTGATTTGTATTCATCTTCTCAATCTGATGATATAGCAAATACTGTTAAGTACCTTAATCAAGGAGTAGGTTTAAACAACTCAAAGAAGTTTTATTACAAGCGAATTCAATTTGAGTTCAAAGAAAATGAGAACATTGGATTGGACGAAACCAACCCTGAGAAACTGAACCTATTAATACAAAAAGCAGAAGAAGCTGTTAAAAAATATGGAGACGACATTATTAAAGAATTTTGCTCCGATCGTATAACACCATACACACCAATACATAAATTGTAACTTCTATTAACTATGGCAAACTGTAATAAACTATTTCTGGACTTTAATAACGACTTAAGACCAGATAAGAAAAAAAGAGACCGAATTAGTACTTCAAGAGAGGAATTAAGACGCAAGATCCGTAGCTATTTCATCGAGAATCATCCTGATTATACTCCTTATTTCTGGATACAAGGATCAGCAAACCAAAGAATCAATACAGTAATACTATATAAAGACAATACATGTGATTTAGATGATGGTATCTATTTCTTTGGTGAAATTGCTGTATCAGCTAAAACACTTCAGGGCTGGGTGAAAGATGCTGTTGAGGGTGTAACAAAAATTGATCCAATTCATAAAAGAAAATGTATTAGAGTTATCTATCAAGATGACTACCACATCGACTTACCAGTTTATAACAAGCTTGATAAAGCTGATCAAACTGAGATACCAAACTTAGCAGACAAAAATGATGGTTTCTCTGAAAGTGATCCAAAAGCGTTTGCTGAATGGTTCCATGAACAAAAGGATGATGATCGGCAATTAGTTCGTATTGTTAAATATCTTAAAGACTGGGGAGACAACATTCGAAATAAAATGCCTACAGGTCTCGCATTAACCTTGCTTGCGGTAGAATGTTTTTCAGAGAATGAAAGAGACGATATTGCTTTAAATGATACATTGAAAAAAATTAAAGATAAGTTGGACAACAGTTGGGTGTTAACAATGCCTACATCACCTTATGATGATCTGTTTTCTAGTTATGATGATGATAAGAAAAAATACATCATTGATAAATTGAGTGGATTTATATCAGATGCGAAGTCTGCTTTAGATGAACCCAACCAGCTAAAAGCAAGCAAACTTTGGCAAAAGCATTTAGGAGATCGTTTCCCTAATGGAAAAGATGAAGATGTTGAAGCGAAAGAAAAAGCATTACTTGAGAAAGCTTCAATCTTAGCATCTACACCTTATGTGAAAAAAGATGGTGAGGTTACAAGTAATAGAAATGAAGGAAAGCTTATTCCAGATACAAAGAACTATGGCGGGAAAGTATACTAGAAATAAACAAAATTTTTTCCCGGAAATGTTGTCCCAGAAAAAACAAATCGAAACAGATTTCGATTGTTTCAAATGTTCCATTAAGGGAAGGGGGCCCAACGCATCTCTATTGTGTTATGGTGAGATTACGCCAACTGAGTTCAGTCAAACCTACAAAATTAAATTGACTTACAATGGTTCAGGAGTCCCAAAAGTTTATGTGATTAGCCCTACAATTCCATTTGATGATAAAGCTCATATGTATTCAGATGGAAGATTGTGTCTTTATTATCCTCCTGAAGATCCTTGGAAACATACTAAAAGAATTTCTGATACTATTATTCCATGGACTGCAGAATGGTTAGTTTATTATGAGCTATATCAAATAGATGGTAAATGGCATGGTCCTTTTGTTCAACATGGAGAAACTAAACCTTAAACTCAACTTTAGTAGTCAATAGAATTAAGGCTACTTTAATACCCTGCCAACCTGCTCACTAATATCCATATTCAGCAAATCAGCATACCGCTGAGTAGTCTTTACGTCTGCATGGCGTAGCCAGCGTTGAACTGTGTAAATGGGCACTCCGGCGCGGAGTAGTTCTATACAGCATGTGTGTCGTAGGCTGTGAATATTCAGGTAGGTTTTATTTGGTAATGCTTTTTTTAAATATCGATTGAAAAGTCGGTTGGTATGTCTTCTACAAGAGTGACCGAACAGCCGATCATCCTCAGAGCTACATTCAGCAAGCTTACGTCGAGCTATTTCTTTCAAAGGCTCTACACTTTGAATAGGCAGCACCTGCTTCTTTTTACTCTTAGTGACGAAGTGGGCGTTTCCAATAGTAATCTCCCAGGTATCAGTATTTATATCATTTGCCCTGAGATTCAGCGTTTCTGAAAGCCTCATTCCAGATAATCTTTGCCAATGAATGAAATCAATCAGCCATAAAGCATTCGTTTCCTTTTTCTGAAAACCTTTTTGCAGATCTTTGGCCACTTTGCCACTGATATAGCTTGTCAACTTATCAATGTCTTCTTTAGTGAAGTAGTTGATGGATTCTTCTTGTTCACCCCCATCATTATTCACATGCAGTTTCTTTGAATTCAGCTTAGCCAGATTATTCTCATCCAGCCAGATCAGAAAGGTCTTAAGTTTCTTTTTGTGGGATCGTTTGGTTTCGTACTTAATGTCAGTCCTATTAAGAAAAGTGTTGAAATGATCCTCTGTAATTCCACCCACTGGTTGAACATTACTAATCTTCCTTACAAAATCTTCCAGCACATACTTAGCATTCTTTGCGGTGTTTGGCCGCCAGTCTTTCTTTGATTTTACTTTGATATACTGATCTAGGGCTTCTTTGATAGTAGAATCTTTGCTTATCTCCTCTCCTTCAATGTAAATCGTATCATCCAGCCAAGGATCAAAAGCTCCGATTGCAAACTCATCTTCGAGTTGACGCTTGAGCTTTAATGCCGTTTGCTTTGTTCTTGTTCTAAGAGGTACACGTTTCTGCTTTGGTCGCCTTTTTCCGTTGTAGAACTGAACATAATAGAGTCCGTGCTGCTTAATAAGTGATGCCATTTCGATAGTAATATGATAGTAGTCTACTATCGAACCGCTAAGAAAAACAAAAAAATAAGATTGAACACCGCCTTCAAAGCCCGTATTATTGCCTTTCAATAATCGGGGCGTGGCGTAGTCCGGTAGCGCACTCGGCTGGGGGCCGAGGGGTCGCAGGTTCAAATCCTGTCGCCCCGACTTCTGTCTTAAAAATTCATCTGAAATATTCCGCAGAAAGGGCTTGATATATCGGTTCCAACATTGCAATCTACTAAGCCTTGATATTGCCATCAATTCCTGAACAAAACCACTTCTTTCAGGAACATATTTAGCTTCTTTTGATATAATACAAAAAAAGCCATGCTATGTATGTTTTAGATTACAATCAACAAGTCAAAAGAATCAATCAAATGATCCCTCTTCGAAAGAATGAAAAAACCTTTGAAGTGTATTATCATGATCCACAATCCGGGGAGTTGTGGAAAAGCTTTTTTCCTTATGGAAAAAAAATGGCTAACAGTCCAAAGTTGTTACGGCCGGAGCCGCTCCCAAATGGTATGGAACATCAGTTGGAGCTTTGCTTGAACAGTGGTAATCTTGCCGACGCTGAAGGACTGGGAATTGAATATTCATTAAATCCCGAAAAATGGGACGCCTTACTCACCATGTTGGATAGTAACAGAAAAAAATATACCCGAGCAGGATTTTTCGCTTTTTTAAATAAACTCGGCGTAAAAGACCCGGATAAAACATTTGAAGCCCTTCATTATGATTTAAATCTGGCTCCCATATCCAAAAATGAATTAAATGCATTAAAGAAAAGAGCCAAAAAGCTTTGGTTCAAGAAATTAATTGGCCTTTAAAGGGTTAAAAAAGGTTAACTGATTCATTAAGAAAAATTAATATTAAAATTTCTTAATATTTGCCGATAAGTGATTCAACCATCACTGTCGAATGAAAAAAAGCCTCTCTTTATTACTCCTATTCCTGCTATTGTCTGTTGGCCTGCACGCTCAGGCTACAGCTGTCATGAAAGTTTCTGTACAGGTTATAAGTGGAGTTAAAGCCGAAAAGATAACCAATCTTTATTTGAGTGATGATATATCTGCTGATCATAATGGTGAAATTATTATCTCTACTACCCCTCTTTCTGATGTATTTATTTTTGTTGATGAAAATTCAGTACTGACAAATACCAGCAGAGAAACTTTTCAGATCAAAACCGACAGCCTTATTACTTCAGATACCAACACTGGAACAAGTGCAGTATCCATTAGCGGGTCGTTGCCTGCAAATAAAAAACTTTCCGGTCAGTATACCGGCTCTATTACTACTACTATCGTTTATCTGTAACATTTACCTCATTGTACCCCAAGCCCTTTCAGATTGATTTCGGAGGGGCTTTTTTTATTAATAAATAACCATGAGTTTTAGTAACTTCGCAAAGCTAAACAGGCACAAATAATATTCAACCAGACTTTTTGATATGATCCCAGAGGAATTACAAGACATTATTGATGAAGCAGATTTAAAAATGGATGAAGCTTTTTCATTTTTGAAAAAAGAGTTTTCTCATATTCGGGCGGGTAAAGCCAACCCGGCCTTGGTTGAGGGTGTGAAGGTAGAATACTATGGCTCACAAACTCCTCTTCAGCAATTGGCAAATATCACTGTTCCCGAGCCAAGAATGCTTATGGTCTCACCT
Source organism: Balneola sp. (assembly GCA_017643645.1). Classification (GTDB taxonomy): domain Bacteria; phylum Bacteroidota; class Rhodothermia; order Balneolales; family Balneolaceae; genus Balneola. The sequence goes on from JAEPNB010000005.1 coordinate 227,316, forward strand.
TACGATAAATCCACTCTTCAGGATATTGAAAAAGCCATAATGGCTGCAGGTTTAGGGCTCAACCCAATGAATGATGGTGATTTTATCAGAATACCTTTACCAATACTTACCGAAGAAAGAAGAACGGAGTTAGTAAAGGTTGCACGAGATAAAGCTGAGCAGGCAAGGATCAGTATCAGAAACACCCGAAGAGACGCTAACGACGAAGTTAAAAAAGCTGTAGAAGCAGATTCTTTACCGGAAGATTCTAAGTTTGAAGCCGAGGACGAAGTCCAAAAAATTACAGACAGCAATATCAAAAAAGTGGACGATTATCTTTCCCAAAAAGAAAGTGAAATCATGACCGTCTAATCAACTACAAAACACAAATATCAAATAATAAACAACAAACAATGTTCAAAAATTACAATTATAGAATTGTATTTTGAAATTTGAGTTTTGTGATTTTGATCTAAATGTATATATCCGAATTAAACTTACAGGGTTTTAAAAGCTTTGCTCACAAAACTAAAGTGGGCTTTGACAGTGGGATTACATCTATTGTAGGCCCTAATGGCTGTGGTAAATCCAACATCGTTGATGCCTTAAGATGGGTGCTTGGTGAGCAACGCCCCTCGCTGCTTCGTTCTTCCGCGATGAGTAATGTTATATTCAACGGAACTTCTAAAAAGAAAGCTCTGGGGATGGCAGAAGTTTCTCTTACTTTTGTTAATGACAAAGGCATTCTTCCTATTGAATACAGCGAAGTAACCATCACAAGGCGCTTGTATCGCTCGGGTGATAGCGAATATTTGATCAATAACACTTCCTGCCGTTTAAAAGATATCATGGAGCTTTTCATGGATACCGGAATGGGTTCAGATGCTTATTCTGTGATAGAGCTTAAAATGGTTGAAGAAATTCTGAATGATAAGAACAACGATCGTCGTCGCTTGTTTGAAGAGGCTGCCGGCGTTACCCGTTATAAAGATCAACGAAAGCGAACGCTCAGAAAGCTTGATGAAACCAGAAAAGATCTTCAGCGGGTAGATGACCTTCTGATCGAGCTTCGGAAAAAAGCACGCTCTCTGGAAATTCAAGCTGAAAAAGCAGAAAAAGCCAAGAAATACAAAGTAGAACTCGAATCTCTTGATAAGGGATTTACGCTTCATGAGTTCAACAAAATAAAAGAAGAGCTTGAGCCTCTTCAGGAGCGTATCAATAACGCTGAAAAAGAAAAGAAAGAAATTACAACAGCCGCGGAAGAGTTTGAGTCCTCCGACGAAAAAGCTCGTTCTAATCTTCAGGAAAAAGAAAAGCAACAGGCAGAAGCTCAACGTCGTGTAAGCCAGCTTCATAATGCCATCAGGGAAGCAGATACCTCTCTCAGAATCACCAAAGAAAAAATTCAGAACGAAGAAAAGGTGATCAAAGAATATTCTAAAGATATTGAGCAGGGTGAAATTGACCTGAAAGAATTGATGGATCTGCTTTCAAACAGCCGAAGTAAGCTGGAATCTTTTGATGACGATCTGGAAAAATCTTCTAATACCCTTGAAGAATCAAAGAAGCAGTATTCCCAAATTCAGCAGCAATATAATCGTGAGCGACACGAGTTGTACGAAATTGAAGTTCAGCTGAGTGAAGCCAACAACGAATTAAATCAACTTCAGACAAAACGAATAAAGATCGAATCCCGACTGGAAAACACCGAAGGGGATCTGGAGCGGATTGATGATGAGATCGTGGATCTTAATGATGAAGTTGACAACCTGAATGGCGAACAGAAACTGATAGAAGGCAAGCTTGATTCTCTTACAGAAGAACGTGACGAGCTTGAAGTAGAATTGGAAACCGCCCGGGAGAAAAGAGAAAATTTTGCTGAAAAACAGAATGAGATCAAAGATGAACTAAGGACTCTGCAAAGCAAAAATGCTTCTCTGGAATCTGAGATCAATTTGATGAATGATCTCGCAAATTCAAATGAAGCTTTCCCAAGCAGCGTAAAATACCTGATAGATAAACATCGGTTTGAGTTCAAAGACCTGACCACTGTTTCTGAAATTTTTGATACCGATGAAAAGCACGCGGTTGCTCTGGAAGCAGCTTTGGGCGATGCTCTGAATTATGTTGTGATCAAAACTCTTGATGAGGCACAACGAGCTGCAAAAATTCTGAAAGAGAACAAAAAAGGCCGTGCCACTTTTATTCCTCTGGATCAACTGGCTGCTACTTACGAAGTTCAGGACGGAAGTCTGTTCGACCAGGTGAAATCAAAAAGAGAATATTCCGCGCTTAAGCAATTGTTACTCGGAAACGTGTTGATCGCAAATTCTGTGGAAGAAGCCTATTCCGGTATTAAAAACTCTTCTTCCATTGGCGTTACCTACGACGGAGAAGTAGTCACAAGATCAGGATTCTTTCAAAGCGGTAGTAAGAGTAAAAATGCCGGGATAAGAGTTGGTTTAAAGGATAAGATCGAAAAGCTGGAAAAGGAAAAAGCGCAGACCTCAAAAGAGATTACCAAGCTGGAAGATTACTTAAAGCAGATCGTTGAGAAATATGAAAAGCTGGACGTCGCAAACCTGAGTCAGAGTCTGAAAGAAAAGGAGCAGGAAGTTCGACGGCTTGAGCAACAACAGCACAGCTTGAGTTCTAAAGTTCAGGTGTATCAAAAGAATATTGGTGAACTTGTTAATAGAAAAGATCATCTGAAAACGAACGAGGGCTCTGCTCAGGAAGAACTGGACTCCATCCAACCAAAGCAGAAAGAGCTGCAAAGTAAAATGCTGGAACTGGACGAAAAGCAAAATCAGAAAAAAGACCTTCTGGAGTCGCTTGAAGAAGACAGAAGCATTGCACAGACCAGATACAATGACGCTCAGCTTCAACATCAGGACCTGAAAAATAAGGTCGAAAATCATGAGCGGGATGTTCGCAGAGCCGAAACCGGAATAAACAGTGTTCAGTCCAGAATTGAGAACAGAACCAAACTGACTGAAGAGAGTAAAGCGCGAATTGAAAGTTATAGCCAACAAATTACATCACTGGAACAGGAGCTTTCGGACAATCAGGAATTGAAAGTTGAAGCGGATGAAGCTCTTAAAAAAGCAGAAGAAGCTGCCAGCATCCAACGCGGTAAGATCAATGAATTTGAAAAAGAACTAAAAGAAGTTCGCCGGCGAAAAGAAGTAAACATGGAGCTGGTTCATCACCTTGCTATGGCAAAGGAAAAGATGGAGATGCAAAGCCAGGCTCTGTCAGATCATGTATGGGAAACGTATGGCATTCTGATGAAGCAGGTTGAAGGCGAAATGCCGGACGATATGTCGACCGATGAAGTTAAACAACGCATAGGATGGCTTCGTCAAAAACTGAATAACATCGGCGAGGTTAACGCACTTGCCATAGATGAATACAAGGAAGAAAAAGAGCGTCTGGATTTCTATGAAGAACAAATAGACGATCTCAATAAAGCTGAAAAACAGCTTCTGGAAACCATTGCTGAAATTAACGACACTGCCACAGAACGCTTTAATACTACTTTTGAAAAGATCCGGACGAACTTTCAAGAAGTTTTTAAAACCCTTTTCTTTGAGGACGACAACTGCGACCTGATCATTGAAAAGGATGTTGAAGATCCGCTGGAAGCCAAAATTGAAATCCTGGCTCAACCCCGAGGTAAACGCCCATCGGGAATATCTCAGCTTTCCGGGGGAGAAAAAACGTTAACCGCTATTGCTTTGCTTTTCGCAATTTATCTGGTTAAACCATCTCCTTTTTGTGTACTTGATGAGGTAGATGCTCCCCTCGATGACGCCAATATTGAACGCTTTGCCAAGATGATCAAAAGCTTTAGCGCTGACACCCAGTTCATCATTATCACTCATAACAAAAAAACCATGAGTAAAGCCGAAATGATGTACGGAGTTACCATGCCCGAAACCGGAGTAAGCAGACTTGTCGGTGTTAAAATGGATGATGTAGAAGACGCTGCATGACGCGCAATTAACGAGATTCCTATTTCGAAATTAAAACTTCAAGGCCATCCTGGTCCTGAAATTACATTAAAGAATACAGTCATCTCGCGGCGTATGCCCGAGATCTGGATTGGTTTAGAGGAGCGTGCCATTAACAACGATCCAGATTCCTGCCTCCGCAGGAATGACCAAAGTTGGGTTTTTTATTAAGATCTGGTGCTAACAACACAGCCCGAAATTAACATCCGGGCGTGAACGCCCTACTAGCATACATTTCGTTGCGTGATTTTAAACCAGCAGATCCTTTGCCATAGGCATCCCTTTGGGGCAGGTTCTGCGATTTATGTTTTGATCTATTCTTCATTCGCTGAGTGTTATTTTTTGCTCACAGATTCTTTTTAAATAATATTCATCAGGGTTTTATACTTTCAGCTATGAGCGGCCATCTTGATACCATCCCTGATAACCATTGTCTTAATTGTAATGAGCCTGTTTCAGGAAATTACTGCTCTAATTGCGGGCAGAAGTTTCAGCCTACCAAGCTGCCACTTCGCAAATATCTGGAAGATACTGTTGAGACGCTTTTCAATGTTGACAACAGGGTTTTTAAAACGCTTAAAGATCTTTTCCTGCGGCCGGGAAAGATTACCAAAGAATATATTTCCGGTCACCGGGCAACCTATCTACCCCCTCTTAGAATCTATATTTCCATAAGCATTCTTTATTTCTTCCTTGCCATAATTACGGAAAGCACACAGGTATTTCTGGTGAACCTCAGCGCCGATCAATATGATTCAAGTTTCGGTAAGCTGATTCAAACATCGATGTTCGTACTTGTTCCGCTCTTTGCATTAATTACCAAGTGGCATCACAAAAAGAGAAAAGGATACTATGTAGAGTATCTGATCTTTTCGCTTCACATTCACTCTGTTTGGTTTGTTCTGCTTTCATTTTCAATTATTACTACTTGGGCGCATTCGTTTTTCGGTATTCAAGAGGGATCATTTTTTGATTACCTGGCTGCAACCATTCAGATTCTTGAGCGCTCATTATTTATGATCTACTTTATTGTTTATCTCAAAAGAGTTTTTGATAACACCTGGTGGAAGACCATTCTTAAAACTTTTGGGATATTATTCCTTTATCTTATAACTCTGTTGGCAGTAATTGCGCCTTACTTATATATAATGTACAAAGACTCATGATCTACGAATTTTTAAAACGCACACCACAATTTGATGAAACCGCATTTGTCGCCCCAAGCGCAGATATTATCGGCGATGTAACTCTGGGAAAAGAATCCAGTGTTTGGTTCAATGTAACCATCAGGGGAGATGTGAATTTTATACAGATCGGAGACCAAAGTAATGTTCAGGATAATGTTTGTATTCATGTGATGAACCAAACCGGCCCGACCATTATCGGGAATGAAGTAACTATTGGTCACGGGGCAGTTGTGCACGGATGTACTATCAAAGATCGCGTATTGATCGGAATCAACGCTACTATTTTGGATGAAGTTGTTATTGAGCCGGACGTGATCGTTGCAGCGGGCACCCTGGTTCCTCCGGGCAAAACTCTGGAAAGCGGATATATGTACATGGGCTCACCCGCAAAGGCGGTTCGCAAACTTACGGAAGAAGAAATAAAGTCCATTCCGAAATATGCTTCCAACTATGTGAAATATCTTCGGGCGTATCAGCAAAAAGACAAATACGACGAGAATCCTTTTTATCAGCCTAAAGGCTGAAAAATTAAGAATGATACAATTATCAATTGAAGTATTCTTAATTGATAATTGTATCATTGATCATTGATGTCAGGAATCTATATCCATATCCCGTTCTGTAAGCAAGCTTGTTCCTATTGCGATTTCTATTTTGTTACCAAATCCGGCAATAAGAATGCATTTGCTGATCAGCTTGTTGAAGAAATCCGTTCAAAAAAGGACACGTCCTATTCAAACGAAATTATTGACACCATCTATTTTGGAGGCGGAACACCTTCTTTATTAAGTGCCAATCAGTTCAGTAAAATATTCACGGCTTTAGATCACTCATTCAATTTAGATCTGAAAGAAGTTACCGTGGAACTGAATCCGGACGACGTTACCAAAGAATATTTGTCTGCTCTCAAAAACATTGGCGTAAACCGGGTGAGTATGGGAGTTCAAACCTTTGATGAGGATCTGCTTAAATTCATGAACCGAACTCATAATTCAGCGGAAGCTTTAAAATGTTTAGAGTTGCTTAAGGCTTCCGAAATAAATGTGTTTACTGCTGATCTGATCTACGGAAATCCAGGACAGACTTTAGAAATGCTGGAAAAAGATCTGGACATCCTTTTGCAGTTTGATCCGCCACATGTTTCTGCTTATTCCTTAACCATTGAGCCTAAAACCCGATTGGGAAAACAGCTGGAACTGGGCAGACTTATCCCTGCCGAAGATGAAACCGTTGAAAAGCATTTTGAGCTGGTGGAAGAGAAACTGAAACAGAAAGGTATTTATCGCTATGAAGTAAGTAACTTTGCCCGGAAAGGGGCGGAAGCCGTTCATAATGCAAATTACTGGGAGCACAAAAACTATCTTGGTTTAGGTCCCGGAGCTCACTCATTCCAATGGGATCAATCAGAGACTTTTGCTCACCGCTGGGAAAATGAGCCCGATCTGAAAAAGTATCTTCAAAAAACGCATTTCAACGAATCCGAGAAAGAACAATTATCACTTCAAAGTCTGGCTGAAGAACGAATCATGCTCGGACTCAGAACGGTAAAAGGAGTCTCTGTGAAAAAACTGGAAAAGAAGTACTCATACAGCTTATCTGAAAGACAGCTCGCATACATAGCGCGAAAAGAAAATGAGGGCAAAATTCATTTTGACTCCGATTCTATCCGGCTCAGTTCATCCGGACTAAAGATCGCAGACGCCCTCACTTTAGATCTAATTACCGCTTAGTTTTTACTATTCCTTTCATACTTTGCAGCGAATCTTGAATATTCTTTCGCTCTTTCCGAATTGCCTGATTTAGCATAGGCTTCAGAAACTAACTTCGTTGCTTTGGCCAGCTTTGCATAATCTGCTTTTGTCAGATTTGACGAGCTACCTTCCAAAGAAGGGATCATAAGTGTATTAGCCGGTTCCACTAAATTCGGATCGTCATTGACGGTTTTATTAGCTTCAAAAATTAGTGGCCATAAATACGGAACGCCATATACTTCTCTTGAAATATCCCACATCCATTCATCTTTTTCGATGATGTAAGCGGTCAACTTTTTAGGAACAGGCATTTCATTTTTGGCTTCCGGTTCTGCTTTAACATTGTTTTTTTTCTCTGATGATGCCGCTGAAGTTTCAGGCGCTTTTTCTTCTTTTGCAGCCGTTTCAGCCGGCGGCACTTTTTCAACCTGCTCTGCTTGTTGTTGAGCCGGAGCCTGATTTCCTGCAACTACATTGTCAATATTCCCCGGATCTGAGTCTCTCAGAAAGAAGAACCAAATTCCTGTTCCGGCTATCAGCAGAACCAGAACTATAAAAATCCAGCTGACCTCATTCCCTTTTTCCTTTTCCGGTGCTACAAAGACAGGAGGAGCTTCAACTTCACTTTCTTCCTGTTCCTCTACAGAACCTTCCTCGACTGCATCCGGCGTTTCCGCTTCATCATCTTGTTCTTCAGCAGGCTTTATAACTTCTGCGAATGGATCTTCAAATACTTCAGGTTCCTGCTCTTTCTCTTCCTTTGCCGTTGTTTCTTCTGTTTCGGTTACAGAGCTTTCTCCAAGCAAGGTGGGTTCCAAACCGGCAAAAGGTGCATTTACAGATTCTTCAAGTGCCTTAAAAGGTTTGAATGACACTTTTTTATGCGCCGGAATCACGATCTCTTCTTTTGTCTGCGGGTTTATACCTGTTCTTTCGGCAACATCCTTTAATTCGAAGCTACCAAAGCTGGTAATAGACGCTTTCCCATTTTCTTCCAGATCATCAATTACGAGATCAAAAACTCCTCGGATCATGTCCTCTGCTTTCTGCTGAGTAAGATCATGTGATTCAGCAAACGCTTTTACCAATTCCGAAAATGTGACCTTTTTACTCATAGCTCCACCTCGTTGAATTCATCTTTCAAAGCCGAGCTTTGAGAAAACCGAACTACTTTCTTTTTAGGAAGCAGCATCATTTGCTTATAGTGCGGATTATAGGACTTGTATTCTTCTCTGATCTCAGAACTGAAGCTACCGAAATCGGGAATACTAAAGCCGTTATTTTCTGAAAGGTGTTCTGTAAAAGTACTCACCAGCGAGTTATATAACTCTTCCGTTCGGGTTTGAGTTAACTCAAGCCGTTCACTAAGTGCTTTTATCGTTTCTGATTTATTCATATCCCATAGTTAGTTAACTCCAATTAGCAACAAAAGTCTGATTTTGTCAAATAATCCCTGTAAATAATACTTTATCAGGAATAATAGCGTAAGGATACTCACAATTTTGATATAATTCTGTTAAGTTAGACGAGTAATCAGAATTAAAAGCAAAACTGAATTGAAGACTAGTTTACGCCCCTTTTTATCCGACATTATTGATTATGCGGGCTTATATCCGCCTTCAGAACTGCCGTTGGAGGAAGCGTTCAGAAAATATCTGTCACATATTGAACAGAAGGAAGCATGGATGCTTTCGAAATTTGTTGTGGGAACCGGGCTTCTGCATGAACTGATTACGCTCATTGATGCGGAGTCTGAATCTCCTTCTCCCTTTAAAATAACGTTGGTTGGCGCTGCTTCTGATGATGTTGATGGTTTCAAAAAAGTAATCGACAACACTGTAGAAGCCATTAAAAATACTCTTGCATCCACTGCAAAAAAAATACGCATACCAACTTTAGAAATTAAGATACCCCCGGCTTGTCTTCAGGAAGAAAGCTCATCCGATCTTCAAACTGCTATTGAGTACGCTGTTCAATCCATGGCAAAATCTGAAACATTACCTCATCAGATCTTTTTCGAAGTGCCAGGATTTGATTTCGATATAAAATATGCCAAAGAACTTGTTCAGGGCATTCATAAACACAATGAATGGCTTGAATCAAATGAAAAGGAAAATTACTCCTTTTCCGGTTTTAAGATCCGTTGTGGTGGAGTGGAAGCTTTTCAATTTCCGCCAACGGATTATCTTGCAAAAGCTATTACCTTTTCCCGGGAAAATACCGTTCCTCTAAAATTCACGGCCGGTCTGCATCATCCTGTTCGTCACTTTAATGACTCTGTACAAACCAAAATGCATGGCTTTCTGAATGTGTTTGGTGCTTCTCTTTTAAGTTATTCCAAAAAGCTTAGTGAAGCCGAGTTGCTGGAAATTCTGAATGACGAAAACGCTTCAAATTTCTCTTTTGATAAATCTGAGTTTTCCTGGAGAGGGCAATCTGTTTCTTTTGAAGAGCTTCACATGTTGCGCGATCTTTCTGTAACCTCGTTCGGGAGTTGCAGTTTTGACGAGCCCGTAGAAGATCTTCAGGAATTGAATTTAATTGCATAAAAAAAACCGGATGTAATTAAACATCCGGCTTCGTGTTTCTGATTAAGCGTGGTTTATTTAATCAGATTCATTTTTCTTGTGAACACTTTGTTCCCTGCCTGCAAGCGGTAAATATAGATACCACTCGCCACATTAGAAGCATCCCATGTTACGGTATAAGAACCTTCGCTCTGTGTGCTGTTTACAAGTGTAGCCACTTTTTGACCTAACATATTAAACACGTTTAAGGTCACATCTGCATTCTCTGCTACAGAATAAGAAATAGTTGTACTCGGGTTGAAAGGATTCGGATAGTTTTGTTGCAATCCGAATTCAGTAACCTGTTCTGTAAGCATTTCCTCGTTTTGTGGCAGTGCTTTAGATTGTGTTTCTGAACTCTCGAAACTTGCAGTTGAGCTTCTTGTCACTGCAACGGCAAAATCAGCTCTGCTAACATTCTCAGCTGGATTGAACTCGGCTGAAATTTCAGGAACCGGATCATATGTACCTTGCTCAAGACTGAATCTCACATTAAGGATGTTCAGATCAATTGCAATTTGCACATATGGCTTGAATGCTGCCGGGATTTCATCTGAATCTTCAACAGTAATTCTCTCGCCGTTATAAACAACCGTAACATCTTCTTCGCCGATTGCCTCAGCTGCCCATTGAAGTCCTAAACTCTGAACCAGAGAATAGGCAAGTTCGGCTCTGTTTACATTCCCGTTAGGATTAAAACTTGTGACCGAGCTCGTAAGCATAACACCATCATCAAATTGCGTGGTGTCTTTTAATGGAGCTCCCTGAGCTACTACTGATTGAGTTATCAGTGTTTCAAACGCTCCGTCTACATCGCTGAATGTATTTCCATTTAGTGGCAGCGACTGGCGGATTTCCTGCCCCATAACCAGATATTCTGCAAGCTCAATACGCTTCAGGTTTCTGTTCGGCTTATACTTTTTGTCGTTAAAGCTATCGGCAAGTCGTTCTGAGATTGCCAGTTTAATAGCCGTTTCAGCAGGGTGACCATTTATATCGTTTAAACCGGTAAACCCACTGGCTGTTTGTGTTTTAATAACACCTGAAACTGTTTCAGGTATTCCCACACCGTTAGTTGGGTTTATTTCATCTCCTCTGAGTCCGCGAATTTCCACGGTCCATTCACCCGCAATCGGGTTAGTTACCTGAACTTCTCTGAGATAGGTAAGCGTGAACAGAACGGGAATTCCTGAACTGTATTCAACACCATTAGGGTCAATAACGATCAGGTTAACAGGGTTTCCGGTTTCGCCGGCAACACCTTCCAGACTAACACGAACAGACAGCACGCTTTCATTTCCTGATAAGTTGAAATTATGTGTCTCGTTTGTAACTCCGGCAGGATCATAATTTACCGTGAACGGAGTTGTCTGAACATCAAACTGAGCTTCGCCGTTAAATTCTCTGTTGGCGTTAATTGTGCTTCCGAATTCAGCGTTTCTGTCGTACGTTTTTTGAACCGCTGCAAAAGCATTCACATATCCTGAACCAACTTCCCAGCTTTCTCTGCTTTGCATGTTGGTTGCCGTACTTTGAAGAATACTTTTAACTTCGTCCGGGTTTAAAGTCGGATCTACTTCCAGCAGTAATGCAACAATTCCTGCTACATGCGGTGTAGCCATTGATGTACCACTTGATGTAGTATAGAAAGGCAGAAAAGCCGGTTCTATTAATTCTGCGTCTTTATCGGCTCCTAATAAAGGAAGTGGAGCTGTTGTTCTTGCAGAAATTATATCTACACCGGGAGCAACAAGACTTGGTTCATCTACAAAAGTAAATGTTTCGCCGTCCAGCTCAAATGTCCCGCTTCTTCCTTTTGTTCCTCTTGATGAGAAGTCTGCAAGTTCACCGCTTTTCGTTCCGGCTCCTACAGAAATAACCCACGGTGCTTTAGCGTATGGGTTGTGAGTATCTTCACCCGGACCTTCGTTACCGGCAGCAAAAAGTGTAACTATGTTACGATCATAAGCCATTTTACTAGCCAGATTAATCGGGTGGTTCGGATCAAAGTTACCTGAAGAACCCCAGGAGTTAGTGATCACGCGGATTCCATATTGAAATTGATGTGTTATGGCATAATCAAAGCCACCAATTCCATCAAGTACAAAAAGAGCTCCACCGGATCCATAGCCGATTAGGTCAGCACCGGGAGCTACTCCCTGATGTTTACCGTTAGAAGCTACACCACGTCCGCCAACCGTTCCGGCTACATGTGTACCATGTCCGGAATTAGTATCTGTATTTGGTACGTCTTCTACATAAGTCACGGGACCTAAACTGCTGTATGCGTGCAGATTTGTAGATCCCAGTACATTTTGAACCAGAGCGGTTCCGTATTCCAGATCAGGATGAGTTCCATCGACCCCACTGTCGTTCACAACAACTCCAATTCCTTTTCCGGAAATCGGGAAGCCGCCATTTTGAGATGTGAAGTCAGCGTTAGACTGAACTTTGTCTACTCCTGTAATACCTCTTGCATCATTGTTGAAATAAGAAAGCTCCTTATTTAAGTAGATCGACCTTATTTCCTGCCTGGATGCCAAAGCAGTAATTTGTGACGGAGTAGCAACAGCTCCTGCCATTGGTAAACTCTGAAAAGAATAACCTACAGAAATACCTGCGTCATTTAATATCGACAGTTCACCGGAATCGGGTGCTTCATTACCCCAAAAGGTAATAATTACCTCTACAGACTCCGTTGCTGTATTTAGTGTGTTTTGAAGATCAGGGCCTATCACAGCCTGAGCTTGCGTATAGTTTGTAAGTGATATAGAAAAAATTCCTATCACTAACAGTGCTAGTATATTATTGGATTTCATATCCTCGTTGTTCATTAATATTAAAATGTTTAGTGCACCTTGTTGATTGGCTACGAAAAGCGCGTTTAAGTACACCGAACACAATATTTACTAATTTTTACCTTCCGGGTTCCCGATTCTATAAAGTCGTTGATTTGAGTTCTTAACTAAGCCGTGGTTTTTTTACCTTACGATGACCTTTTAAAACTCAAAAGATTTGTATGCTTACATCATTTATTTCCGTTGATAAAGAATCTCATTTTCCAATTCAAAACCTTCCGTTCAGCGCTTTCAAAACTGAAGATGGAGAGATTCATCTGTGCTCTGCTATTGGTGATTATGTGATCGACCTTTTTGTGCTGGATGAAGCGGGACTATTTGACGGCAAATATTTAAAGGATCAATTCGCTTTTCAGGACTCCACACTCAATTTCTTTATGGGGCTTGGAAAACCGGCCTGGCAGGAAGCGCGTCAAACGTTGACAAATCTGCTCGACAAAGACAACCCAACTTTGAGAGATGATGACCTGCTCAGATCACGGGTTTTTGTTCCAATGGAAGAAGTGGAAATGGTCATGCCTGTCGAGATCGGAGACTACACCGACTTTTACTCGTCTGAACAACATGCGTTCAATGTGGGTTCTATGTTTCGCGACCCTGATAATGCTCTGATGCCAAACTGGAAACATTTGCCCGTTGGTTATCACGGCCGTGCTAGCTCCATCGTTTTAAGCGGAACGGATCTGCATCGCCCAAAAGGACAAACCATCCCCAATGATTCTGACCAGCCTGTATTTGGAGACAGTAAGCTTCTGGATTTTGAACTGGAAGTCGGTTTTTTCACCGGACCGGGCAATGAACTGGGGGATACAATTTCCGTTGACAACGCGGAAGATCATATTTTCGGAATGGTTCTGGTTAACGACTGGAGTGCCCGTGATATTCAGAAATGGGAGTATCAGCCTTTGGGACCTTTCCTTGCCAAAAACTGGGCAACGAGTATTTCTCCCTGGATCGTGACGCTGGATGCATTATCTCCATTCAGGTTGGATATGCCGGAACAGGATCCGGAAGTACTTCCTTACTTAAATCAGAAAAACCGTTCCACTTTTGATATCAATCTGGAAGTTTATCTGGATAATGAAAATCTAAAAGAACCGCATAAACTGGCTGCATCAAACTACAAGCATATGTACTGGAGTATGGCTCAGCAGTTAGCTCATCAAACGGTTACCGGTTGTAATGTGCGTCCCGGCGATATGTATGCTTCAGGGACCATCAGCGGAAATACTGAAGATTCTTACGGAAGTATGCTGGAACTTACCTGGAAAGGAAGCAAGCCTGTTCAATTAAATGACGGCTCCGAAAGAAAATTCATTCAGGACGGTGACAATGTGATAATGACGGGATATGCAGAGAATGGTGATTATCGTATTGGTTTCGGTGTTGTGGAAGGGAAGATTTTGCCCGCTAAACAATAACTCAACATCCAACACTCAACATCCAATGTCCATTGTTACTTATGTGACGTTCATAACTGGAAGTTGGATGTTGCTTGTTCATCATTGGCTGTTGAGATAATTCGGGATACACATACCAGCGGATCAAGATGAAATTATTATTATAAAATCCTTTGTAGGGGCGATTCATGAATCGCCCCTACGTAATAAAATTGGTACCATAAAATCTGGCTGGTAAACGGGACGGACAGGTGGGGCTTTAAGATAATTCGGGATACACAACGCGCCGGCCCTGCCCCAAAGGGATGCCTATGGCAAAGGACCTGCTGGTTTAAAATCACACAACGAAATTTACGCTAGTAGGGCGTTCACGCCCGGCGGGCAAGCAGTAATTCAACATCCAATATTGAACATCCAATGGCCATTGCCGCTCATGTGACGTTGGATATTGTGTGGTTCATTTCAAAATCGTCATCTCGCGGCGTATGCCCGAGATCCGGATTGGTTTAGAGGAATATGCCTGTGATAGCGATCCAGATTCCTGCCTCCGCAGGAATGACGTTAGCTATTTAATGCTGAGTCAGCACTAGTTCTAAGTAAAAAACCTCGTTCATAAGCTAGCATGGGCTTCAGCCCTGCGTCGTGTGGGTGTGAATTATAATAACGAGAAGAATCTTTAAAACCGGTCGGACTGAAGTCCTCTCTAGCAAACTTAATACTGAATGTTGGTGGTGATTTAGATTTACTCAGGTAAACCATCCAGGGATTTATCCCGCAGCGATTGAAGGCAGGCAAATCACAAATCGCGCCGGCCCTGAAGGAACCCATCCCTGTCCCTTCCCTTCTTCGAGGGAAGGGGACGCTTTAACAGAATTCTGAATTTGCTTAAAAAGTCTCTCTCCCCAATGTTAGAGAAAGAACAAAAGATAACTCCTTTGATGACTACTAAGAGGTTTATTGAAATTAAGAGTCTTCACAAAGATCCTGATCCGCCGGCCCTGCCCCAAAGGGATGCCTATGGCAAAGGACCTGCCGGTTTAAAATCACACAACGAAATGTACGCTAGTAGGGCGTTCACGCCCGGGGTGTAGGCAGGAAATAAATCTTTGCGCTTATTCTTTAATCGTGCAGATCCTTCTCCGTCAGCCGACGGATCAGGATGACTTTACTTTTGAAAATTATTTCCAGCTCATCTGACTCTCATCGTTCCTAAAGAGCTCCCCTCCCTAATCTTAGGGAGGGGACGGGGGGTGGGTTAGAAACAAAACCGGGAGATTTAATTAAACTAACAACCCCCACAAAGATCCTGATCCGCCGGCCCTGCCCCAAAGGGATGCCTATGGCAAAGGACCTGCCGGTTTAAAATCACGCAACGAAATGTACGCTAGTAGGGCGTTCACGCCCGGGGTGTAGGCAGGAAATAAACCTTTGAGCTAGTTCTTTAATCGTGCAGATCCTGATCCGCCAGCTGGCGGACAGGATGACATCGGGGTTTTAATACTATTGTGATCTAGTTAACCGCATTGCTATTTGTAATTTGAAGCTTGGTATTTATTTCTATTTAACCAGTGTCATTCTTTTGATCTGAACTTTATCGTTGGTTTGAAGCCTGTACATATATACGCCTGAAGCCAGATCTTCCAGATTTACAGATAATGTATGATTCCCCGTTGGAAGAGAGCCGTTAAATACAGACTTCACCAATCTTCCGGTTATGTCATAAACATCTACCTTTACTTTTTGAAACTTCGAAATGCTTACCGGTATGTTTGTGCTCGGGTTAAACGGATTAGGGTAATTCTGTTTAAGCTCAGTTATTTTTGGTTTTGTATCATCAAACTCATTTGATGTAGGTAAAGTATCAGACACTTTGATCTTAAATGTGTTTGAAACTCCTCTGTTTTCATTCAAAACAATAGCGCCAAGACGTTCAATATCTGACCACAGCCATCCTTCATTAACTACATAGTCACCTGATTCCGCTTCGGCATATGCAAAAGCCACCGATTCATCCTTGAATAAAGCCACCACAGCCAGACTGATTTCTGAAGACCCTGTATTTATTAATACTGAAGCTTCTCCGGTTTGGTTTGACGGAGGCTTAACATTCAGAAAGTAGCTGGAAAATCTGCCTAAAGTTATGTCTTCTGATAACACATCTTCCACCTGAGTGTCGGTTCTTTGGGAATTAGGAGTTGGATAAAACATACTTTCATTAAAGCCGAAGTTTGCATTGCTGTAGGCACCTGAAGTATAATGCCATGTATACAATTCCAGTAAAGACTGCGTGTAATCCAGGCCTCTTGAATCCAATTCAGCACCAACTGCATTAAGGAAAGGAATATCTGTTACGCTGTTTTCGATTCTGTTCCATACTCCCGGCCAGAAATCAGCGCCAATCTTCTCATGAAAATAAAGTGCCCAAGTTACATCCTCGTACGAACCCGGAGATACCGACACACCCGGATTCCCAAAAACATCTCCCACACCGCCCAGATAATTATAGTAATCGTTAACCAGATCGTAGACCACCTCTTCAATAAGAGTAGCATCCATTTCTGCCCAGCCGTCCGAATCTCCGGTAAAATCATTTTGCGCAAATTGAATGGCATGCTTGAACTCATGAGCCACCGTCACTCTTAAAGCACCGAGCTGGTCTCCATCCGGATCGTTATTAGAAGGAAAACCCACAAAATCATTTTCCAGTACAATATGTGTTCCGGGGCCTCCGGGATTAGAATAGGTCTGTGCAAATCCATAAGTGTTCTGAAGATCCTCAAAAGAAATCTCATAAGTGCTGCCGTCAGGAATAGGATCTGCGAAACCCAGTGTTTGAACTAAATAGCTGTATGTAGAATCCGCTGCAATCCCTGCTTCCTCAACAAAATCAGGTACGCTGTTAGAATTACTATCAGTAGCAGGAACGGCATCATCACCGGAAGTTTGATACGTAAATTCAAACTTCCCCGAAGCACTTGTATAGGTTGCCATCGCCGACTTCTGCTTAACAACGGTGTTGTTATCTATTAAAGATGAAGAGATCTCGTTTTTATGTTTATAGCCAAAAATATGAAGCGGGCTGGTGCACTTGTGGATCATGCCGTTGTCATAAACATTCTGCATTCTCAAATACGCTTCTTCAGCAGTAGTATTACCGGTTTTAAAATCAATCAGGATCTCAGGGATGGTAACCCTGTTAGTTTGAGCAACAGAAACTTCTGTACTGATTACCCAAAACATACACACGCATAAAATTTTTGACATTAGCTTCATAGTAGTCTCAACATTATTTAAATATAAAATTCGTAACTTTGCCCCGCAGGATAAACTCCACTGAAAAGATAATATTTTAAACGAGAATTGCACTAAGAAATATGTACGAAGTTATTCTCTACTACTACTTTAATACGATTGAGCATCCCGAGCAGTTTGCGAAACAGCATAAACAGTACTGTAAAGACCTGGGCATTAAAGGACGTATTTATATTTCTTCTGAAGGAATAAACGGAACCGCTGCAGGTACACCGGAGCAAATGGCTCAATACAAAGCGGACTTGCGAGCTATTCCCGGATTTGAAAACACCGAATTTAAGACGGATGAATCAGACTATATCCCGTTTTCCAAGTTGATCTGTAAGACCAGAGAAGAAATTGTGTCTCTGCATGTGGATGGAGTGGACCCCAAAGACGGTGGAAATCATTTGTCACCGGCTGAGTGGCGCAGAGTGATGGAAGAGGAAGATCACGTGATGATCGACGTGCGAAATAATTACGAATCAAAGATCGGTCACTTTAAAGGAGCATTGAAACCGGATGTCGAAAACTTCTTCGATTTCCCGCAATGGCTGGAAGAAGCTGAGATCCCCAAAGACAAAAAAGTACTGATGTACTGCACGGGTGGTATCCGTTGCGAGAAATTTTCTGTACTGATGAAAGAACAAGGCTGGGATGATGTAAACCAGTTGCACGGCGGAATCCTTCGCTACGCCAAAGAAGAAGAAGGCAAGCACTTTGAAGGAAAATGCTTTGTGTTTGATGATCGATTGGTGGTTCCAGTAAATCCCAAAGATCTGGCGCCGATCGCCAAATGCGAGATCACCGGAAAACCTGCTGATACCTACGTGAACTGTGCCAACATGGAATGCAACAAGCTGTTTGTCTGCTCAGAAGAAGGCGCGCACATCATGGAAGGCTGTTGCAGCGAAGAATGTAAACAAAGCGAATACCGCCGACCTTTTGATCCTGAAAATGCCTTTAAACCTTTCCGCAAATGGTACAACTATTTCGGCGACGACTTCAAAGACCGACATGCTTCCCAACAAGCAGCTGAACAGTCGTAAAGTCCGGCTGATATCGCCCTACCCGATCACACATCGTTTTAAAGTTCAGGACGAATTTGTTGGAAAGTCATTACTGGAGATGATGGTCACTCGTTTTCCTTTTCGCGCTGAAATCGAATGGGAAAAACGAATCCAAAACGGAAGAGTGGGGCTGAATGAAGAATCCGCTGCGCCGGATGTTTTGCTCAAAAAATCTGATTCCGTATTCCATCACAACCCGAAGGTGATAGAACCCAGTGTACCGGATGAAATTGAGATCCTGCAGGAAACCGAAGACTGGATCGCCGTGTTTAAACCCGCGCCGTTGCCGATGCATCCGGGCGGACGTTATTTCAAGAATACACTCACGGCTATGTTAGAAGATATGGGTTATGCCGATCTGAAAATCGTGCATCGCTTAGATGCCGTGACTTCCGGAATCGTACTCTTCGCCAAGACCAAAGCGTTTGCCCAACGTGCCATGACCGAGTTTGCCGAAGGCAGAGTACAGAAAACTTATTTCGCTGAAGTATCGGGCGTTCCCGAAGAAGATTCCGTGATCATTAACACGCCCATCAAGCGTAAAACGGGATTTGTATTTGAAAGCAACCCCGATCTGACCAACGCCAAACCTGCCGAAACCACCTTCACCGTTGTTGAACGAAAAGAAGATTCCGCCATCATTAAATGCGAACCCAAAACCGGTCGCACCCACCAGATTCGTCTGCATTTAGAACATTGGGGCTATCCCATCATCGACGATCCCATTTACGGAATCAACGGCGACAAAACCAGCAAAAAAGCCCAGAAAACCGCCATCAGTTTAGTAAATGCCGGGTTGGTTATTGAGGAGTTGGGGGTGGAAATAAAAATTACTTTGTAACGAAGAACTGTTGAAGGTATCTTATTTATCAAACAAATCAATTACTTATGCATTCAAAGTTTTTTCTTCTTTTTTTATCCTTTTCTTTTTCCATTTCAACAACAGCATTTACGCAATATGCATTTGATGTAAAGACCCTTCTCGAAGAAAAAGGAGACTTACAAAATTATAAACAAGGATTGCTCTCATCTATTTCTAGCTCAGGTTGGGCTAGTGTTAAAGACGTTGGGGAGGATTATTCTTTATGGATTACAAACTTGGAAAGAACTCACTTTGAAGACTCCGTCATAGTTAGTTTAATTGTTGAATTAAGAACGCCCTCCATGTTTACAAGAGGCGACCATATAGGGGGCAGGCAAATATGGTTGAAATATCATTGGGATAATGCTGAAAAGTATGCTACGGATAACATAGATGATTTCAATTTTGAAAGCGATGAGCATGCAAGCTTTGACGAGGCTTTAAATAATTTAAGTTCCACAGCTGGATTAGTTACTTCAATGGGATTAATGGATGTAAGCGGTCTTTCTAATGACGGTGTGGCTTCTTTAGTACAGCAATTAGGAAACTTAATGAAAAGAAATCCATCACCTATGGAACTTTTAGAAAGCCTCTATTTAGGAGAACAAGCATTATTAGCTGCAAGAGAAATTATTAAAGACGAAGGTAGTAATTAACCCTGCCTAGCAAATCCTCAAAACACCCCATCATCGACGATCCCATTTACGGACCCAACGGCGACAAAACCAGCAAAAAAGCCCCAAAAACCGCCATCAGTTTAGTACACGCCGGATTGGTTATTGAGGTGCTGGGGTTTGGGATGGGGTTGAAGCGTTAAGTTTTTTAGCCTATAAGTTCTTTGGCAATCATTTCAGTCTTTTTAAATACGTTCTAAACTATTTTTTTAAAAAAACTTTGAAACTTATCCTTTATAATCGTGCCAAATCGAAAGCAGTATCTAATCTTTAGATATATGTGCCCCCCCTATTTTCCATCAATGCACCGGCGAATAGCTCCATAGTTTTCGATAATTCGAGTCATTAAATAACGTCTAGATCTATTGTATCTAGTAATTCATTTCCTATCGAATATGGAATTAAATTTAGATGCTGTAGCCTTCCGATTATAATAGATGGGTGTGTTCCAAACCTTGAAGCATAATCCCTAACCATTTGCTCATCCAGCTCTGTATTGCCTAGTATTTCTTCTATTTGATCTTGAGATAAAAGCCATTCTGATGCAAATTTATCCGCTTCCTGCTCTTTTTTTATCTCCTTACCTTTGTATTCAACATCTTCTAAGAATATATCCTTTTTGCCATGAAGCATAATATGGCCAGCCTCGTGATAGAAGGTAAACCAAAGTCTGTCATATTTTTTACCACGACCTGTCAATTGAATCAAGGGAGTGTCTCCCAGCCATCTTGTTGCTCCACTCAATGGCGCTTTTGGTAAACATGGAGTATGAACTAATTTCACCCCCGCATCCGCACAAAGCTGTTGAAGTTCCTTAAAAAAATTAGTTGGCTGTTCTACCATTAATTGCTTTGCATCAGACAACGATTCTTTAAACTTGTTGTTTGAATAATCTTCGGTAGAAATTTCTTTTGAATCTAACTCTCCTTTCCGTAGCCATGCCGATAATGCCTGAGGATTATTTGTATTGGCTAATGAAATTCTGAATTGCACCTTTAAGTTCTGTTGGATGTAATACTTTTTCCATGATTGCTGGCTTGCTATCCCAAAAAAAGTGAATAATTCCGCTACTTTTTCTTCCCATTTTCGAGTTTTAGGAACCCAACCAAGATTCGCCATTTTTGGATAAGGAAACCCCTTTGCCCATTCTATGGCATTCTCAATTTCTTTCTCATGTTTAACTCTGGCTATATACTCATCATAATTCTGCTGGCTGTTTAACCAAAATCGAACTGGAATTTTAGTCACATTCTCAAACTTCACTGCCATATCGGGAGTGATGGAGCTTTCTCCTTTTAAAATAGCTGAAATGGTTTGCTCAGGCTTATTTGACTTAACGGCAAACTCCTTAGGCCCCATGTTTAATTCTTCTAACTTCTCAGCTAATGTGTTGCCAGGATGTAATACTGATTGTGGATTATATTGATTTATGCTTGCCATGGTATCAGTGATAATCTATAATTTCTATAATTGTTATTGCTGTAATTTTATCCCAGATGTAATTTCCGTCTTCATCTTCAGGAATAGGGTCTTCCTGAGGTATAAAAATCAAACGGTACGGGTTATCTAAAGAGCATGCCCATTCACCTTTACGATTTTCTCTTAACTCGTGATAGTTGCCTGGCAGGTCTCTGACATCTTCAAGTGTGGTTGCATTGCTGAGATCATTTAATCGTTGTTTAAACTTTGTAGCTCTTAGTGTCCCTAATTTCCTAAACATCAGCCGATCATCATTTGCATACTTTTCTAATTTTTTATCGACAAAATTGATATCCATTTAAATATACAAAAAAAATAATTAATATTTAGTGTGAATTAAAATTATACCCGCTTTTCCCAAGCAGGTTTACCGCCTTTATCGATAAATGTCCAAGCAATAGCATGATGCACCACTGGGTCTATTTCTTTCCATGCATCATAAGCACTGGATACAACCTTTCCCAAACCCCTGTTCGAACTCTCACTATAGTTTTGACCATGATCATTTAGAATTTGTTTTAGAGCATCTAAACTTATCTGTATTCCTTGACTGTATAATGCTATAGAAAGATTTCCAATAAAATTATATACTTTATTTTCTACTGTGCGTGTCATAATTAACCCTATTTTGTCAAAGCATTTTCCAAATCATTAACCGCTGCTTGGAATACTTGCCAACTAATTTTTGCTGTATAGTGATCTGGGTTGAATCCAGAACGCCATTGCTCATAAGGATGGATATAATTTCTAAAATCACGCATTGCATGACTAAACTTCTTAGCATCTAGTCCAATAAAATTGACTTCGTATGCAACATCAATAAAACTTGCCAGAGACCATTGATGAAATGGAAATGGCTTCCCTTCTTTATCTTTTGGACTTGATTTAGCCTTATTGAATAATTCAGGATTTTTTAAAGCCACTCCAAGCAATATGCCTTCCAAGGAAGATCCGCATAAAAAAATTACAGATAATGGGTTTCTAAACTTTATACCCTTGTGTATTTCAACTACTCTGTGTCTAAGAATTGCACTAAGACCATCATCCAGACCTATTTTCTCTATAGGTATTTCCTCAAATTCCTTTTCAAGAAAATCTTCTTCCTTTGTTTCCTTCTCTTTTACTGATTGTTTTCCCAACAATCTTTTTGATATAGTATCAACTGTACTGATAAGGTTATCAATGTTTTTATCAGTTTCAACATCGTTCATTATCTGGTAAGCTTCAAAATGATCTAGCAAAGCTTTAAGTGTCTTCCCAACTATTTCATTACTCTCAAGTTCTAAAAAAACCTTAAGTCTTTTTCCCTTGGAACTTCCATTACGATAATATTTTGGATTTTCAATATCTACACTTGCTACCTGCTTTATAAAGTGCTGAAAATCTTCATTAGATAAGTCCAAAACATATCCAGACCCATAAATTGTTTCTACAAACTTTTTAATATATGGTATGTCGGTATGTTTGAGATTAGCCAAAATTAAGGGTTTGAAGTAGTTGAAATCATTGTTCTAAAATACTCTTCAGTCTCTTTATCCGTACAGTAAATGTAACAACCTTTCATTCCTCGTGTCATAAGAGTTCGATAGGTATTTTTAATTATCTCATCTCCCAGTTGAGCCGCTGATTCCGGATCTTCTTTCATCATCTTTTTCATTCCGAATACTGATCGATCATTCTTTGATCGATCATAAATATCTGTAATTGCCTTTCCTGATCTGATCTTAAAATCTGGACCTATAATTACTCCTACATAA
The DNA here is from genome assembly GCA_017643645.1 of Balneola sp. Classification (GTDB taxonomy): domain Bacteria; phylum Bacteroidota; class Rhodothermia; order Balneolales; family Balneolaceae; genus Balneola. The sequence continues at coordinate 250,210 of JAEPNB010000005.1, forward strand.
TCTAGTTCCAAGCCCTGACAAGTGTGAATACAGCCTATTTCATTAATAGACTCTTCTTTTATCAACCAAAGCATTCCATCATCACTTAGATTCCACTGTTTTGCAAAACCATATTCAGGAAAAACTATGTCATTGGCTTCGGAATCTTTTTTACTGACCCAGTCCCAACAATATCCCGCCACCATCCTAGATTTATTATTGATATCGTTCTTTTCCTTTATTCTCTCAAACACTTCGTTTGGGTCATTCATTACCTGAAAATCATAATCTAATTCATCAAGATCAGTATTAGCTGTTTCTCGGATCTGAAGCGTGTGATCTAACCATGCCAAATATCCATCTGAGCCATTACATCTGAACTGTGACGATAATTCGGTGGAGATCACTTCAGCATTATGATACTCCGACCATTTCATAATCTCTTCTTTATCTCCTATATCATGAATATGAACTTTTTGATTTTCATCTAGGAAAAAGACGGTGACATTCGCAGCATGGATCAATTCTTTGATCTGATTCTCCCCTTTATTTCTAAATAGTCCAGATTGTTCATTCAATCGGTGGGCTTCATCAACTACAAGAGCATCAAAGGTATTTTCAGGAGTTTCTGTAAATGAGCCCGAGCTTCTAAATAGATTGTCTATTCGGCTTCTGGTCATACTACCGGATAACAACGAGGAATATACTTTTCGAGGAGCCGAGTTCTTGGAGACATAGCTTACAAATTTTTCCTCTCCGATCAGCTTTACTAATAAATTAATAGCCACAACGGATTTTCCAGTACCCGGACCTCCCTCAATGATCACAACTTTCTTTTGATCTCTTGGAGTGCTGTTTATTGCACCAATAACATATTCAAAAGCCAGCTTCTGATCATCGATCATCAGGAACTCATCATTTCCCTTTAACATAGATCTCAGACTGTCTGCCAACATCTTAGATGGGCGAATACGTCCGTTTTCTATACGATCAATAATATCTTTTTGATCCCCAACCTTTATAAAACCTTTAATAAATTCTCGAAGGTTAGTAATATCTGTTTTCGTGAAGACAGGTGCTTTTTTTGTATAAAAATCATAAATCGGGTCGTCTATTATTCCATCTGATTCGTAATTATGCAAAAAGGCACAAGGATAGAGATCAATATTTCCTGTGTAAACCGCTTCATTGAAATCATTCAGCAAACAGGCATATGACCATGCTTGGTATGAAGGGTGAATAGTCTCACGAATGCCTCCGCCAAGTAACGTTTTTACTATCCCATCTAAATTTGTTTTCTGTGCCGTTTCCCACTGTTTCAATTCGATTATAACTGCGTTGTCCCTTTCTTTTTCATCATGGCCAGAAATTATGAAATCGATACGTTTGGACGTTTGAGGAATCTGTAGCTCAATACTGATTCCTGAATCTTGTGGTATTTCAGGATCATTAAGCACTGTATTCATATAAAATAAAGAAGATTGCCAAGACCGCTTTTCAGATGGAGAGACACCTCTATTCAATTTCTCCTTAACCTTGTATTCAATACGGTCTTCAATCACACCAGACTCAACATCAATAGTAAAAGACTCTTTAGTAGCTTTATATACGATCATATTTAAAGATCCGTATATTTTGTTGCTGACCCTTTTGCTTTATCTACTGGATATTTCTGTGCGTTAGAACTAAGCTTATCAAGTATTATCTCTTTAATATCTAGATTATAATTCTGTGCTAGTGTTAGGGCGTATACTAAAACATCTGCCAGTTCTTCTTTTATCTTATCAGGGTCTGCTTCTTCATGTTTTTTCCAAAGAAATAACTCCAATAATTCCCCCGACTCTATACTAAGTGCAAGTGCAAGATCTTTCGGGTTGTGAAATTGAGCCCAATCACGTTCATCCCGAAATTTTATAATCGCTTCTGTAATTTCTTTTATTTCACTCATACAGCAAGAATGCTTAAAACTCTCATTAATATCAATGGATTATACCGAAAGTGAAACTCACTAGAAAGAATTGCTTGTAAAAGTTTGAGTTTCCATTTGCAAGGAATCCCGCTATGGAGTTAGGATAAAAGTCGGCTCGCGGCGTATGCCCGAGATCCGGATTGTTTTAGAGAAGCATGCCTGTGAATTAACGAGTCGTTGCGCATGAAAGAGCAAAGAGATGCGCATCAATTCAGCGGTTGTTGCGCAACAAAAAAAGGCATGACTACAAATGCAGCCATGCCTTTCAAGGTTGAGAGAGAATGTTTGTCATGATTTCTCGTACTCCAGGTTACTGAGCATGTTTGCGAACTTAGAACCCGGTCGGAAGAGAATACGCGATTTACGAATGTTCGCTTTTGTCACATCCTCTTCAGTCTCGCTACCCTCACTGGATACGCTTAACCGGAAGTTACCGAGATCGCCGATCGTCACGATCTGTCCTTCGCTCAACAACTGTGGTACGATATCAGCAATAGCATACAATACCGCGCGTATATCTGCACCAGTAACCGTACTCATTTGCTGGATCCTGTCAGTCAGGGCTTCTATTCCCAGACTTCCTGTACTTATTAAAGAAGCGTAAAACTTCTTGGTTCCACCGCCGAGCACTCCCGGCTCTCCTCGTTCTATGATTTTATACTTTACAGACATGATGTCTCCTGTTTATTAATGGTTAATGCAGCCTGAGCTGCCGGGCTATATAACGGTATGTAATTATATTACAGTGTGTTAGTTGTAGTCACATAAAGATGTTATAGGGTGTGGGGAGGGAAAGGTGAGAGGTGGGGGGAGGGAAAAGGGAAAAGTGAGAGGTGAGAGGTGAAAAGTGTCGGACTGAATTCCTCTCTGGTGAACTTGATACTGGTGTTGGTGGTGATTTAGATTTACTCAAGTAAACCAGCCGGGATTTTAATCCGCAGCGATTGAAGGCAGGTAAATCACAACCCGCGCCGGCCCTGCCCCAAAGGGATGCCTATGGCAAAGGACCTGCTGGTTAAAAATCATACACCAAAATTTAAGCTAGTAGGGCGTTCACGCCCGGTGGGTAGGTAGGAACTGAACATCCAATGTCCATTGTCCGCCACATGGTTCTTGATAACCGATTGTTGGATTGTTCCTTGTTCAACATTGGATATTGGGTTAACTCGGAATACACATCGCGCCGGCCCAGAAGGATCTGCTGGTTTAAAATCATACACCAAAATTTAAGCTAGTAGGGCGTTCACGCCCGGTGGGCAAGCAGGAACTGAACATCCAACGTCCATTGTCACTCATGTGCGTTCGTAACTAGACGTTGGGTGTTCTTAAGGAGCTCCCCTCCTTAATCTTTGGGAGGGGACGGGGGTGGGTTAGAAACAGCGCCGGGACACCTAATTAAACTACCAGCCCGCACAAAGATCCTGATCCTCCAGCTGGCGGACAGGATGACATCTAGGTTTTTTATAAGCTCAATCCTATTCCTTCGGCATGGAGTTCATGGAGTAATAGCTTGTCATCATTGACAGAAGTGAGCAGGGCAAAACTTGCTGAGGTACGAAGCATTTAGGTTTGTCCCTCGCTTCGCAGATGACAGGCACGGAATGAACTACGCCGGGAGTTTTTGCTTCTTTTGTCGGCACAAAAGAAGGGCATTCCGTCAGATGAAGGATTTAAGAAAAGGTTTAAACTAGTAGGGCGTTCACGCCCGGTGTCCAGGCAAGAAATAAACCTTAGAGCTAGTTCTTTAATTGTGCAGATCCTTCGGAGGTTTCCTCAGGATGACTTTGGTTTTAAAAATTATTTCTAGCTCATCTGACTCTTCTCGCTCCTAAAGAGCTCCCCTCCTTAATCTTAGGGAGGGGACGGGGGTGGGTTAGAAAACAGAGCCGAGACACCTAATTAAACTACCAGCCCTCACAAAGATCCTGAAACAGTTTAAAAATCACCCCAACTTATCCACGAAATCCAGTTTCTCCCACGGGAATTCCTTTCTTCCGAAATGACCATATGCCGCCGTCGGTTTATAGATCGGTCGTTTAAGATCGAAACGAGTGATGATTCCTTTCGGGGTACAATCAAACTTCTGCGCAACCAGATTAGCCAATTCAGGATCACTCATTTTTCCGGTTCCGTAGCTGTTCACATTAATGGAAACAGGTTCTGCAACACCAATTGCATAAGCCAGTTGGACAAGGCACTCATCAGCCAAGCCTGCGGCTACCAAGTTCTTCGCAATATGTCGGGCAGCATAAGCAGCACTTCTGTCTACTTTAGAAGGATCTTTTCCCGAAAAAGCTCCACCTCCGTGCGCTCCGAATCCTCCGTAAGTATCCACAATAATTTTACGCCCTGTTAATCCGGTATCTCCGTGCGGTCCGCCAATTACAAACTTACCGGTTGGATTTACATGATAAATAGTTTCATCATCTATAAGATCTGAAGGAATCACATTCTTGATAAGAATATTCTTTACGTCTTCGTGAATTTGTGACTGCTCAACACCTTCATCGTGCTGAGTGGAAAGAACGATGGTATGTATTCTTTTTGGCTTTCCGGCATCATCGTATTCGATGGTAACCTGACTTTTATTATCCGGCCCCAGGTACGGCATCAGATCTGTTTTTTTACGAATTCGAGCCAATTCCCTCAAAAGATCATGTGAGAACTGAAGTGGCATCGGCATATACTCCGGAGTTTCTTTATTGGCGTAACCGAACATCATTCCCTGATCGCCTGCGCCTTCTCTGTCCACTCCCTGAGCAATATCAGGACTTTGTGTATGTATGGTAGAGAGCACTCCGCAACTTTCAGAGTCAAAACGATAGGATGCTTTCGTATATCCGATCTCTTTTATGACTTCTCTTACTATTTCCTGAACATCAACATAGGCATCAGTGGTAACTTCTCCTGAAACTACAGCCAAACCTGTGGTTACAAGAGTTTCAACAGCTACTCTTGATTCCGGATCCTGTTCTAACATGGCATCCAGAATGGCATCTGAAATTTGATCGGCAACTTTATCCGGGTGCCCTTCTGATACGGACTCTGAGGTAAATAAATTCTTCATTCTTGTATTTTATTGAGTAAGGTTCTTTCGGTTACGAAGCGCAGAAAAGGTAAGAAGATTTATTCTTTAATAAAGCTTAAGAATCAAAAAGATCCTTATCATTGGCCTTGCGATCAATTCCCAAATACTGATACGCTTTTGCTGTAGCTACTCTGCCTTTCGGAGTTCGTTGTAAAAAACCTTCCTGAATTAAAAAAGGTTCGTAAACTTCTTCAATAGTCCCCTTGTCTTCACCAACGGCAACTCCAAGCGTACCCAAACCAACGGGACCACCGCTATAGTTCTCAATTATGGCACGAAGCATTCTTATGTCCATGTCATCCAGGCCGTTTGCATCCACATCAAGTGCATTAAGTGCTTTATCTGCAATCTTTTTGTCGATCTCTTTTAGACCTTCGACCTGAGCAAAGTCACGGGTACGGCGTAATAGCTTGTTCACGATCCGTGGAGTTCCCCGGCTTCGGCGGGCAATTTCGTAAGCACCTTCATCCGTAATCCCGAAATTCAAAATACGGGCCGTGCGAAGCGCTATGCTATGTAACAGCTCCACCTCGTAATAATCCAACCGCATATCAATTCCGAAACGAGCCCGCAATGGAGCGGTAAGCATTCCTTTTCTGGTGGTTGCTCCAACCAAAGTGAACCGGCTTAATTCTATCTGAATGCTTCGGGCATTGGGACCGGAATCAATTACGATATCCAGCTTAAAGTCTTCCATCGCGGAATAGAGATATTCTTCTATAACCGGATTTAGCCTATGGATCTCATCTATAAATAAAACATCTCCATCTTCTAAATTAGTGAGCATTCCGGCCAGGTCGCCCGGTTTTTCGAGAACAGGCCCCGTTGTTGGGCGAATATTCACATTCATTTCCTGTGCGATAATATGTGATAATGTAGTTTTCCCTAATCCCGGAGGGCCGGAAAGAATTACATGATCCAAAGCGTCGCCGCGTTGTTTGGCAGCTTTTATAAATACTTCAAGATTGGATATTATTTTCTTCTGGCCGATAAACTCATCCAAACTGGACGGGCGTACAGAGTTTTCGAAAACGTCTTCTTTTTGCTCAGGATTTAGCAGTGGATTATGCACAGAATTTCGGTAAATATGTTTACACTAACTTAATAGAATTATACTTAGTTTATAATCGAAATGCGCATTGAATTTTGGAAGAAGCTATGAAATACAATTCTTTCTCCCCGGATAAGCTCGATTTTGATCCAATTGATAATCAAAAAAAGAAGCGCGGTAAGAAATTGGCCAATTTAAAGAAGAATGAAATTCTGAAGGAGAAGGGATTGCACAAAGATTTAAGTTCAAGCAGTTTGAAAATTTATGGCTCAGAATATTTCTTCAACTATGAGCTAAGCTGGCTTAAATTTAACGAAAGAGTATTAGCAGAGGCTCTTAATCCTAAAAACAAACTGCTTGAGAGAATAAAATTCATTGGTATAGTCTGTTCTAATCTGGATGAGTTTTTTCAAAAAAGAGTCGGTGGACTAAAAAGGCAACAACTTGCCGGCGTTAAAACCCTTTCTGTAGATGGGATGTCGGCTTCTGATCAGCTTAAAGAGATTCGTCATGAAGTGCTGAAAATGATTGAATCCTACAGAGGATGCTTTTTTAATGACTTGGTTCCTGCAATGGCCGAAAAGGGAATTAAGATCAAGGCATATTCTGAGCTTACTAATTATCAAAAAAAGGTCAGCGATCGGTTTTTTCAAAAGCAGATATATCCTATTGTAACTCCGTTAGCGGTGGATGAATCGCACCCATTCCCTTTTATATCAAATCAGAGTTTATCTTTTGCTGTAGAGCTAGAAAACCCAAAGACTAAAGAAAAGCACTTTGCGCGTATTAAAATTCCGGCAAACCGCCCGAGGCTAATTCAGGTTCATCGCAGGGGCAATAAAGTAATTCTGGTTCCTATTGAAGACCTGATAAGAACAAAGATCGATCAGTTTTTCCCGGGTATGAATGTTATTTCTGCTCATATGTTCAGGGTGACAAGAAACGCTTCGGTTGAAAGAGAGGAAGAAGAAGCTGATGACCTCCTGGAAACGATTGAAGATGAACTGAGAGAAAGGAAATTTTCAGAGATAGTGAGGATGGAGCTGGAAGCAGATATGCCCAAGCACATCAAAAAGTATTTGCTCAAGAATCTGAATATTAACTGGAATGATGTCTATGAAATGAAGGGGACCATAGGTTTGGTGGATGCTATGCAGATATCCATGCTTTCCGGATACCCAAGATTGAAAAGTCGTTCATGGACACCTGTTTTACATCCTGCTTTAAAACACGAATTGGATGAAGAAGCACCCAGCTTCTTTAAGATTATTCGGGATGGAGATTTCATGGTTCACCATCCTTACCACAGTTTTGCACTTACTACGCAACGGTTTATAGATGAAGCCGCAAAAGACCCGCAGGTTCTGGCGATAAAACAAACGCTATACAGAACCTCCAAAGATTCACCTCTTATGCATTCGTTAATGAATGCTGCAGAAGAAGGGAAACAGGTTGCCGTTTTAGTTGAGATCAAAGCCCGTTTTGATGAAGAAAGAAATATTACATGGGCTCAGAAACTCGAAAACTATGGAGTGCACGTTGCTTATGGAATTCCCGGTTTAAAAATACATACCAAGGTTACTATGGTTGTGCGGGAAGAGGCTGACGGACTACGAACCTATTGTCATCTTGGAACAGGAAATTATCACCCCGATACGGCTCAGCTTTACGAAGATCTTGGGTTATTTACTTGTGATGAAGTTATCGCGTCTGATGTTACAGATATCTTTAATTTGTTGACGGGATATGCTCCGGATCAAACATTTGAAAAATTGATGGTAGCGCCCAAGCACCTGAGAAAGCAGGTTACAGAACTTATTGAGTTTGAAACTAAGGAAGCAAAAGAAGGGCGCCCGGCCAGAATCATCGCAAAGATGAACAGCATGGAAGACCCGATGATCATACAGAAGCTTTACGAAGCATCTGAAGCCGGTGTACAGATCGACCTGCTGGTGCGGGGAGTTTGCAGGCTAATCCCGGGCAAATCCGGATTGAGTGAGAATATTAAGGTTCATTCTGTAATAGGAAGATTTCTGGAGCATTCCAGAATATTTTACTTCAATCATGCAGAGGAACATTTATACTTTATTGGCTCGGCAGACTGGATGCACAGAAATCTTGATGCAAGAGTGGAAGCATTAACACCAATTGAGGCGCCGAAGCTTAAAAAATATCTTCAATTCATTATCAGTGTATATCTTAGAGATAATATGCAGCGCTGGACTCTTAACGAAGACGGCACTTACGATAAAATTATCCGCCAAAAAGGAACCAGAAAGGTATCAACACATAAAATTCTTATGAATCATACTCAGGATTCAGAAAACCCGGTTCCTATGGACGATTAATCCCCGCTTGATTCTGAGGATGCTCCCTCTGCATCTTCAAAATCAATCTTTCCAAGATCGTAACTAAGCTTCTGGTACAAAATAAAGGCGGGCTTTCGGAAAACGCCGTCCCTGTTATAGGCTTCTCCTACAGCAACTAAAGCTTCTTCAGTTTGTCCGTTATTCACATATGCATTGCCTAAATACCAAAATGCTTTCTCCGAGATCATACGATTGTCCAAAGCTCTTTGCGCCGCTTCTTTAAAATTGTTTATAGCCTCGGCGTATTCTCCATCATTATAAAAAAGGATTCCTTTGTTCAGAAATGCTTTTGAAGCATAAGGCTCTTCATCATAATTTGAAATTACTTCATTGAAAATAGCCATAGCCTTTTCTTCATTACCGGAAGAAACAGCTGCAAAACCAAGGTTTAATAAAGAATCAGCACTGCTCATTACTAATTCCTGTGAACGAAGTCCGTCAGCTACTTCATACTGGTCTGCAGGTATTGTGGAAACAAGGAAGTCTTGCATTTCGGTTGGTGTTTCAACCCTGAAAAACTGAACGAGCGCAACAAGAAGAATAGTTGCAGCGGCAGAAGCGTGCCAAACCCAGGATGGTAATGAATAGACAGTGGCTTTTTTTGTTGTTACTGATTTTTTTTCCATTAATATCTTTCTGATACCCACTTCCAGCTCAAGTCGCTCTAAAAGCTTCGGGTCTTTTGCGAACTCCTCCCACAGTAAGTCTATTTCTTTTTCGCTTAGTGTGCCTTTTACATAAGCGTCTATTTTCCGGTAAATTTTTTGATCTCTTGAACTGTTCATTTTAAGCCTGATTAATAATTAATGTATTTAAATACATTAAACTTTCACATAGTAAGACAGTTTCGGGCACCATTCCTTACACTATTTGTTAATATTTTTTTGAACGCATTCATTCAGCACCTGAATAATGCGATGTTTTTTGGTCCAAGCGTTGTTTACAGTGATTCCAAAATGGTCTGCAACAACTACAGTTTCACTATCAGGATTATTAAACCAGTATGAAATATATTCAAGCTGTTTGGATTTTAACTCGTTAAAACAGCGCTTAAGAATGCTTTGACGCTCATTTGATAAAAGATTATCAAGTTGGTGAGGCTCCTCAGAATGAGAATCCGGAATTTCTTCGTAGTTGACTTCTTTGTTTTTGTTCTGATGTTTCAGATAGTCGTGCTTAGCGGCGGTAAAAAGATAATTTATTATGCGATCCGGGTGATCAAGTTCTTCATTTTTTATCTTTTCAACAGCAAACATGATTGCATTTTGAGCGGAGTCCTTGGCATCTTCATGATCCGCATCCATCCTGACCTTCAAAAACTTGAACAGAATTTTGGTAAGAACCTCATAGAACTCCTTAAGAGATTCGCGATCATCATCCCGCACTGGAATTACAAATTTTGAATAATCCATAGTTTATTATTAAAAGGTAACTATAAAATAAGCGAGATTTGGAAAAAGAAAATGGAGAATTTTAATTTATAACCAGTTAGTTTCCAATTATGTATAGAGTACAACTAAATAACTTTGAAGGGCCGCTGGATCTGCTTCTTTTTTTTATTAAAAGAGATGAGCTGGATATATACGATATTCCTATCTCTTACATTACTCAACAGTATCTGGAATATGTGAATTTGATGGAAGAGCTGGACCTGGATGTGGCCAGTGAATTTATTTTGATGGCAAGTATGTTAATGTCGATCAAAGCAAAAATGATGCTTCCAAGAGAAGACGATGAGAATGAGGAGATTGACGAAACAGATCCAAGATATGAGTTAGTTCAAAAACTGCTGGAGTATAAACGCTATAAAGAAATGGCGATAAAGATGGCAGATATTGACGAGGAAACACGAAAGCGATACAAAAGGGGTTATCCCGATGCAGACGATGTAGACCAGCAGGCAACCGGAGAAGCGCTTAAAGATGTAACTTTATTTGACCTGATTTCAGCATTCCGTAAGGTACTAACAGATATAGAACGCCAGAAAATAGTACACAAAGTAAATAAAGTTGAAACTACTATTGAAGAGCAGGCAGAGTTTGTGCTTGATACGCTTTCAAAATCAGGAAGGCAATCATTCACTTCTCTTTGCAAAAACTTAACAAGCCGGGTTGTAATAGTTGTTACCTTTCTGGCAATATTAGAAATGATAAAAGAGCAACAAATTAATTTATTTCTCGAAGAAGACCCCACCGACTTTTTTATAGACCTGAAGCCGGTAGACGAAATAATAGGAGCTAAATAAGAAATTAGAAAAATGAAGAATATTATATACATAGTTTTGATCGCCGTAATAACCGGATGCAGCGGATCAAAAGAGACAACAAGCCTGCCCGAAGCAAGCATATATGATTTTGATAAAACCATTACTATGGAAGGGTTAAAATCAGATCTTACCATAATTGCGAGCGATGAGTTCGAAGGCCGTGAGACCGGCGAAGAAGGAATTAGAAAAGCGACCAACTATATTACAGAGCGCTATAAAGCAATGGGATTAACTCCGGTTGGCGATAACGGAACTTTTGAGCAGAGTTATGACCTCAGCGCTCCGGTTGTTGAAAGCTTTAATTATATCGTTACCGACAGTAACGGAGATGTTGTAAATGAATCCTCTCTTACTCCGGATGAAACCGGTGATTTTGTTACTATTTTTGGAGGAACAGACAACGTAAGTGGTGAAATAATTTTTGGCGGGTTGGGTATCCGTAATGAAACAGCTAATCATTTGCCCGAAGCTGTTGAAGATAAGTGGATCATGGTTTTATTCGACAGGCAGCTCACAAACCAAAATGTTTTGCAAACATTGATGTCAAACGGAGCTGCGGGAGTAATATTAATTATGGACCACACCAACCCGGAAGGTTTTGTTCAAAATGCTGAACAAATTCAATCCAGACTTGGAACAGGCGGGAGACTGTCATTAGCATATTTACAAGACGAAGATACGAGAACTGCGGCATGGAACAGTATTAAGCCTGAATTGGCCGCATGGCTTTTAGGCAAAGATGACCCTTCTGATTTGGTTAAAATGGTCGAAGATTTAAAAGCAGATCCTTCAACCTTCACTCCTTCTGAGATTGAATACTCTTTGTCACATGAAGTAATGATGAATCAAAATACCGTCAAAGCTTCTAACATTGCGGCCTTTTTGGAAGGGAGCGATCCTGCCTTAAAAGATGAGGTTGTTGTGTTAAGCTCTCATCATGATCATGTTGGAATCGGAAGACCAGATTCCACGGGAGACGCAATCTATAACGGTGCAGATGATGACGGAAGTGGAACCGTTGGGCTTATAAGCACAGCGCAAGCAATGGTTGCTGCCAAAAAAGCGGGAGCGGGTCCCAAAAGAAGCGTGCTGTTTTTACACGTTTCCGGGGAAGAAAAAGGCTTGCTGGGTTCACGGTATTATTCAGATCATCCTATTTACCCGATAGAAAATACTATTGCTAACATTAATGTTGATATGATAGGCCGTGTAGATAAAGAACACGAAGAAAATAAAGATTACATCTATATAATTGGCGGAGAGATTATTTCATCAGGGTTAGATAGTTTGCTCAGAAGCGCTAATGAATCTACTGTAAATCTTGATTTGAGCAATAGATACAATGATCTTGAAGACCCTAATCAGTTTTACAGAAGAAGCGACCATTGGAATTTTGGAAGATTGGGAATTCCTTTCATTTTCTTTTTTAACGGAGTGCACGCCGATTATCACAGACCATCAGATTCAATTGAAAAAATAGAATGGGAAGCTCTTACAAAAAGAACACAGCTTATCTATACTACAACAGCGATGATCGCTAATTCAAGCGAAAGACCAAAGGTTGATAATCAAGCCTTTATTGAGAAAACACAATCTCAGGCACGAAACTAACCGGTACATTTTTAAGCAATTTTAGAACCCTCAAATAAACCTTTGAGGGTTTTTTATTTACCGATCATTATAAAAGGAGCCCAGTATACCGGGTGATTATAATACGGGTGTTCCAGCAATTCTTTTTTAGCCGTATGAAGAGCTTTTTCTTTATAGCCAAACATAGGAGGCTCGTATAGATTAAAGAATAATTTAAATCTTTTCCACATCCCTACTTCTTCTTTCTCAAGACGGCTTAAATTTTTATAAAAAGAACCCATAAAGGTAGCGGTGCTTTTGTCATAAACACTCCAAAGGCTAACCACAACAGAAGAAGCGCCTGCTTTGAAGAATGATCGCTGTAACCCCTGAAGACCTTCTCCACTTATAATTTTTCCAACAGCAGTATTACAAGCACTTAAAACCACCAGATCTGCATTGAAAGTTAACGAAGAAATTTCCTTACTGTTCAGATATCCGTCCTCTTGAAAAGCTCCTTCAGATTCTGCTAATTCAGAAATTATCAATCCGCTTTGTTGTGGGTTAATTTCATTCACATTCCCATGAGTTGCAAAATGGAGATAGCGGAATTCGTTTAAAGGAGAATTCTTAATTTTTGATTCGCTGACTTCCTGATCCTTTAATGTCAGAACATCGGTGAACTCCTTCGAAATGGCATCTACTTCCAGTATAGTCGAGGGCAGAGAGGAGTAATTTTTTGTTTGAGAAGTTGAGCCGTTTAGCCCGGATCCGGCTACTGCAAAGAGCTCCCGAGAGGTTGTTCTGTGTGGCGGCTCTATGTATTTATAGATAGTTGAAGAAGGAAGATATTTGATATTAAATTTTTCGATTAAGAAAGAGCTATTGGTATATAAAGCATCAAAAGGTAAAAGCGAAAGTGATTTTGAAGGGATGATCAGTAGGTTATCGATTCCATCAAGCTTGTTCGATATTGGTTCCAAAAGAAGATCAAACAGGGGTTGAGATCTCTGAGCAATAACTTCAAAAGTTGCTTTATCCTGAACGGCAGTGCGAAACTCTGAAATCAATCCGGAGAGATATTCTTTTGGAGAATCGGATTCTATGTCAACTGAAACATAATCCACTTTATTTTTTCTGATCCAAAAGATTATTAAATGATGATCAGTGAACATGTACTCAATCAGGGCGTCTTTATTTGTAAGAGAGTATTGAATTTCAGAAACCTTAATGGCTTCATGTGTATTGATCGGGTTCACTTTTGGATGCTGCAGACGCAACTCATTTGTGAAAGACTGATATTGAAATTCCAACTCATTAAGTTCGCTCTTCAACTTTGAAATAGATTGTTCATCAGTTGAATTTTCAATTCCGCGATAGAGCCGGTCTATATTTTTTTCCTTCTGTCTTAAAGCAATTAAAGTAGCATCATCAACTACATTTTGAAGATCTGATTCAGAAAAAGACAGCCTTTCTAATAGCACACGTGCCCTGCCCCTTTCTGTTATCTCAAAAGCCTTTTCAATATCATTATTTTTCTCCAGATACCATCCGGCTACTTCATTGTAAAAATCTGCATAATTACTGAAAACACCCGATTCAAGGCTTTCCCCATAAACAGACTGCTGTTCCCTTTCTATTTCTGAAAAAGCCGCTTCTGCGTAAATGAATGAACTGTCGCTACCAACAGAGTTATACGATTTTGAAAGCAGGATCAAATAATCCGCAAGCCGATAGCCTTTAAAAAGAGAAGCGATATTATATGCTTTTTTTGAAAACCGAAGAGCAGCAGCGGAATTATTCAACCGGGCATTAACTTTTGCAATGGCAGCATAAGACCTGGCTTTAAATTGCAAGGATTCCGTTTTTTGAGAAAGCCCGGAAGCTTGTTCTGCATAGTTAAGAGCCTCTTTTAAATTACCTGTTTCAAGTTCAAGCTCAGCAAAACGTAAATAAATTTCTATTGCATCACTCGTATTGCCGCTTTTAATTTGATCTTCTAAAATCTTGGTGTAAAGAGACCGGGCCACATCAAATTCCTCCAGCTTTTGATAGCAGAAAGCGATATTTATTCTTGTAGTTAAAAAGGTAGGAAGGTTATTTTGATTATCAAGTTGTACACTGGTGTTATAATATTCCAGCGCTTTCTCAAATTCCCCAAGTGAAAGATAAACCGAAGCTACATAGGTGTAGGCGGGTGTGATAAAAGGCATGTCACCAACCTCTTTAACATAAGAAAGATACTTCGAGTAGTTAGCGAGGGCTTTATCGTAGTTTCCTGTTCTGTGATAAAATGAGCCCAAATAATAATGGACCGTCGAGGTGAGGTCGTTATTCTGAGTTCTTACCGTTGTATTGTAAGATTTAAGGAGATTTTCTTCAGCTTCCTCTGTAAAACCTAAAGCTTCGAAAGCAGACGCCAAGTTTCGGTATGATATAGATAACAAAAAAGGATCATCAATTTGTTCAAAGCTTTGAACAGCAATTCGACCGTATTTAATTGCAACATCATAATAGCCTAACTGATATTGTAGCAATGAAAGAGAATTACTTACTTGTGCGATTCTGTATTGATCCCCGGAACTGTTGGCTAAAGTAAGCGCTGTTGTATAATATTTTTGAGCGTTAGAGTAATCACGACTTGTTTTATACGACCAACCAACATTGCTTTTAACATAAGCCCGGAGCTCAGGGTGTATAGCTTCCGTTAGAGAAGAATCCGCTCTTAAGATCCATTTTTGACCTTTATCATAAACGCCCTGATCTAACAAAGAAGCACCCAGTCCTACCGAAGCAATGATCCATTCTTTACTGCTTTTATTGTTTTGATGTTTATTTAATGCCTTTCTGTAAATAACTTCTGCTTCAGGGTAATTTCCTTTTCTGTACACCTCATTTCCCAAAACCAACAGCGAATCACCCTCAACATTTGCGTACTGAGAAATGGCTGCAGAAGGGGAAAAAACTAAAAGCATCAGAGCAATTAAAGAGCTCGCTTTTTTAAAGATATTTGCAAGGGGTTGTAGCATACAACGAATATATTTTGTTGTTTCCATACAACCAAAAATTAAACGGAGTACAATGAACTATATAATATCAAATACAGAAAAATTTAATATCCCGGATGGGGATGGCAAACCAGGATCCGGTTCCGGTTCCGGAAAAGAAGACACGGGTGGAACAGGCGAAGTTTAAACTATAAGCCAAACCAATAAGAAGTTCTGCTTGGTTTGGCTTTTTTATGACCAGTACGGCCGAGTTATTTTTTCAAATGAGAACTAATCACCAAATAGAGCATTAACAAAGCCTGCCCTATCAAATACCTGCAGATCTTCAATTTTTTCTCCAAGGCCGATGTATTTAACGGGAACACTCAGCTCGTTAGAAATACCAATGACGATTCCGCCTTTTGCTGTGCCGTCAAGTTTTGTCAAAGCAAGACCGGTAATATCTACAGCTTCCGTAAATGCTTTTGCTTGCTGCATTGCATTTTGTCCGGTAGAAGCATCCAATACAAGAATTACTTCGTGAGGAGCTCCATCAACTACTTTTCCCATCACGCGTTTTATCTTTGTAAGCTCGTCCATTAAAGCTTTTTTGTTGTGAAGACGCCCGGCGGTATCTATTAAAACAATATCAGAACCACGTGATTTCCCTGAGGCAACAGTGTCGTATGCAACAGAAGCAGGATCAGCATCCTGCCCTTGTTGTACAATAGGTACATCTGCTCGTTCACTCCAGATTATTAATTGATCTACAGCAGCGGCCCGGAAGGTATCAGCAGCTCCAAGAAGAACGCTCTTTCCCGCTTTTTTATACAGATTGGCGAGCTTTCCTATCGTCGTTGTTTTACCAACACCATTTACCCCAACTACCAAAACAACATGTGGTTTAACCGGGAAGTCTGCGTCAAATTCAGCGGGTTTGTCAGAATCATTGTCTTTAAGCAGGTCTACAATTTCATCACGAAGTAAAGCCTGAAGTTCTGACTGTGTAACAAACTTATCTTTAGCTACACGTGCTTCAATTCTTTTAATGATTTCCAAAGTAGTTTGAACCCCGACATCAGACGTAATAAGAATTTCTTCAAGGTCGTCAAGCGTTTGGTCGTCCACCTTGTCCTTACCTGCAAAAGCCCTTCCAAGTTTGTTTAGGATTCCTTCTCTGCTTTTTTCAACCCCTTTATCCAGAGTTTCTTTTTTCTTTAAACCAATTTTATCAAAAAAGCCCATATATCAATTAAATTTTGCTCCCTGCATTATTTTGCGATAGCGATTAAAATAGTCAAAAAATGAATACACCATCACGAATGTACAAATATAAAGTAGCCAGTTATGAACCTGAGTAGCATCTCTGAAAAAGAAAACGGCAATCCAATAAAAGGCGAGTACATTAACTGCAATTTTCCCTGACATAATAGACATTGCTACTTTGCCGTATTTTATTTTGATGAAAGACGAACCAATCATAATAAAAGAATCTCTGAATACATTCAGAATAAGAAACCAAAGTGGTACCCAGCCCAGCCAAACGGTATAAACGAATAAGGCAGCGGCACATAACTTGTCTGAAACAGGGTCAATCATTTTGCCAACTTCAGATACCGTATTTGTTTTCCTTGCAACCAACCCATCTAAATAATCGGAAATACCGGCATATAAAATTAAAACAATAATGGTGGTATCATATTGATAATCATTCTGGATGTGCAAATAAATAACGGGTATCGCCACCAAAAAGCGCGAGAATGAGATCAGATTGGAAAGAGTGAACACCCTTCCTGAAACCTGAACAGTTTTGCCATCTATGTTTGTATGATCAACCAAGTAATACGTGTTATCTGTTTAATATTGAAAGGTACGCTCATTAACTACACAAAGCCAACACAAATAAACAGTAGTGATGCGGGAATGTCGCAAAACAGAACAAAATCATGGTTGTTCTTTAAGCCACTCTACTGCATCGGTTTGTGTTTTAAATATTTGACAATTTACCCCCAGGTTTCTGCCTAATGTTTCACCAAATTTATTGTGTTTATAGTGTTCTTCCACTAAGTCAACAAAAGCAATAGATTTTCCTACAAAACCCAGCTTAAATGAAGCCTGTATAATTTGGTACATTTCAAAAACAGTACTAGGATTCATTTTAATATTTTCTACAACCAACAGCTTTGTAAGGTCATATTCTTTCATTTTTACTGAAATATCCGCCCAAATGGCGTTTGACAAGTCAATGCTGTCTCGCTCAGCTTCGTAGTAAGCGAATAAATAATCTTCTCTTTGTTCGGTTTCAAGCTTATAATCTATCATAAATGACACCTTAATTGCTTATAACTCATTATATTATAAAGAATTTTAAAGACCTAATATAAATGAAGGATTCTAAAGGATTAGTTGAAGAGCAAAAGTTTTCAAAGGAAGTTTTTAACGGGAAGCTTTTGCATGTTTATTATGATGAAGTAATACTTCCGGATAATACTACATCATCAAGAGAGTGGATCAAACACCCGGGAGCATCAGCTGTAGTTCCGGTTTTCGATAACGGAGATGTAATGCTGATCAATCAATACCGGTATCCGGCTAAACAAATTTTTCTGGAAGTTCCGGCCGGTAAAATTGATAGTGGAGAAAATCCTCATCAAACTGCTGAAAGAGAGTTAAGAGAAGAAACAGGAATTGAAACCAAAGAACTTCACTATATAGGCCATTTTTTTCCGGCTATAGGATACGCAGATGAAGTTATACACATTTATGTTGCGATGGATCTGAAATTTAATGAAGACGCAACTGATGACGACGAGTTTGTTCAGAAAGAACGGCTGCCGTTTAAAGAAGCATTAAAAATGGTTCACTCAGGCGAAATCAATGACGGAAAAACGATCTGCTGTTTATTGAGGGCAGAAGAGTTTCTTAAAAAGGCCGGCAGAATCTAAAGCAACCCTTCTTGTTCTGCCAGTTCATATAAACTCTGATGCAGTTTTTTGGGATTCAACTCCCCTCTTCTTGCCAGCTCATCGATCTCAATTTCATTCAGCATAATAATGCATCCGGCAGAAGTCAGAGCTGCATCAAAGTTTCTTGGATCTGCCAACCGGAGTTTGTCAAGATCAATCCCGTTTGGAGAAACCTTCTTGTTTACTAATACATGAAAAATATCTTCTTTGGAGTCTCCGAAGCTTAATTCTTCAATACCTGTTTGTTCAATTGGAATCATGTTTATCTAAAAAATCTCGTGCTTTTATAATTTCGACAATCTCTTCAGTTTCACCATCAATTTTCTGAACCTGAAATAAACTTATAATTGCCTGCTCGTTTAAGGTTTGTATTACATCCTGTATAGTTTCGCAATATTCTGTTTCACTTACCAGATCATTTACGCCCTGAACAATATACCGGAAACTTTTTTTCTTTTTTGAAACAGTGCTTGGGGCTTCCTCTTCTTCAAAGTATTCCCGGATGGCATTCTCTGTAACAAACCAACTAACACCGAGTTTCCTGCCTTTCAATCTGCCTTCTCTCAGGTACGCACGCAGCGTCATTTTTGAGATTCCGAGCATTTCATGCAGATCATCAATGGAATACAGAGTTAAAGAACCAATTTTACGCGGCATTAGCTAAAAAAATTTTTATCTATTAGTCTATAATTAGGCGCATAATATATAAGTTTATATAACTATTAACTAACATTACTTATACATTGTAAAAAAGATTTGGTCAGCCGGGGGTTCGCGTCGTATATTGGTGATAGTTGATTCAAAACGCAACCCGGTCGGCAAACAGACAGGGTTTTTTTATGCCCATCATTCAGCGCACTTTTGTTAGTGTAATCAGCTCAACTTATTTTATCTTTGATTATGAAAAGAGCGCTACAGATTTCATTCCTATATATAGCATTAGTTTCCTGTTCAAGTTCAAAGCTATATTATTCTTCAGATGCAAAAGAATGGCAGGATAAATCTCCCGGACCGGAAAATGAGCTGATTTATGAGATGTACCTTATTGGTGATGCCGGGTCAGCGTCTCAGGAATATCAAGAGCCTAATCTCGCACTTCTGCAGAACAAACTTTCAAAGAGTTCGGAAAGAAGTGCCGTAGTTTTCTTAGGAGATAATATTTATTTAAACGGTTTACCCGATTCAACCCACCCCGACAGGAAGTTTTATGAAGGAAGAATCATCGAACAGATGAAAACCGTAGAAAACTTTAAGGGCAGAGTCTTTTTTATTCCTGGAAATCATGATTGGGATGATGGCGGTAAAGACGGGTTAGCAGCTGTACGACGGCAGGAAAAGTTTGTTGAAAATTATCTGAACAGAGGAAATACTTTCCTTCCGGATGATGGATTTCCCGGGCCGGTAGATATTGAATTAATGGATGATGATGAACATCCATTATTAAGAGATGACATCAGGCTAATTGTGCTGGATACACAATGGTGGTTACATAAACATGAAAAGCCTTACGGTGATACCGGAGAATATGATCTGTTTGACGGCGGTGATTTTCTGAATGAATTCGAAGACATCCTCATAAAACGCCAGAAAGATTTTTTAGTGGTTGCAGCACACCATCCGATAATTACAAAAGGGCGCCATGGCGGATACTTACCACCATCTACTCATTTAAAGCCACCAATACTGGGAACTTTTAATGCACTCTACAGAAGAGTTTTTGGTCTTGAGCAGGATGTAAATCACTATAAGTATCGTAATATGGCAAATACTTTTAAAGAGTTGTTCAATAATAATGATCATCTGATTTACGCTTCCGGCCATTCACACAGTCTGCAATACATAAGAGAGGAAGGAAAGAGGGAAACAAGACATTTTGTAGTTACCGGGGCAGGAACTAAAGACGGATATGTAGCAAGTGGAAGAGGGACCGAATTTAGTTATCAGGGAGAAGGCTTTTCAAAGCTAAACTATTATGGAGACGGCTCAGTCTGGCTAGAGGCATGGACTCATGATGGTATGGAAGAAGGTCGGCTTCTTTATAAAACACAGATGAAACCGCCCTACGAAGATCCGCTTGAAGAAGAAATTGAGCTACCGGATACAGATTATACCGACAGCACTAAAGTTATTGCCGCCAACCCTGATTATGATGGAAAAGGCCCTTTGTTTGAAGCGATTATAGGGGCCCACAATCGTAAGTATTGGTCAGTAAAATCTGAATTTCCCGTTTTTGATGTCTCCGAGATTAAAGGGGGACTAACTCCTGTTCGAATGGGAGGCAAGGGACAGTCTAATACACTTCATCTGGAAGACAAAGAAGGAAACGAATATGTGCTTAGGTCAGTAGATAAACAAGCAGGCAAAATCTGGGATGAAAACCTCAAAAAAACCTTTGCCTTAGATGTTGCACAAGATCAGTTTTCAATTTTAAATCCTTATGGAGCACTGATAATTCCGGTTTTGGCTAATGCCATTGACGTCTATCATACTAACCCTGAAATATACTATGTGCCGGATGATCCAATGCTGGGTCGTTATGGAGATGAGATAGGCGGACAGTTGGGATTATTTGAAGAAAAGCCGGACAACGATATGAGCCATGTAGAAAGCGTGGGCAGATCTGAAGAAGTTGTTGCTTACAGAGACATGATCAGAGAAGTTGACGGAGATATTGACCACCGGATAGACCAGGAAATGTTTGCCAGAGCCCGCTTGCTGGATATGTTGATCGGAGATTGGGATCGTCACAGCGATCAATGGCGATGGGCAACATTTGAGCCCGCGGATAATCAAGGCAAAATATACAGGCCTATTCCAAGAGACAGAGATGTTGCCTTTATGAACATGAACGGGTTAGTTCCTACAATTATGAAAATGGGATCCTTTTTTCAGTATCAGAACTTTGGGGATTCTTACGGAAACCTGATTGGCCTGAATTACAATTCTCTTGCACAAACCCGAAGGTTTACGAATCAGTTAACCCATGAAGAGTGGATCAGGATTGCGGAATCAGTCAGAGCTCAACTATCTGACTCAGTTATTGAAAGATCGGTAAGAGAGTATCCTCCGGAGATATTTGAAAAATACGGCGCAGAAACGATCGAGCATTTGAAAGCCCGAAGAGATAAACTCGTTGACGTAACAGAAGAGTATTATTCAATGCTGAACCGGATAGTCTCGGTGCCCGGAAGTAATAAACGAGAGCGGTTTTTGGTAGAAACAATTGACAAGGATAAAACCAGAGTTCGGGTATATAAATTATCCGGAAAAGGAAAGCTTCGGGAGAAATACTTCGACAGAACTTTCACGGATCGGGAAACGAAAGAAATTCGCATTTATGGATTAAGCGGAAATGATGAATTTATTCTGTCGGGAGAGGCAGACAATAAAATCAGAATACTTGTTATCGGTGGTCCGGGTGATGATCTCTTTGATACAAAAAACTTAAACAGGAAAACTTCTCGTGATGTGGAGATCTTTGATTCTGAAAAAGGAAATACGGTGTTATCAAACCACAAAGTTCACAGCCATTTAACTGATGATCCAACAGTTAGTAAGTACAATTACGAAGCTGATTTCAGGTGGAACAGAGTGTTTCCGGGCTACTACTTTGAGTACAACTCTTTTGATGGAATTTTCATCGGGGGAGGCCCAAGAATTGTTCGCTACGGATTCAGGAAGTTTCCTGCTGTAACACACTATCTCCGGTTCAATTATGCCCCCAAAACAGGCGCCTCAAATTTAAAATATGATGGAACCTGGTTTCAAAGAGTAGGTCATTGGGATCTGAATGTCAGTTCAGAAGTGTTGTTTCCCAAGAGTTTCAGAAATTTCTTTGGACTGGGTAACGAAACAACCTTACAGTCAAGAAGTAACAAATTCTATCGGGCAAGGCTTACCAGATATGCTTTTGAAGGAAGCTTAAGCCGCTCCATAAATGAAGTACTTTGGATAGAATCAGGTAACAGGCTCAGCGCTACTACAATTGATGATAATTCCGACGAGAACAATATTCTGAATGACCTTGGAAACGGATTTAGTGCAACCACAGATGAAGATCAATGGTTTAATACCATATTCACCAATATCTCTGTTTCAGATGTAGATAATTCCATAAATCCCAGACAAGGATATAAATATTTTCTTCATTCTGATGTGAATATCGGAATAAGAAATACATCTCAAACCTTTTACAGGGTGGAATCTGATTTCCGAATTTTTTATCCGATCAGATTTAGCCCACAAATTGTAATTGCCAATCGCGTTGGTGGAGCACATAACTTTGGCCCCTTTCCTTTCTATGAATCGAACACCATTGGAGGTACTCAAAACCTGAGAGGATATAATGGCAGAAGATTTTCCGGGAGGAGTACTTTTTATAATAATACCGAAATCCGGGTGGAACTTCTGGATTTCTATCGACACCTGTTGGGAGGCAAGCTTGGAATCACTGCTTTCTTTGACACCGGAAGAGTTTGGACAGACGGTGAAAGCTCGTCTTTATGGCACAAAGGATACGGAGGAGGAGTTTGGTTCAACGCCTTTGAATCTGTGTTAATCAATTCTACTATAGGAGCTTCTGACGAAGGGACATTATTTGAAATAAAAGCAGGATTTTTCTTCTAGATATACAACCATGGCTCGATTATTGATATATTGAATGAAAGTATCAACAGCGGTTAGAGTAAAGAATGTCAGAGCAAAGTAATTACAGATCCCTTGCAGCAATTATGTTTGCTGATATGGTTGGTTATACCAGACTTATGCAAGAGGATGAATCTAAAGCGAAGCTGCTTCGCGATCGACAAAGAAATGTTGTAGACAAAACTATTGCCACACATAACGGACGGGTAATGCAATATTATGGCGACGGAACGCTGAGTATGTTCACCAGCGCCATTAAAGCCGTTGAAGCGGCCCGCGAAATTCAGGAGCAGCTACAAAAAGATCCAAAAGTGCCGTTGAGAATTGGCATTCATATTGGAGATGTGGTTCATGACTCAGAAGGTGTTTTCGGAGATGCCGTGAATGTAGCCGCCAGAGTACAGTCCCTTTCGGTTCCCGGGGGAGTAATGATTTCGGGCAAGGTCTTTGAAGAAATCAAGAATCATCCCGGTATAAAAGTAGAAGCTTTTGGTGAGCATGATCTGAAGAATGTATTCAACCCAATCAGTATTTTTGCTCTTGCAAATGACGGGCTTTCAGTTCCTGAACAATCGTATATCCAGGGAATAACCGGAAGCCATAAAAACAGTGTGGCGGTGTTGCCTTTTGCTAATTTCAGCCCAAATCCGGAAAATGAATATTTTAGTGATGGTATTACTGAGGAAATAATTAACGCCCTCGTTAAACTGGACGGGTTACAAGTTCCTTCGAGAACATCTGTATTTGCTTATAAGAACACTAAGAAAGATATCAGGGAAATTGGTAAGGAGCTGAATGTAGCCACGGTTTTAGAGGGCAGTGTAAGGCAAGCCGGAAATAAGATCAGGGTTACGGCACAGCTTATAAATACAGATGATGGCTTTCATGTATGGTCGGAAAACTATGACGGCGAAATGAAAGACATTTTTAAAGTTCAGGATGAAATATCACAAAAGATAGCTGAGAAGCTGGAGCAGAATTTTGAGTTCAACTCGGCCAGGAATTTATACGAAGCATCAACGGATAGTGTAGTAGCTTACAATCACTATCTGCAAGGACTTTACTATTGGAATAAGCGAACACCGGAATCTGTTCAAAAAGCAATAGATTGTTACCGGAAAGCAATAAAGAAATGTGCTACCTATACAAAAGCATATTCAGGGCTGGCAAATTGCTACAGTTTTTTAGGAACAATTGGACACCTAAAAGGGAAAGAAGCTTTTCCGAAAGCGGAAAAATTTGCTCTAAAAGCTCTGGAGTTGAATGACTTTCGCGGAGAGTCTTTTGTGTCTTTGGGGTTTGTGGATCTTTTTTACAAATGGGATTACGACAGCGCAGAAGCTAATTTCAGAAAAGCGATAACACTGGAGCCAAACAATGAGGAGGCTCGGATCGCGCTGGCAATGTACTACAGAATAACCGGCGATCTTGAGCGGATGTATCATCATACCAAAGCGGCAAGCAAAATTGCCCCCGTTTCTTTGCCGGTATTACTTCAACACGGATATTCATATTGGCTATCAGGGAAGCATGAAAAAGCCATAGAGACTTATGAGAAAATACTTGAGCTGGATCCCTTATTCAGGTCAGCATTAGAAGGAATGGCTTTGGTCTACGTTGCAGAAAAGAAGTACAATAAAGCAATAAAGGTGGTAAAGAAGTATTTAGATCTGGTTGATTCTGAATACAAAGGAGGCACCCAGTTAGGCTACATTGCTGCTTTAAAAGGAAACAAAAAGCTGGCAAACGAAAATCTTGAAATTATAAAGAAAAGAGGGTTGGCAAACCCGGACCTGAACCTGAGTCTGGATTTTGCTGTTATTTATGCCGCTATGGGAGAAAATGATGAAGCATTTACATATCTGAATAAAGCTGTTGATGAAAAACTCGGCTCTATATTGTTTATTAAAACCATGTTCCCTCTCGATAAACTTAAAAGTGATGTCCGATACAATCAACTTCTGGAAAAAATGGGATTAAACGTCTGAATCCCAAAATTACATCGAGTTTACGGTGTAATTTTCTATATTCGGTAAAATTAAAAGAACACAATGTCATCAGACTCAAGCTCAGACTCAAAGAAGAAATTAGGCTCCAGGAAACGAGGAGTTTCGGATATGTTCCGGACCTCCTACCGAACACACATGGAACTGAGCGCCATTGCAGATAACAAGTCAAATATCATGATCAGTATCAATGGTATTATTATCTCGATTATCATCGCTTCCATTTCCCCAAAGATAGATTCCAATCCCTGGCTTTTGCTCCCTACATCAATATTATTGATTACCTGTCTTATATCCTTGGTCTATGCGGTTCTTTCAGCCCGCCCAAGAGTAAGTAAGGAAAAAGTAACGCTTGAAGATGTTCGGGAAAATCGGGCTAACATTCTGTTCTTCGGAAATTTTTATACCCTGCCTAGGGCCGATTATGTAGAGGGATTGGAAGAGTTAATGCAGGACAGTGAGCGACTGTATGATAATATGGCCAGAGACCTTCACGGACTAGGAGTAGTTTTAGCAAAGAAGTATAAACTACTGCGGATAGCGTACAACCTTTTTATGGTTGGCCTGGTGCTTTCTGTGGTGAGCTTTATTTTTGTGTTCTTTCAGATTTCATGGGTTTAGTCCTCGTCAGACTCACCTGAAAAAGCTCTGGAAATTCTCTGGTTCATTAGCCGGCGATAGTTTTCATACTCGTATTGGCTGACTGTAAATTCAGATTTAAATTCCCCGTCAAAACAATGAACAAGCAATTTATTCTGCTTGTCTGTTTCTGAGATGGTTACTTCAATTTTCCCCAGCTTGTAGGATTCAATTTCTTTCATAGATAATATATTTAAAGAAAGATAGGCAGTTTGAATTAAAATGAAGAACCTATTCTTTTTCTTTACAGCCCCAACCGGAATGTTTCGTCAGTGCAGCTTTTCTTCCGAATGCAGCGGGTTTGAAAAACAAATGCACTCCCGTCGAATCAAGTAAAGGTTGCAAAGAAGCAATGGAACTGCAATCTACATTATCTGTGAAACGTGGCTTCGCGAAAACATCTTCTAAATACAGATTATATTTGGAGGCCAGCTCACCTGAATATTCTTTTATTTGAGAGAGATCATAAACTCCAACAGTTACCATTGTCTGAAGATATGAACTCAGTTTTTCAAATGAGTCCTTTGCAATAGCATGAGCAAGTTCTTTGGTATCCGTTTGTTGATCCTGTTCAAGCAATTTCAGTTGATCTAAGCTCAGATATGATAAATGAAGATTCTGTGGCGAGGCAACTACGAAATCAGTAGTGTTTTTCAACTCATCAATCAGGTATGGGTTTGCGTTATTGCAGGTAGAAAGAACTGTCATGTCGAATGATGAATTAAAGCGCGCCAGATCACTGCTGAAAATGTGTGTATCAAAAGCCAGCTCCGGTTCAGTTGAGTGATATTTTTGATCCGAAAATGTTGGGATTTCATGTCCGAAGTAAAAGAACATAGAGCGGACATTGCTTTGTACAGAATGACTGTTATAGAGTTCGATTTCTTTGGAGAATCCGCCATCTTTGGGGGAATACTTTCCTTCAGCTACAAGCTTTCCGTTTCTGAAATGATAGTACCGTCGGTCTTTTTTTGGGAAGAGCCAAAGAATTTTACGCTCGGGTTTTTGGTGGAAAATAAACACCTCACCTGATGAAGCATTACGGGCGATATCAAAAGCATCCCTTAGTGCTTCTCTGTCGGCATTATGCCTGATCCCTTCGTGATGATACAAATAATTGGCGTCTCCATGTATAATATAAACTAATGAATAATTGATGTTATTTACATTAGCGGGAGTTTCAGAGACAACATTATTTGAGGATGAACATCCCCAAAAAAGAAATCCCAATGCTGAAATCAGGAAATACAGAACTCTTTTTTCAACATCGGGAAATTGCTTCATTAAAGCAGTAGTAAAATAATAATGATCAACAACAGAGTGGTAACACCAATGGTTACTGTATCTGCCTGTTCAAGATCCTGCTGAACAAAATTAGCAAAGTTATTGAGGTTATTATTAGGCACTGCTGCAAATCCATTCTCACCATTCAGTTCGTCCTGTTTATTCTGAATATCAGCCTTAAAAGAGTTTAATCCCTGTTTTTCAGTTTCAGGAACAGCACTCATCTTTTCAACCTTTTCTATTGCTCCAATCAGATCATTAAAAGAGTCGTTCAGAATTTCGCGTTTGCTCTCAGGATTTTCAGCTTTTTCAACACTTTCAACCATCTTATTGATGTGCTTTTTAAACATGGTTTCAGCATCACCGGCACTTTGTGCGCTCAAGGGAGACATAAATCCTATAAAAGCTAAAGTTAGTACTGAGAATATGAATTTTTTCATTTTTTAATCCGTTTGTTAGTATTAGTACTAGTTTAATTAAAAAAAACCGCTTTCAGTTCCGTATTTTAAGAAAGTTAATGAACTTAACCTCAGGAGCTTGTGAAAAAAAGACTGGCAATACTTACAGGAATAGGAATTTTTTTAGGGATATTTCTCTACTCTTCATTGAAAAGTGTAGAACCTAAAGAAATCGAGAACGCACCAAAATGGGTGTCCTTGGAAGCTGCACAACAAGAAGCTTTGCAAAGTGATAAACTGATAATGGTAGATGTTTATGAAGTAGGCTGTAAATATTGCAGGGCTATGGAACGAGAAGTGTATCCGGACACCACTGTCCGTATAGTTCTTGACCAGGGATATATTCCCGTTAAATTAGATGGAAACTCTGAGGAAACCATTCATTTTAACGGAGAAACTCTTTCAGCCAGAGAATTTGCACAAAAAAAAGGCGCGTACGCTTTTCCAACTGTACTGGTTTTAAATGCAAACGGAGATGTTCTGAAAAAGAGAACAGGATTTATGAATGTGGACGAACTAAGACAATTTCTTTATAACCCGGGCTCATAAAATATTTGAAGGGCTCAAAACGGATATATCATGAATAAAATAGTAATGAATACTTTAAGTGTGCTGGCAGTTGCAGTACTTGTAATAGCCTGCACTGAAAAGCCGAATACAAACGGATCTCAAAATGGAGAAAGCGCACCGCAGGAAGTTAAGGTGGCACCGGAACTTTATTTTGAAGGAGTTACGATTCCCTGGGGAATGACCTGGCTACCGGATGGAGATATGTTAATTACGGACCGATCAGGAAAACTACTCAGAGTCAGAGACGGGAACCTTGTGGCAGAAATTTCCGGAGTGCCGGAAGTGTACGCCAGAAGTCAGGGAGGATTGTTGGATATCGAACTTCATCCTGACTACGAATCTAATGGCTGGATATATATTGCTTATTCTTCAACTCAGGGAACGGAGGAAGGAGCTAACACGGCTATTATGAGAGCAAAGTTGGAAAACAATACTCTTGTTCAGTCACAGGTTTTATATAAAGCGACTCCAAATACAACCCGTGGTCAGCATTATGCCGGCAGAATCGCTTTTGATTCCGACGGATACTTGTATTTTTCTGTCGGTGACAGAGGTAACCGTGATGAACTTCCGCAAAGCCTTAGTAAAGATGGCGGAAAAATTTATCGTTTAAATGATGATGGCTCCGTTCCTGCTGATAATCCTTTTGCGGGACAAGAAGGCGCGATAGAAGCCATGTATTCATATGGTCACAGAAACCCTCAGGGAATGGCTATGCATCCTGAAACAGGAAAAATTTGGTCGCATGAGCATGGTCCTCGTGGCGGAGATGAATTAAACTTTATTGAAGCCGGAAAAAACTACGGTTGGCCGGTAATTACCTACGGAATCAACTACAACGGAACGCCTATTACCGACGAAACAGAAAGAGAAGGAATGGAGCAACCAAAAACGTACTGGGATCCGTCCATTGCTCCTTCAGGTTTGGATTTTGTGACAAGCGATTTGTACCCGCAATGGAAAGGAAAAGCAATTCTGGGTTCACTGAAATTCAATTATCTGGTTGTTGTAGAGCTGAATGGCACAGATGTTGAAGAAAGAGAAATCGTACTTGAAGATATCGGTCGAGTAAGAAATGTTAAACAAGGTCCCGACGGCTATATTTATGTAGCTGTAGATGGTGCAGGAATTTACAAGATTGTACCGGAAAGCTAGAAACAGCTAATTTTTTGGAATTAGAAAAGTGTCTGCTTTAGCTAGTCAGACACTTTTTTTGTGTCTTTGATTTCAATTTCATTTATCCCGTCATATTCATCTTCAGGAATTGAAATAGTTTCCGGACCAGAAGCACTCACTTTTTGGCGACGTTCTAATATTTGTTGAAGCCGATCTGCCAGGTCAACCAGTCGTCCCTTTTTAAGACGTTTCCTTTTATTTATGAAACGGGCATACAAGAAAGACAGAAGTCCAAAAACTCCTGACATGATTATTCCTACTTCCTCGTCATTTTCCATTGCACCAAAAACGGAACCGCCAAACATCATGATTGAGGCAAATATTCCAATCATAACAGGCAGGTAAAGTTTGTTGAAAGTCTTCATACTCTGCTTAACAGAGATTTTTAACGCACCTCTGGATTCTTCAAAAAGAACCTCCGGTGAATTTTGAGAAGACAGGAGCCTGGAAAGTCCTTCGGGTCTTGCTTTCCAAAGCGTTTTATTTTTACGGTGTTTCAACTCACCAATTGTATTGAAATGATATTCGATCTGACCTTTAAGTTCTTTAAGCGTATCGGGATTCAGACTCCCGGAGGAAAAGCCCATTACTTCAGCTCCGGAAAAACCGGCGTCTAAAATTACAGGTTCATCGACGGGAATTCCCTGATGTTCTAATAAGGCTTCACAAACAAAAGCCCGTTCCAGCTTTAGAGAATCTGTTATTTCAAACAGTTCCGGATATTCTTTCTCAAGTTTAGCTAAAGGAGTTTGAGATGCTGAACCATAGAATTTCTGGAACATCGTTGCACGATTAACAATTCTCCGTATCTCCTCTTCTTTCAGGTCCGCCATAAATCTCGTTAGTTCATTTTTGCTTTGGCCGCAGAAATTAATTCAGCGATCTCTTCTTTCGAGATATTCTCTTTATTGTTGCAGTATTGACATACAATTTCCTGTGATTCACCTTTCATTTCTCTGAGATCATCGTAGTTCAGCATTGAAAGAGCATTCAGAAAGCGATCTTTATTGCATCTGCAAAAGAAATCCACTAATTGTCGTGACAATTCTTTCACCTTAATGGGTGACATTACTTTGTGCATCACGTCGTCAATATACTGACCGTCTTCAAAGAATTTATGAACCGGAGGAAAAGAACTCAGGCGTTCCTGGAGCATATCAATCTGACCATCGGGAGCATCAGGTAGTTTCTGGATCAGCAGGCCGCCGGCTTCAGTAACTTCTCCGTTATCATTCATTCCAACATCCAGGATCAAAGCAGAGTCAACCTGCTCTGACTGAGTAAGATAGTGCGCGATATCAGAAGTCACATCTCCTTTTATCAATTGGATGGTGCTGGTTCTGGGTTCCGCTTCATTATACAAAGTTTTAGAAAAGGTAAGAAGGCCAAGACCCAGTCCTTCCCCGAATGTTGTGGATGAATCAGAGTAATCGAGTTCCGCTGCGGGATTTCCGGCGTAACCACGTACTTCTCCAAGGCTGTTCGCTTCTGCAACCAAAAAACCGATCGGTCCATTACCCTCCATTCTTAAACGAATACGCTCTTCGCCTTTCAGTTCGGAAGCCATTAACATTGTAGCGGTAAGTGCTCTTCCCAGAATAACTGTATTCAGCAGAGAAAGCTCATGTCTTTGTTGAGCTTCTTTAACGAGCTCAGATGTTTTTACTACTGATATTTTAAAATGACCATCTTTAGATATTCCTTTTATCAGGCGGTCTTTAAACTCAAATTCCTTCTTGTTCATGTATGTAAACTTCTTAATGAATAGACGTTAATGTATCCACAAAAGATAAGGATATTTGATGGAGAATAAATAAACAGCTACAGAGAGAGTTTCTATCAGAGGCATAGAGAGTTGCTGCTTTATAGCTGTTATTAATTAGCCATAAGTTTTTAGTGTTCCGGTATTCACTAAAAGCTAACGGCTAAGCGAATTCGAATAGAAAAAATGGATTACCATTACAGGATTGGGATTGAGCACTATAAATACTTCGGCTTGATCTTTTGTCCCGTTCGAGCGGGATATCAAGACAAAAGTAGGTGACCGTATTCTAGCCTGAATAGATATTTCGGTTTAATCTGGTTCCGATGCTCTGAGTCGGAACCGAACCTTCCCGGCTACGAAGCAGTTTCTTGGGGCTATGTACTTTTGTACCGATACTGAGCTTCCTCAGCACAGGCTCCAGTACCAAAAGCTCCCGACAAGAATTATTGACGCGAACTCCATTGCATCGACTAATCATTACAAAAGGTCTTCCTGCGTATGATGCATATTCACAAATCAGCCAGAGTGTAATGATTGCTCCTTCGGAGCCGTCGATTTCATTACGTTCTTGGCTCGCCAATAATTCTAAAGGTCGGTGTAGTTGGAAGCTTTTTTTGAAATCGTCAGGATTATAAACAGGACAATTTTTGTGAGTAAATTATCGAACTTCTACAACAACTAACTCAAAAAATCACTTCCTGTCATTCATGTACATTTCGCCCATTCTGCCGGAAAAGTGGCCTTTGGAAGAGTATATCTTATGTGTTTTGCCAACTTGTGCGATACGCTTTTCAGCGAGTTTATTAGAAGCAATATGAGTTGGGATACCGTGTTCTTCAGAGAAATTCAGAATACCTAAAATAGTATCGTAGATCTTGCCTGCTTTTTGGAGGCAGCGCTCTTCATTATAACCTTCCAGTTCCCCGGCAACGTTGATTAACCCTCCTGCGTTTATCACATAATCAGGAGCATAAATAATTCCTTTATCTACCAATTCCTGCCCATGCTTTTCTTCAATATCAAGCACATTATTTGCTCCACCTGCTATGATATCACATTTGAATTGTCCCATAGTGTCATCATTGATCACGCCACCTAAAGCACATGGAGTGAAGATGTCTACATCCAATCCATAAATCTCATCAGGCTTTACAAGAGTTCCGTTCACTTCTTCAGCAAGCGCTTTTGCTTTGTCTTCATATATATCAGCAATGAACAGCTTTGCACCTTCTTTTGCAGCATGTCTTGCAAAAGTTGAAGCTACGTTTCCGGCTCCTTGAAGTGCAATTTTCTTTCCTTCTAAAGAATCACTTCCGTATGCTTTTTTTACGCAAGCTTTAACCCCCATATATACGCCAAAAGCGGTTACCGGAGATGGGTTTCCGCTTCCGCCCATTGACTTTGGAATACCCGTAACGAATTTAGTTTCGGAATAAACCCATTCCATATTCTCTTCTTCCATTCCAACATCTTCTGCCGTGATGTAACGACCACCCAAGCCATCTACAAAGCGACCAAAAGCGCGGAATAACATTTCTGTTTTGTCTTTATGGGGATCGCCTATAATAACCGCTTTTCCTCCACCCAGATTTAAACCGGAAATAGCAGCTTTATACGTCATACCACGTGATAAACGAAGAACATCTTTAAGCGCAGCGGCTTCATTCTCATAATTCCACATTCTTGTACCACCCAAAGCCGGGCCTAATGTGGTGTCATGAATAGCAATAATAGCGCGCAAACCGGATTCAGGATCAGAGCACATCACAATTTGTTCATGCCCCTTAGTCTGAAGGGCGTTAAAAATCGGAAAATTCGGATCGAGTTCTTTTGTGTTCATGGTGTCCTGTATTGTTGCTTCAGTCATACTAGAAAATATTTTTTTGGTGCTAAATTCGGTTTTATGGAAACGCTTCCATAAACTCTTCAATTATTTCGAAACTCTCAAATTCTGAACTTGATTATCGGTTTCAATCAAGCCTCCAAATATAGTAAAACATCCACTATTTATGGGACTTTTAACCGCGATTTTTTGCATCCGCTGCCACATAAGCGTAAAAGACAAGGATTTAAGTACATCTGTACGCTTATAAATAAATATTTAATCTTGTAACGGATTAAGTTTTTTAGCTACGATATTGTATTTTATAAAAAATAAGCACAGATGCTTTGGCGCTTAGGCTTGACCGCCACGCAGCCTTTTATGTATAAAAAAATAAATAAGGTAAACCATGTCATTCCGCTGGGTATTCGCGCAGCAGGACGTAGGCATCCATGTGTCTGCATTAGAGCAGAAGCTGGGTGTCCCGGCCAAGATAGCCGAATTATTGGCTATACGCGGAATAGAAACATATGATGATGCAAAACTCTTTTTCAGACCAACTATAGACAGAATTCATGATCCGTTCTTGATGAAAGATATGGATCAGGGAGCAGACAGGCTTGCGCTGGCTATCCGCAATGGCGAAAGAGTACTCGTTTACGGCGATTACGATGTCGACGGTACTACAGCTACGTCTTGTTTGTACATTTTCTTAAAAAAGTTTGGTGTGGATGTGGACTATTATATCCCCCATCGCTTTAAGGAAGGATACGGTATCAATCCCGAAGGGATAAAATATGCAGAAGACACCGGTGCTCATCTCATTGTTTCTGTGGATTGCGGCATTACAGCTATAAAAGAAGCTCTGGTTGCTAAAGAAAAAGGAATCGATCTTATTATATGTGATCATCATACTGTGGGTGATGAAATACCGGATGCCCTGGCTGTTCTGGATCCGAAAAGACCCGATTGCACCTATCCGTTTGACGGACTTTCAGGAGCCGGTGTTGGTTTCAAGCTTATTCAGGCTACTGTCTCAAGGCTTGGACTTCCGAAAAATGTAGCTTATCAGTTTCTGGATCTGGTTGCCATTTCCATCGCTTCTGATATTGTTCCTATTGTTGATGAGAACAGGATTTTGATGAAAGAGGGACTTACCATGATTCGCAAAAAGCCGAGGGTTGGTATAAAGGCGCTTCTGGATCTCATCAGAATGCCGAGAGAGGAGATTAACACAACTAAAATAGTTTTCTCAATAGGCCCGAGAATAAATGCCGCGGGAAGAATGGGTGATGCTACTACTGCGGTTCAATTGATGATCGCTGAAAATGAAGCGAAGGGAAAGGCTTTTGCTCATGAGCTGGAATCTGTGAATATGCGCCGTCGAGACAAGGACAGTAAAACTATGGAAGAGGCGCTGTCCATGATTGATGACAATATGGATCTGGGTGAAACCTCTATCATGGTGCTGTACAAAGAAGACTGGCATTTAGGGGTAATAGGTATCGTGGCTTCACGATTAGTAGACCTGTACCACCGCCCTGCAATTATGTTAAGCAGTGTTGAAGGAGTAATAAAGGGTTCAGGAAGAAGTATAAAAGGCTTCAACATCTACAATGCAATGAAAAAGTGTGAAGATCTGCTGGAGCAATTCGGGGGACATGAATTCGCCGCAGGACTTACTATTATGGAAGGCAAATTGACAGAGTTCAAAAGGAGAATGAATGAAATTGCTTATCTGGATTTGTCAGAGAATTCATTTGAGCCTGAACTGCAGATTGATACTGAACTGAATCTGGAAGATATTGATATGAAGTTCTGGAAACTGCTTAATCAGTTCGAGCCATTTGGTCCGCATAACCTGCGTCCGATTTTTGTAAGCAAAAAAGTAGAAGCTGTTGGAGTTCCGACAATTGTAGGAAACGGGCATTTGAAAATGAAAGTAAAACAAGGTGATTCAGGAGTTTTTGATGCCATCGGATTTAATATGCATGAGTATTTACCATTTGTTCGCAAAGACACCTTTGATATGGCTTATGTAGTTGAAGAAAATCATTGGAATGGACGCAGAACCCTTCAGATAAGAATTAAAGATATTCATCAGAACTAGCTCCAAAGTCATTCCTGCGAAGACAGGAATCTGCGGCTTTATCACAGGCATCCCTCTTTAATCTGTTTCTGATACTCAGCGTAGGAAGCTGACCTTCCCGGATTTTATGGTTCCAATTTTATTCCGTAGGGGCGATTCGTGAATCGCCCCTACGTAAGGTTTTTATAATAATAATTTGGATTATGCCATTAATATGATTCGCCGCTCCCCGGTAAAGGAGGTGGAATTCCTAAACTGATTCTGAGTTTTATCAACGAGTCCTCCCGTTGCAGAAAGAGCTAAAGCAATTCAAGGCCAACAAAAACAGAACTACTTTCAATTTGGTATTGCTGTTAGATAATAATCCTGATATCTTTGTCGCCCTTCAAGCTGTACAGCTTATAGGAAATCTACCGGGACTGTAGCTCAGTTGGTAGAGCAACGGACTGAAAATCCGTGTGTCGGCGGTTCAATTCCGCCCGGTCCCACAGACCCTTAAAGCCTTGAGTCGTAATTAATTAAAGCGATTCAAGGCTTTTTTATTTCTACTCCTTTTTGCTTCTAATTTAGAGTTTGGGACACGTATGGGACACGGTAGATTAATTTACCCTCAGTAAATATCTATCATTTAGATGTGGTTTAATTGAGAGCAAAGCACCCTAAAGAAGAGTTAGCAAGCGCTTAATAATCGTTACCAAATGTTAGGATTTGTTAGCATTCTTACGTGTCAAAAAACTCTTGATCTTATATTCTTTTCTCTCGTGTGAAAAAACTCTTTATAAACCCTTTAAGATCAATCTTGATTCTTTTGAGCTGTTTGTTTTACCGTGCCGAAAAACTCTTCTCTTCTTTCGTGTGGAAATACTCTTAATAAAGCCTCTATTCAAGCGTAATGATCATCAAAAAATCTTCTTTCTAACGTGTCATAAAACTCTTAAATGAGAATTATCATTTAGTATGAAAGTATACCCCATACCCCCAAAGAGAGAAACTTCTCTAAGTAGCGGTTTCAAGGATTTTATTCTGATAGATTATCAAGGGTGGGGGTGTAATGCTAGTGTTTCATTCTTTTTTATAGTGTCGAAAACAAATTAAAAGAGCTCTCTTATTCAGCTACTCTGATTTTAGGATTTTGACATGACACAAAAAAAGCACCGCCATTGGTTTGATATTTAAAAAGCTTTAAAGAAATGTATAAGGGTACGCTTCTCGTTTGTCTTTCTTTTAAGGCGTTCGATTCTTCCGATTTAGTCATTCCAATATTTTACTATCTTTATACCGTAGGTATTAATGACTGGGTTTATAAACCTTTCTATTCTTGTAGTTTCTACTACCTATACCTATGGCATAGCGTCTTTAATTGCATGAAAATACTATTTGATTGACTTGTCTAGTAAACCCAGTTTCTCTTTTAAGGCGTCTATTGTCAAATCTCCTTTATTATAGTACTCTTGCATTTTGGAAATTACATACTCAATATGATTAAAAGGGTCATTAATACTATGGATCTCTCCTAGCTCATTAATTAAAGTATTTACTTCTTTAGTTAAATCATGTTGAGTTTCATATTCTCTAGTATCTAACATATCTGATATTGTCCTCGCTCGATAGAAAAGACTCGAACCATTGCTAGTACTATTACCACTACCATTACTAGCACTATTACCACTACCATTACCATTACTATTACTATAGCCCTTATCTAAGGGTTGGATAAGGGTAGTACTAGGCTTAGGATAGTTTGCAAATAGCTCTGTATCATTCTCATAAGCTTTGGAATAAATTCCTGCTTTGTTTAATTGATTGACGGCGCTTTTATGTGGCGGACTTGTTAGTGAAAGAGATCCTCCCGATTCTTTTTGTTGAAAGCGAACAAATTCTTTAAACCAGATCGATTGCTTATCAATCTTTTCAGCCTCGCCATCTAAACTAATTACTAGCCTGTCTATTGTTTCATTATTTACTTCAAACCCTACATACATTGAAATAACCGGATAGTTCAATAAACAAACCCCAGCAATATCAGACCTTTCCCATAAATATTTGTAAAGCAATTTTTGCTCTGATGTTAGATTAAAAAATACTGGTTCATCCCAGTTGTTTTTAAAGAAACGCTTTGCTGTATTTGACATAATTATTACTCCATTTCTTTATTGTAACCTTCAAAGAATAACCCATAATCAAATAGGCTAAAATCATCCTGTAAGCCCTCAACTATCATTGGCATTAGCTGAACGCCAAAGGTTAGGCTTTTCTCAATCTTTGCAACTGCTAAGCCTAATTCATACGGATTTAATAGTGTTGCTGATCTTATATAGGGTTCATTCATTGAAAAGCTCCATTTGATGATCCTCAGGAAAAAGTGCCGGATCTGATGTCAGGTATTCAACTAATTCACCTGTAATACTACACTTTGCCAGCTTATAGACAGCTACTCTGCTTTGCTTTAATAGAT
Organism: Balneola sp.; assembly: GCA_017643645.1. GTDB lineage: Bacteria > Bacteroidota > Rhodothermia > Balneolales > Balneolaceae > Balneola. Next base: position 287,362 of record JAEPNB010000005.1, read on the forward strand.
CGTGTATTCTCCAGCAAATAACATTTATGCGAATACCTGTAATATTCTCAATCTCATTTCTTGAATAGGGTTTCTCTAAAAGAAGTTTATAGATAAGCCTGTTTTGCGTTTGTCTCTCTTTTGAATCCATAGTGATATTCCTATAAGCATTATTGATTGAATACCACTATTATTGAGAAGTGATATTCTTAGCGCTTGGTGTTGTAGCACCGGCGCTTTTTTTATGCTTCAATCTTTTTGGATTCTAACCACTCTTCAATGTCGGACTTAAGCCAGCCGACAGCTCTTTCTGAAATGCTAACTCTTTTAGGTAGGTCGCCTCTTTGTTCCATTCTCCAAAGAGTAGGTAATGAAACAGATAATATTTTGCTTAATGCTTTTGGTCTTATTACTTCTAAGTTTTTCATGTAATTCCATTTTGTTTGGTGTTGTTACATGAAAAGTATGAGGTTTGGCTAGTGGAGTTTAAGAACTAACTATTTAATTCAGAGAACTATTTATTTCTTCATATGCTTTTTTAAACCTCTTAATTAATGTTCTTTTGGTGATTATATTTTCTGTTATTAGTTCTGGGTTACTATCCAGATAACTTTCTGTAATTTGATTCCAATTAGGGCTTCCACTATATGGACCGGTCTGATGTATAAATCTCTTCCTTGAATCATTAAGTCTGTCTTTTAAATATTTTATAATTAAAGCTTGCGGAACTTCACTGTTAATTGGTCTGCCTATGTTTCCTTTTATAGGATTTGATTTTAACGAGTCAGTTAAATTTAGATTGAATTTACCGAGTCTTTTGATCTCATTAATAACCATTCCTACTTCATATTGTTTAAGCTTTAAAAAGTAAATCTCAAAAGCTTTACTCAGATAGAGGTGAATTGAGTTTATAAATCTATAATCAACCGCTTCAGCTATACCTTTATTACTTTGGATTAATTTCATATTCCTGTTGAACCTATCTAATGATTCTTTCGTTTTTATTCCATCAGCAAAGCCAAGCGAAGAAGTGTATTTAAACAATGTCTTAAGTGATTCTGATAAATCAGTTCCTAATGAAATGAGCTTTTCATTCACGTCGTGGGTTTCTTTTAAAGGTATCTGAAAATTAAATCTAGGATTATCGATTACTTTAAAATTAATACCGAAAAATTCTCTAAAGTGTGGATTTAATATTTCTTCAGGAAACTCATCTTTTTTTCTCTCTCGAATCTTATTTTTGTAATGATTCTGAATTACAATCAAGCTAGAAAAAAAATTTACCCTACTATTAATTGGTTGCTTATTGTATAACAAAGCATATTGATTAGTACTAACCTGATAAGCAGAATCGTCGATATTTTGAAAGTCCAGATCAAATTCTATAAAGCTATTTTTTTCTTCTATTTTAATTCTTTTGATCTCATTGCCCATAGTCAGTTTAATTAATTGAAGGGTTAGCTTTTAATGCAGTTATAAATATTTCATTGCTATAATAATTTTCATTCTCTGATATTAGCTTTGATAACATATCTGAAATAAGATTTTGTAACTCTAAATAGAGTTCTTGCTTTAGATCTTCATTTTCATGCTTTTCAATAGCTTCTAATATCCGGCGCAACTCTTCCATTAACTTCCGATTTTGTAAACATTCGCTTTAGTCTCAGCGCCGTTGATAATTCCGTTTAAGTGAATCGCCCAATTTTCTAAAGCAATGCGCTTTTCGTTCATGTAATCGTGGCGATCATAAACAGCCGTTACTTTACTGTCTCCAGCCAATCCTTTATGATTTAATACCTTGCCTAATACGGTTCGATTAACCCCCATTTTAGCCATGAAACTTGCCGATGTACGGCGCAAATCGTGAATCCTAAAGTCAGTTACCTTTGAGGCTTTACTAACTCTTACAGCTGAATGTTGAAGCCATCCGATAGGCTCATTTACTCTTACTGTGGATTGAAATACATAATCGCTATCGCTATTAATTTCTTTCATCTCTTCGAGTAACTCTAAAGCAAAATCTGATAATGGTACATAGTGTGTACGCTTGGCTTTAGTCTCTTCTTCAGGAATTATCCAAGTATCATTATTTATATCAGTCCATTTCATTCGCCTTGTTTCTCCAAGCCTTTGTCCGGTTATCAAAAGCATCTTAAAAACTTGCTGAAAAGGAGTGTTTTCTAGTTCAAAGGCTTTCCATAGTTCAGCGATCTCTTTTTCTGAATACACTCTATCCCTTGTATTCTCTTCTCCTAATGGCTTCACAGTAGAAACTGGATTGAACTCACAAAGCGCCTTTTTCATACCAAAGCTATACATACTTGAAAGGATAGCTCTTACTCTGTTTGATTGGATCGGCGCATCCTCTGCAATCTCTTCTAAAAATTCAATGATATTGATTCTGCTTAGTTCATTTATCTCAATGTCTCCAATCTCTGAAACAATGAAATTATCTATACGGCGCTTATAATCTTCTCGGGTCGATTTCTTTAATGTTGGTAGGTGTCTTTTTTTGTAAGTATCTGCAAGGTCTTTGATTGTGATTATCTCTCTGCGCCGTGAAAGCATTTTCTCTTTCTGTGGGTCTTTCTCTTGCTTTGCTTGCAAGTATAGTTCATCTGCAAGCGTTCGAGCTTTAGAAAGCGAAATAATAGGGTATTTGCCTATCGTATATCTTTTACTTGTACCGTGAACCCTATACCGATACACAAAGGTTTTATTTCCTTTTTTGGAAACCCGTAATACTAATCCTGGTTTTAGTTCATCACTTATTTCTACTCTGCTTTTATCAGTAGAGAAGTTCCTAATAAATGAATCTGTAAGTTTTTGTGATGGCATGGGTTTTACACTCTGGGACACACATGGGACACAGCAATATGAAATGCTATGAAATTTTATTTGTCTAAATGTAATTTATAAACCGATATAAAACAATAGTATTAGAGATGTTCTGATTTCGTGTGATAACTTATGAAATACTTAACTATACGGACTGAAAATCCGTGTGTCGGCGGTTCAATTCCGCCCGGTCCCACCTTAGAGCCTCGATCATTTTTGATCGGGGCTTTTTTGTTTTTAGGAAGCTCCATTTACAATCGATAGCTAAGTAATCTTTCGGGGCGCAGTAAATTAATAGCTTTGAGGTAGTTCACCCTTCCGCATAAATCTTCGTAAAGCTAGTCATAGAACTCTTCGCTGTTTAGAGCCGCTATTAATGTTTGTGCATAACCGCATATCTATGTGTTACATAGTTATTAAATAAGTAGTTATTTATATAACAACAAACATTGAATTATGAAAAAATTATCGTGGTTTTTGATTCCATTTGTAATGCTGCCTTTACTCAATCAGGTAAAGGGGCAGGAAATTATTCAATTTGATCTCAATGATCCTGCTTCACATATAGGACTAGATAAGAAATTAAGAAACGGAGATTGGTATCAGGTAAGGCTCAAAAACATAAACCTGAACGCATACATGGTCAACGTTAGTATCGCAGATTCGTTTTACACTTTTACCTTGAAGACACCATCATTTAAAGATCTTCCAATGGACTTAATAAGCACGCTGTCATCAGATTTGCTTTCCAGTATTGACATAAGTCTATTCGAGAGTGTTGACAAAGGCAACATAGAAACACTTTCTCAAAAATATTATTCCCGTGAACTAAGTCACTCCCCAAATAATCCGCTTGCAGAGCTAATACAAATCGCATCGTTAATGGAACAGGATATTTTCGATTTTAAAAACTTATATAACTCCAAAATGCAGGAAGTAAATATCCAAAGAAATGAAGCAATTGTTGAGGGTGCAATTAATCAGAGTCTTAATGCTCTTTTTCAAAAAAATTTAAAAGAATTGCATTCTGAAATAGATTTGCTGAATCAAAAAATAAAAATATACTTACTGGCAGTAAATGATTTCTTGGTTCAGAATGCGGCTGCAATTTCAAAAGATCCTTTAAAAGCTGACGTAGAGAAATTAAAAGCATTCAATACTGAATTGGTAAAAAGTCAGAATAAACTAAATGAAGCTTTAAGTGCAGAAAAAATATCCTCAATGCTTCTTCAGAGCCGTTTCATTGATAAAAACAAGACAATGACTTACACCACAATGCCTCAGCGGTTTAATGGAACTAAAGCTACGGTGTCAGTGGTGTTGACTCCCAGAGACTCGAGTTATATGTTAAATGCTTATTCTACAAAGTTCGTGATCGATCAAAAGAAAAGCTTTTATTTTGGAACAGGGTTATCATTTTATATTGCCGGATTTTCAGATCAAAACTTCTCAACAGTGAAAGAAACTTCTGCCACCGACACTACCTATTCTGTAGTTGCTGAAGATCCAACTAAGTTTGAAGTGGGAATCAGTAGTCTCTTACGTGCAGGTCTGTACCATCAATATGAAAATAGAGTAGAGCTTGGAGGACATCTTTCTTTTGGCCCCGGAGTTTCTATTTCTGAAAAAGTACGGCCCCGTATTTTATTTGGACTCGGAATTTCTATTGGCTCAGGAAAACATGCTGTTTCAATTGATGGTGGATTTATATTTGGCTCAGAGCAGCAGAAAAGCAATAGCATAAACGACGGTGACATATTCTCTGAAAGACCTGAGAACCTTACTGTAAACACTCCAACAACAAGTTGGTTCGGTTCTTTTGGGTATATGTTGAAATTTTAAACACATATATTAACTCCGACCCGATAAAATATATTCCGGCTCAGCTTTTCTGCATCCTTGTAGATGTCATGTAATTCGTTAACAGATAAATAGTGATCGTTCTGGAACAATTCGCCCTTGGTATTTAAGACGGAGAAGAGAACGTGATCCGGATGCGTCTGCGAAGCAGGAATAATCCTTTCTGGTGAAGAGTCTAAT
>JAEPNB010000061.1 GCA_017643645.1 Balneola sp.
AATTTTCAGGTAACTGATTAATTCTGTTACTTTCACAAAAACCAAAAACCCTCGCCGCTTAAACGCGGGGTCGTTATGTGCTTTTGAATGAAACAGGCTTTCAAAATTCTTAAAAGTCGACCAAAGGTCAATATTAAATTAACTAGAGATCCCGTTTCTATGGCAGACGACAGTCTCAGTAATGATGAAATAGTAAATACTTATTCATTTCTCGAAACACATATCCTAGTTAATCAAATTTCCAGAAATTATTTACCTAAAGTTCGTGGATCTGGTCATAAATGGGACTGTGTATTTAACGGAGTTAAGATTGCAACCATAACTTATAATGATGTTCTTCCTGAGATTGAAAAAGTAGATTTTGAAGAAGAAAATGTAATGCACTTTGTTTATCACTCAGCAAAATTTTAGCGCGCATAACAAGCGTTTCAAGCGGACTCGGGTAGTGGCTCCGCATTTTTAACTTTCAGGTAACTGATTAATTCTGTTACTTTCAGAAAAACCGAAAACCCTCGCCGCTTAAACGCCGGGTCGTTATAGTACAAGTCACATATATAGATGGAATCAATAATTTTCTACATCGTTTTT
>JAEPNB010000062.1 GCA_017643645.1 Balneola sp.
TTACCCATCCAGTGCTCTACCCCCGGGAGTATTCGGCTGACGCTCTACATAAAAATATTTCGCAGAGAACCAGCTATTTCCGAGTTTGATTGGCCTTTCACCCCTAGCCACAAGTCATCCCAATCTATTGCAACAGATACGGGTTCGGCCCTTCAGTTGGTGTTACCCAACCTTCAGCCTGCTCATGGCTAGATCACTCGGTTTCGGGTCTAATGCGACGAACTGAACGCCCTGTTCAGACTCGCTTTCGCTGCGCCTACACCTATCGGTTTAAGCTTGCTCGCCACATTAAGTCGTTGACCCATTATACAAAAGGTACGCCGTCACGCTTGCGCGCTCCGACTGTTTGTAGGCATCCGGTTTCAGGTACTCTTTCACTCCCCTTGTCGGGGTGCTTTTCACCTTTCCCTCACGGTACTGGTTCGCTATCGGTCATGCACGAGTACTTAGGCTTGGAGGGTGGTCCCCCCACGTTCAGACAGGATTTCACGTGTCCCGCCTTACTCGAGGACGATTGGTTGCATTACGCGTACGGGGCTGTCACCCACTATGGCCATCCTTTCCA
>JAEPNB010000063.1 GCA_017643645.1 Balneola sp.
CGTAGGGGCGAATCGCGATTCGCCCCTACGATTGGGTTTTTATCAATAATTTCGATGATCCCATAGATGTGATGTGGCATAACCACAAATGCATGCAAATTTACATTGTCGCGAATGGTTTCTGTTTTAAACCATTCATCGCGCATATTTCACCATTAATCTGATCTTTGAATAGATATTCATTTCAGGTAGCGACCCAGATTCTCAAATTACCTGTTTTGGAAAAACCGATCCTTATTCCAATTCATCGGATTATTTTTGATGTAATCCCGGATGTAAAACAATGATTCTTCATTTCGGATGATGTGATCGTAATAACCCCGCTGCCAGATTTTGGTGCCCGGTGTTTTGCGGATTTGGTTGATTTGTTTGGTGACGGATGATTTGTATCCCCGAATGATCGCTCCAATATTATTTGATGGTGATTCGAATTTGGATTTATAAAATGATTTATTGATTCCAATTTTATTACGTAGGGGCGAATCGCGATTCGCCCCTACGATTGGGTTTTTATCAATAATTTCGAT
>JAEPNB010000064.1 GCA_017643645.1 Balneola sp.
GACTCTATAACTCCACTCAGATATTAATTACAACGTCCCCTTCCCTTGTTTAAGGGAAGGGACAGGGATGGGTTCGTCAATACTATGAAATAGCTTCCATTATCCTTTCAAAGACAAGCTCCTCATTCAAAAGCACAACCTATCGCAAGCGTCCCGCTTGTGTAATTTAACCTCAATCCAAACAAGAAATAGATGTTGTGCAGTTTACCGGCTCAGAAACCCCACAACATCCCTCTGATCTCACACAAGTGTTCGATCGGTCTGCCTTCGAAGTGAGATTTAGAATCTTCGCTTCAATTCTCTGCCCTACTCTTGTTCTTTCTCTAACATCAGGAGAAAGAGACTTAAACTAGTTTAGATATTATTATCAAAGTCTCATCCCAAAACCCTCTGTGTTCTCTGTGGTTAAAACAATTCCAAGCCTTTCCTGACCCACCCTTGTTCCCTCCCTAACATCAGGGAGGGAGACTCTATAACTCCACTCAGAATTTAATTAGCACGTCCCCTTCCCTTGACTAAGGG
>JAEPNB010000065.1 GCA_017643645.1 Balneola sp.
TTCGAAGAAGCTTTATCAACTCGGGATTCAACTTATTTATTTGATGTCTCTACCATTGAAAAAATAGATGAAAACGGGAAAATCCTTCCAAAGTCAGATAACGATGCTATAGGCTTTTTTGCCGGATACTTTTCTTTGTACAAAAAAACAGTATTGATCCCGGTTCGAAATTTCGATCTGGATTCAGTGTTGAGTAAAAACTGAACGCGAAGATTTGCGTTACAATTATTAGAATTCATTAATAATTGTAACAATATGCATGTTATTTACTCTGCTGATTTTACTATAATTAAATCTTATGTGATGGAAGATTTTTTTTATAAAAAAAACATCTTTCTTTATATGTAAACGGCTATTCATATGTAAAACAAGGGATTAGCGGTTAATTTATTTGCAATATAAGCGTTGGTTTATTACAATATATTAACACGCTTAAAGTGTGTTACACGTAAAACGCTAAAAAAAATGAATAAACCAATGAATCATAAACGAATTGTTAT
>JAEPNB010000006.1 GCA_017643645.1 Balneola sp.
AAAAGTACCAAAAGCTCCCGACAAGAATTATTGGCGCGAACTCCATTACATCGACTAATCATTACAAAAGGTCTTCGTTCGCATGATACATATTCAAGAATCAGCCTGAGTGTAATGATTGCTCCTCCGGAGCCGTCGATTTCATTACGTTCTTGCTCCGCCAATAATTCTAAAGGTCGGTGTAGTTGGAGGCTTTTTCTGAGATCGTAAGGATTTTAAGCAGAACAATTTTGTAAGTGAATTACATGACATCTACAGGAATGACCTGCTTGCAATATTGAGGTTGGTATAAAGAAATTTTGTCATCGAATTATAAAACATCAACAGGTATGTCAATTTTTAGAATTTAAAAATCCTATCCACAAACAATCTATTTTCACCTTTATTTGATCAGCATCATCTTCTTGGTTTGCATAAAGCTTCCTGCCTGTATTCTGTAAAAATAAAGTCCTGTTGAAAGACCTGATGCATTGAACTCAATTTTATGATGTCCGGCATTCATTTTTCCACTTATAAGCGTTGAAATTTCACGTCCAAGCAAATTATATACTTTCAGACTTACCACCGCTTGTTCAGGAAGTGCAAATTCAATATTCGTGCTTGGGTTAAATGGATTCGGGTAATTTTGCCTTAAACTGAATTCTTTAGGCAAACCCAATTCGTCCTCACTAGATGTCATAATATGATCCAACACCTCTACATATTTTACAACTGACTCTGATGCAAAAGCTCCCGAATACACGGTAATAGAGAACTCTTTTAAGGTGTCAGCTTTCTCTGAAACTTCATTATTATTGATATAATACGCAGTCCTTATTGCATCCTGATAAGTTTCCAAAGAAGCATTTCCTGATATTTTTATTCCACTTTCTACAGAATCAATGTCAAGAGAACCCGGATCGTCTATGAATAATGAATCTTCTTCCAGAAAGCCATTTGATATTTTTATAATAGCACTGTCAGCTGAAATATCAGTGCTTGAGGAAATACCAATATCACCGGCTATTAGCAATTCCGGACTGTCCTGAAAGTATTCTAATGTATCCGATGATTCAAAAGATAAGCTGGCCACTTCTGATAAACTGAAAACTTCAGAAGAGTACATTCCCCATACACTGTCTGCATTCATAACTCTCACAAACAAGATCTGATCTCCAATAGGCAGGTTTGTTGAAGGAATTGTAAACGTGGTTTCAATATCGGCTCCTGTATCAACAGAAATGGGAGTAGCGGCGGCAAAACCGGGATCGGTATTAAAGAAATATTCTGCGGATATAATATTGCTAACTAAAACAGGATCGCTTTGGTCGATCAGGATCAGTTTTTTGATAGGCATGCCCCAGCTTCCATCTGTAAACTTTGCCCTGATGAAAACTGTATGCAAACCTACCGATAATCCCTCAGTACTAAGCATTGCTTCTTTATCGATTTGTGCAGATGCAGTAATTGGAATAGCCGTTCCACTTCCATGACCCGGATCTTCATCAAAGAAATATTCCAAGGCTTCTATTTCTCTTGCTTCTCCCTGATCCACCAAAATGAGTTTTTTAATGGTTAATCCCCATTCGTCGTCACTGTTTTTTGCACGGATAAAAAGTGTGTGTAATCCTCTGGAAAGTGACGAAGTCATAATGGAACCTTCATAATTCACTTCACCATCTACTTCGGTTACGGAAATAGAAGTACCATTTCCAAAACCCGGATCAGCATCGAAAAAGTATTCCAGTTGAGTTACCGTCTGGCCCATTAACGGTGAAGTTAAAAGCATCACCAGCAATACGTTTGCAAGGAATTTCACGACTTAATTCCCTTTTGCTTTGATAGTAACCTCGATATCCTCACCGGCCTTAATTTCATCTGGGATTATAATGTCATACACAAATGGTAAAGAGAATATGGAATTAGAATAAGTACCAACACCACCCGATGGACCAATATGAGTTCCGTCTGTTCCTGCATTCAAAAGGCTACTCAGTTTTGGAGTAGTATCCCAATTCATATCAAATACATTTGTACTATTTGAGACAGCTGTATCTGCAAAAATATCTGTTGGATTGAGCGCTTCATTTACCACATTATTCTCTCCAAAATTAGACCCATCATTGATCGGTAAAATTATATCGAAGAAGTTGTTCAGAAATGTATTGTTATTATCTGCAATTTCCTGAATTTGAGCATCCGCGTATTGATAGCGTTGTGTTTTCAGAAAAATATTGTTTTTGAAGGTACTGTTACTGATCGATCTTACGGTGAAGTCAAAAAATATACTATTATGGAAATTACTATTTCTAATATCCTTGTAGTCAGAAATCGAAGAACCCGCCGGATTGATAATACAACGACGAAAAATAACAGCTGTATTATCGTCATTGCTAAGAGTAAGTTTATCGATATACGAGTGAGAAACTGTAAGCCCTTGAACAAAACTAGCAACAATATTGCCTAACACAGACCCATGAACGACAATTGTAGACGAAGGATCTGTGGTATTCGCATTATCTAAAAAAATTTGATTTATCTGAAGACCTTTAAAAACTAGATGTGAAGAATTATCGACATCAATAGTGCCTACCTCTGAACCATAATTAAAGTTCTTATTTATGGCTGAAGTATTATAACCCAACCCTATTAGAGTGAGTTCTTCCCGATCTTCAATATCCACATTCCCATAACTATTAGGACTAGGCAATATGTAAATAACATCTCCTGATTGTGCTGCATCTATAGCTGTTTGCAAATCTGAGTAATAATTTGAACCCGAAGGTGTGTGCTCAGTATTATCAACGACTAATATATTTTGTGCAGCTGTAATTTGAGTTGCTAATACAGCGATGAGTAAAAAGAGAATTTTTTTCATGATGTCTTTTTGTTTGTTAAAATATTCGATTCCAAGGTTGCTGTAAATCCCCACTTCTGGTGATTTTTTCAGATCAATTCGAACGCTATTGCAAATTGAACCAATCCTGCCGTTGTTGGTATCCCCGTTTTTTTCTTAATGTTTTTTCGATGACTTTTCACCGTCTCCAAAGTTATATAGAGCTGTCCCGAAATATCTTTATTACTAAATCCCTGCGCTATCCCGGTTAAAACCTGCCTTTCTCTTCTGGTAAGCGATCGGAATTCATCAAAATGCTTTCTCACATACATCTCCTCACCGGCTATGCGCTCTATTCTGCGTGTTACCGAATCAATTCCTGAAATCGGATTTGAGGAAGTGAGTAATAAATTATGCTCTTTGAAAGGTTTACAAACGGTAAAGAAAGTGTCGAATTCCCCGGTTCTGGGATTGCGAATTTTCTGGAATTCTGCATGTAGCTGATCATCATCCGCTTTCTCATAAAACTCAAGGAATCGAGGGGCTACATACTTCAGGCTGTCGGGATGGATATTCTTTTCAAAATACTCGAAGCCCATGTCATTGATCTCTTCTTTTGAAAGCAGCCCCCACTCTTCTCCCGCTTTATTTAAATGACCGATAGTGAGATCACTTTTATCATTTACATGGAATATACCAGGCATCAGATCCACTAACTCCTGAAGCGAATCAAAGTTTTTCCGGAAAAGCTTGTCTAAAATATACAAGCTTTGAACCTGTGTCTTCAGAATTTCAGTCTCTGTTCTGTACCCCATATTCGTTCTTTTCACAACCCATAAATCCGTTTACAAAATAGGATAAAAAGCGAAAGTGTCAAGCCGGAAGTGTCTGTAAACACTTGCGAGCCATGTAAAAACATATAATATTTTTGAAAATTTATGGCTTCCTAAGTACCATTGAATCATAATATTAAAGTCTGTGACGAGTAAATAAAAATGAAAACATATTAGCCCCGCCTTAATACTAAACTTCAGAAATCCCCGATAAATAATTCAACGATCACCAGGCTGATATTAATTCTTGCATTCTAAAAATCTAACTCGTAATCTTAAACCAATGAAATTAACAAACCAATATATCGCCCGGGAAATGATGTGTATGTGTTGCTATATGCAAACACTTCACTAGGGCTTTTATATTTTAGAAAAGAAATTTTCAAAGTCCTTTAGAGTGTATGATCTGAAGGACTTTTTTATTGGCTGTTAGTTTCATTCGTTCTTTAACATCATGCATTCTCATCGAGAAAGGTGGAGGGATCAGGTCCTGCGAAGCCTTGGCAACCGTCCTGTACAAATTTGTACAGGAAAAGGTGCTACATCCTGCTTAGTACAAATATTTGTACTGAGAAAGATGAGTGCGAAGAGCTCTACTGTATTTGTAAGCCTCTTTCGGACTCATCCCCGAAAGGGGCTTTTTTATTAATTATAAATCAAAAAATACAATACAATGAGTTCACAAAAATTTGAGACACTACAATTACATGCAGGACAAGAACCCGATCCAACCACAGGTTCAAGGGCTGTTCCTATTTACCAAACCACTTCTTATAATTTTAAAAACACTGAGCACGCTGCCAGTTTATTCGGTTTAAGAGAATTCGGAAATATCTACACCAGGATAATGAATCCTACCACAGATGTGTTCGAAAAACGAATTGCTGCTCTTGAAGGTGGAGTGGCTGCAGTAGCAACTTCATCAGGACAAGCTGCACAATTTCTGGCGATCACAAATCTGGCCCAAAAAGGCGATAACATCGTATCTACACAAAACCTGTATGGTGGAACTTATAACCAGTTTAAAGTTACCATTCCCAGACTTGGAATCGATGTCAACTTCGCCGAAGAGGATACTGTTGAAGCTTTTGAAAAGCATATCGATGAAAACACAAAAGCTATTTACGTTGAGTCGATCGGTAATCCCAGAGGAAACATCGCTGACTTTGAAGGATTATCAGCCTTAGCAAAAAAATATGAAATCGCCCTTGTGGTAGATAATACTTTTGGCGCCGGTGGAGCTTTAGTGCAGCCGATAAAATTTGGAGCAAATGTTGTGACTGCTTCAGCTACAAAATGGATCGGTGGACATGGAACTTCCATTGGAGGAGTAATCGTAGATGCCGGAAATTTCAACTGGGGAAATGGCAAATATCCTTTGTTCAGCGAACCGTCTCCGGGCTATCACGGTCTTAAATTCTGGGAAGTATTTGGTGACGAAGGTCCTTTTGGTAATATCGCATTTGCTATCAGAGCTCGTGTTGAAGGGCTCAGAGACTTTGGTTCATCCCTATCTCCATTCAATAGCTTTCTTTTATTACAAGGGCTGGAAACACTGTCGCTCAGAGTTGAACGACATAATGAAAATGCCAAGAAACTAGCTACTTGGTTAGATGAGCACGAACTCATTGACTGGGTAAATTATACCGGTCTTGAGGAGCATGAATATCATGAGCGAGCGAAGAAATATTTAGCTGATGGTCAATTCGGTTCAGTATTTACATTTGGTGTAAAAGGTGGCTTTGATACCGCCAGAACATTTATCGAAAATGTCGAGTTGGCGAGTCATCTTGCTAATGTGGGAGATGCTAAAACGCTAGTCATCCATCCGGCTTCTACCACACATCAGCAACTAACTGAACATGAACAAGCCTCATCCGGTGTGAAGGGAGACCTAGTTCGGGTGTCGGTTGGCATCGAACATATCGATGATATCATAGCTGATTTTGAACAAGCGCTACTAAAATCTCAGGAACTTGTCGCTGTTTAATGTATTTCGACAAGGAATTTTTATGAGCAACAAACCAAACATCACAACAATAAATCAAGCCCGGACTACCGAATCCGGGTTTGATTTTCCTTCCTTAGATATTGCCTGGAATAGTTGGGGAACACTCAACGAAACAAAGGACAACGTGATTCTGATCTGTCATGCTTTAACCGGAAGTTCTAATGCAAAAGATTGGTTTTACGGCCTTTTTGACTCAACCGGATTTATTGATCTTGACAAGCATTTTGTTTTGTGTATAAACAATTTGGGTAGTTGTTACGGATCAACCGGACCCTCTTCTGTATCGCCTGTTACCGGGAAGCCCTATCAGGCAGATTTTCCAGAAATTACCATTCGGGATATAGTAAAACATCAACAATTACTGCTTGATCATCTTGGTATTAAAGGCATTGAATTGGCAATTGGGGGATCGATGGGCGGCATGGTAGCATTGGAATTCGGACTGATGGATCCAAGAATTCAATCATTAGCTTTGCTTGCTATGGGGAAATCTCACACTCCCTGGGCTATAGGAATAAGCCATGCACAAAGAAAAGCTATTTATGCTGATGAAAACTGGAAAGATGGATTTTTTGAACCCAAAGTTCCTCCACAGAAAGGTTTATCTGCAGCCAGAGCTCTTGCAATGATCACTTACCGTTCACCTCAAAATTATGAACACAAGTTCCGAAGAGACTTCAACAGGAATAAAGATCAGTTTGAGGTAGAATCATATTTAGATCATCAGGGAGAAAAACTCTCTTCCAGATTCGATGCCAACACATATATCACTTTAACAAAAGCCATGGATTCCCATGATGTATCAAGAAATCGTGGTTCTTTTAGAGAAGTCTTAGGTTCTTTGACAATACCATGTTTGATACTTGGTATTAACTCTGACCTTCTTTATCCCATAGCTGAGCAACAAGAACTTTCCGAATTAATTCCTGATTCAGAGTTCAATCAAATCCATTCCGATTACGGTCATGATGCCTTTTTGATCGAATTCGAGCAAATCAATAAACATCTGACATCATTTTATCATTCTATTAAATCACTCCATGAGCATCACACTTAATTCAATCACCGGAAAAAACATATCCATTTATAAGAGCAAAAAAACTATTCCCGTTTTTATTGCCGGAAACGGAGCCATTGGTGGCACACTCATCCGCCAAATCAATCATCTTAATAATCCTCTGTTCCAAGTTAAAATTGTTGGCGTTTGTAACAGCAAAAAAGTGATCTGGGATCCCGATCCGGATTTATTTCATGAAAAGCTTAAGTATTCCGACGAAGAAACCAATTGGGAAAATATTACAAATAAACTTGCTCGTTATCCTGAAGGACTCATTTTCATAGATGCAACGGGAAGTGAAATTGTAGCCCGTCAATATCTTAAACTTCTTACTCAGGGAATTCATATTACTACACCCAGCAAAAGAGCAAATACATTTGAGCAGAGTTATTTTGAGGAGCTTAAAGCTTTTCAACAGTCGGGAAGAGTACAATACAGATACGAAACTGCTGTTGGCGCCGGACTTCCAGTCATCAACACCATTAATAATTTAATTGAATCTGGCGATTCCATAACAAAAATATCCGGTGTGGTTTCTGGCACAATGACCTACATCTTTAATCAGCTGCAACAAGGAATTCCGTTTAGCAAGATCATTAAAAGTGCTAAAAGGGAAGGGTATTCAGAACCCGATCCCAGAGATGATCTCTCCGGAGAAGATGTAGCCCGCAAGTTTTTAATAATGGCCAGAACCTGCGGATATAAGTTTGAAAGGGATCAGATTAAAGTGGAATCATTGGTTCCAAAAGAACTCATAGACTATCAGGTTAACGGCTTTTTAGATCATCTCTCTTTTTATGATGATCATTGGAAAAACAGAAACTCACAGGCATTATTAAATAATAAACGTCTTCGTTACACCGGAGAATTCACTCCCGATGGAATTGAAATTGGAATTAAGGAAGTCCCCACAGACTCACCTTTAGGAGGGCTGCGACAAACGGATAATCTTATCCAGATCTATTCAGAACGCTATGCTGATTCCCCTATAGTAATTCAGGGACCCGGAGCCGGCAAAGAAGTCACTGCTGCAGGAGTTTTGAGTGATATTATTGAGATTGGAAGAAATATTTGAAGCGGAATTTTATCCTTACCACCTATTATTTAAAGGCATACAACTTAGGTGTCTACGTTTAATCTTGTAGAATTAACTACTATTAGCTATAATTGTTTATTCTTTTAACAGGAGGCTATTATGAAAATTCTTTTTGTTAACCCGGATATGCCTGTAACTTGCTGGACAATGGATAAAGAAGTGGATCTTGCAGGTTATGATGCATTATTCCCACCACTTGGGTTACTAACTGTTGCTGCACTTCTTCCCGAGGAATGGGATAAAAAATTAGTGGATCTAAACATAGAATCACTTGAGGATCGTGATATTTTGGAAGCTGATTATGTTTTTATTGGCGGAATGAATGTTCAGGAAGTTTCAATGCGGGAAGTTATCAGTAGGGCAAAAAAACTTAACAAACCCATTGTAGCCGGGGGACCTCTATTGACCCATGAATATGAACGCTTTCCTGAAATTGATTACCTCGTACTAAATGAAGCTGAAATAACTCTTCCACTATTTCTTGAAGACTTAGAAAAAGGAGAACCTAAAAAAATATATACAACTTCCGAGTTTGCAGATGTTCATGAAACTCCATTACCACTCTGGCACTTAGCGAAACTAGACAGATATGGTGCAAACTTAATTCAGTATTCCAGAGGTTGTCCGTACATGTGTGATTTCTGTGATGTAACCTCTTTATTTGGAAGAAGACCCCGTACCAAAACTGCTGAACAAATTATAAGAGAGCTTGATAGCATACCGGACATTGAGTCATTTGGGATAATATTTTTTGCTGATGACAATCTAATCGGTAATAAAAAATTAGTTAAACAGGAACTCCTTCCGGAATTGAAAACATGGCAGGATAACAGGAAAACGAAAATCATGTTGGCCACTCAATTAACCATCACTCTTGCTGATGATGATGAAATGATGACCCAAATGCTTGAAGCTGGATTTGGGATGGTTTTCATTGGCCTGGAAACACCGGATGAAGACACTTTAGCCCTTTGCCGTAAGAAACAGAATACTAAAAGAAATCTGATCGATAATGTTAAATACCTTCAAACCAGTGGTTTTGAGGTTATGGCAGGTTTTATTCTTGGGTTTGATAATGATGACGAAGGTGTGTTCGATCGACAAATAGAATTTATTCAAGAGTCAGGCATTGTTATGTGTATCATCGGATTGCTAAATGCTCCTCCAGGCACCGAATTACACGAAAGAATGGAACGTGAAAACCGTTTACTTGATCAAAATTGGTTTTTTGAAGGAGCAACTAACATTGCACCTAAAATGGACAGCAAAGTCCTCATGGATGGTTTTAATCGTACAGTAACGTACTTATATAACGGAGAAGGCTTTTATAATCGGGTTATAAAGTTTTTGTCGATGTACGAAAAACCAGCCATCCACAAAAAAACAAAGCCTACTAACAGTTTTCGTAAATATGTCAGGGCATCAATTTTAATCATCTATAGATTAGGAATTAAAAACTTTGACAGAAAATATTTCTGGAAAGCTTTGCTCTGGAGTTTAAAGAATAAGCCAAGACACATGCCGGTGGCTGCACATCTGTACGCAAGAGGTTTTCACTTTCGAGAAGTGTACAGCGATAATGCTTACAAGGGAGAAAAGTTATTAGAAGAAATGAAACTTCGTGAACAGCGTAACCTCTCTATTTCAGATACTGAAATAAACCAAATTCTCAAAGAAGTTTCCTGAATCTACTCTTTCAGAGCTAATTGAGTATCTATAAATAAAAAGTCATTCCTCTTTCGAAGAATGGCTTTTTTCTTATAAGCGAAGTTTTGAGTGATATTATTGAAATTGCCAAAATCGGATAAGCTAGTACTTTCAATATGCCTGAAATCTATTATTTTGATGGCAACGAAAATAAACTCCCCGAATGAAAAAAATATATCTGCTCAGCTTCCTGCTTTTGCTATCTGCCAACCTTCTATCACAGGAAAATAAGAATGCCCGTGAGTATGGAATTAAGATCGGGATTCTTACTCCCGGTTTAAATAATGCTATAACAGATGTAGAAGGTGTTTTGGTGGGACACACTACTCTGATTGAAGGCGAAGCAACACGGACAGGAGTAACAATGATTTTACCTCATTCCGGCAACTTATTCACGGACCGGGTTCCGGCAGCTGTATTTGTCGGAAACGGATTTGGTAAAGCAGTTGGTTTTACTCAGATAGAGGAACTTGGAGAAATAGAAACACCAATCGGATTAACAAATACGCTAAGTATTCATACGGTTGCGAATGCTATTACTGACTATGTACTTGAACAAAATCAAAATGTATACTCTGTAAATCCCGTTGTTGGTGAAACGAATGACGCTTACCTGAATGATATTCGATCTCGTGCTGTAAATTTTGAGCATGTTCATCAAGCTATTCGAAATGCTAGATCAGGAGAAGTGGAACAGGGCAATGTTGGCGCCGGTACAGGAACAAGAGCTTTGGGCTATAAAGGTGGGATGGGAACTTCTTCCAGAAAATTACCCGAACGATTTGGTGGTTACACTGTTGGGGTCTTGGTTCAATCAAATTTTGGCGGTGTACTTACTATTGATGGAGCTCCAGTGGGAGAGGAATTAAAAAACCATTATTTATCCAACATTGTGCCTTATGATGTAGATGGTTCCGTCATGATCATTGTAGCAACTGATGCCCCAATTACTTCCCGGAATCTCAAACGATTAGCAAAAAGAGCTTTTCTCGGAATATCAAGAATTGGTGGGTTTGCAAGTAATGGAAGCGGCGATTACGTGATAGCATTCTCGACACATCCTGAAGTCCGCAACAAATTGGATCATCCTACGCCTGTAAAATCAATTTCTGAACTGGATAATAATGCTACCTCTCCTCTTTTTCTAGCCGCAGTTGAAGCTACAGAAGAAGCAATTTTAAACTCATTGTTCCATGCTGAAACGATGAAAGGAGGTCATGGAACTCAGGAAGCTTTACCGGTCGAAAAAGTTTTGGAGATACTTCGGAAGTATAATCTTCTGGAAAAGTAGATGTTCGGTTAACTTAAAACCGAAATTTAACTGCATAAAAAAACCATTCTTCTTTCGAAGAATGGTTTCTCTCTCTTACCAGCTGCCATTAATACTGTCAAACTAATGACGCTTTCTTACCAAAGCCTGTCGTCTCATTTTCTGTGCTCTGTCCGGCATCGTATCGAACTTAATTTTTTGCTCGTCATTCAGCAATGCTCTGATCTCACCTTTCTTTGCAATGTGAATTTTTTTGATACTCGCTTGAAGTGCGCTCATCTCATCAACTACTTTATTGAGTGCAGCAACATCGTAAGTGTCTCCGGATGAAAGAGTTCGTAATCTTGCTCTTTTTTCTCTCAATTGATTTTCTAAGGGAAGACTTTCTTGCTTTCCTTCCAGCATAATGCCTTTTATTTTCTCTTTTTGATCTTCGCTCAGATCTAATTTTGCCAACATAGTTTGCGGACCTCTTCGCATTTGTCCTTGTAGTCCGTCTCTTTTTTCGACGCGCTCTTTTATTACTTTGCGTCTCTCTTGCTGATCACTTCTTTGTGCCTGAACAGTTACTGTTCCAATTAGCAGTAAAAGAAATGTGGATGTTATAATTTGTCTCATGACTGTCTCCTGATTTGATATTTATTTATTTTTGTACCTTGTACACTCCATTAGAAGAAAACCCCTAATAAAACTTGCGCTCATCTATGAAATTTTTTCTAAGTCTGCTACTTTTATTCCTATTCAGTCAAAACCAAATTGCACAAAATTGGCTGATCACCCAGGAGGTTTGGGGAGGTACTGATTCCACTGATACAAGTCTGGAACACGACATTTCTTATATCACCATTCACCACGGTGGGGAGATGTTTCCTGATGATAAAAACACAGTTACTTATCTGCAGAATTTACAAAAATGGAGCCGATCTGACCGGAAATGGAATGACATTCCCTACCACTATGTAATTGCACGAGACGGTAAAATATATGAAGGCAGACCACTGAATTATCGCGGTGATACCAATACTACATACGACCCAACCGGACATGCGCTTGTTGTGTTACTCGGGAATTTTGAAGAGCAGGAAGTGAAAGCCGAACAAATTGAATCTCTTAAAACCGTGACTGCATATTTAGCAAAGCAGGAATCAGTTCCTGCCGAAAAGATACAAACTCATAAAGATTATGCGGAAACACTTTGTCCCGGTAAAAAGCTAACGGGTTATTTAAATACCCGTGACTGGAATTCCTTTTTAAACGGGCTGGATTAAAGAAGTATCAAGTAAACTCATTTTCAAGCTTTACACTTTTTGATTATAATTCAATCAGCTGAAGTTGTTCTGTAATGTGGAATAGGAACCTTTAAATAAGGAAATCCATTGTACCAGTATGAGTTATGTGGTAAAAATATCAACTCTTGTGGCAATCTGTATTTCATTTGTTGCAGATCCTGATATTCTTTTAGCTCAAAATGACAGTCTGAAATCTACGCCTTCCATCACTGTTATTACCATTAAGGGAGCCATTGGTCCAACAACTACAAATTATATACGTCGTGGCTTAGAAGAAGCCGTTGAATCGAATGATGAGGCTCTCATTATTGAATTGGATACTCCCGGCGGATTGCTTTCATCCACACAAGATATTGTTCAGGATATGCTTGCTTCTGAAATGCCCATTATTGTTTACGTAACTCCTTCGGGAGGAAATGCAGGAAGCGCGGGAACATTTATCACTCTTGCAGCACATATTGCTGCTATGGCTCCCACAACCACTATTGGTGCTGCATCTCCGGTAACTATGGGAGGCGGACAACAGGATTCCGTCATGAAAAAGAAGATCTTTAATTACTCTGAAAGCTTTATTGAAAACATCGCAGAAAAAAGAGGGCGAAATGCCGAATGGGCGAGATCTGCAGTCAGAGATGGGGAAGCAATCACCGAAACAGAAGCACTGGAGTTAAATGTAATTGATCTTATCGCTGAAAATCTGGATTCCCTGCTTTTAAAAGCAGATGGAACCGATATCGAAGGCAAGACTCTTCAAACCAAAAATGCCACCATCAATAAATTGGAAGAAAGTCTTGCAGAAGTTTTTTTCAGTTTCATTATGAGACCGGAAGTGATGTTGATTCTGACCATGATCGCCATCTACGGAATTGTAGGGGAAGTCACCAATCCCGGAGCTATTGTGCCCGGAGTTGCCGGTGTTATCGCTCTGATTTTGGTTTTATACGGATCGGCGGCTATGCCAATCAATGTGGCCGGCTTTATTTTAATTGGTTTGGCAATTGCCTTGTTTGTGATCGAAGCGTTCACCCCAACTTTTGGAATTTTACTCACCGGAGGCGCCGTTTCTTTCTTTTTGGGAGCGTTGTTGCTTTTTCAGGACTTCCCCAAAGAAATGCAACTGGACTGGTACTGGCTGGTTCCAGCAACCATTTTGATGGTTATTTTCTTCGGATGGATCGCCACTTCAGGAATTAAAGCACAGTTTACGGAAAACAGAACCGGTCTGGAATCACTGATCGGCAAAAATGCTCAGGTTACGGACACCGTTTCCGCAACAGGTGGAAAAGTTTTTATTGCCGGAGAATACTGGAACGCCGTTTCAACAGGAGAAGAAATTAAAGAACACGAATGGTGCGAAATAATCAGCTTTAAAGGATTAACTGTTACCGTTCGCTCACATCAATCAGAAAAGGAGAACGATCATGGACACCTCTGAAATTTTTTCGGGTTACCTGATTTGGGTAATTACCGTCGTAGTATTTTTAATAATGCTTGCCCCGCAAATATTTAAGATCCTGCGTGAATACGAACGCGCCGTTGTTTTTCGACTTGGTAAATTCCAAAGTGTAAAGGGCCCCGGATTGATCGTTTTAATTCCATTTATTGATCGTATTGAAAAAGTGGATTTACGTGTACTCACCATCAACGTGGACAAACAGGAAGTCATCACCAAAGATAATGTAACCGTAAATGTGGATGCGATCACTTTCTTTCGGGTAGTTGATGCCGAAGCTGCTGTAATTCAGGTGGAGCAATATATTCATGCTACTTCTATGCTAGCTCAAACTACGTTACGAAGTATTGTTGGTCAGGTAGAGCTGGATGAATTACTCGCAAATCGCGAAAAAGTGAATAAGAACATTCAGGAAATAATTGACCGTCAGACCGACCCATGGGGAATAAAAGTAGTTTCTGTGGAAGTTCGTGATGTGGTTCTCCCTGAAAACATGAAACGTGCCATGGCACGACAGGCAGAAACAGAACGTGATCGTCGTGCGAAGGTTATTAATGCTGAAGGTGAATTCCAGGCTGCCGAACGATTGGTGGATGCCGCTAAAATGATCGAAACTGCTCCGGCAGCTTTACAGCTTCGTTTCCTTCAAACCATGAATGAGATCAGTGAAGAAAATGCAACCTTTGCTTTCTTACCCCTTCCGATGGATTTTCTGGAAGCTTTTAAATCAATGAAAGATCGAGGGAAAGAAAAATAGGTGAAATTTATAGGAATCGGTCGGAAGGTTGAAATCCGGATGACCGGTACTCCCTTGATCCCAAAACAAAAAACCGGATATGAATTGGATTTAAACTTCTCTACCTGTTATATGCTTTTATAGCTTTTCTTGTGAGTTCCCTTTTTTGAAAATATGGAATCCAGGTACTTCCTGAAACTACCATAACCCCAACAAAAGCCCCGGCAGGCATACTTACTTCTTCACTATCTGACTGAGAAGCCAACGAAGTTGCTGCAATTGCTACGCCTGCTATCACTCCTAAAACCTGAACTACAGTCATTCCATCTCTTTTCTTCAGATATTCCATACTCTCCGGATTATCAAATAAAGCTCTTTTCAAATTTCGGGCATTGGCCTTTTGTAACTCACCACCATCTTTTGAAAAATACTCTACCTGGCTGGACTGCATTCCACCGCCAACAAACGTAGATGTACCATGCGGACCAGGAACAAAAGACCCTCCTCCTCCATAAGATTGAGTTCTCGTAAAAAGATCTATATTTCCCTTCTCCAACCGTTTTGCGAAACTATCCCCATAACCGCTGTACATTCTTCGAAAATAACCATCCGTTGTTTGGTAAGCGTGCACTTTAGACAGTGGGATTTCAGTTGTATCGTTTACAATTATTTTGGAGGATCTAAATAGTTTAGTACTCAATTCCACCTTTCCTCTGATAATTGTGCTGTCTTTGAGTTCCACAAAGTTTCTGTATTGAGCTGAAACCGAAATTGTGAATAAAAAAAGAACCGCGAAACAATTGTAAACCTTTCTCATAACCAAGCTTTTTTAAAATTTGAAGAATATATAAAAGCCTAGTCTTTAATTCCTATTAATTTTGAAGTTAGAAAATTTTGATCCGAATGAGAAGCTTTGAACCGTCTTACCGATCCTCCCTTCTTCAAAAAAAAAGCCACATCAATCTAAGATCAATGTGGCTTTTGTAGTTTGTTGCTTGTTATTTAAAACAAACTGTGGGCCCGGAGGGACTTGAACCCCCGACCAATCGATTATGAGTCGACTGCTCTAACCAGCTGAGCTACGGGCCCTGAATAAGGGCGTCAAAGTTACAAGGTTTAGAACCTATTTGAAAGCTCTTTTTTTGGATCGTTGATTAAATCATTCTTTTGGTTTCGACTAATCAGTTAACAGCGACTGATATATTTTAATGGCAATGCTGATGTGCCTGAGACCAGGTTTTACCTGCGGGGCAATCTATAGCTCCATCATCTTTTGAAATTGCAGCACCTAACAACCAAAGCCCCAAAAGAATTACAACGATCAGAATGCCTATCCCCACGTTCGCTTTCATTGAAGATTTATCCTTCTTCAAGCAGCAATTTTTATATTTATTTCCGCTCCCACAATGGCAGGCGTCATTTCTCCCTATTGAGCTAGACATAGTTTATCAGTTAATTTTAAAGTGAGCTTTTAACTTTAATATACTAAACCTTAATACTCAAGGGGATATAGACTTTTAAAACTTCCTGAGTTCTCTTAAAATTTATGTGATTTTTCTTCTCACAAGAATGAATGTTTCCGGCTCATTTAATTGTTTAGTTAGTGAACTTTAAATAATTATAAGATGAGAACTTTAGTTATACTCCTTTTTTCCTTGATCCTGATCAGTGCTGTTTCAGCACAAACGAATGACCGTGCAACCGAGATCTTTGAAGAGGTTGACGCCCGTCGCAGTAAGATTACTTACGAAACAACCGACATGAACATGGTGATATACAACAGCAATGGAAATACCAGAAACAGATCCATCAGTTCTTATTCGTTTAATGAAGCTGACCAGGAGAAAAGCCTGCTCGTATTTGAGGAACCCGCCAATGTTCGGGGAACCGGTTTTCTTACATTAAGTAACGGAAACAATGAAGTCCAGAAACTATATCTACCGGCATTAGGTCGGATTCAAACGATCACTGCATCCCAAAAAGCGGATCGATTCATGGGAAGTGATTTTACTTACGAAGATCTGGGCGACCAAAACCCTGATGACTATGACTTTGAGTTGATCGAAGAAAAAAACAAAACCGCAGTGCTCAGAGCTGTAAAAAAAGAAAATTCTCAGTATGCCTACATCAAATTCTACATCAATACTGAACGCTATTCTTTAGAGAAAGCTGAGTATTTCGATGAAGATGACGAGATGATCAAACGACTGGAAGCCGAAAACTTCACCAATGTGGATGCAAACATCTGGCGAGCTAATAAAATGACCATGTACGATCTGAAAGCTGAACGTAAAACAGAACTCATCTGGAGTAATCGCATTATCAATGAATCAATACCGGAATGGCGGTTCACTGAACGTGGATTAAAAAGAGGAAATTAGTTTTAAGTATAAATCTTAATTCTTTGGTTCCGGCTTCAACGTTAACAATGGTGATTCAAGGTTTCTTGTGATCTTCTCAGCTGTAGATCCCAGAAAAAATCTGGACAGTCCGGTTCTTCCATGTGTACTCATTATCACCATATCGGCATATTCGTTTGCGTAGTCAATGATATCGTCATGAGCTACCATCCCTTTCTTTATCACCGTTCTAACAGGTATTGAGATGCTCTCTGCACCTGTAGTCTTAACAATCTCATCATAGAAAGGCTCGTCATTTCGTTTTATTGAAAACTGATCCTGAGTATTTTCTTTGAAGAACTTCTCTAGCCTGTCCATCAATCCGGAATATAAATGCTCTTTATTAAATGAGTTTATTTTCCCTGAAAATTGCTGAGCATCTATGGATTCCATAAACATTCCTGAGTTATAAAGTTCCACAATGTTCAGAAAGTTGAGACTTGCATTAAATTTATTAGCCATTTCAAAAGCTACCGGAACTACTTCAAAAGAAAAGTCGGATATATCCGTAGGAACCAGAATAGTTTTAATTTTATCGTAATGGAATTCATTGCTCAGTGCCAATACCGGAATCTTTGAGTTTCTTACTACTTTTTCTGTAGTGCTTCCATGAAGAAAATCTGTAGAATGTCCACCTCTGGCGCTCATAATTATCATATCGTAATCACCTTTGCCTGCATGGTGTAAAATTGAATTGGAGGCTTTTCTATCAATTTCGACGATTAAATCTCCGATCGAATTTTTATCCAGGTATTCATCAGAAAAAGCCTGCAATCTCTTCTTTGCATCTTCTGCAATCTTAGGATAGATATCAGCACCCATATCCAGAGGAAGTCCCAATTTGCTTATACTGTCATTTAAATAAGCCGACAGCGGAACCACGTGAATAAGATCTGCCTTACATTCAAACAGATCTATAAAAATTCTCAAAGCCTTGAGCGCTTTTTTTGAATTTTCTGAAAAGTCGGTTGGGATAAGTACTTTTGAGATCTTCATATGCGCAATATTTGATTCTATTTACTACTAAAACCATGATGCAACTTATAAAGTTTCTACTTCTAATGTACTTAACTTTTCTTGCGCAGGTAATCTAACCCGCCTACCATTATCATTCCAATCAGAATACCGATTACTCCACCCCAAACATTGGTCTCGGGATCAGAGTTTTCACTTATCCCCGGAAGAAACGGGTTCGACTTGATCATCTTCTTTTTAACGGTCTCAACTTCTACCTTTTTAAACTCATCAAATTGAGCATCCGGGTTTATGACTTTACCAAGTCTCTGGTATTCAGGTAAATTTTCGTTGATCTCCGAACTCATCAATTCTTGTGCTCTTTCGCTGGTATATTCAATCTCTTGAGTATCCCTCACTTGTTCTACAAATTCTCTGTTCTGATAGGGCCAGATCACGAATAGTGAACCGATCAGGAAACCAATTAACACCGAAATAGTTTGTGAATGATATTTCCCGAGCAACCAAGATAAAAATCTCGAAAAAGCTGCGAGTCCAACTACGGCTCCAAGTAAGAATGGCAATAAACCGATAATCCCTTCCATAGTATCCGAACCGCCTATCATCCCGATATTTGAAAGCAGATAATCGTATTTCCGCATAATAAGAAGTAAATAAGAACCTGAAATTCCCGGAAGTATCATTGCACAGATGGATATCATACCACTTAAAAACACAAAGGCCGGATTTTCAGGAGTATCTGCCGGAACCAACGAAACAACCCAAAGTCCGATACCTATTCCAACAATACTCATTAGAATTTCTTCCCAACTGATCTCATTCAGCGTTTTGTATAAGATGTAGATAGAGCCCAATATCAAACCAAAAAATAGGCCGTACACAATTTCGGGATGTGTGAACATATAAATCTGAAGCGGAACTACTTTGGTAAAAAAGCCAAGAGCTGCAAAAATCCCGGCAAACAAGAAGATCAAAAATCTGATGTGTAATTCCCGGAAAGCAGTTTTCCATTTAAATGAGAAAAAAGCTTTCAAAAAAGGTCCGTTTACGCTCTTGATCGCATTCAGCAATCGCTCATAGATCCCAAGAATCAAAGCCATGGTCCCGCCACTTACACCGGGAACTATATCTGCGGATCCCATCAAAAAACCTTTAATAACTAAAAACGGAGCCTCTCTAAATGTAGTTTTATCCTTTTGGCTATCTCTCATTATTCTCCCCATCCCTTTTCACCAATCAAAGGAACAAATTTAAAATTGTCGTACTCATCCTGCTTGTATTCAGTATCAGATACTCTTGTTATTTTCAGCATTTTCTGCGTTTTATCGTCTCCAACAGGAATCACCAATATTCCTCCAACTTTCAGCTGTTTGATAAGATCATCAGGCACTACCGGTGCTCCGGCTGTTACAATAATTCCATCGTAAGGCGCGTAGGTTGACCAGCCAAGGGTTCCGTCACCTGATTTTAAAAGTGGCGAATATCCCTCTTCTTTCATTGCTTCTTTTGCCCGGTGATATAATTCATTGTGCCGCTCTACACTGTATACTTCAGCTCCCAGTTCACAAAGTATCATACACTGATATCCTGATCCGGTTCCGATCTCGAGAATCTTATCTCCTTTTGATAAATCCAGCAACTCTGTTTGAGCGGCAACGGTATAAGGCTGAGAGATGGTTTGTCCCAAACCAATTGGGAGTGCACTATCGGTATACGCTCTGTGATGAAGAGCAGTATCTACCAGTTTATGACGCGGAATCTTTCCAATTGCCCTAAGCACATTAGAATCTTTGATTCCTTTTTCTTTAAGTAATTCAACCAGTTTTTGTCGCGGCCGAACAAAACGACGACTTTGATTTACCATGCACCTGCCGATTTATTAATTACTCAAAGTATACCAAATTCATCTCTTATTTTTTTGACTTAATGACGCTCTATTTAATGCGATTCTAAATTTCAGAATGGCCTGCTTTCAATTCATAAGCTATATATATTCTGAGATGGAATGGATCGACTTACCCGTTGTTCAAGTATTTATTTATGCATTGATCACTGCCCTTGCAACGGGACTGGGTGCATTGCCTTTCTTTTTTATTGATAACATTTCTGATTCCTTTCTGGGTAAATCAAATGCTGTTGCTGCAGGATTGATGCTTGCTGCCAGCTACAGTCTGATATTCGAAGGTTATAATGAAAGCGAATGGATGACAATCGCAGGAATGCTTGCCGGAGTAATTCTGGTCGTTTTAGCAAACAGATGGCTGGAAGGCCGCTCCACACCGGGCCTGGAAGATGTTGTTGGCGGAAAAAGAAAGCAGATGCTGGTCTTTTTGGGAATCATGACTGTACATTCTTTTGCAGAAGGTGTAAGTGTGGGAGTTTCATTTGCCAGCACGATGGAATTTGGAGCTTTTATAGCTATCGCAATTGCTATTCATAATATTCCGGAAGGTTTGGCTATTAGTCTTGTTATGGTTCCAAATGGGACCTCTCCCATAAAAGCTATCGGATGGAGTATCTTTTCAAGCCTGCCTCAACCCCTGATGGCAATACCTGCTTTTCTTTTCGTTGAAACTTTCAGAGAATATCTCCCGTTCGGGCTGGGTTTTGCTGCCGGGGCAATGATCTGGATGGTTTTCGCCGATCTTGTTCCTGAAGCACTGGAAAAATGTAAACCTCATACTATCGGGCTTTGGGTTACTCTGGCAATCCTGGGAATGAGTGCTTTTCAAATACTATTAGGCCACTAACTTTTACTAATAAAATTTTACATCCGTTTATAAACTTTTTGCACCAACAAAGTGGTTAGCTACTTAAATTTAAGATTAACATTATTTATATTTTTAAAACTAACAAATGCTCCTAAAGCAACGGTTACTTCCGCTTTTTCTATTAATATTTTTTACCGTACCAACTTCCCTTGTAGCACAAATAAATAATTCAACTCTTACTGTCTACCTTGATTGTAGAAGTTGTAATGAAACTTTTATTCGTAGCGAAATTGATTTTGTTAATTTTGTAAGGGATCAAAGTGTTGCCGAAGTTCAACTCCTGATTACTTCACAAGGAACCGGGGGAGGTGGCCGTCAGTTTACTTTAGAATTTTTTGGACTTGCCCAATATGATGAGCTTGATAACAAACTGATATTTATATCCCCACAAGCAGATACAGACGAACTTCGTCGCAATCGTTTAGTTAAATATATAAAGCTAGGTTTGGTCAATTATTTATCAGAAAAAGATGTAATAGACCAACTTGAAGTTAATTTCATAGGTAGCAATGATAGCGAGGATAATAATCGCATTATCAAAGACCCTTGGAATGGCTGGAATTTTGACGTTGGCTTCGGCTTTGATTTCAGCGGAGAGCAAAAAGAAGGGGATTATGAAATTGAAAGCAACTTCAGAGCCCGCAAAATCACTGAAGAATGGAAGGTGCAAGCAAACTATGAATATAGTTACAACAATCAGTTTTTTGTTCGAGAGGACTCTCAAGGAGAAGATTCAACAGCTAATTTTATTAGAACACAGCAAAATTTCTTCGGGCTTATTGCCAAAAGTCTGTCGGATCATTGGACTGCAGGAGCTTATATTAATGGTCTTTCATCTACCCAAAGAAATTATGACCTGCAAGTAGGTATTGCGCCTTCTATTGAATACAGTATTTTTCCTTACTCTGAATTTGCCAGACGTGAAATCATATTTAGGTACGGAGTTTTAGCCCAACAAAATACATATACGGATACCACGATATTCAATAAGAAAGAAGAGTTTCTCTTTCGTCAAAATCTTAATATTCAGGCTAACTTTACACAACCTTGGGGCGGAATTTTCGGCAGAGTTGAAGCTGGAAATTACTTACATGATTTTTCTAAAAATAGTCTTGAAGTACGTTTTAGGGTAAACATGAGAATTTCCCGTTCTTTTTCTTTCTTTCTATCAGGAAGATATGAGCGTATCAATGATCAACTTTCGATTTCAAGTGAAGGCCTTTCTGACGAAGACATATTTTTAAATTTAAAGCAACAAGCCACCAGTTATAGATATGGTGGCTTTGTCGGTCTTGAGTTTAATTTTGGGTCTATCTACAACAATGTTGTGAATAGTAGATTTTAACTTCTATGACTCAGATGGTGAAGGCTCTGATCCATTCTTGATCATAGTATTCAATTTTTCTCCTCCTCTTATTCCGAAGTCTAACGTTCTGATTGGGAATGGAATCATAATATCATTTTCGTCATACGCTTTTTTGATCGCCATAATTGCTTCACTTCTTGGTGACCAAAAATCCGGTAACGTTCTGAAATCTACCCAAAAACGAACTACATAATTGATAGAGCTTCCGCCAAATTCTTCATAGAAAAATTCAACATCTCTGTTTTTATCAATTCCTTCAAGGTTGTTGATTGCTTCCAGAGTGATTTTTCTGGCTTTCTCCAGATCATCCCCATAAGAAACACCGCATTGAAGATCTATTCTGCGTTCTCCATTTTTGGTATAGTTCATAAATGGATTCTCATATACTTCCTTATTCGGAATGTATACAATCTGGCCTTGAGGTGTTTTGATAATGGTGTTTCTCAGATTCAATTTCTGAACAGTTCCCAAATAGCCATTACTGTCAATGATATCTCCAATACCAAACGGATGTCGAACAGATAGTAAAATACCTGAAATGAAATTTGCAGCTATATCCTGAAATGCGAAACCTAAAGCCAATCCAATGATACCTGCACCGGCAAGCAGACTGGTTACTGTTCCATCAAGATTCAGAACTCCCAATGCGATAAATACACCGGCACCAATTACAGCTACACCTAAAACAGTTTGAGCTAATCCCACAATTGTTTTATTGGTAGTTACTTTATGCAGAAGCTTACCTGCATATCTTTTGATCAAACTGGCAATAAAGTAGAAAACTATTAATACAAGTATTGCTACCGCCAGATTTGGCAACATCTCGATGGCTGTATTTAACCATTCTTGAAGTTTTTCAGTTATTAGGCTGTACCCTTCTTCCAAATTCATATTTTATATTCTTGTTACAAAGTTAGTCTTTATAATTATTACAATGATTTTCTAATACAAAATGTTCCAAACAATCATAAATAACTGACTAACAATGACTTTACGCAAATTTAGCACCTGTTTTTTTCCTGTTTTAGCTTTCTTTTTACTTTTTTCAACTTCATCAACCGCTCAGGATTACGCGATGTCGGCCGAAGAAGTAAATCCGGTACTCATAAGTTCAACCATCCCTGATGTATCTGTGAAAAATACTGACGGTGAAAACCTGAATCTGAGAGATATCGTAAAGGATCAACCTACTATCTTTGTGTTTTACAGAGGTGGATGGTGCCCGTATTGCAACAGTCATCTAGCAGATCTGAAAAAAATTGAAGACGATCTTTCCGAAGAAGGATATAAAGTGTATGCAATAAGTGCCGATCGACCTGAGCTCCTGAAACAAACAATGGATAAAAATGAGCTGACCTACACCCTTTTATCTGATGCTCCGATGACGGCTGCCAAAGCTTTTGGAATTGCTTTTAAAATGGATGATAAAACAGTGGAGAGATATAAGTCTTTTGATATAGACATTGAAAAGGATTCCGGATACGATCATCATTTACTTCCTGCACCGGCCATATTTCTTGTTGATCAGGAAGGAGTTATCAAGTTTTCTTATGTAAATCCGAACTACAAGGAAAGAATTGACGGCGGCATTCTTCTGGCTGCGGCTAAGGCCTTCAACTAAATTCCTTTCAACTTTTATCCTAAGGTGGACCGGTTTGGTTCACCTTTTTTGTTTCTAGTCCTTGGCACGCTTTCTGCTTATCTTTAAGGTACTATGACATCAGTAGATACTTTACAAAAAACCGATCTTAAATCACTTACTAAAACAGAACTTTCAGATTTCTGTTCTGAACTGGGATTACCTCGCTTCAGAACGGATCAGATATTTCAGTGGCTTTACCAAAAAGGAGCTTCATCATTTGAGGAAATGACCAACCTGTCAAAAGACCTCAGAACAAAACTGGATGAAGTTGCTTACATAAACCGCATTTCCCTATCTGATCAGCAGAAATCAAAAGACGGAACTATAAAATTTCTTTTTAAGCTGGCTGATGAAGATAAAGACTATAAAATTGAAGCTGTTTTAATTCCTGACTTTTATGATGACGGAGTAGCAAACCGGTTAACTGTTTGTGTATCCTCTCAGGTTGGATGTGTATTCGGATGTGCTTTTTGCGCAACCGGAAAGATGGGTTTCTTTCGAAATCTGAGTCATGGCGAAGTTGTGGATCAGGTTCAATACATCAACGAAGTATCTTTGAAGGAATACGACAAAAAGATCACAAACATTGTTTATATGGGGATGGGAGAACCATTACATAATTATAAAACAGTAGTGAATTCTGCTTCCATTATTGCTGATCCACTTGGAATTGAGCTTTCTCCGAAACGTATTACAGTTTCAACTGTTGGATTGACTAAACAGATCAAGAAACTGGCAGATGATGAAGAGCCTTTTAATCTGGCTATTTCCCTTCACGCTCCAAGCGATGAGAAACGCGATAAGATCATGCCGATAAACAGTTCTATGAATCTGGAAAGTCTGGAAGAAGCCGTTCGTCATTATTACAGAAAAACAGAGCGCCCGATCACTTACGAATACTTGTTGTTTGATGAATTCAACGACTCAAAAGAAGACGCCCGGAATCTTGCGCGAATTGTAAAATGGGCACCAAGTAAGGTGAATATCATTATGTACAATAATGTAGCAGGCGTTGCTTTGCATCGTGCCAGAGAAGAAAGACTGAATACTTTTATGAAGGAGCTTTCCAAAAATGAAGTGAGAGCTACCGTAAGAAGAAGTCGTGGTGATGATATTGACGCAGGATGTGGACAGCTGGCGATACGCGAAGGTACTCCACGTGGTAAAACAATTGCTAAGTAATTTCTTTAGATAGTACTTCTTTAACTCTGTTTGCCCAGTTTTTCCAATTCATGTGTTCAGAATATCTTTTTCGGGCTTGTACACTCATTTCTTCGTAAATAGATTTGTCATTCCATAGTTCAGCTATTTTATCAGCAGTCTTGGACGGGTTTTCCTCCGGGTCAATAATCAATCCTGTTTCTTTGTGGTTCACTGCTTCGGGAACTCCGCCTACATTTGAGCCAATAGCCGGTAAACCATAAGAAGCCGCTTCAATAAATGACATTCCCACACACTCCGCTTTTGTTGGAAGGATAAAGAAAGTCGAACTTTGATAAAGCTCTATTAGTTTTGACAATTGATTCGCATCCTGCTTATCCAGAAACCCAATTACTTCCACACATTCTTCTTCTATTCTTGGTGTAGAGCCTACTACAATCAATTTGGCTTTTATGCCTTTGCGATTTAGTTCTTTTATAATTCCGACGGCTTCCGGTCCTCCTTTTTCCTCCCATCGTACTCCAACGAAAAGAAATTTTAATTCTTCTGATCGCACCCTTTCCTGAATGAAATCCTGAACTTTATTCTCGGGTGGCGATAACAGATTTGAGCCATAGGGAATCACTTCAATTTTTGATTCAGGAATTCGGTAATTATTCTGTGCTGATATTGAAAGCCAATCCAATGGAAGTAACAATTTCCGGGCTTTCTCAAAAGCCATACGTTCAAGTATCAACGCGTTTCTTATGGAAAGAGAATGGAGATTGGAATGGCTTTTATAAAGATCCTGCAACAGAGGAAAGGTCGCATCAGTAGTTAAATAAAGTGGAACGTCTGTTTTCAGGAAAGCTACCTCAGGGCTTACTAACGAGCCCAATAATATATCAGGTTCTAATTTCCTGATCTTTTCTTCCAGCTGCTTTGCATGGATTTTAGCAAGATCTATATCATATTGAAACTTGAATGTCTTTTCACTCCCAAACGTATAGAGCTTTCCTTTCAGCTTAGCGATATTCTTATACCAGTGATCAACTGGTCCAAGTGGGACTACCTCTTCAAACTCTCCCTTAAGCGCCTGATACATCGCGTAATGTGTTCCGGAATAAGCCCGAACATTCTTGGGGTCTTCTTTAGTTATATATCCAATTCTCATCAGTTTGAATTAAATGATGGTGTAGATCAATCTTCCGGCCATAATAACCGCAAGAAATGAAAACCCCCACTGCAAAAATTTCCTCGGAATCTTTTGATTAAGAAGAGCTCCTCCAAAACCTCCGATCAAACCTCCTATCGATAATGGCAAAGACGCTCCGAAATCCACAAATCCCATCGTACTTTCTGTGATACCGATTCCTTCAGGAGTGAGTAAAGCCAGTTGAAACCATCCTGAAAAAACCATAATCACCATCCCGAGCTGTGATACACTCACTGTTTTTTTAAAGGGCTGCTTGAACACAAGATTCATTATCGGAACCATAATTCCCCCTCCTCCAACTCCCGCCAATGCAGCCACAAAACCACCGGCCCCTCCGGTCGTTAAAGCAGCTTTAAATCCAATCTCTGAATATTCTCTTTTAAATTCATCTCCCTTATCAGAACCTCTTTTGAAAAGCATATATGCTGCATAAAGCAACATCAAGCTAAAAAATATGGCGAATTGTTCTCTGTTGTAATAAGATGAGGTTATCACAAGCTTTCCTAAATAAACACCAGTCATGCCAAGAACTCCTAAGAGAATTCCCTCCTTGAGAAAAAAGTTTTTTTGAATGTATTGCCGAACCGTTCCTCCCAGTGCCGCTATAAAGGTGCAAAAAAGTCCTGAGCCAATAGTCCATAAAACCGGCTGTTCAACTCCGGCTTCTTCAAACAGAAAATAAAGAACAGGGGTAAAAATAATTCCTCCGCCAACTCCCATCAATCCGGCGACCAACCCTGCTACCAGCCCAATAAGAATCAGTAGTTCAAATCCCATCAGATATTTATTTCCCCTATCAAATATGTAACTGCATTACCTAATATCTCAGTTCTGTCGCCTTTATTTCTACAGGTTAATTCTCCAACTCTTTTTGAGATCTGTCGGGCTTCCAAAATATCTTTACCAAGTTTTCTTGACCAGTATGGAGTTAATTTTGTATGTGCTGAACCGGTAGCGGGATCTTCGTCAATTCCTGCTCCGGGAGCAAAAAACCTGGATACGAAATCTACTTCATTTCCCGGTGCAGTTACTATAACCCCGCGTGCATTAACTTCTGACAAAAGTCTGAAATCCGGATCTATATTTTGAACATCTTCTTCAGAATCTAAAACCACCATATAATCATCAGTAAAGAAAACATGATCGGATCTAATACCAAGAGCCTGAAACAACACGGCCGGCGGATCTACTTGGGGCATATCATCAGTAGGAAAGTCCATCATTAAGCGCTCACCTTCCTTTTTTACTGTTAATAGTCCGCTTTTAGTCTGAAATCGAATTTCATCCTTGTCATAACCAAGATGTTCAAATAGAACGTGTGCGGTTGCGAGAGTGGCATGGCCACAAAGATCAACTTCAACTTCGGGTGTAAACCACCTTAGATCATACTCATCACCATTTTTAACAAAAAAAGCAGTTTCAGAAAGGTTGTTTTCCTGAGCAAGATGCTGCATTGTTTCTTCATCAAGCCATTCTTCAAGGGGACAAACAGCTGCAGGGTTTCCACCAAAAATACGATCAGTAAAGGCATCAACCTGAAAAATTGGGACTTTCATACCGGACTTATTTAGAGTTATCTTTGGTTACCAGAACCTAAGGTTAATTTCTCAAAAATTCCGATGAAGCTTTACCCTTCTTCATTATTAGAAAAACTCGGCTTCGAACAACTTCGTGCTGCCACCATAGATGTCGCACAGTCCAACCAGAGTGTTGAACTGCTGGAAAAGCTCCATCCATCAAATCATGAACAAACGGTAAAAGATCTGCTTGCACAGACAAATGAAATGATGACGATCTTGCTCGATCCCGATCCGTTTCCTTTAGGTGAAGTACCGGAAATCAGAGATCATCTCTCTCAATCCAGAGCACAAGGGAGTATCATTCCTTTAACGGCATTTGTTGATATTCTGAAACTCTGTCAGACCACCAGATTTGTGAAGAAGTTCATAAGTCATAGAAAAGATGAGAAACCAAAGCTTGCTTTAATTTGTGATCAACTGATTCCAATGAAGGAGTTGGAAGATTCTATTAAAGGAAAAGTAACTGAAAATGGTGAACTCAGAGATGATGCCAGTCCGCAGTTAAAATCCATCCGAAAAAAGCTGAATTCGAAGAAAAATGATCTTCGTTCTACCATCAATCGTTTGATGCGGCAAGCCAATAAAGATGGAATGGCTTCTGATGAAGGAGCGACTATCAGAAACGGCAGGATGGTGATTCCGATCCAGGCAGAGTTTAAAAGAAAGATTCAGGGTTTTATTCATGATATTTCTGCAACCGGACAAACCGTCTATCTGGAACCCGTAGAAGTTCTTCATCTGAATAATGAAATTCGTCAGTTTGAAGTTGAAGAACAGCAGGAAATTGAACGAATTTTAAAAGAGCTTACCAATCATGTTCGTTCTAATTCAAACTACATCAAGCAAAATTCCAGAATTTTGGCTCAAATTGATGTGATTGCAGCGAAAGCCAAAATCTCGATCAAACTTGAGGGTGAAGTTCCTATCATTTCGCCACATTTTAACATCAAACTTAAGCAGGCCTTCAACACAAATTTGTTGCTGAAGAATTTGGGGCTAAAAAAAGAAGAAAGAGAAAAAATCATCCCGCTCCATCTTGATCTTACTTCTGATGAGTTATGTTTGATGATTACCGGTCCTAATGCCGGTGGAAAATCTGTGGCTATGAAAACGCTTGGTATTTCAGCACTGATGGTACAATCCGGCTTTGCCATTCCTGCCGATCCGACTTCGGAGCTCCCCATTTTTAACGGCTTTTTTGTGGATCTGGGAGATGATCAATCCATCGAAAATGATTTGAGCACGTTTTCATCCCGGTTAAAATGGATGCAGGAGACATTGGACAATTTCTCTCCCAAAAGTCTGGTAATGATTGATGAGGCTGCAGCGGGAACTGACCCTGAAGAAGGTGGAGCTTTGTTCCAATCCTTTATTGAACATTTACTCAGAAACCAATGTAAGGTGATCGTAACTACTCACCATGGTTCACTGAAAGTATTTGCTCACGAGCATGAAAAAGCGGTGAACGGTTCTATGGAATTCGATCAGGCTTCGCTATCTCCTACTTATAAGTTTAAAAAAGGAATTCCGGGCAGCAGTTATGCTTTTGAGATCGCCCAGCGGATGAAAATAAAACCTGAAGTTTTGCAACGATCCAGAACTTTGTTGGGTGAAGCCAAAGACAAGATGGAATCTTTGATCACCGAATTAGAAACCAAAACCCAACAGGCTGAAGAGCTCAAAGCCAAGTTTCAGAGTCTTAAATCAAAAGCGGAATCAGATAGAAATCGCTATTTGAATAAACTGGATGGTGTAAATAAAGAGAAAGAAAAGATCCGGCAAAAAGCACTTACGGAAGCTAAGTCCATCATGGATCAGGCAAACCGTAAAGTGGAGCAAGCGGTAGAACAGATCGTTGAAGAAAAGAAGACAGGAAAAAGAGCTCTGAAAAATATTCGTTCTGGAATCGATCAGGAAAAAGCAGATATCGAACAGTCTTTAAATGAGATAAAAGAGAAAAGAGAAGCCCGATTCAGAAAATCAGAAAAACCTCCTTCTGTTGGTGATCATGTCCGTTTTCTGGATGGGAATACTACCGGAGAATTGGTTGAGATAAAAGGAAATCAGGCTGTAGTTCAAGCGGATGGATTACGACTCAAAACCAAGTACAAAAACCTGATCAAAGTTGAAGTTCAAAAGAAAAAGAATAAACAAAAAGCCCGGAGCTCAGGTGTCATTCAAGGCGACTCTAAGCTCAACGAAGCCGTTAAACCTTCTATAGATCTTCGTGGTTTTCGTACCGACAAAGCCATTGATGAAGTGATGCATTACATTGATCGTGCTGTATTCAGAGGAATGAATCAGGTTGAGATCGTTCACGGAAAAGGCGATGGGATTCTGAAAGATCAAATACATTCCTACTTAAACGAACGTGATGACATCAAAAGCTTTAAACTCGCCGGCGAGGATTTTGGTGGTGCGGGATGCACAGTGGTTAAACTGCAATGATCAATGACTCAATTATCAATGAGTGATTCCATTCTAGTTCACTAAAGTTTTTTCCAGATGTTCTAGTGTTGTAAACATTTGACTGACAGTGATTCTAATCCAGACGTGGTATCTCTTATTATTTTGTTCAACTTCTATTTTAAAGTGGTTTGAAAAATTCTGTGGGTTAAACTGTATTTCCCCTGCCTGAGCTCCATATATCATTGGTGTAAATTGAACTTCTTCAAAAGGATCGGGTTTCACTTTTCTTATATACCTCCAATTAAGCTCTTTTAGTTTTATTCTCAGGTAAATATTTGAACCAAAGAGTTTTAATAAGCGGTAAGAAGCTCCTACGGTAAAACCAGTAAGAACAAAAACTATTACTGAAATTTCTAAAGCTCCCATTATTCAAACTAAATTCTGTACTGTGTTCAAATTTATCCAAATGTAATACTCGATAATATGATGTATTAAGGAGTAAATCAGCTAAATTAAAATACTAGCTTTTACACAAGATCCCGAAATAAATTCGGGATTGTGGATGTCAAGTAATTCGCTGACAGTTTAGAAGTGATAGCTCTGGAAAAATTCGCCCTTAGTATTTAAGACGGAAAAGAGAGCATGATCCGTATGCGTCTGCGAAGCAGGAATAATCCTTTCCGGTGAGGAAAGCTCAAATGTTCTCAGAGTGTACGAAGACCTTTAGGATTATTCAGCGCAGGATCAGTGAACCCGTCTTAAATACTTCGGCTTGATCTTTTGCTACTTTTGTATCAAGACAAAAGTAGGTACCCTTATGCTAGGCTATGTCCGTGGAAAAGTATCTACTTCTCTGTTCTGTGTACTTTTGTGCCGACAAAAGTACCAAAAGCTCCCGACAAGAATTATTGGCGCGAACTCCATTACATCGACTAATCATTACAAAATGTCTACGAACGTATGATACATATTCAAGAATCAGCCAGAAGTGTAATGATTGCTCCTTCGGAGCCGTCGATTTAATTGCGTTCTTGGCTCGCCAATAATTCTAAAGGTCGATACAGTTAAAAGCTTTTTTTTAAATTTGTCAAGATGCTAAACAGGACGTTTTTTGTCAGCGAATTACCTAACATCTACAGGGATGACCTGTTTCTTACCTTGATCTGATGCTCTGAGTCAGAGTTATTGGTTCCAATACAGAGAGTGCGGAACCAGAACCACATAATTGATTACCAGTTAAGAAAGTCACAATTGCTGTCATTTCGAGTTGAATGAAGACAAAGTCTGAATGACAGAGAAATCTAACAGACTACTAAACTTCGTTGAGATTTTTAGATTTCTCCCTTTGGTCGAAATGACAAACTTTTTCTTAGATAAATAACTCGTTAAAATAAACTATCCAACAATCTCTTCTATAGTTTCCTCAAAAGCATTCAGTGTAAATTCTATATCTTCATCACTAAGTGCATTAGACAAGAAAAACGCTTCGAACGGTGATGGTGGTAAATAGACTCCTCGCTTCAGCATACCGTGGAATATCTTGCTGAATAATTCTTTGTCTGTTCGGTTGGCATCAGCAAATGAAGTCACCGGTCCTTCACAATAGAATAACCCGATCATGGAACCCACTCTGTTTGCTGCAAATGTAATTCCGTGAGCTTCCAGAGTTTTTGTCATTCCTTCTGCAATTCGGGCTGACTTTCTTTCCAGATCTTCGTACACACCCGGATTATTCTTCAACTTCTTCAGCATGGTTAATCCTGCAGACATCGCCAACGGATTTCCTGAAAGCGTTCCCGCTTGATAAACCGGTCCGGTTGGAGCAACATATTCCATGATTTCCTTCTTTCCACCATAAGCACCAACAGGAAGCCCTGCGCCGATGATCTTTCCATAAGTCACAAGATCGGCAGTCACTCCATACACTTTTTGAGCTCCTTCGAAATCAACACGGAATCCCGTCATTACCTCATCGAAGATCAACACGATGTTATGTTCGTCACATAATGCTCTTAAGTCTTGGAGAAATCCATTCACCGGAGGAATACATCCCATATTTCCTGCAATGGGTTCTAAAATGATCGCTGCCATATCATCACTATTCGCTTCAACCAATTCTTTTACGGAGTTGATATCATTGTAATCAGCATTCAATGTATCTTTTGCTGTTCCTTCCGTTACGCCCGGACTACTTGGTTGTCCCATAGTTAAAGCACCGCTTCCTGCTTCTATCAGAAAAGAATCTCCGTGACCGTGATAACAACCCTTAAATTTGATGATCTTATTCTTACCTGTAAACCCTCTGGCGACCCGAATGGCGCTCATAGTTGCTTCGGTTCCGGAATTTACCATTCTGATCTTATCAATTCCCTGAACGGAGCTTGTGATCAATTCTGCCATTTCAACTTCTAACTGAGTTGGCGCACCAAAAGAAGTCGATCCCAAAGCAGTCTCACGAACAGCATCTACAATATCAGGATCAGCATGACCCAGAAGCATTGGTCCCCACGAACCGATAAAATCTATGTATTTGTTTCCGTCCTCATCAAAAAGATAAGCTCCTTCCGCACGCTTTATAAAAACCGGAGATCCGCCTACACTATTAAATGCCCGAACCGGTGAATTCACTCCACCAGGAATTACTTTTTGTGCTCGTTCGAATAATGCTTTGCTGTTGGTGTTTTCCATGGGTAAATATATACTCTGTTTTCATTAAAGCGTATGCGATACGCTCCTACTTTTCAAAATTATCTGTTGATGATCTTTGCGGCTTCTTTAGCAAAATAGGTCGCTATCAGATCGGCTCCTGCTCTTTTAAATGCCAATAGTGATTCCATCATCGTTTCTTCTTCGTTCAACCAACCTTGCTTGGCTGCTGCTTTTATCATGGCATATTCTCCGGAAACATTATAGACTGAAACAGGAATATTAAATTTATCTGATACTGCTTTTACAACATCCAAATAAGGCATTCCCGGTTTTACCATCACAATATCAGCCCCTTCTTCGATGTCCTGCTCTACTTCACGAAGTGCTTCCTGTAAATTCGCAGGATTCATTTGATAGGTTTTCTTAT
Organism: Balneola sp.; assembly: GCA_017643645.1. GTDB lineage: Bacteria > Bacteroidota > Rhodothermia > Balneolales > Balneolaceae > Balneola. The sequence continues at coordinate 32,842 of JAEPNB010000006.1, forward strand.
CTCCGAATCCCGGGGCGGAATCCAATGCATCTCTGAATGGGCCATAAAAAGACGAGGCGTATTTTGCACTGTACGCCATTATTCCTGTGTTTGAGAATCCTGCTTTATCCAATGCTTTTCTTATTTCTCCGATTCTCCCGTCCATCATATCAGATGGAGCTACCATATCAGCACCGGCTTTTGCATGACTTACCGACATCTTTGCTAAAACTTCCACGGTTTCATCATTCAGAATTTCTCCGTCTTCAACAATTCCGTCGTGACCGTATGAAGAATATGGATCCAAAGCGATATCCGTCATGATAAAAAACTCAGGATGAGATTCTTTGATGAAACGAATGCTTTCCTGCATCAATCCCGAATCATTCAGTGCTTCCGTTCCTTTGTTATCTTTTTTCTCATCAGGAACTTTCACAAACAATAAAACCGACCTGATTCCAACTTCTGCTAACTCATCCAGCTCGGGTTGTAACCTATCAAGTGAATAGCGGAAATAATCCGGCATGCTTTCGATCTCTTCCTTTACTCCGCTTCCTTCAACAATAAATAATGGAGCTATAAAATCACTCGGACTCAGTGAATTCTCTTCAACCATCGCTCTGATGGCTGGATTAGTTCTAAGTCGTCTAAGTCGTGTATTTGGAAAACTCATATTTGATCTTCTAAATTTTTTAAAACTTCAGTCCAATATAATATTCTGTCTGTTTCTTTTGTGATGTCATTCCTGCGAAGGTAGAAATCTGGATCTCATACGTGAAGCACATCCGGATTCCAGGCATACGCCACGGAATGACTACTTGCTCACCCAATCAACAGGGTTTTTCAGTCGTTCCAATAATCGTTCTTCTTCTGACCCTTCTTCAGGAGTAAAATTATAATCCCAACGCACTCTTGGTGGCAAACTCATCAGGATAGATTCAATACGTCCTTTTGTTTTAAGACCAAAAAGTGTCCCTCTATCATGAATCAGATTAAATTCCACATATCTACCTCTGCGAATTTCCTGCCAGTATCTTTGTTCTTCAGTGAATTCTTTATCCTTTCTTCGTTTCAGGATCGGAAGATAGGCATCCGTAAAGCCAAATCCGGCAGTTTTGGCAAACTCAAATAGATCATGAGACGACATCTCTTCTTTCGGACGCATATAATCAAAAAAGATCCCACCGATTCCTCTGGATTCTTCTCTGTGATGATTCAAAAAGTAGTTATCACACTCTTCTTTGAACTTAGGATAGAAACTCTCATCAAATCGATCACAAATATCTTTATGTGTTTTATGAAAGTGAACAGCGTCTTCATTAAACAAATAGTAAGGCGTCATATCAGCTCCGCCACCAAACCAAAGATCTTTCAATGTCTCTGATTCATGATCGTAAAGTTCAAAATATCTGTAGTTGGCATGTACCGTTGGAGCAAATGGGTTTTGAGGATGCAGAACCAATGAAATACCGGAAGCAAAAAAACTGGCTTCATCTACTTCAAACTTTTCCTGCAGTGCTTTGGGAAGTTCTCCACCCACAACTGAGTAATTTACTCCTCCTTTTTCAATTACCGCTCCATCGCTTATAACCCTGGTGCTTCCATAGCCAAATCCGTCTCTGGTCCAGTCATCAATTTGAAATTTAGCTGTTCCATCGATGGCTTCCACTTTTTCACAGATATGCTCCTGAACATCAGAAACAAATTTAATAAACTCCTCTTTTTTTGAAACCAAATTGCTCATTATGATCTGTAATTTTTCACAGCGTCTACAAAAGCTTTTGCGTTTTCAACCGGGACATTTGGAAGTATCCCATGGCCAAGATTTGCAACATAATTTTGTGGACCAAATCTGTTGATCATTTCAGTCGCTTCTTTTTGAATTTCTTCAGGATCACACAGCAATTTTGAAGGATCGAAGTTCCCTTGAACTACTTTTCCATTGGCAAACTCACGAGCTTTCTCAGGAGTGCATCCCCAGCCGATTCCCAGCCCGGTTACATTAAGTTCGCTGAACTCGGAGTACGCCCATTCCGCATCTTTACAAAACATGATCAACGGAACGCCATAATCTTCTGCTGCAATCTCCTTCAAACATGGAAGTGCATATTCTTTGAAATCATCCGGTCCTAAAGCAGCTGCCCAGGATTCAAATATTTGTAATGCCTGCGCTCCCGCTTTTACTTGCTGATGAAGATAGTTGATCGTTATTTTTGTCATCATTTCCAGCAGCTTTTTCCCGGCTTTTGGCTGTGAAAACAAAAATGATTTTGCTGTAGAAAAAGTTTTAGAACCCTGACCTTCAACCAGATAGCAAAACAATGTCCACGGAGCACCTGCAAATCCTATCAGCGGAACTCTGCCATCTAATTCCTTCCGTGTTAAAGTCAGTGCGTCGTACACGTAGCTAAGTTGTTCTTCCGCAGGAATGATCTTTATCTGATCCACTCTTTCTGCTGTACGAACGGGATCAGGTAAATATGGTCCGAAGCCCGGTTTCAGTTGTACTTCAATATCTAAGCATTCGATCAGTACAAGAATATCCGAAAAAAGAATAGCAGCGTCTGTCCCAACAATATCTATTGGCTGAATGGTAATTTCACTTGCTAGTTCGGGAGTTTTCACTCTTTCAAAAAAGCCGTATTTCTCCTTGATAGCCATGTACTCCGGCAAATATCTTCCAGCCTGTCGCATCATCCAAACCGGAGGTCTGGGAGTTTCCTTTCCGGCTAAAGCATCCAGAAATAACGTGTTTTTAAGTTCAGGAAATGACATTCTTATATTTTTGATTTATAGTTTCCACCAGATCAGCAAATGTGAAATTATCAGGTGTAACAATTAGTCGTTCGTATGATTTTTTAACGGCTTCCGCTGTAGTGCTTCCGATACAAAATACCGTTTTCAATTTTTCCGGGTTGTTGCGTTTACAGAAGGAATTAAATGCGCTTGGGCTTAAAAAAACCACCGCGTCAAACTCTGAAAGATCTACAGATGTTGGTGTCAATAAAGTCTCATAGACTTCGAGCTTTTTAACCTGACATCCGTCCTTCTGTAACAAATCCCCAAGTTCTGAATCGCCCAAGTTGCCGCAAAAATGGATCGCATTCTTTACCGGATGCTTCGCTATTTCATGAGCTAAACTTTCTGATGTAAAGTTTAAAGGAACCAAAGCCTTAATTCCCAGTTCGGCCAACTTTTCTGAAGTTGACGATCCTACTGCAAAAACGAATTCCGGGATTTCCATCTCTTCCAGCTTTTTGCCTATCGATTCCACTGCTTTTTTACTCGTGAACACCCAAGCATCAGTTTTTATCTCTTTGACTTTTTCTGTATCAAAGTCCTTTATCTGAACATCTATAAAAGGAATATCAGCGAATTCGAATTTAGCGCGCTTTAATTCATCAAGGTGTTTCGGTTTGATTTTATGTGTAAAAAGGATCTTTGGCATGGCATCTGATCTCAGTTACCATTAAGAAGATCAGCTGCACCTTCGTTGATTACTTTTTTTGCGAATTCTGCTCCCAGAATTTCTTTCGCCTTTCTTAACTCGATCTCTTCCTGAATATCCACCCTTTGCTTTCCATCAACCGACAAAACTGCTCCTTTAAAAAACAGTGTATCGCCTTTCACTTCAGCTAAAGCTCCAACAGGTGATGAACAACCTGCATCCAATGTCCTTAAAAAAGCTCGTTCAATATCAACGCAAATTCTTGTGTTGTTATCATTTAGCACAGATATAATTTCAGAATATTTAAAATCTTCTTTAGAAACTATCCCTATCGCTCCTTGCGAAGGCGCAGATATCATCCACGGTAATTCTTTGCTGATTCTCTCACCTAGCCCCAATCTTTCCAAACCGGCGTGAGCAAAAATAGCTCCATCCCAACCAAGAGTATCAACTTTATTCAATCTTGTGGGTACATTTCCTCTAAGATCAACAACTTCGTCTTCAGGATATTTGTTCTTCCAGAATGCCGATCTTCTGATACTTCCTGTAGCAATAGTTCTGGAAGTTTTTCCTTTCTCATAGTTCAATGGCTCAACAAGTACATCAATGGGATTTGCTCTTTCAAGTACTGCGTTTAGCTGTAATCCATCTTCAAATATTGTTGGAACATCCTTTAGTGAATGCACCGCCAGATCTATTCTACCGTCCAGTAAAGCATCATCCAGTGCTTTTGTGAATACACCTTTGTCGCCCAGTTTATGAAGTGGCAGATCTTGTTCCTTATCACCAAACGACTCTATCTCAACTAGCTCGGTTTGTACATCGAGGGCGTTTAGTTTTTTAGCAACCAGATTGGATTGCCAAAGTGCAAGCTTACTTCTGCGTGTGCCTATTTTAAGCTTCATTTCGAAGCTCCTCTAATTCATTCTCAATTCTGTTGATATGAATCGCCATTACTTTTTTCTTGATTCGGCCGGTAAGCTTTTCGATGACCTCAAAGGCTTCTCGATCCACTTTATTTTTGATGCGATCCAGTTCATGGTCAGTAATGGAACTCAAGTGATGATCGATCTCTTTGATCCTTGGGAGAATGTAATTGTTTCGCTCGATCGAATGCTCATACTGATCTAATTCCTCAGCAATAATTTTTTCTACCGCAGGAATTGACTTCTTACGATTCTCAATCGCTTCTTTATTTGCGAGATGTATAGAATCCATATCAACTAAAGTTACATTCTCTATTTGAGAAACACTTTCTTCTACATTTCTCGGCACACTCAGGTCAAATATTAAACGCGCTTTTCCATCTTCCGGAAAATGCTCCTTTTTCAGGATTGGAGATGTCGCTCCTGTTGCTGTTATGATCAGATCCGAATCTTCAACCACAGATTCCAGTTCATCAAAAGTGTGAGCTTTAATATCGAATGAGGATGCCAGACTTTGAGCCCGCTCTATGGTTCTGTTGATCACAGAAATATGCTCAGCTCCGTTTGAGACCAGGTTTTTACAGGTCACTTTGCCCATCTTTCCTGCGCCCAGCAACAAAATATTGACATTGCTCAGGTCTTTGAAATGATCTAATGCTAATTGAGTGGCAACGAATCCAACCGACGCCATTCCTCTACCGAAATCAGTTTCAGTACGCACTCTTTTGTGAGCTTTAAAAACGGCTTGCATCAACTGATGGAATTCACCTGAAAGATTCTTTTTGGATTCTTTGTAAGCTTTTTTTAGTTGCTGAATGATCTGTACATCGCCAAGAACCTGTGAATCCATACCAGCTCCTACTTTAAACAAGTGCTGATATGCTTCTTCTTCAGAATAGCTGTATCCGTGTTTACTGAAAAAGTCGGCATCTGTATTTGTGGCCTTACATAATGCTGAAACGAGTACATCCGGATCGCAAAACGCATATAGCTCTGTTCGATTACAGGTATCCAGAATAATAACACCGCCGGGAATATTTCTGGTATTGAACTCCAGAAATTCACGTCTTTGTTTATCAATAAAGAATAACTCCCGAATAGAAACCTCACTTTTCCAGTGAGAAATACCTATTGCTGAAAATCTCATATCTGCTTAAAAAATAGTTTGGACCAAATTCACGCTAAAATACGATCTGAATGTGAAGATTATATGAATTCAGATAAATTTTTCGCTCCGTCCACACAGTCAGAGACTGAAACTCCCCAGCGGTAATTTCCACCTATATAAAAGCCTTCATTTTCTTTCTGAAATCGGTCCATTGACTCCTCTACTGATGCAAAACCTACATGAAATTGAGGAATAGCTTTTTTCCATAATTTTGAAGAAACCATTTCAGCATCGCCTTTCACATTAATGATTGCGGAAAACTCTTCAATAACTTCTTTCTCAATATCCCTGATGTCCTGATCGATCACTTTTATATCGTGAGAACCACCAGTCATCAGGTTTACATGCACATATACGTCTTCTGTTTGGTCAGGGAAGATGTTTGATTTCCAGATCGCGCCAAGTAACCTGATGTTTTCTTTTCCCGGAACCAAAAACCCAAATCCGGTTTCAGGCAGATTCAGATTTCCTTTTTTAAACACCAATTGTGTTGAAAGCATCGGCGAATAGTTGATCTCTGACAAACTATTTTCCAATTTCTGATCATCCGTTTTCAATACTTCTTTCAAAACATATGCGGGAAGACAGCTTACAACCTTATCAAAAGTATATTCATGATCAGCGGTAGTCACTTTGAAATTGCTTTGCTGAAACTGAAGGCTTTTTACTTCTTCATGAAGAATTGAATCACCTATACGTTCGGAGAGTGTCTCGGTTAATTGCTGAACTCCTTTTTTGAAAGAAATCACCTTGGGTTTAAAAAATGATTTTTCTTTTCTGGATTTCAGAAATCCTTTACTGATCGAACCATATTCCTGTTCAAAATCAGCTAGTTTACCAATCAATTTCTTTTTGCTGAGTGAGTAAATATCCCCCGCATAAATTCCGGAGAAAAAAGGATCTGCGAGATATTCGACAGCTTCTTTACCTATTCGTCTTTCCAGAAAAGAGCCGATACTTTCATCGGCATCAGAGTTCAATGATTTCCTGATTGGCTCTGAAAAAAGGTTTTTCTTCCCTTTCCAGCTAAGCACATCAGAAAACAGAAAGGAAATCGGATTCTGCTTTATCTTTTTCAGTTCTCCGTTCCTGACAATAAATCTGGTTTTTGAACCTTCAGACATTGAAAGCATTTCGTCTTCAAGACCCAGCTCTTCAATCATTTCAGAAACAGATCCGGTTTTATCGCGGATGGTGTTAGGTCCAAAATCAAAAACAGAATATTGATTCGGTTCAGAGCGAATTACTCCACCCGTATCTTCCTGAGATTCAAAAAGAGTTACTTCAAAGCCTTTCTTTTTCATATACCAGGCCGCGGACAAACCTGAAATACCTCCTCCAAGTACTGCAATAGTATTTGAGGAAGAAGTACTCATTTAAACGCGTTCTAACTCAGGAGCTATTTCCAGTGCTTTTCTGCTCCAGTCTTCAAGAGCGTCGATCCAAAGATCGTTGTCATTGATACAAGGAATTAGAACCAGATCTTCGCCACCGGCTTCAATAAAATCTTCTTTTCCTCTGATACCGATCTCTTCCAGAGTTTCAATACAATCTGATACAAAAGCCGGACAAACCACTGCTACTTTCTTCTTGCCTTCTCTTCCAAGACGTTCAAGTTCTTTGTCGGTAGCCGGCAACAACCACGGATCAACTCCTAACTTTGATTGAAAAGCCGTGCTGTACCTTGACTCATCCAGATCAAGATATTCAACAACCTGTTTTGTGGTCATAAGATCCTGATGACGATAACAAAACTGATGAGCCGGTGAGCTTACTTCGCAACAATTTTCACACTTCAGACAGTGATCCCCGGTGATATCTCTTTTTTTAATATGACGCTCAGGCACTCCGTGATAAGAAAATAGAATATGATCAATATCATCAGTGATATACGGCTTCATACTCTCCGCCAACGCCTTAATGTATTTCGGATCGTTGAAGAATGGATCTTTTATCACCGTATGTAAGTGAGGGAATTTAGCCAGAATAACATCTTTGGTTTTTTCTATCACTGTTTCTGACGTCGCCATCGCATATTGAGGATACAGCGGAACTAAAAACACGGTTTCGAGTTCAGAATTTTGCTTTATAAGATCTTCAATTCCGGCTTCTATAGAAGGGTTTCCATATCTCATTCCGATACTTACGGGAATATCATCACCCAGTCTTTGCTTTAGCTTTGCTTCAACTTGTTCAGTGATAACGATCAATGGAGAACCGTCTTCCCACCAGATCAACTCATAGGCTTCTCCTGACTCTTTCGGTCGTTTGGGGAGAATAAATCCTTCCACTATCATCTTTCTGATAATTTCGGGAGCATCAATTACCCTTTTATCCATCAAAAATTCTCTCAGATAAACCTTAACATCTTCCGGTTCAAAACTATCCGGAGAACCCAGATTCACTAAAAATATTCCTGTCTTTGATTTAGCCATGCCTGAAATTTTATCTACTTTATGTACAGTTAATTAATAACTCACTTTTTTGTGAATTTTTTATGAAGTCTGCTGATTTAGATTCTGTATTAATTATTGGTTGTGGTTGGGTCGGAACCAAGCTTGCAACAACTTTGATCTCTCAAAATATCAACGTTTTTGGAAGTACCCGTTCTGCTGAAAAAGCTTCCTCCCTTCGTTCTTTGGGAATTGAACCAATTATTTTTGATCTGGAAAAAGAAGACACCATCCAAACTGATCTTCCCAAAGTTGATGCCATTGTCATTTCAGTTTCTCCGGGAAGAGGTGATCAGCGATCTCAGTATCCAAATCACATACAAAAACTCAGTACACTTCTTGCTTCATCAAACCAACAAGTGATCATTTATAGTTCCACATCCGCTTATAAAGGAAAGATGGGAATTGTGACGGAATTAGACGCTCTTCCTGATCCGGAAACTGATAACGTAATTCTTGCTGCTGAAGGCGAATTAAAAACAATCATTCCTGACTCTGTCATTCTTCGTTTGGGCGGACTTTTTGGCTCAGACCGACATCCCGTTAAATATCTTGCCGGGCGTGAAGGAATTTCAAATGGTGATGCGCCGGTAAATCTGGTTCACAGAGAAGATGTTATTGCTGCTACTATTTCTGTTCTATCCCAAAAAATACCAGGAGTGATCTTTAATGTTTGCAGCGATCATCATCCAACCAAAAAAGAACTCTATACCAATCTATCAGAAAAATTGGGACTTGAAACGCCTTCTTTTAATTCAGGCGGATCTGATGAGAAACTGGTAGATGGCAGCAGAATCAAAAAAGAATTGGGATTTGAGTACAAGCAAAATGATCTGTTTTTGTACACTCCTGATGAATCATTCTTCTCTTGACTTGTCATTTTTGTAGATGTTAGGTAATTCGATGAAAAAAGTATCTCATAAGCCATTCCAACTAGCTCCGATGCTCTGCGTCGGAGTTGACTATTGATTCAAAAAACCATCAACTACAGACTGAACATTGGTTCCGACGGAGACCATCGGAACCAGAGTTAAATCGTGATTAAGATTTAAACAGATTTAGATCTCAGGCATTCGCCGTGAGATGACTTTTTCAAGGTTGATGGAAGGAGTAAGCTAATTTGAGCTTTGGAAATTGGAAATTGAATGTTGGTTATTGTTTTTGGAAGAGTCCTTCTTCTTCAATCATTTCAATGGTTTCTACAGCTCTTCGTAAATGAGGGATCACAATGCTACCGCCAACAATTAAAGCAACATTCATAGCATCCAGAATTTCCTCTTTGGTGGAACCGGTTTTAGCACATTGCTCCAGATGATAATCGATGCAATCATTGCAACGAAGTACGGAAGAAGCAACAAGCCCGAGCAACTCTTTGGTTTTGGAGTCCAACGCGCCATCACGGTAGGTGTTAGCATCCATGTTAAAGAACCGTTTGATTCCAAGATGTCCGGAATTTAGGGTTTTTTCGTTTAATTCTGCTCTCTCCTCACGGAAAGCTTGTAGTCGGTTTTTATCGGTATTATTCATTTTCTAATTTGATTTATCCACGAAAGCACAATTGAAATTGCGCATTAAATTTTTCAGAAAATACTGATTGTGTAGATAAGTAGATATTGGAATAAGGCACTTCCTTTACTTATCCACGTTTTTCCTTATCTACTTATAGTGATTCTGTGGCTTCCAAAAATTTCATTTTGTGATTTGATTAATTAGTCGCAATTTTAAAAAGAAACACACCCCTAAATCCCCTCTCCAGAGGGGACTTTTTATTAATGTTCAGAAAAAAAGATCCAAAACATAAACTGGTCGTAATCGGTGATAGCCTTTCTCAAGGTTTTAACAATGGTGGTATTTACCGTACTGACATCAACTTTCCTTCTTTTATAGCAAGATGTTTTGAGCCAACTCCTCGATTCGATCAACCTAATTTTACTGCACAGGCCGGAATTCCTATTAATCTTGAAGTTCTGATCCGTGGACTTTCGGAAGAATTTGGCAGCGAAATCGACTGGAGAGAATATCTCCCTGCGGCTAATCATACTTTCCGAACTTTGAAACGAATTAAGAAGTATTGGGAAGGAGGAATGAAGAACTTGAAAGTAAATCAGGTAACTCCATACCACAATCAGGCCATTTGGGGATTTGCAATTAACGATTCCTGGATCGTAAATGAGCGAAAAAGCAGAGAATACATTGAAAACAATAAAGAAAGTTTTTCTGTTTTTGGTGTGCTTCCTGAACATGCAAAATATACCACATCAAGGCTTGTGCTAAATCCAACACTTGGAAATGATTATCAGGAAAACTCCCAAATTGATAATGCAAAAGTACTTCAGGAAGATGGTGGGATTGAAAACCTGATCGTTTGTCTGGGGCATAATAATGCATTGGGATCAGTTGTGAATTTAAATCTGACTTGGTCTGAACCGGAAGACATGAAAGCTTTTACACCGAACAGAAAGCATTCTATTTACCGCCCGGAGCATTTTGAAATGGAGTACCGGGAACTAGCTGAACGGATCTCAAAGATCGGAGCAAAACGGGTTTTTGTACCAACCATCCCGTATCCCACAATTCCACCGGTAATTCGAGGTGTAAACTCCAGCGTTTCAAAAAAGGCTCTGGGTTATTTCGATTACTACACACGTTTCTGGATCTGGGATGAGGATTTTGATCCGGATAAACACCCTTTTATTACCAAAGATGAAGCCATTCAAATTGATTTGGCAGTGGATGAGTTCAACAACATTATTAAAAGAGTAGCCAAAGAAAATGATTGGTTTGTAGTTCCTGTTGCCAGAAATGTTGCCGGTATGGCTAACAGAAGACTGGGCGGAGAATTATTGCGAGGTTACCCTAAAGAATTTGTTAGTGCTTTAAAAAGAAATCCTGCAACCGCACATTTGGTAAATCAAAAAGATGAAGCTACAGTAAACACCGAATTTCTGAGACTGGATAAAGATAAAAAGATCATAAAAGGTGGAATTTTCAGCCTGGATGGTTTACATCCTACAACTATTGGTTACGGATTGATGGCAAATGTGTACTATATCTCAATGGTACAGGCCGGTGTAAAATTCCAAAAGAAAATGGATTGGGATCATATCATAGCAGAGGATTCTCTGATCACAAACCCACCTGTTCTTCTCAAAGAACTCCGGTCTGTACTTGGGTATCTTGCGCTTGGTAATCAGGAACGGTTTCTCAAGATCGGAAAAAGCATTTTCACACAGGTTTTTGAACACTTATCTACCGGAGATCAGAAGAATTAATTTTATGAAAAAAATCTTTTTCCCCTTTTTAATTGCTTTCTTATTTAGCAGTTTTTTAATGTCACAATCCCTGTATTTAGATAAAGAACGATCAGCACTTGCCATAACCCCTTCGTTTTCTTTTGCTGAAGACATTTCAATTCTTTCAATAGGAACTTCTTTTTCATTGAATAAGAAATTAGATATCTCATTTCAGTATTCGAATATACATCTTCAGGAATCTGAGGATCAATATGCTTCAAAAGCTGATGGCATAAGCGGCGCATTAACACTGTGGGGAACCAAAACTCAAGAAGACTTTCCCATAGAAATTGCTCTATCTATTCTAGGCTCTTATGTCGATTATAAAGATTTTAATTCCTCAAGTTTTGGAGCAGGCCTTACTTTGGCCTATAAAAAAGAACAGCCTAATACATTTAATACCATTCCATTAATTGGAATCTCTTTCATTCCCTTTACTCAAGTATCCAGTAATGAAAATAGTATTGTTTTAGATGATAAAAACTTTGTATTCCAGTTTGGAGTCGGTTTTTTTACTAATGTGCTCAATCAAAGCAAGTTTGTTATAGAACCTGCCGTTTCTTTAGACACTTCCGCAAACTTTGGAGCCTCATTATCAGCTTCTTTTATATTTTAAACTGCTGACAATCCTACTTTTAAATTTTATTTAGATTTATTCTACATAAAGCTTGAGGACGTTCCAAAAAGTCCTTAACTTAGATTCGTTCTAAATAAAACTCACAACTATTATTCTTCCAAAAACGATGAATCTATCCAAAAGTCTGCTGATCATTGCAGCATTTATTTTCACCATTTCATGCGATACTAATAATACTAACGACGAGATCGCTACTCCTGAATCTTATGAATTTACCCGCGATGGGCAATCTACTGTTTCGTTCTCAGGACAAACAACCAGAATCAAAATGGCTACTGAGCTTTCTGTTGCCATGACAGACTTTGATAATTCAACGGAAGAACTTTTACTGGAAATGTATCGCAACCAAACAGCAAACGGTGGAGATGCAAATCCATATTCTGATCCTGATCTAAACGCTGCAACAAAAAGTGTAAAGAGTAAAGTTGCTGCTTCTACTGATTTTTACTCTTCTAATACCGCAACCAGTGTTGAATTAAAAAATCAATTTGAAACATGGATCTCAGCTCAGGTAAATGAAGTATTTCCAAATCAAAATGTAGAAGCTCAGCCCGGAATAGCAGGACAAATTGCTGACGGAACATCTACAAGGTATGTTAGCGCCAAAGGGTTTGAGTACAATCAAATGCTTGCTAAAGGATTGATCGGAGCTTTAATGACGGATCAAATTCTGAACAACTATGTAAGCGTTTCGGTATTAGATGCAGGAACTAATGTTGAAGATAATAATAATGAAGTTGTTGTTGATGGAACAGCCTACACTAATATGGAGCATAATTGGGATGAAGCTTTCGGATACCTGTATGGTAACTCATCTAATACAGCCAATCCAAATCTAACAATTGGTCAAGACGACAGTTTTTTAAATGCGTACGTAGGCAGTGTAGAAAGCGATGAGGATTTTGCAGGTATTGCTCAAATAATTTTTGACGCTTTTGCATTAGGGCGCGCAGCTATTGTTGAAGGAGATTATGAACTTAGAGACGAACAAGCGGAAATACTAAGAACTCAGATATCAACAATAATCGGTATCAGAGCTGTTTATTATTTGCAGTTAGGTAAAACAGTCCTTGAGCAAGCTAATCCTGACTTTGGCACTGCTTTTAGCGATCTTTCAGAAGGTTTTGGTTTTGTTTACAGTTTACAATTTACCAGACAGCCGGGAACAGGTCAGCCATATTTCACCAAAGCTGAAGTTGATGGGTTTATCTCCTTGCTGGAAGCCGGAAATGGTTTATGGGATGTAACTCCTCAAACTCTTCAGGATATTTCTGTTGACATAGCTTCAAAATTCAATTTCACTATTGAAGAAGCTTCAAACTAAATTTTAAGAACCAAGCTGCTAATACAATTATTAGCAGCTTTTTTATTTATATATGAAACGTTATCTACTTCTTTTTTTATCAGTTTCACTTCTGATTTCAAGTTGTAAAGAAACAAATCCATCAGGACCTGATCCTGACGATTTTGATCGTAAAGCCATTCTTGAAAACTGGGCTGATAATATCATTATTCCCGCTCTAACTAACTTTTCAGAAAAGACAGAATCCCTCAAGACAGCCGGAAATAATTTTGCTGAAAATCCCGGTCAAAAAGCTTTAGAATCTCTTCGTGATGAATGGAAAGCCGGGTACCTTGCTTTACAGCATGTTTCCATGTTTGAGACACCTAAAACAATGGAAATTCGTTTCCGAAACAATCTCAACATTTACCCGGTCGATACTGCAGAAGTAAAAGAGAATATCGGGCAAGGAGATTATAATTTGAATCTTCCTTCTGAGATAGATCAACAAGGTTTTCCGGCTCTGGACTATTTGCTTTACGGCTTGGCAGAAAGTGATACAGAAATTCTCGCTTTTTATAATTCCGGAAACGAAGCTTCTGCTTACAAAGAATACGTTTTGGATTTGGTAACCAGAATAGATTCACTTACTGATGTAGTTTTAAATGACTGGAATTCGGGTTATCGCGATGAGTTTATAAACAACTCAGGTAACGGGGCTAACTCATCCATCGACATGATGGTGAATGATTATATCTTTTACTATGAAAAAAACCTTAGAGCAGGTAAAATCGGAATTCCTGCAGGTGTTTTTTCCGGAACTCCTCTCCCACAAAATGTAGAAGGTGTTTACAGCCGCGAATTCTCAAAAGAACTGTTTCTGGAGTCATTAACTGCCACTCAGAACTTCTTTAACGGAAAACATTTTAATTCAGAAACTACAGGACTTAGTCTGAGTGATTATCTGGATTTTCTGAATACCATAAAAAATGGTACAGATCTGACCCAGCTTATAAATCAACAATTCGAAGAAAGTCGAATAAAAGCTCAGAATCTGAATTCCAGTTTTACTGATCAGATTGAGACGGATAACTCTTTAATGCTGCAAACATATGATGAGCTCCAAAAAAATGTCATTCTCCTGAAGGTGGATATGCTTCAGGCGTTAAATATTAATGTAGACTACGTGGATGCTGACGGTGATTAATTTTTGAGTTCAACTTCAATTAGCACATATCTTAATTCTTACTCGAAAGCCGCTCCTTTAGCGGTTTTTCGTGTTTTTTTTGGCTTGTTAATGCTCATAAGCATTGTCCGGTTTGCGCTAAACGGATGGATACAAAAACTATATATAGAGCCGGCTTTCTTCTTTTCCTATTATGGATTTGATTGGGTTCAACCGCCCGGCGAATGGACCTATCTGATTTTTGCTGTTTGTGGGCTTTCTGCCATTTTTATTTCACTGGGTTTCAAGTACAGATATGCCATCATTACTTTTTTCCTCAGTTTTACTTTTATAGAACTGATGGACAAAACCACCTATCTGAACCACTATTATTTCATCAGCACTCTCAGTTTTCTGATGATATTTCTGCCTGCTAATACCTATTTCTCAGTTGATGCTGCCAGAAACCCAATACTTAAAGCTGAATTTATTCCTAGCTGGACAATAGATGCTATTAAACTGCTTCTGTTTATTGTTTACTTCTATGCAGGATTAGCAAAACTAAATTCCGACTGGCTTTTTCAGGCAATGCCCTTAAAGATCTGGCTTCCTGCAAAATACTCCATTCCATTACTCGGTGATATGTTGCAACAATCGTGGGTGCATTTTGCTTTTGCTTGGGGAGGCGCTCTTTATGATCTGTCTATTCCTTTTTTACTTCTGATCAAACGCACTAGAGCCTTCGCTTTTGTTCTTGTTGTAATCTTTCACATCCTAACCCGGATTCTATTTCCAATTGGAATGTTCCCATACATCATGATCATAAGCGCTTTGATCTTTTTTGATGCCGGATTGCACACCCGAATTCTTAACCGGATTTCCACATTCTTCAAAATAGATCTAGATGCTTTTAACAACTCTGAGCAATATTCATTTAACAGCTCAATATCCAAGAACTTTAGTCTTAGCATTGTAGGAGCATTCTTCCTTTTTCAACTCTTATTTCCATTTAGATATTTACTGTATCCCGGAGAATTATTCTGGACTGAAGAGGGTTACAAATTCTCATGGCGGGTTATGCTCATTGAAAAAGCAGGATATGCAAATTTTAAGGTTGTAGATCCGGAGACACAGAAAAGATTTTACGTAGATAACACCGGGTTTTTGACTCGCTTTCAGGAGAAACAGATGTCAACACAACCTGATTTCATTCTTGAATATGCTCATCATCTGGAACAGCATTATCAGAATCAGGGAATTGAGAATCCCGAAATTTATGTTGAGAGTTTTGTTGCTCTTAATGGCAGAAGAAGTGCGCCATATATTGATCCTGAAATCGATCTCACAACAATTAAAAGAAATTTGAAACCAAAAAAATGGATACTTCCCTTCAACGATGAGATTAAAGGACTTTAGCTTACTTGTAATATTTTGCCTTATCTCTGTTCCTGCATTTAGTCAGTTTACTATTTCGGGATATATTACAGATCTGGCTACAGGAGACCCCATGCCTGAAGTGGAGATTTATGAAGAAAACTCCGGTAAATCATACCAACCGAATGAAAAAGGATATTTTCAAATTCCGAATCTATCCTATGGAAAATATAACTTGTTCTTTTTTGCTTTAGGATATGAGATCACAAATCGTGTAGTACAACTTGGTTCTGATTCAGAGATCCTGAACATAAAGCTAAATAAACTATCCGGTCAACTCTCTGAAGTAGCAGTTGTAAACCAAAGAGAGCAGATCTTTTCAATAAAACGACTACGTGAAGTAGAAGGAACCTCTATTTACGCCGGCAAGAAAAATGAAGTTGTTAACCTGAGCCAAATGACGGTGAATACTTCCTCAAATAACGCCCGGCAAATTTACAGTCAGATTTCCGGTTTAAATATTTTTGAGTCTGATGATGCGGGGCTACAGCTAAATATCGGGGGGCGTGGGCTGGACCCGAACAGATCTTCCAACTTCAATATCCGACAAAATGGATATGATATAAGTGCTGATGTTTTGGGTTATCCGGAAAGCTATTACACACCTCCGGCCGAAGCACTTGAAGAAATTCAGGTTATCCGTGGAGCCGCTTCTTTACAATACGGAACGCAATTTGGTGGTTTGGTTAATTTCAGAATGAAATCTCCGGTTGAAGATAAAGCTGTTAAATTAACAACCCGCCAGTCCATTGGTTCCAATGCGCTTTTTACTTCCCACAATAGTGTGAGCGGTACTTACAAAAAACTCGGGTATCTGGGATATTATAACTATAAAAATGGAAACAGCTTTCGACCAAACTCCGAGTTTAGATCTGACAATATCTATTTGTTTACTGAATATGCATTGTCTGATAAAACATCACTTAGTGCTGATTTTACTTATCTGGGATATCTGGCACAACAGCCGGGAGGTCTTACGGATGCTCAATTTTACAATGATCCGGAGTTCAGCAACAGAGAAAGAAACTGGTTTGAAGTTGACTGGAAGTTAGCTTCGTTAAAACTCGACCATAGATTCACATATCAAAGTCGTCTGAGTATCACTGCGTTTGGTTTGAATGCTTCCAGAAAATCAGTGGGCTTTCGTACAAACAGAGTTTCTCAACAAGATGATCCGAACGAACCTCGTGATCTGATCTTAGGTGATTTCAATAACTGGGGAATTGAAACACGATTTCTTCAGCGATATAAATTAGGTAGTAAAAATGCGGTCTTTCTTATAGGATCAAAATATTACCAATCAAAGAATACTTCGGTCCAGGGACCGGGAACTGCTTCAAGTGAAGCTGATTTTTCTTTAGCGGATGATGAATTCCCGAATTACCCAAGACAATCTGACTTCACCTTCCCTAACCAAAATCTTGCTTTTTTTGGAGAGCATATTTTTTATGTGAAAGATAATTTTTCGATCACACCGGGCTTTCGTTTTGAGTATATCAAAACCCAAAGTGAAGGTTCTTATAAACGGGTGAATTTCGATCTGGCGGGAAATCCTATCCAAAACCAAACCTTTGAAGAAGAGAAAACTTTTGAAAGAAATTTTGTACTGCTTGGAATCGGACTCAGTTATCAGCCTGACGCAACAACAGATCTCTACGGAAATTTTTCTCAAAACTATCGTTCCGTTACTTTTAACGACATCAGGATTATAAATCCCAGCTTTCAGGTTGATCCAAATATTACGGATGAAAGTGGTTTTTCATCAGACTTAGGAATCCGTGGTACAATCGGAGATGTTATTTCTTACGATGTCGGCGTTTTTGGATTGCTGTATGAAAACCGTTTAGGTGAGGTGCTCCGGGCAGAAACCCGAACCAATGCTGACGGTGAGCAGGAAGAAACGGGCAGGATCGTGCGGTTTCGTGGCAACATCGGAGAAGCTTTTATGTACGGTTTGGAAAGCCTCATCGAAATCGATTTATTCTCGGTTTTTAATGCTACATCTTCTGATAAAAAACTTACCATTTTTGCAAATACAGCAGTTACACATTCTGAATATTTGAACTCCGAAATTGCAGGAATTAAGGGAAATGATGTTGAATTTGTTCCAACCCTAAATCTTAAAACAGGCATCAATTTTGGATTTAAGAACCTGTTGGGATCCGTTCAGTACACTTACATTTCCAAACAGTTTACAGACGCGTCAAATGCCTTACAAAATGTAAGAGATAACCAAAGTGGTATTAAAGGAGAAATTCCCGCTTATGATGTACTCGATCTTTCTCTTTCATGGACATATAAACAATTCTCGCTGGAATCCGGAGTAAATAATATACTTAATTCATCCTACTTTACGAGGCGAGCAACCGGATATCCCGGTCCGGGAATTATTCCTTCTCCCCCAAGAACGTTTTATGCTACTCTTCAAGTGAAAATTTGATGTATAAAAAAAGCCCTCTGCTAAAAAGGGCTTTTTAAGTGGATTATTCTTTAACAAGACTTAGCCTGTTTTCATGTCTTCCAGTAAGCTGTTATAACCTCTTTTCAGGTCTTCGAACCCATCTTCGATACTAGCAGTAAGACGTTCCCAGTTTTCTTTGGTCGCATCTTCCAATTCACTAAGATCCTGGTTCAGCTCTTCTTTTTCCTTTTTTAAATTATCTAAGGCTTCTTTGGTCTCTTTTTTTACATCATCAGAGCCTTCTCCAATTTTCTCATCCAGCTTTTCGATCTTCTCATTGATCTCCTCGATCTCTTTTTCCGCTTTGGCTATAAACTGATCTTTCGTTTCCTCAAAATCATTACCTATAGCTTTTGCAGTATTTTCAATCTGATCGCCGGCTTTTTCCGCCTCTGTTTTAGATTTCTCTGAACATGCAGCAAATGTTAATGCTACTAATGTGATCATTAATAAAACTCTTGAGTTCTTCATTGTATTCTGTTAGTTAATATTGTTACTGATTTCTACAGTCAACCACAGAAAACGTTCCGATCTTTAATATTTATAAACTTCATTTTCTAACTAATTTTGTAGTATTTTTGGGGCTGAAATTTTTATCAAATTATACTATGAAGTTTATTTACCCGGTTCTTTTTACTCTTTTTCTGCTAAACTGTACATCTGAAAAAAATGATGCACTCAGATATGAAAAAGAGACTCATTTAAAAAATATCGAACAGCTAACTTTTGGTGGAGATAACGCTGAAGCTTACTGGAGTTACGATAACACTAAGTTGGTTTTTCAGGCTAATAATTCTGAATGGGACACTGAATGTGATCAAATCTTTTATATGGATGCTGAAGAAAATGAACCCGGATTTGAAGCTCCGATCATAAGCACAGGTTTGGGAAGAACTACCTGTTCATATTTTCTACCGGATGAAACTATTGTTTATGGTTCTACACATATGGCCGATATCGCTTGTCCTGAAGTTCCTGAACGAGGACCCGGTGGAGCATATGTTTGGCCGATCTATGAAGGTTACGATATTTTCAGAGCTAATCTGGATGGTGAGATCATTGACACTCTTACCACTACACCCGGTTATGACGCAGAAGCAACGGTTTCTCCCGACGGAAGCAAAATTGTGTTCACTTCAATGAGAACAGGTGATCTGGAATTATTTATTATGGATGTTGACGGATCTAATGTTGTTCAGATTACAGATGAACTTGGCTATGATGGCGGTGCTTTCTTTTCTCCGGATGGAACAGAATTGATATTCAGAGCATCCCGCCCAAAGACAGAAGCCGAAGTTGAAAAGTACACTTCTCTTCTTGCTGAAGGATTGGTCGAGCCAACAGATATGGAGTTATTCCTTGTCAATGTAGACGGAACCAATATGCGTCAGATCACGGATCTGGGGAACGCAAACTGGGCTCCTTTCTTCCATCCTTCCGGAGAAAAAATAATATTCTCATCCAATCATAATTCAACAAGAGGCTTTCCTTTCAATTTATTTATGATCAATCCGGATGGAACCGGGCTTGAACAAGTTACTTTTGATGATACTTTCGATTCATTTCCTATGTTTTCCCATGATGGCAAGAAACTGGTTTTCTCATCTAACCGATTCAACGGTGGTGACCGATCAACAAATGTGTTTATAGCGGACTGGGTGAAGTAGAGTATAGATGTAAGACATAAGATGTGAGATGTGAGATAAACCAGTCTTACATCTTATGTCTTATATCTTACGTCTTACCTCTTTTCTGATTTTATATTTTCGTGATACCTTTATGATCTGTATTGGTCATATTTTAAAAAAACAGAGTATCATGAAATATTTATTACTTCTGTCACTGCTTTTTGGCGGATTTGTACATTCTAAAAATGAAGTACCCAATTTTCGGTTAAAAAACCTGGACGGGCGAACGGTCAGCTATAATCAGCTTAAAGGAGAGAATCTTACCGTTATAGACTTTTGGGCAACTTGGTGTAAGCCATGTGTTAAATCCATCCCTGAGTTTGTTAAAATGGATAAAGAATTTGAAGATACTCAGGTTAAGTTTATTGGAATATCAATTGACGGTCCCAGAAATAAAGCCAAAGTTAAGCCTTTCATTAAATCTCTTGGTGTCGAATATCCTGTCCTCAGAGATTCTGACAGCTCCGTTATGGCGAGACTAAGAGTCACTGCTGTTCCTACACTTTTAATTGTAAATGCTGACAATGAGATCGTGTATTTCCACGAAGGGTATAAAACCGGAGAAGAAGTTGAGATCAGAAATAAAATTCTTGAGCTTTTAGAAGAATGAAGAGCTTTGCAAAAATAACAGCTCTTACATTTTTTGTTGTAATAACCCCATGGTCAATTGTTCTTGGTCAACTTTATGGAACCAATACATTTGAATTTCAATATGGCAACCTTCCTTTTGAAGATGATACAGACCTTTCCACTTCATACAATCAATTAAATCTTTATTACGATTCCGGAAAATTCAGTTTGTTTGGCAAAGCTGAGCAATTTCTGTCACCACATTCTGAACGTAATTATTTTGAACTAACTCAAAAGCGGTTTCAGTATCAGGATGATAATTTCAGAATTCGGCTTGGCAATTTTTATGAAACTATTGGCTCGGGTTTATTATTGAGGAGCTACGACATTCCGGGATCTGTTTTTGAAAGTGACTTTTACAGAACCAGATATGCTTTTTTCAGAGATCTGGAAGGAATTGCATTTGATGCCGGTTTTGATTGGGTTGAAATTAAAGCTTTAAGAGCGGAGCCGCTTCAGAATGACCTCCCTCCAAACTTTGATCCTGATTCTTTACGCAGACCGGATTTAGCAGAAGCAGTTCAGGCAACTTTTTATCCCACAGACAATCTCTCTGTTGGCACCGCATTTATGAGGGTGAATACCCCAAACTCTCCCGGCTTCAATGAATTTGGCTCTTTGATGACCAACATTCAATTGCCCGCTAACTTTCAAATTTTTGGAGAATATGCATTTAATACCAGATCGGATCTTTTTTCTTTAAAGAGTGATCAAAGTTACGCTCTGTATTCCGGATTAAACTATTTCAAAGGTTCATTTGGAGCAAGTCTTGAGTACAAGAATTACAGTAATTTTCGCTTAGAATCATCAGGATTCAATGATCCGCCGTCTCTTATAAAGGAACACACTTATCCCGTTTTAAACAGAAGCACACATGTTCCAAATACCGCAAGTGAAAAAGGTGTTCAGGCCGAAGCTTTTTATTCATTTGATGACGGACATTCTTTAGTTGCGAACTACGCATATACAGTCAATAATATATTTAATAAAAAAGAATACCGGGAATACTTTCTGGAAGGGTTCTACAAATTTAATGATCAATTTTCTTTAAAGTCTTTTGTTGATTTTGCTGTTGATGAGCAAAAAGGGCAGGATAACCGGTGGTCACTTGGGTTAATTACCGATAAAAGCTTTCAGAACTCGAAGAATGTTATCGTTGATCTGCAGTATCAAACTTATGATGAGTTTGGCAGTTCGGAAAAAATTGAAAACTACTTTGCTTCTCTTTCTTTTGGATTCACTTCCGATTTCAATATAAGCGCTGTTTTTGAAGCAACAACAGAACCGGGCTTAACAGATAATCCAAATACCTTCCCGGAAATAGAAACTGATACAAGAACATGGCTGGGTTTTAATTCACTTTACAGAATCAATACATCCAATACAGTGGCTTTATTCGTAGGTAAAAGAAGAGGAGGCCCGGCTTGTACTTCCGGAATCTGCTATGAGATCCTCGATTTTGAAGGCGCTGAACTTAGAATTACTACCAGATTTTAATCCTGTTACTATGAAATATCCAAGCTTTTTACTTTTTATCCTTTTTCTTGTTGGGATTGCATGCTCTGAGACTTCAGTTTCAGAGGAGACCCCGATGAATCAAGGTGAAGCTGCTCCTGATTTTTCTTACACATCATTAGATAATGAACAGTTCACTTTATCAGAAATGAAAGGAAAAGTGGTTTATATCTTTTTCTTTGGTGCAAATTGTCCTCATTGTCGTGATAACGGACCCATTACAGAAAACAGAATCCATCAGACTTTTACCGATAACCCCAATTTCATAGCTGTTGGTTTAGACACCTGGAATACAAGCGCAGGAAGTGTTCAGAACTTTAAAAGTGCTACAAATATCACATATAAATTACTTCTTAATGCCCGACAAAGCTTGGTAGATTATTACGGCAACATATCCGACTATGACAGGTCAGTAGTAATTGCGGCAGATGGAACAATAGCTTATCAGGGAACTCAGTTTGTAAACAGAGATGTTGATACTGTTGTGGATGTAATAGAAGAAGAATTAGCAAAATTTTGAGGTGTTATCATGAAAGTAGTTATTCGGCTTTTTGTATTATTGTTATTCGTATCCAGCCAGAGTTTAGCACAGGTTAGCGTAGGAGAAAAAGCTCCGGACTTTACTTTGACATCTTTGGATAATGAACAAATCTTACTTGAAGAATTCGAAGATAAGGTTGTTTACATTTTCTTCTTTGGAGCAGGATGCCCTCACTGCAGAGACAATGGTCCAATTACGGAGAATGATATTCATCAAATGTATAATAACAATGAAAACTTCGTTGCCCTCGGAATTGATGCATGGAATGAATCCGCAGCCAGTGTACAAAACTTTCAAAGTGTTACCGGCATTACCTATCCACTTTTGCTTCAGGGAAGAGATGTTCTGGTTGAATACTACGGCACAGCCAATGCTTACGACAGAGCTGTTGTGATAGGCATTAACGGAAATATTGTTTACAAAGGTGACAGCAACGTCAACAACGACGTTGAGAGTGTGCAAAATACAATTGAGGAACAACTTGCATTGGCTACCTCAAACGAAGATTTAATAACAGAGCTTCCTTCCTCAATAAGGCTTGAACAAAATTACCCCAACCCATTCAATCCCTCGACCAGTATTTCATATGCTTTAAGCGAACCCTCGGATGTCACTGTTACTATTTATAACATGCTGGGAGTTAAAATCACAACTTTGGAAAACGGGTTCAGATCAGCGGGTGAACATACGGTTACTTTCGATGCTTCTTCTTTAAGCTCAGGAATATATATTTACAGGCTAGTGGCAGGGACGACTACACTTACTAAGCGAATGACTCTGCTTAAATAAATACTTTTCAGGTCTGTTCTACCAAAAAAACATCTTTGGCTACAGAGTTACCAATGGTGGTTTCTTTGTCTTCCAGTTTGATCTTCACAGGTCCGTCAAAAGGGGTTTTTTCCAGAATTGTAACTTTCACACCCGGAATAATTCCACTTTTTTCCAGAAATCTCAATAACTCCGGATCCTGATCTCTTACTCTTCCAATGATGTAAGATTCATTTTCTTCGGCATCAGTAATAGCTAACGACGCCATTTCCGGCACTACTCCTTCTTTAGATGGAATTGGATCTCCATGTGGATCATGAGTAGGGTCATTTAATAACTCAGCGATCTTATCTTCGAACTGTTCTGAAATATGATGTTCCAATTTTTCAGCTTCATCATGTACCTGATCCCATGAATAACCCATCATCTCTTTAAGATATAGCTCCAGCAACCTGTGATGTCGAATTACTTCAAGTGCTATCTTCTCTCCTGCTTTTGTAAGCTCAGCCCCACGATAAGATTTATGATTGATAAGTTGAAGCTTAGCCAGCTTCTTAAACATATTAGTTACGGAAGCCGAAGAAACTGAGAGTGATTCAGCAATATTATTTGTAGTTGCAACAACTCCATCTATTTCTAAAAGATAAATTGCTTTGAGATAATCTTCTACCGACTGGCTTATACTCATTCTTAATCTTGTTCTTGTTCTAGCTTTATTCCTTTCTTTTCCATGTAATCCAGAAAAGGCACTTTTCCGAAAAGATCTTCTGACACATAATTCATAAGTGGAGAAAATACATCCGCAGGCAAAAATCCGGGTTGTGCACCGATTATCTTACCTTCAGAATCTAAAAAGTAGTGAGTGGGATAAGATGTCAGTCTCAGGTATCTTGCTAACTCGTAAGATTTATAAGTTTTTCCATTGAAAACTATTTCTTCCTCTGATTCACCGTTGATCTGTACCGGAATAAAATCATCAGACAAGGATTTTTGTACATTTTCTTCAGGATAGGTCTCTTTTCTCATTTTCATACAATAGGTGCACCAATCAGCATATCCGAAAATGAGTACTTTTTTACCACTTTCCTTAGCTTTCTTTTGCGCTTCTTCTAAAGATTGCCATTCTACTCCTGAATCCACTGAAGATTCCTGAGCGAGAGTTGTACCAGCGCTTAAAAATGCCAGTAATAAAAGTATTGTTAGTCTTAATAATTTCATGCCTAAATATACGAAACTATTTGTTTACAGATGAATCAGCTTTTATAACAACTAGTGTCATGTCGTCGTGCTGTTTAGCTACACCTTTAAACTCTTTAACATCACTGATTATTATATTCAGAATGCTGCTCGATGCTCCTTTTCGCACTCCTTTTACAACTTTTTCCAGCCTTTCCTCTCCATAAAACTGATTACTTATATTCATCATTTCGGTAATACCATCTGTATAAAGAACAGCTACGTCTCCCTCGTTCAGCTTAAGTACAGCTTCCTCAGTTCCCTTCATAAATAATAAACTGCTGGTTACTCCAATACCAATTCCCTTCGACATCAACCAATCTGTGTCTCCGTTAGCTCTTACTATCAGCATCGGATTATGACCGGCCCGGGCAAAAGTAAGTTCTCTTTTATCCGCTTCAAGTATTCCATAGATCATAGATACAAAAGTACCTCGCGTAGCATTTTCTTTGAATAGTCGGTTTAGTTGATTCAACAGTTCCAGAGGTGATAAAATAAGAGCGCTTAAACTGTGCAGCACTCCTTTTACAAAGGTCATATAAAAAGTAGCCTGGATTCCTTTTCCACTTACATCACCAATGGCAATGGCCATTCTGTTTTTGCCAAGTGAAATCATATCGTAGTAATCGCCACCTGTTTCCTGTGCAGGTTCACATATTCCGGCTATATCGATTCCCGGCAACTGTTCTACTCTTGATGGAAGAAATGTTTTTTGAACAGCCTGGGCAATTTCCAGCTCCTGATCGAGACGCTGTCCCTTTGCCTGATCTTCTATATAAGTGGGTACATAATCAGGGAGATCATTCTTTTCACTTCCTTTGGTTACGAAATAAAAACCCAGAACAAAGATTCCAAATACCAACGTTGCAAATATATAGAACAAATTCTCATCAGGAGAATTGGGCATTATCCAACCGGCTCTGGTTGTAAAAATACCTACAAATATGAATAGTGATAATACCATCGTCAAAAATCCATACCTGATATAAAAAGCGCCAAAAGCTGCTCCAATAACAAAATTTATGATCAACGAATAATTGAACGGATGAACATCTAAAGAAATAAAGAACTCCAAAAATAAAGCGAATATGAAACCGCTCAGAATGGGAATAAGCCATTTGGTTTTGGTTATGGCGTAAAGCTGATTTCCAAGTATCATCAATATAGAAATAACCAACAGCAAACTGCCCAATAAGTTCTCCATCAGTACCGCTATGGATGGAAATGCAAAATTGGATGACTGCAACCTTACATCAGCCGTAATGTGAGTGCCCGGGAAAACCTGAACCAATATAGCCCAAAGCCCGGCCAACATCCCTGCAATACAAATTGATAATATAGCTGAACGTCCAACAGGCTTATTTTTGAAAAATCCTCGTCTTGCAAGATCCCAAGCCTTTAACTTTTCCGGCCAATACTGACGAGTAACTGAATCACTGATGGATGTCAATACAAAGAATAAAACGGCGGAAATGGCTCCCAGAATTCCAGTTATAAACAGACGATCCGGTAAAGATGCATTCAGAATTGCGTCGCTACTGAATTCCAGTTCGCTGGCATATCTGAGAAACTGTGTGGCAGAGAACATAAATCCGGCTAAGACTGAAATTACAAAAGCAGGTTGTGTATCAATCGCTTTTGCTTTTATTCTGAGATAAAAAATCGAAATCAACCATATACCCAGGCACAAAAATGTAAACTGGATAATTACATCCATAATATCAGAATACTGTCGTGGAGGAATGTCAATATCTGCCAAATCAAATGTAATGGCTTTTATTCCTCCCGCAGGTAACAGATCTACCTGAAGTTTCGGAAGAAATCCTAAAACAGAATCCCGGGAAGTTAAAAACAACCTCACGAAGCGTAGCCCCTGAGACTGCTGAAATTCTAAAGAATCTCTACGGAATGAATAATTTTTCCAATATGTGCCATTCAAATATCCCGAAACTCCATTCCAAATTTCATCCTGAGTAAATAAGTCACCGTCATCAGAAATATCAGCGCCCAGCATCTCAGAAAATTTCCTGATCTGTCCATAGCTTCTGTAATCCTCTTCTGTGACAGATTGAAATCTAAGAAGCTCACTTAGAAGCGAATCCTGAATTATTTTATTCTCAACCGTAGTTTCGAAATTTAAACCCAACGCCTGCCGTATCGTGTTGCTATTGTATGGTCGGGCTTTTAAAATAGCTTCACTACTCATTGAATATGAAAAAATTTCTCCCTCAGGCGTAATTGATGCAGTAGAGAAACGAGATCCTTCGTTATAAAAATCTTCTTTCAAATAGTTATCAATTGCCCAATAGAATAAAGGAAAGTTCCTCGATTCAACTTTATCCACCAATTCTTTGAATCCCTTTTTCCCAAATTTGTGTTGAAGTGAATCTATAATACCACGGTACGATTCCATCTCAATACGAGGAAGCGTATTGTTTGAATAAACTTGCCAGGAAGTAATTATGGAATCACTTTTTGAGATAACAGCTTCTTTTGAAACACTATTTTTAATAGTAGACATAGAATCCAGGTTCGGATAGCTGTAATAAAACCAAACAGCTCCTAAACACCCGACTATTAATAAAAGTAAATCCCTAAAGTGATTATTTGATTCAGAAAACATTTTGAACTATACGCAAAATTTCGAAATGGTTGCAGGAATATGCTTAGATTCATTCGAATTATAAAACCAAACTTGTCATTATATTTATGTGTCTGATCGCATTTTCATATAAAACTCATCCTCGCTACAAATTAATAGTAGCAGCAAACAGAGATGAATTTTATCAGCGTCCGACAAGGAAAGCTCAGTTTTGGGATGAAGAAGATCTTCCAAACATTCTGGCCGGTAAGGACCTGAAAGCTAATGGTACATGGATGGGTGTTTCCAAGACAGGAAAATGGGGAGCACTTACAAACTTTAGAGATCCTTCAAATATCAAGGATAATGCCCCTACAAGAGGCGATTTAGTTTTAGACTTTTTAAAATCCGGTGTAAGTGAACAAGAATATTTACAAGAGATTCAGACGAAAGCTGAGGAGTATAATGGATTCAACTTACTGATCGGAGATAAAGATTCTGTTTTTCATTACTCGAATGAAAACAACTTAATCACTGAAGTAAAACCGGGAATTCATGGAGTAAGTAATGCTCTTCTGGATACTCCCTGGCCAAAATTAGCCCATGCAAAAAAGGAGTTGAAAGAAATCACTTCTAAGGAAGACTTTTCAAAAGAAGATCTTTTTAAGATTCTGGCTAACAGCGAAACCGCTCCGGATGATAAGTTACCTTCTACAGGAATTCCTTATGAATGGGAAAAAGCCGTTTCTTCCATCTTCATAAAAACAGACAATTACGGAACCTTATGCTCCACCCTTCTTTTAGTGGATTATGATGGCAATGCTGAATTTACGGAACGCAGATATGATTCAAGCACTAGTGAAATTATAGAGGAAAATACTTTTAAACTGGTTTTTAGTTAAAAATCGACGTTTATTCACACCACTTTATGTTTTACTCAGTTTAAGAATCAACTTTTACTTTTACCATGACCTATAAATACGACCGACCGACACTACTTCAATCATTTATTCCGATCATCTTTTTGATCGTCGCGTTATTCATCAATGTTCGTATTTACGGAGACGCTTCTCTTGACGGTTCCAATCAAATTATTTTAATGCTTTCTGCCGGAGTTGCTTCGCTTGTAGCACTTGGTTTGGGTATTAAATGGGCTGAGATCAGGCAAGGAATTGTTGACAGCATCAGTTCTGCAATGTCATCTATGATCATTTTATTATTGATAGGATCTCTTGCAG
This sequence comes from Balneola sp., assembly GCA_017643645.1. Classification (GTDB taxonomy): domain Bacteria; phylum Bacteroidota; class Rhodothermia; order Balneolales; family Balneolaceae; genus Balneola. The sequence continues at coordinate 61,285 of JAEPNB010000006.1, forward strand.
GTACCTGGTTATTAAGTGGAATTATTCCTGCTATGATCTATTATGGCTTGCAGATCTTAAATCCCGCAATTTTTCTCGTTGCAGCCTGTATAGTTTGTGCAATTGTCTCTGTTGCAACGGGTTCCTCGTGGACCACTTCTGCAACCGTTGGTATAGCTTTAGTCGCAATTGGAACGGTATTAAAGATACCGGATGGTATGGTAGCCGGTGCAATAATATCAGGTGCATATTTCGGGGATAAAATGTCCCCGCTCTCTGATACAACCAATTTAGCTCCTGCAATGGCCGGAACAGATCTTTTTACGCACATTCGATATATGGCATATACTACCATTCCGTCTATTTCTATTGCCTTAGTAATCTTTCTAATTCTTGGATTTATAAAAGGTGGAAATATCGAAATCGAAGAAACTCAGGTTATTCTGGATGCAATTTCCGGAAAATTTGAAATCAATTTTTGGTTGTTTCTGGTACCGATCATTATGGTAGTTTTAATTTCTAAGAAAATGCCTGCTATTCCTGCAATTTCTGTGGGTGCTTTACTCGGAGCTGTATTTGCATTGATCTTCCAACCCAATTTGGTTCAGGAAGTAGCGCAATTTGGTGAAGGCACATGGGAAAAAGGCTTCGTTGGAATTATGACTTCCATGTATGGAGACATTAGCTTTACGACAAATAATGAAATAGTAGATGGCCTTTTAAGTTCCGGCGGAATGTACGGAATGCTTGGCACGGTTTGGTTAATTTTGTCTGCCATGATCTTTGGCGGAGTAATGGAACGTAGTGGGATGCTGAAAAGAATCGCTGAAGGCGTGATCAGTGGAATCAACTCTGCGGGTGCTTTAATAGCCACAACTGCTGGGACTTGTGTGTTCTTTAATATCACAGCATCAGACCAGTATTTAGCAATTGTAGTTCCGGGAAGAATGTATGCGGATGTTTATAAAGAAAAAGGTTTGGCGCCTGAAAATTTAAGTAGAACATTAGAAGATTCCGGTACTGTAACCTCTGCTTTAATACCATGGAATACGTGCGGGGCTTATCATGCTAAAGTACTTGGTGTAGATACTTTCACTTATCTGCCATTTGCATTCTTCAATCTTATCAGTCCGTTTATGACTGTGATCTATGGAGTATTTAAGATCAAGCTGAGAATGCTGAAAGACGCTAAGACTGAGGGTGTTTAGGGTTATGCTAAATTGTATCTCTTCACAAATCAGAAGATAAATGACTTCAAAAGTGTTCCGAGGAATCTGGTACCGTTCTAAACCTTCAAAAGAACTTACTTTTGAGGATGCTTTCGATAGAAAAAGAGGCAAGCTTATTATTAACGAAAAGGAAATTATATTCGAAAGCGATGGCTTAAATCTACAAATCTTGAACATACATAAAGTGAGCTTTGGACTACAAGGGACTGATCCAGTGAATTCTTGGATAAAACTTATCTATGATGAGAATGGCATTAAAAGACAAGCTTATTTTGCTGACGGAAAGCTTTTTGGGCATTCTGGTTTTTTTGAAGGCACTTGGAGAATTTACAAATCATTAAGTCATTTAGTTCACCTTCCGGAAATTATCGACCGAAGACATATCAAGAACAAGGTTAACTTAGCTTTACTTTTCTTTCTTCTTCTATTTTTGCTTTACTGGAGACTACAAGATCGATTTTTATAAATGGAATCTCTAAAATTAAGTGCCTTTATCGGTACAGTAATTATTGGGATCTTAGTTCTCTTTCACAAGAAAAATTATCAATCTTGGAAAGATCAAAATTGATTCATGAAAACTATCTTAATTAATAACTCTATGGGATTTTTCGCTTTCTTGCTTACGAGTTTTATTTTATTTGTAGCACCGTAAATCAAATTTTTAGCGTATCAAGCCTAAACTTCGAAAAGTGAAGCATCACCAATTCTCACGAACGAACCAAAGGATCTCATCCATTTGAGCTTGTACTTCACTGGTTGAGATCACATAGTTATTATTCATAAAACTGAAAATGAGTTTTTTGCCTGATCTCGTGATCACATAACCACTCAGGCAATGGTTGTTACTAAGCGTTCCCGTTTTAGCAAACACATAAGGCTCTCCACCATCTTTGTTAGCGTACAATCTTCTTATAGTTCCTTGTTTACCACCCTGAGGAAGAGCGTCTAAAAGCTGATTTTCTTCTACTTTTTCATCAAGCTTTTCTAAAAGAGTAACCATGCTTCTTGGAGTGAACAGATTATATCTGGATAAACCTGAGCCGTCTCTCCAGTTAGCTTCATCAGGCAGGTCGCTCAAAAAATTATCCTTTACATATCTGATTCCCGCAGAACTGTTCAATTCATCCCCAACCACTCCCGATATCATCAACATGATCTGTTCTGCTAATAAGTTATCGCTGGGAAGGAGCATTTTTTTGTACAGCGAATCAGAATCCATACTGTAGATCATTTCGTGATTTGAAGTAAGTTTCTCTTCAGGCAGGTATTCTACACTCTTGTTCAACGTATCTGAAAGTAATTCTACAATCAGTTGCGGTGAATAGTGAAAAGGTTTATCCGTCTCGTATCTGGAAGTATCCGACGTAAACGCATACTCAAATTCATTACCAACCCTATCTCTTTCGAGTACAAATCTACCGTTGTCGCTTAAAACTCCTTCGTCGATATATTTATTAAAGATCTTTGGATTGATCAGGTATTCCCCGTTTTCTTTGGCAAGATGGTATTCTTCGATGTGCTCAATGGTCACTCTTGCAACATTCCCGTAAATTGGAAACGGACTTTTTTCAGCAGAGTAATAGGAATTGTAATCTGCCCATGACCATCCGGGACCAAGATTTTCGTCATTAAAATTACTGTCCGAGAAATACAGGTTTCCGTCAAAAGTGCTCAAAAGATCATATACATCATCTGTCCCAAAATCAGGATGAAGAAAAGAAGGATCTCCCGTCCCCCAAAAGATCAATGAATCTCCTTTTATTGTATACTTCAAAGCAGGAATTCGATCTCCCAATACATTCAACCCTGCATAGTAAGTAAACAATTTTGTATTGGAAGCCGGAATCATATACTTGTTTTCATTTTCAGCATAGATCGTAGAATCACCTTCAGGATCGAAAAGCATGAATCCGGTTATTGTTTTTCTGAAGGTGTCTGAATTTTCAAAGATCTGAGCTAATTGCTCTGTTTTTCCAAGGTCTTTTGTCTCATTGTCTGAAATTTCTTTTTCAGCTACTTTTTCTACTGATGTACAGCTTACCAAAACCAACAATGATCCCAGAATATATTTCTTCATAAATTTCGTATGCTTAAATATTTATAAGAGTGAGTTACAATAAAAGATATCACACTTAATTGCCATTTGTGCTTATTGTGATTGTGAAGTAATAACTTTTTTCGTTCTGCTTATAATCTTTTTACAGCTGTAATTTTGAAATGCTGGTCTAAGTAAAGACTTTCTTTCATCAAAAAAACTAAACGGATTTACATGATGAAAATATCAGTCCGGGTTTTGAGCCTTACTATGCTTGTTGGTTTATTTTTTATACCGGCATCTGCTCAAGCCCAAACAGGGTACAGTTCATATTCAGAACTGACGAATAAATTGAAGGCACTAAATAACGCCAATAAGAATATAACGGAACTTACATCAGTTGCTAAAACCAAAGGTGGTAAAGATGTCTGGCTACTTACTATCGGTTCAGGAGATGTAAAAAATCATCCCGGAATAGCTGTAATTGGTGGATCAAAAGCATCCCATATCTTAGGTACTGAACTTTCGCTACGGTTTGCAGAGCAACTCTTATCGACTGCAAATACGGAGGAAACAAAGGCACTTTTAGCATCAACAACGTTCTATGTATTCCCTCAGATCAATCCTGATGCAGCTACTCAGTATTTCAACAAACTGAAATATGAAAGAGATGGCAACATGACTTCTACTGATGCCGACCGTGACGGATTTTATGATGAAGACGGTTTTGATGATCTGAATGGAGATAATTTTATTACCATGATGCGCGTAGCTGACAAAACTGGTAGCTGGACCATGCACAAAGATGATCCACGAGTTATGGTAAAAGCTGATGCAGACAACGGTGAAAAAGGTGCTTACAAGATTTTTTCCGAAGGCCGCGATAATGACCAAGATGGCAAATTCAATGAAGATGGTGAAGGTGGAGTAAACATCAACCAAAACTTCTCCTACGACTTCCCTTACTTCAAATCCGGTTCCAGTGAAAACCCGGTATCTGAAAATGAAACACGAGGAGTATTGGACTTCCTGTTTGAAGAAGCGCGCAATACTTTTGCTGTAATTTCATTCGGACCGGAGAACAATCTGTCTGATCCGCTTAAGTTTAACAGAGGGGACGCTTCTAAACGAGTAGTTTCAGGTTGGTTATCTGATGACATCACCGTTAATAAAATGGTTTCTGATCTTTATAACGATATAACTAATCTTGGAAAAGCTCCTTCCGGTGACCCTCAACAAGGAGATTTGTTCCAGTGGGCATACTACCACTACGGAAGATTCAGTTTCAGCACTCCGGGTTGGTGGACTCCCGAAGTAAAAGACGAAGACGGAAAAGCTCAAAAATTTGATAACGATCATGTTAAACATCTTGCTTGGGCACAAGCAGAAGGACTAGATGTTTTTGCCGAATGGACAGAAGTTGACCATCCTGATTTTCCGAACCAAAAAGTTGAAGTGGGAGGAATCAAGCCATTTACTATGATGACACCCCCTGCAAATATTCTGGATTCATTAGCTGAAAGTCACACTGATTTCATCATGGAAATTGCTTCTATGAAACCGACGGTGGAACTGGTGAACTTCAAATCAGAAAGCGCAGGAAAAAATCTTACCCGTATCACTGTTGATGTGTATAACAGCGGTAGCTTCCCTACTGCGTCACAATTGGGTCAGCGTAATAACTGGGTTCGCAGAGTTATGACACAGATCAAACTTGGAAACAACATGAGCCTGATTAGTGGAGATATTCAGGATTTTGATCGTTCAATTCCTGCTGACGGTTCCGTAACCAAAACCTGGTTAATTCGAGGTTCCGGAAAAGTTACCATAACATCCGGCTCACCGATGACAGGATTTTCAACCAAAGAACAAACCATTAAGTAACAGAATCATGAAAAAATTTAGATATACCCTACTTACTGCTTTTGTTTTTGGTTTGATGATAATGACTTCAAACACAGCAAAAGCTCAACTTACTGACGGCGTATTCCCTGCAGCAGGAACACCTTCTAATCCTAAAGTAGAAGCGACCTGGAATCACTATTACAATTATCAGGGAATTAGTGAACTTACAGAACGAATTGCTAAAGCATATCCTGATCTTGCCAAAAGAACTTCTATTGGAAAGTCTTATGAAGGCAAAGACATTTGGATGTTGACGGTATCTAACTTCAAAAACGGAAATCCGGACAGAAAGCCTGCAATTTACATCGATGGAAATATCCACTCGAATGAAATTCAAGGAACGGAAATGTCATTGTATACTGCCTGGTATTTAACAGAGTCTTTCGGAGATGTGAAATTCATTACCGAATTATTAAATGACAAAACATTCTATATAGTGCCAACAATCAACCCTGATGCACGCGAGCATTATATGACTGAACCAAACACCGGAAGTTCCCCTCGATCAGGTTTGAAGCCAATCGATGATGACGGTGACGGACTTGTAGATGAAGATCAACCAGATGATCTGGATGGAAACGGAAGTATCACACAAATGCGCCGCAAAAATCCTCGTGGAAATTTCAGAGCGCACCCTACTTATCCAAATATGATGGTTCGTGTTCCAGATGATGAATTCGGTGATTACGAATATCTGGGTTCAGAAGGAATAGATAACGACAATGATGGTAGAATCAACGAAGATCGAGTTGGTTATTACGATCCAAACCGTGACTGGGGGTGGAACTGGCAACCAAATCACATTCAGGGCGGAGCTCATAAATATCCGTTTTCTCTTCCTGAAACGAGAGCCGTTATGGATTTTGTAATGGAGCGACCAAATATTGCGGCTGCTCAAAGTTATCATAACTCAGGCGGAATGATCCTACGTGGTCCCGGTGTAGCCGAAGACATCAGTACATACAATCGCCAGGATGTTCAGGTGTATGATGCCATCGGTGAAATGGGCGAACGCTTGATTCCGGGCTACAGATATTTAGTAGTCTACGATGATCTGTATGATGTATTTGGCGGCGAGCTGGATTGGTTCTATGGCGTTCGTGGAGTATTCACGTATTCCAATGAGCTGTGGACCAGCTACGAAATGTTTCAAAGCAACGACCGATCAGCTACCGATTCTTATGAGTTCAACAAGTATTTATTATTTGGTGATGCGATGCAGGAATGGACGGAATATGATCATCCGCAGTACGGAAAGATCGAGATCGGTGGATTCAAGAAAAACTTTGGTCGTGCTCATCCGGGATTCTTGCTGGAACAAGGTGCTCACAGAAATATGGCATTCACCATCTATCATGCGTATCACACTCCAAAGCTTACCATTGATGAGATATCCGAAAAGAATCTTGGTGGCGGTATAAGAGAAGTTACTGCAGTAGTAACAAACAGCAGATTGATGCCGACTCACGCAAGTATTGATGTAAACAACAACATCATGCCCCCGGATATCATCAGTATTGAAGGAGCAACTGTTGAAGCCGGAATGATCGTTACTAATCGTGATCTGAATCAAACTACCGAACAGAAATTCAGACCCGAGCGAATTGAAGTAGCGAATATCCCGGGAATGAGTTCCGTTACTGTTCGCTGGATCATAAGTGGTGGAAATAACTACACGGTAAAAGTAGACAGCCAGAAAGGCGGGGTTGTTTCTAAGAAGAAGTAATTTCACTTTCTGAATATTTTAAAGGCTCTTGATCATTGATCTGGAGCCTTTTTTGTTTACGCTAATACTTCTTTTTATAGTCATTCTGCGTGATAGCTAAGAATCTTCAAGATGACTTTTTCTGGTTTTTGATTACTGAAACGGCTTACTACTAGTCCGACCTTTAGAATTATTTTCACTAACTCCATCACCCCGCTTTCAGCGAAATGATGGTTAGCTACATCTCCGTCTGTCGGGCTTTGCACAGCTGACGGATTTTAGTTACTGAGATAGGAACAAAACCTTGGAGTTCGCGCCAATAATTCTTGTTGGGAGTTTTTGGTACTGGAGCCTGTGCTGAGGAAGCTCAGTAGCGGTACAAAAGTACATCGATCCAAGGGACTGAATCTTTTTAAATGGCTTGACTTAGCACAAGGGTACCTACTTTTGTCTTGATACAAAAGTAGCAAAAGATCAAGCCGAAGTATTTAAGACGGGTTCACTGATCCTGCGCTGAATAATCCTAAAGGTCTTCGTTCGTTCTGATAAAATTATTATACACTTCACCTGAAAGGATTATTCCTGCTTCGCAGACGCATCCGGATCACGCTCTCTTCTCCGTCTTAAATACTAAGGGCAAATTTTTCCAGAACTATCTCTACTAAACTGTCAACGAATCGTTTGACATCAATTAAAATGATAAGTTGGTCATCCCGAACTTGTTTCGGGATCTTTGTAGAGACCAAATTTTTAGATAGCCGCAATAAATTTGAACAAAGACTATTCACATAAAGTGAAAAAATATAGCCATTGCGTAAGATCCTGAAACAAGTTCAGGATGACCCAACTAACTACCCTAACCTCTCCAAAGCAACACCAATTCTTCCCAAAACTTCATCTTTTCCTAAAAGCTGTAAAGAAGCAAACAAGTCCGGTCCAAAACCTTGTCCCGTTACCGCAATTCGAAGTGGCATCATCAGTTTTCCGAAACCAACTTCATGTTCTTCGATGGTTTCTTCAAGCTTGGATTTCAGGGTAGCTGCTTCAAACTCAGCCTCAGATAAAGCTTCGACTTTTTCTTTGTAAGAAGTCACCAATCCGGCACTGTCGTCTTTCCATTTTTTGAGAGCGTTCTCATCGTATTCTTTCGGAGCTTCAAAGAAAAACGAACCCATTGCAACGAATTCATCAACTTTGGAAACTCGTTCGTGTAGTAAACCTACTACGGTTTCTAAGTACTCGTCATCCTTTGTATCAAAACCTGCGTCTTCAGCTAATTCTTTAACTCTTGGAAGTAAGTCAGCAATTGAAGTCTCGCGAATGTAGTGTTCGTTGTACCACATCAACTTCTTGTAGTTGAATACCGCGCCGCCTTTGCTCACTCGATCGAGTGTAAACAACTCACACAATTCTTTCATGTCATGGATTTCAGAATCATCGCCCGGACTCCATCCCAAATACGCTAAGAAATTGATCAGTGCTTCCGGCTCATAGTTTCCTGCGATATAATCTTTGGTGTTTACCGGAATTCCTTCGCTTTCTGCTTTTCTTTTGGAAAGCTTTCCACCACTTGGACTCATGATCAAAGGCAGATGCGCCATCGTAGGTGGTTCCCAGCCAAAAGCATTATATAACAACATGTGCTTTGGAGCTGAACTCAACCATTCTTCTCCACGAATTACATGTGTGATATTCATAGTATGATCATCCACAACATTCGCTAAATGATAGGTTGGCATCCCATCCGACTTCATCAAAACCTGATCGTCCAATCCGGCTGTTTCAAAAGAAACTACTCCGCGAATAAGATCTTCAAACTTTACGGTTTCTCTTCTCGGTACTTTTAAACGGATCACATACTCATCGCCGTTTTCCAGCTTTTTTTCTACTTCATCCTGAGGAAGCGTTAAACTGTTTTTCATCGACTGACGAGTGATGGAATCGTAGCTCGGAGATGGATTTCCGGAAGCTTTCAATCGCTCTCTCATCTGATCGATCTCTTCGGTAGTATCAAAGGCATAATACGCATGACCACTTTCGATCAACTGCTTGGCATATTTGTGATACATTTCTTTACGCTCGCTCTGTCGATACGGACCAACTTCTCCTGGATTGGTCGGACCTTCATCGATCGTCATTCCAGCCCACTCCAAAGAATCGATAATATCCTGTTCTGCATCTTCTACATAACGAGATTGATCGGTGTCTTCGATTCTAAGAACAAAAGTTCCGCCATGATGTTTGGCAAATAAATAATTATATAATGCCGTGCGGAGACCGCCGATGTGAAGAAACCCTGTTGGTGATGGAGCAAAACGTACGCGAACGCTCATATTTTCTAACTAAATTTTGATGAATTCTATTATTTCTAAGCCTGAAAGATAAGGAATAATAAGGTTCAGAATCAGGCATTCATTTTAATAGAGCGACTATAACACTTTTGCACTTTAACACTTACCTTTTGTGTTAAAGTGTTATGGTGTTATAGCTCTATAAAATTATGATTCTGACAATTCTTTCACCCCAATTTGCTCCAAATCTTTATGACCTGGCTTCGATGTTGAAAGCCGATCGGATTATCTTTACGGATGTGGAAAAATGGTCCCGTAAAGGGAGGACGCATCGGGCAGAAATTAGAAATGAAGAGGATTCTCAGTGGATCAACCTACCAGTGGTTTCTGAAGATCGTAAAAAAGCCATCAAAGATGTACGACTAGATCATGATCAGCAATGGTTTGAACCTTTCTGGAATGCCATCCTTCACAATTACAGAAACGCTACTTACTTCGATCATTTTGAGGATGAACTCTATCATGTCATTCAACAAGCCAATGAATTTGAGTATTTGATGGAGTTTAATCTTTATTTTTTTGAGCGATTACTTCGCTATCTGGAAATTGAAATTGAGTACGAACTTGCTAGTAAAGTTGAAGGCTACAGCACGTTTCCGGACGAAACCATGAAAAACTTATCTGCTGATGTTTTGTATTTAGAGCATCAATCCAAAAATTATCAGCGTCAAACTAAGCAAGCAGAAAGAGCTCTTGAAAAGCATCCGATTTATGATCAAGCCTATCCCGGATTTGTAGAAGGTTGTTCCGTATTAGATCTTTTATTAAATAAAGGCGTAGAGAGTTTCAGAATTTTAGAGAAATTGTAATGCTCAATCCCTATCATTCATCATGAAAGAAGAAAACTCAACCACCAACTGGACCAAGATCTACACTGCTGTTTTTATAACAGGTATTGTATTTATTCTGATCTTTTGGGCTTTTACTTCTCTTTTTAACTTGCCCTGATTATTTAACCCATTCGGGTAAAACACCTATTTCAATTCCAAATACCCAACTCACTAGCGTTAAAGAGGCGACAGTAAGCAACAGTATAAACATTATATTGAGCCATAATCCGGCTTTAGACATTTCAGGAATACTTATTTTTCCACTTCCGTAAACAATGGCATTCGGAGGTGTTGCAACCGGAAGCATAAAAGCACAGCTTGCACCCAATACCGTTGGGATAGCTAGTAAAAATGGATTTTCTCCCAATCCAATAGCAACGGAAGCTAATATGGGCAAAAATGCCGCTGTTGAAGCAGTATTACTTGTCATTTCTGTAAGGAATACGATCAGTGCAATTACAATTAAAATGATCAATATGATCGGCCATGTATTCAGGCTTCCAATTCCGGAACCAATCCATGTTGCCAGTCCCGTACTGCTTATAGCTGATGCCATACTCAATCCTCCTCCAAAAAGAATTAAAACTCCCCATGGCAATCGTTTTGTATCAGACCATTTCAGCAAAAATCGATTCTCTTCTGAATTTGCAGGAATCATAAAAAAGGCAACGGCAGCACCGATCGCAATTCCAGCGTCCGACAAGCCAGGTATTACCGAGGACAGTAACGGCCTGAACATCCACAACAATGCAGCAGAAACAAACACTACGGCTACTTTCTTTTCCTGATTAGAAATATTGCCAAGCCTCTCCATTTGGGATTGAATAAGTTCTTTTCCACCCGGTAATTCTTTGATCTTAATCGGATAAACAAATTTTGTAAGTATAAAATACATCAGAGGAAGCGAAACAAGCATGATCGGCACACCAACCATCATCCAATCCAAAAAACTGATTTCTATATTATAGTTTTCAAGTACGAATCCGGCCAGTAATGCATTTGGGGGAGTCCCAATCAAAGTTCCCATTCCACCGATATTACATGCGTAAGCAATGGTAAGAACTAAAACGATCTCGAAGTTGATCTTAGCAGATTTATCGTTCTTGTCGAGCAACTCCAAAATTGACATAGCAATAGGGAGCATCATGATTGCCGTTGCCGTATTACTGACCCACATACTCAAAAAAGCAGATGCTATAATAAATCCGATAATAATTGAAGAAGGTTTTATCCCTACGAAATTCACAATAGAAATTGCTATCCGTTTATGAAGATTCCACTTCTCCATTGCCAGAGCTATTACAAAACCTCCCATAAATAAAAAGATAAGCGGGTTTGCATACGGTGAGGTTGCATCTCCAATACTAAACACGCCCAGAACCGGAAATAGCACAATGGGTAGTAGCGCCGTTGCAGAAATTGGAATAGCTTCTGTTATCCACCAAATACCCATTAAAATTGTAACTGCAGCTGTTTTCCACGCAGCATCAGAAAGTCCTTCCGGAACAGGCAAAAAAAGGAGAATCACAAATACCAGTATTCCACCTATTAAACCTAGTCTGTTCCCTAATTCTTGCATAAAATTATATTGCTAAAGTTACTTTTCTGCCGGATAATTTTCTTTTTCCATCCAATATTCCAGATAAGGTACATTATAAATGCTTGTCCAGCCAAACACTCTTAACCCATTGGTTATCTGCCATATCGGAGGTCTTCTTGCTCCGGGATCTTTCGGGAAATTACTTGCTTCTTCCAAAGCATCTGCCAGGATCTTTTGGCTCTGATATGAATTAAAATCCTGGACCAGTTCTTCGGTTTTTAAATATCGAGCCCGGCTAACAGCTTCATCAAGTAAACTCTTTTCGCCGGAATATTCGTATCCCAATACCAAACTGCTTATTGAAGAAAGGTACGATTCCATATCATGATTTAGTGGTGGTACGTCTCTGAGTGTTCTTGCATGATCCACAACCGCTTCTTTTACCTCTTCACTTCCTGTAAACTGATAGTACTTTCTCAAACCGTTACTCGCATAAACCTGAGCGTATCCATACCTGTTTATCACGAGCTCGCCACCTTGATCAGGATGTTTTTGTAATTCAAGCATTAAGTTTACCCGGTCTTCCAGTTCTTTATAGTATTTCTCTGACTTTGTTGCGTCGTAGATTTCAGCTAAGTTCCACACAGACAGATACAGTCTTCTTCCTCTTAATCCGTGATCACCAAAAACCCTTTTCACGTAATAATCTCCTGTCAGTTTAGCTACTTCAAGACCTCTGTGGTTGCCATCTAAATAGTATGAAGTAGTCCATCCGGGAACCCATACATGTGCACTCAATAGTGATGTATAGTGCTGTGATGCGTGCCTCCGTCCCATACCTACATAAGGCGATCCTTCCGGAAGGTCCTCATGTTGAAAAGCATGCAACGATTCATTCGTATCACCAAAATAAACCGGATCTTTAGGCCAATGAATATTATCTACATCCATTGTGTGTGCACTAGCTGCCTTTGCTGTCTTATAATACATAGGATTTCCGGTTCTGATAAACTGTAACCACCACATATAATCGTTTCCGGGCTCATTATTTGTCCACTGAAACCACTCGTATCCATAGAAATAGGTCAGGTTATCTCCATAGTTTAACATTCCGTACCATGGCTCCCATTCTTGGTTAAACCGCATCCATTTCAGTTTATAATCTATACCTCTTTCATAAGCAGCGTATCTATCCAGACTCTCTGTCATCTTCCCAAAGGCTTCACTCTCAGCATACCATTCCGGAGAAGCATGAGTTACCGGAGCATCCATAAAGCGTAGTACATCTTTTGAAATATCTTCAACTGCGCTTTTCTTATGGAAGTTAAATACCATCTCTGTTGTTTTAGCCAGACCCTGAGCAAAATTAGCGATCATTCCGCTATCGTTATCACTGTCTTTTCGAGCAAAACTCATTGGATCAACAGATGGAGTCCAGATATAAGCTGTAACTTTATTGTTAGTTCCATCCACTGCTATCTCTTTAGGGTATTCTTCAAAGAAGCTTTGAAAACTGACAGTAACTCCCCATTTATTATCTGAAATATCTAACCAACCCGGCGATCTTTCTTTCTTCATATCAGTATTTTCATCAACATTGATTGTTGAACTGAATTCATTCTCCATTCTTTCCTCGGGAGATGAATTTTTAAGATCCGGAATTTGAGATGTGTTTGGTCCTGTTTGCAGAACTGATGCAAAATCAGATAAAGGACTTTGAACTACTGTACTTGTTGAAGTATCCCACCATTTGCCATCATAGTAAGCTGAGGTTACCGTCCTGGATTCATCCATATTATATTTCAATGATAAACCTGTAGCTTCAATTCTGTCATTGGGTTTTGTGAATCCTGCATCTTTTCTCAGTATGGATTCATCAATTATTTTACCGTTTTCGGTTGCAATGGCTTCATACTCTCCTTCTTGCTTCTTATGATGATCGGGTTCTCCGGTGTATACAAATGTATGCTGAACTTTTATATAGCTCTTTCCGGCATAAGCATGAATTCTGGTTGTAAAAGGGGCTTTATTGTTGTCACCACGCTTGTATTCATATTCTCCTTCAATACGGATAATAGCATGCAACGGACCTGTTCCTAACTCTTTTACTGTTTTCAGCACTACCGCTGTTGACTTGTCTATTCCTGAGTCATCAAGGAGATCCAGAAAAGAACTTCTTCCTGCTTCTCCCATTGCAATAATATCGTCATTTGTAAATCCGTCTCCATCAATATCCAGTTCTACCTTATCCAGAAAACCACTGCCGGCCGGAGAATTTTGAAACCCGCCACCTTCGCCTTTATTAACAACAAATCTGAGAGGGCCTGTATTTATTTCGACCTCACCGTTCTGTCTTTGGTTATTTCGAATTACTAATTTCTGATCGTAATCCCGTGCATTTCTTATATCATTACCATACTCAACGCTGTATTCACTTCCCTCTTCCGTAAAAAAGAACACCCAAAGCCATTTTATACTATTATCAGACGGTTTCCAGGTCGTAACTTTAGTGATTTGAGAAGGTATCTCATTGCCATTGTTATCCAACACTCTTACATGGTCCGGAGAATACAGGTCGCCTTCAGGAATAGGGACTCCAAAAAGTTGAGGCGTACCCGGTGTATTGTTTTCTACAGTTATTGGGATCAAAGTTGATTCGGACGGCACTGTACAGCTTAAAAATGCCAGAAAAATTCCCGCAAATAGAAATCTTTTACCGCTTAATTTTAATAATGATGATTTCATGACATTCCTAGTTATTTAGAAACTGATGGTCTAATGCTAGTGCTGCTGCTCCTAATACTGCGACCGATTCCCGTTCTGTAGTTTTAATTTTTAAATTTCTGATGGAGTTCGGATAGGCAAAATCTTCCATCGCCTTGAACATACTTTTGTGAAAAAAGGAAAAAGCTTTTGAAACGCTTCCTCCCAGAACTATCACTTCCGGATCGTATGCATACATTATCACTTTCACTGCATTTCCAAGATGTGTACCAAACTCGTTATAAGCGCTTAAAGCTTCTTCATCACCTTTTTGAGCTCTGTTAAAAAGCTCCTGACCGGTAGTTTTTTTATGTATCTCAAAAAACTGTCCTGAGCAGTAATGTTCAAAAATTGAATCTTTATACGGGAGCATTCCAACCTCTCCTGCACCGCAGTTATTCCCGGAATACAAGGTATTGTTGAGTATTAAACCGGAGCCAAATCCGGTACCTAAGATCAAGCCCACAACAGATTTATAGTTCTTTGCTTCACCAAAGTATTTTTCTCCTAATACGAAACAATTAGCATCATTGTTGATGAAAACCGGTCTGCCAAATTCAACTTCCAGAATTTCTTTAAGTGGAACCTCTTTCCATGAAGGAATATTCTGTACATCATATACAATGCCCTTTTCGACGTCCACAACACTTGGAACTCCTATTCCTATTGCTTCAATATTTGAGTTCCATAAGTTCGAGATCATCTCTTTAATCTGGTCAATAATTGATTCCGCGTTTTCTTTTCCGGAAATCGGTTCTGAAATCATTTTTTCGATCTCATCATCAAGAATACAAGCCGCTCTCACGTTCGTACCCCCTAAATCAATTCCTATAAGAGTTCCCGTACTCAAGACTCCGCCTCTCTCTTTTATTTCAAATTGATGTTAATCTTTCCCGGCAAAATCGATGGTTTTATTATTTACAAGCGGTTTTGCCCAAAAACCAATGCTTAGTATGTATCCAAAAGCGATAAACAGGAATAACATGCCTACTCTCAATCCAAATACATCACCAATTGACCCCACTATAAGCGGAACAACAGCACCCCCTGCAATTCCGGTTACTAAAATTCCTGAGAAAGTTCCATGATGTTCCTTAACAGAGTTGAGTGCAAGTGAAAAAATAATTGGCCACATCACCGCAATAAAGAAACCGATTGCCGGGAATGCGTAAAGAGCAATTTCTCCGCTGGCAAAAAGAGCAGTAGCTAAACATATCAGCACCATTGAGGTAAAGGCTACAAGAATTTTCTTGCTGTCCATCACCTTTAATAAAAACAGTCCCAATACAGTACCTGCTGTCATCATTCCCCAGAACCAAGAAACGGTTGAAGCTCCGGTTGTTTGCGGATCATAACCATGATAAGATGAAAGGAATTCTGAGATCCAGTTTGCAACACCCTGCTCTGCGCCCACATATGCAAATATGCCCAGAAAGAATAAAATCACTTTCTTGTTTTTCAGCATTTCTAAGTGTGTCTCTAAAGCACCTACTTTTTCATCTTCATTTTTAAGCACTTCCGGAAATTTAGATAAGGTAATTACAAGTACCATGAGGATTGATACGAATGCAAAAATCCAATACAAAGAAACCCATGGAAGCTCTGCCGGAACCAGGTCTGTCATTATTGTCAAAAAGAAACCCATGTCATCTGAGCCGATATTCAGGACCAGATAGGAGTACACTAGCGGACTTAAAAAAGATGCCAACCCAAAGAAAAGTTGAGCCATCACTGAATTAAAAGCAAAATTCTCCTCACCACCTGAAACTCTTAATAGTGGATTAATAGCAACTTGAAGCATAGCCATTCCTGATCCGATAAAAAATAATGACAGCACTGCTACTATATATTGTGGAAACAAGCCAAACAAGAAAGCACCTGAAAATGCAATCATAAATGCTAAGATCATTACCTGTTTCTCACCATATTTTTCTATCAATATTCCGGATGGAATCGACATTACTCCATATGCTATAAAAAAAGCGAATGGAAGTACCGCAACCAGAGTGAGACTTAAATCGAAGTCCTCAATAATTTGAGGAACTAAAGGTCCTATTATATTCGTCAAAAACGATATAACGAAAAATGTTAATACAATAAGCCCAACTAAATAACGATTGCGTTCCATAATGTGATTCTAAAAGGTTAATTAAGTCTTTACTGAAAAAGGATATACCAATTCATCAATTTGGAAATTATATCCTAAAGGGTAAAAATAAGCCGGAGACATATGCAGACCCCGGCTTACAAAGCTACATTTTACTGATGTTCTGAGTTTTGTGTCATATTATCCGGAGACACATCAATCGCTCCCTGAGGAATAGGAAACAATAGCGTAACCTGAGCTTCCGGAATACCTAAATGAGCTGACATTACAGATTTTGCAACCCCAAAACGTTTTAAATCAGCCCATCTCTTATTTTCAAAAGCGAACTCAACTCTTCTTTCCTGAAGTAATTTTTCAGCAAAAGTACCACCGGCAGGTGTACGGTCAATACCACCTAAATTTGCACGATCTCTTACTTCATCAATCAGATCGTAAGCTTCATTTGATTCGCCTAGTGCTTCTGCAAGATTCAATAAAACCTCAGCATACCGAAGTTCCATCCAATTATTATCACCGTCGGAAGAAACCGTTGGACTACTGATAAATTTTCTTACCCAGGGATTAGCCCGGTCTGTTGTATCAATAGTAGCGTCAAATCTTTCATCACCGGCCTCGTAGGCTCCAATAATATCTTCCGTTACATTTTGAGGTGCTCCTCCGCCACCAACGCCACCAAAACCAAGCGGTGTGTAGTTGTCAGTATAAGAACTACCTTCTCCCACATTGCCTGTTATATATTCTATTTCAAATATAGATTCTATGTTTCCTTCGTTTGCAGCCCCCCAAAGATTAGAATAGTCAGGAACCAGATCAAACTGCATTGAGTCTACCACTCTTTGGAGAGGAGCAACTGCATCTGAGTTATTGCCGTTTGCAAGATGCACCCTTCCTAATAAAGAAGCGGCCGCCCACTTTGTGATTCTTCCGGTTTCAGGTAAAAGAGTCTCTGCCTGAGCAAGATCAATAGCAATCTGATCATAGATAGCTGTAGCATTTACCTGATTTACTTCAACATCAGGAGAGGTAACTTCTTCTAATTGCAGAGGTACATTTCCGAATATTACGGCCATATGATAGTAGAGTAAAGACCTGATAAAGTATGCTTCTCCTTTAATCTGATTCCGAACTGCTTCATTATCAAAGCTTGCATCATCTATTCTGGCAATAATATTATTGGTTCCTGCAATTATATTATATACCGCATTATAAGTTGCTGATATCTCTTCTCCGGATGGTAAGTCTGTAAAAGTATCCAGCTGTTCCAAGCTCGCTGCTAAACCGGTTGCTCCACCACCATTTGCGCCGTTGTCAGCTCTCATTTCCATAAACAAAACAAAGTTTACACCAAATGTTTCCCTGCTTTGAAGTCCATCAAAAGCACCCCGGATCGCCAGCTGGAAATCCGTTTCATTTTTGTAAAAATTGTTGACGTTTCTCTCTGTAAGAGGTCCCAAGTTTGTAAAATCATCTCCGCATGAAATAAATAAAAGCGGAATGAACAGTGTTAATATTAGTTTTTTCATAATGTCTCCTGTTATAAATGTGCTTTTAAAATTCAAGGTTGATACCAAGTTGTACAGTTCTGGCAAGCGGATATGCACCGTAATCTTCACCAGGAGTTAAACTGCTTGATGACTGCAAGTTTACTTCAGGATTAAATCCTATGTAATCTGTAAAAATCGCTAAGTTTGTTGCAGAAATATATACTCTTGCCTTCCTTGCAAAATTACTCAGCTTCTCTACCGGTAAATTATACCCGAACTGAATATTCTTTAAGCTTACATAGCTACCATCCTGAACCTGATAGGATGATGCCCTGTTGTTATTTCCATGTGTACCTGTGCTTCTGTCTGCACGCGGATACTTTCCGTTTCCGGGATCACTTTCAGATATCCACCTGTCATTTAGTACAGCATAAGAATTGAAATTTGCTTCACCGTTAAGCAAGTGACGTGCTGTTAAATTCAACACTTCCCTACCTACTACCCCCTGAATAAATATTCTCAGATCAAAGTTTCTGTAGTTAAATCTGTTTGAGATTCCATAAATGAAGTCCGGCTGATAACTTCCTAACACAGCGCGATCGTCTGCGTTTACTATACCATCACCGTTTACATCTTTAAACCTGAAATCACCAGGTCTTGGATCTGCTGCAAGTACATCGTAATCTCCACCGGGAGCATTGTTATTATCTGCATCGATCTCAGCCTGAGTTTGATATACCCTGTCAACTACATAGCCGTAATAACTACCAACTGCAGATCCTATTTGTGTTATATGCCTTACCCCGGCAGCACCCGAAACAAGTATCGGATCTCCATTCGGACCAAGCTTTCTAACTTTATTTTCGTTTGTAGAAAAATTAAAGTCGGTTGACCACTGGAATTTACCTACCATATTTCTTGAGGTAATTGAAAACTCGAACCCTTTATTTTCAACTTCACCAATATTTGTCAGTACACTTCCAAATCCCGTTGAAGGAGGAACATTTACCGATAACAAAAGATCTTTTGTTATAGTAGAGTAGTAATCAACACTACCATAGATTCTATCATTCAGCAGAGCATAATCAACACCAAAATTTGTTTGATAGCTGGTTTCCCATGTTAATTCGCTATCACCTAAAGTAGCTAGTGAAGATCCCGGAAATAAAACTCCGTTCTCAGGATAATTCACACTATTCAGCAAACTGATTGAACTATAGTTTCCGATCTCAAAGTTTCCTGCTACCCCGTAACTGGCTCTTAGCTTAAGTTCATTGAATACATCCATAGATTCCATGAATGATTCCTCTGTTAACCTCCAACCCAGGGAGAAAGATGGAAATATACCTGTTTGGTTATCAGAACCGAATCTTGAGGCCTTGTCTGATCTGATTGTAAATGTTCCCAGATATTTTCCTTGATAACCATAATTAAGGCGAGCTAACATAGAGACTAAAGCCCATTCAGACTCATTTACTCCTCCACCAGTAACAATACCTCCGGCTACATTTGGTATTTGATCATCGACAAAACCATTGGCTGTAACCAAGTTTACTTCGTTAGTTTGTTTTTGAGCAGTATAGCCTACCAAAACGCCTACCTTATGATCTGCTTTAAAAGTGTTTTGATAGTTAACTGTATTTTCCCACAACCAGTTAAATCCATTGGCACCACTCGATTGGGCAAACGGTTGAGGACTGGTCTGATTTCGGTATAAAAACTTAGTTCCCCTATAGAATGAAGACTGATAATCGTCTAAATCGTAACCAACTAGTGATTTAAACGTGATATTTTCATTTATATCAACGGTACCATATACATTTCCGTAAAGTCTGTTATTTTTAATTTCTTCTGAAATAAACTCTCTTATTGCCAGCGGATTACTTGCAGTAGTAGTTCCTCCACCTAAATAAGACTGATTATTCAGCTGGTTAATCGTACCGTCAGAATTGTACGGCGAAACTACCGGTGAATGAACCAATGCGGAATAAATGATCCCCGGCGGTTGCCCAAAATAAGGAGCATTAGCGGGCAAACGATCATGATTGGAAAGAGCGGCATTAGTTACAGAGCCTACTTTAATTTTATCAGTTATATCATAACTGACATTTGCTCTGAAGTTATATCTGGTAAATGAGGAACCGTCAATGATACCTTCCTGATCCAAATAACCGGCAGACAAAAAGTAAGTTGCCTTATCCGTACCTCCACTTGCTGATACATGATAGTTTTGTTGCGCCGAAGAGCTAAGTACCACATCCAACCAATCTGTATCTGTACCATTCCAGTTTACATACTGTTCAGGAATCAAGAAATTTGCAACATTTGGTCTTCCTGCATTTGTATTAGGGTTATAGTTTGGATTTGCCGGTTGATTACCTCGATCAATCTCCTGAAGATAATTGTTATTTCTTGCGTCTTTTGTGTAGGCAATTAATTCCTCAGCGTTCATCATATCTGGTTTATTAACAACTGATGAAGCCCCACCGTACATACTTACTGTAACTCTGTTTATCCCCGGTGTTCCTTTCTTAGTAGTTACCAAAATTACACCGCCCGCTCCTCTGGATCCATATATTGCAGCGGATGCAGCATCCTTCAGAACATCTATAGATTCAATATCATTAGGGTTTAATGAACTAAATGCATTTGATTTTGGTGCCTGAAAAGAGCCTCTTTGTGATTGAATATCAACTTGTAGATCTGAGTTTCTGGAAAGTGGCACACCATCAATAACATACAGAGGTCCGTTACTCGCCGTAATTGATCCTCCTCCCCGAATAGTAATTTCAGGACTCGCACCCGGCTCGCCTGTAGGTTCAACTACATTTACACCTGCAAGTCTACCTTGCAAAGCATTTTCAAAACTAGAAACCGGTATATTTTCAAGAACTTCAGTTCGAATCGAAGCAACTGAACCAGTAACCTCTTCTCTTTGCTGTGTCCCATAACCAACTACCACCACATCTTCAAAGATCAGTAAGTCCGGCTCCATTTCAATTTGGAGATTCGTCATATTTCCTGTAATCGGAATCTCAAGTTCTTTATAGCCTACGAATCTGAATACAAGCGTTTCAGAATCGTCAGGAACAGTTATTTCAAACTCTCCATCCATATTTGAAGTAACACCTATACTGGTTCCTTTTACGAATACACTTACTGTTGGTAAAAGTTCTCCGGTCTCGGCATCTCTTACCACTCCGGATATTTCTATTTCTAGAACTTTTTTATCATTTACCGTCTTTCGCTTTATCAATAATATTTCGCGTGTGCTCGATATTGCAGCTTCATATTCTGTACCTATCAGAACATATTCCAGAATTTCTGCTGCTCTGGTTTTTTCGAATTTAACTGAGACCTTTTTATTAAGAACCTGTAGATCTGAATTATAAGCGATACCTAGCTTGGTTTTTCTTGCTATCTCTTTTAGCACATCTTTTAACAAAGCACTGTCTTTGTCAATAGAAATTAAACTCTGTAGTTCAGGTATACTGTTTTTGTATATATGAACCGGATAATAGCTATTTGCTTGAATGCTGTTTGATGAAGAAGCTATTAGTTGAGCTCTTACATTTGATGGATTCCCGAACTGAAGTAAAAATACTCCAATAAGGCAGTAGCAAGAAGCAACCCGTATCATTTTATTAACTAATGGTCTCATACGTTTCCTCTGTAACTTGTTAATATTGATATTTTGAAACCGATAAAAGCGCTTCCAAAATATTTGTAATTAAAATTATTCTTTAATCTGAACTATCAGACAATTCAAAACTTACCCGGTCATGAAGCAAGGTATAATCAATTTTTAAAGACATAGATATAGTTTCCAACACCCTTGCCAATGATCTGCTTCTTAATTCCGCCGTTAAGTTCATATCTGCAATTTCTTTTGAGTCAAACACAACTTCGATATCATATTTCCTTTCAAGTTGTTTTGCCACTTCCTTCATTTTTTCATTCTTAAATGTCAAATACCCATCTTTCCAGCTAAGGTAGAAATCAACATCATTCACATACTCCGTCTTAATTTCATTGTTCTCCAGATTTAACCTTCCCAGATTTCCGGCAGTAAGAATTACACTACTCTTTTGTGATTTGCTGTCAGAACTAAATGAAACCGTTCCCTCACTCACTACTGTCTGAATTATATTGTCTCCGGGGTAATTACGAACGGCAAAAGAAGTACCCAGAACTTCTACAACTGCACCTTTTGTTTTAATGAGAAACGGCTTGTTAGGATTTTTAGCTACATCAAAAAACGCTTCACCTTCTAAGAAAACTTCTCTTCTGTCTGCTTTGAAAACTTTAGGTATAATAATTTTGCTATCGGAGTTTATATATACTTTTGTCCCATCAGATAGTGTTACCCCACCGCGATAGCCTTTCTCCATTGAGATCTCATTAAGAGTTGGTGCCTCGGGCTGTACTTCTTCAACATAGAACCTGTCGATAAAGAAAAGCCCCACAAAAGCAGCTATAAGAAATAAAGCAGCAACTTTACTTAATGTTGGTAAAAGAGGATTATATAAAGACAACCAGGTGCTGCGATTTACATGCTTAGTATTAAAGTTCAAAGTTTCATCTTCAATTCTATTCTGCAACACAACCCATTCTAAGTTGCTGTCAAAAACATCTTCGGAGGAATCGGAATGCTCAGAAGCTTCCCATATTTTTTCAAATTCCTTCATTATTTCTCTGTTCTTTGAACTTTTAGACAACCAGTCAGACACCAACTGTTTTTCTTTGTTATCACATTCTTCAGCTAAAAATTTTGCTAAAAGGCTTATATCCAATTCTGACTTCACTTTTAAGTTTGTTTATTATTAGACAGAAGCAAAAACCAATACCCCTAAAATTATTTCATTTTATTTATTTCGATATTGTCACGCAGGTATTGAAGCGCCTGAGACATATGATTTTCTACCGTCTTTCGTGTTATTTCAAGAATTTTGGCAATTTCTTTATAACTGAAACCATGCTTTCTGTGTAATTCAAAGACTAACCTTCTTCTTTCCGGCATCTGGCTAACAACTTCCCACACCCTTTTTATCAATTCCAGATGTTCATTGTTCGAGCTGGTTTCTTCAAATTCCTGGTTACGAATACTTTTGACCTCGCTCAGAAAATTCTCTCTTAATCGCTGCTGATTTTTTTGCTTACTAAGTAAGTTTAATGACTGATTTCTTACGGCTTGATATAAGTAAACCTTTACCGATACTTCTATATCTAATTCTTTTCTGTTTCTCCAGACTTTCAGAAATACATCCTGGACAGCATCTCTTGCAAACTCACGGGATTTTGTAATTGAGTTTGCAAACCTGCTTAACTGCTCATGGTATTCAAAGAATAAAGCTTCAAATGCTTTTTTGTCTCCTTTACGTATTCTCTCCACCCGATTTAAATCATTCAATCGGTTATCCTCTTTACTATTTGCTGAGAGTGCCAATAGTAACATTATTATTTGCAGCTAGTCCTTCTTATTTAGTTATCGTCAAAAAGTTTATTATTTCACCCACAACCCAACAGACGTCCTTTTAAATAATTAGTCAAATATTCGTGAAATAGAAACCTGAATTTATGAGATCCTTTAAGAAAAAAGTAAGCAACAACACATGGTTATTGCTTACTTTAGAAAATGATGGATAGAAAAAATATGCTCAGTCTCTTCTTGAGCCTGCGCCATCCGGTGCGCCTTTATAATATCTGAAGCTTTCTGTAGGCTTCCCATCTACAGCTCCACGTTCAAATACTCTTCTTCTCAATCTTTCCATAAATTCCTTTCCTTCATTTCCGGGCAGGTCAGAAATATTTGGTCCTACGTAATTATCAAATGCTGAAGTAAACTGACTAATATATTTAGAGAGTGACTGCACCTTATTCTCAGCATATTCAGAAATATCTACTGTTGTGTTAGCTGCATTAGCTGTAGTGCTGTAAAACAGATAATCAGTAACACTATGACGTTCAAGACCTTCATTAATGATCTGACTTGGGAAAATCAATCTCCATTCAGCTGCTCTTGCTGCATCAACTGCTAAGTAGGCCGCTGCTCTGTGATCTGCTTTATGCCATTGCTGATATCCATATCCCGGATCAAAAGCCATCATTGTTGTTGGCTTTAACTTTCTGATCCACCACACAATCTGCTTTACAACTTCTTCTTTATCCGCAAACTCAACCATTCCATCTGTATAACCTAGATTTATATAGTTTTCCTCAGGAATACCGAGCTCTTTTAAAGCATCAACTTCTTCCTGACGACGAATCTTTGAAAGACGGTCGCGTGTCATTGTAGGATCACCGGTTCCAACATTCCCTGTTGTTAAAAGCAAAACATATACTTCATTCCCGTTTGCCTGCAACATTGCCATTGTTCCGTGAGAACCTCCATCGTCATCAGGATGAGCCCCGATAAACAAAACAGTTCTTCCTGTCCATTCCTCGATTGGTGTTTCCGGTTGAGCCATCAAAACAACAGGCAAAATCATGCATGCCGTTAAAATGATTGATTTTATTTTTTTCATATTACTCCGTGATTTGGTTTATGATAACTTACTTTCTTTTAGTGAAATTTTGTCCCTGTTTAGCTTTGAAGCTGACTCCGCATCAAGAATTACCGTTACATTTTTATGTGTTTGTAAATACGTCCCGGGAATATCTTTGCTTAAATGTCCCTCAATACACTCCTTTACAATCTCGGCTTTTTCATTTCCCCAGGCCATCAGCATTATATGATCGGCACTCAGTATCGTTTTTATTCCCACAGAAATAGCATGCAAAGGTACATCTTCTTTTTTTCCGAAATACTTCACTGCAGCTGTTCGGGTAGTATCACTGAGAGTTACTTTCTGAGTTATTGAATCCATACTAAAACCGGGTTCATTAAACCCGATATGACCATTTAATCCCAGGCCTAAGATCTGAATATCTATTCCGCCATTTCTCCTTATGGACAGTTCGTATTCTGTGCAAAAATTTAATAGATCTTCATTTTTTATCTCACCATTTGGTATAAAGATATTTTCTTCGTGTATATCAACATGCTGAAAAAAATGATCGTACATATAATAATGATAACTGTGAGGCGAAGACTTTCTCATCGGATAGTATTCATCAAGATTATATGTAATAATTCTACTGAAGCTGACACCCTTTTTATTAATTTCTACCAACGCTTTATACATATCTGTCGGTGTTGACCCCGTTGGAAGGCCAAGTACAGTTTCTTCATTTACAGAATTGTTCATCAACACTTTATTTGCGATCATCTGAGCAGCGTATAAAGAACCGGATTCTTTATTTTCAAATACAAGTACTTCCATGAACTCTTTAAGGGTTTTATTTTTTATCACCTCTTTGTTTACATACGACAAGTAAAAAGGCCTTTACCCCTAATTAAAAATCAACTTCTTTTACTCTATTTTTAAATAATTACTTAAGTTGTTTTCCATTAGCTTTTAATTAAACTGTTTTTAATTCAACATACTCTTCCAAAAATTAACTTGATATGCATTGGATAGACTGGGCAGTTCTCTCACTTTTCTTGCTTTATACCATTTGGGATGGGACTCGTCGCGGTAAAGGTGCTGAAAACATCGAAGGATTTTTACTCGCAGGAAGAAGTATGCCCTGGTGGGCAGCGGGTCTTTCGATCATGGCTACTCAGGCTTCCGCCATAACTTTTATAGGAACTACCGGAATTGCCTATGTAGAAGACATGCGATTTGTGCAGGTTTATTTAGCCATTCCATTTGCGATGATTCTGATCTGTTTATTTCTGGTTCCTTTCTTCAGCAGGATGAAAGCCTTTACCGCTTATGAAGTTTTAGAAGAACGATTTGGTTTAAAAACCCGACTTACCACCAGTGGATTATTTTTGATTTCCCGCGGATTAGCATTAGGAGCTGTAATTGCAGCACCAAGTTATGTGCTTGCTTTGCTTTTAGGTCTTCCACTGACCGCCACTATTCTCATTATAGGATTGATCGCCACTCTTTACACCATGTACGGAGGAGTTGCCGGAGTGATCCAGACGGATGTAAAGCAAATGGCTGTGATGATGTTCGGCCTTGTCTTCTGCTTTTTTGTGGTGATGGCAAATCTTCCTGAAGACGTTGGCTTTGGAGGTGCACTCTACCTCGCCGGAAGTCTGGATAAATTAACCGCTCTGGATCTTAATTTTGATCTCAGCGAAAAGTACAATGTGTGGAGCGGTGTTTTTGCAGCTCTGTTTCTGATGCTTTCCTATTTCGGAACGGATCAAACTCAGGTACAACGATATTTAACCACATCGGATACTAAAGAAGCCAAGAAATCTCTCTTGCTTTCTGCCTATGCGAAAGTACCCATGCAGTTCTTTATTCTTCTTCTTGGCGTGATGCTGTACGTGTTTTTTATTTTTAACGATGCCCCAATTTCTTTCCGCTCTACTGATCCGGTTGCCCAAACTGAAGAGCAATTAAATCGAGAGCAAATCATTGAACAACAATATTTAGAAGCTCGTGAAAACCGGCAGAGATTAGCAGTTGAAGCAGCCAGAAATCGAGACATGATTTCTCAGCAGGCATTCTTGGAAGCGGATGCTGATCTGAATACCGCCCGTCAAAAAGAATTAGCGTTACAAGCTGAAATTAGACAGGCTGATGTGAATGATACCAATTACATCTTTCCTTATTTCATTTTAAAATATATTCCGATTGGTTTGGTTGGTCTGATCGTAGCCGGAATTTTTGCAGCAGCTATGAGTTCCATTGATTCAGAATTGAATGCTCTTACTACAGTTTCCATCGTAGATTGGTATAAACGCCTTCGGCCCGATGATCCAGGTGAATTACACTTTCTAAAATCTTCCCGTTCTGTCACTGTTCTTTGGGGAGTCATCGCCACCGGTTCAGCACTTATTCTCGGTGAAACCCGCTCTATCATCGAACTGATCAATCAGATAGGAAGCTATTTCTACGGGTCTATTTTAGGAGTTTTTATTCTCCTGCTTTGGGTGAAGAAAGCGAATGGAAACGGAGCATTGATCGGGCTCCTTTCGGGAATGGCCTCGGTATTTACATTTGATCGACTTTTCTACAATGTAGCGACACAGGATTATTCTTTCATCTTTCCATGGTCCCAAACTCCGGAAGGATATTCCAAAGCCATTGAGTTCTTGTGGTTAAATCCGCTGGGTGCTTTTGTGGTGGTAGTGGTTGGGATTGGAGTTAGTAAACTTATTAAAGAAAAATAAATCTATAAGCGGTTTTACATGAAATACTTATTATCAGTCTTAATAACTTTTTTTTGCTTCAACTTTGTATATGCTCAGATTCGAGACTCAAGCAGAATAAGTAATAGAATTTCAAAGACTGATCAGATTCAAAATGCAAGGAAGCTACTTCTAGATGAAATTGTAAATCTTGACAAAATAGAAGCAAAAAAAATTGCGAACTATTTATTGGAATTAGAAAATGAAAACTATGCTTCCTTTTTTAATGTTGAAAAATGGCTCTTAGGATATTGGTTTCAGGATTTTGAAACTGTAATTACGTCAGTTAAAGGTTTTCAGGAAAGCTCCAATAATTTAGAAATTGAAGATACCCCCTTTAGTAATACCGTAATTTTTCCTGAAACAGATTATCTATATGTAAGATTACGAGAACGGATAAAAAAAGAAAGAGAGGATATCAAGCTATCTATTAGTTCATCTTCGTTAAGCAATATGGAAAAAGATTTTCTACTTCTTCATCTTGATCACTTATTGATAGAATATGAAAAAGATGAAATTTCTCAGGATTCATTGAATTCTTATTCTGATATATTCCTTGAAAAATATCCTAATTCATCTTTTTACAGTTTAGTCAAAGAACATATTAGGTTTGTTGTAAAGCCATCTGATTGGGGATTCGCATTCGAATTTTTTACGGGTTATGGAGTTTTTACCGATCAACTTTATGAAAATTTCGATAACAATGTGCCATTTGGTATTGCATTCGATGTTCAGTACAAAAATTACGTACTGTACTTACGTAATTATATAGGGTTTGGGAAAACTTCCCGAGATATTGATTTCAATGGATCTACTTGGAATAGCGGTGATCAAACAAGAATTTTTTTACCTGAAGCCTCTCTTGGTTTTGAGCTGATTAATAATAATCTCTTAAAGTTTACTCCTTTCGTTGGTATTTCCTCTACTAACGTTGCTCCTACCGAATATGACATTGAGCGAAATGAAGAATATGAAAATGTTGGCCTTGATTTCACAACTACTTATTCCATGGGGTTAAATCTAGATCTTAAAATGAGAAAATCCAGCTCGGGAATAGTTGCAAGAAATGAATCAGGTGAATGGATTATTAGGTTGCGTTATTCTTTTAATCAACCACAGTTTGAAAAAAGTTATACAGGCTTTTCAGGAAATATTCACTATATAACTATTGGATTCACGGGATTTGCGCGGAGACTAAAACGATCTGAATAGCTTCTGAATTTGATTTTGAAACAACTCAACAGCTCACTCTTGCTTACTCAATACGGGAAGTGCTCACGGATTACACTATTGCAAAATTTTGGATTTCTACTTTGACACAAGCTCCCATAACATGGATAATCTTGAGCCTATTTTGATTCGGTTCCAGTTGAGATTCTGGGAACTCACAGGTCAGAAAGAACTGATAGTTAATCCCTACAAA
Organism: Balneola sp.; assembly: GCA_017643645.1. GTDB lineage: Bacteria > Bacteroidota > Rhodothermia > Balneolales > Balneolaceae > Balneola. The sequence continues at coordinate 89,889 of JAEPNB010000006.1, forward strand.
AGTGACCTCGAACAATTGAATAAGTGATGTAAACATCATTTCTTCTACAAGTACAGATACTACTTACAGAGCTTCTCTAAACAAGGATTATTAATGAAACAGTTCAATTGTTTATGAACAGAAAAATTATCATCGGAGATATTCACGGCTGTTTGGCTACTTTTGAAGCATTATTAAACAAAATGAATTTCAGTAATTCAGATACGCTCTATCTGGTTGGGGATTATATTGATCGCGGACCAAGTTCTAAAGGTGTGATTGATAAAATAATTACACTTAAAGAAGACGGACATCAGATTGTGGCGTTGAGAGGAAATCACGAACAAATGCTGATCGACAATTATATTGCTGAGGTGAATCGCGGTTTACATCAAGTGGGTGATAAAGCATTATTGCAAAGTTTTGGCATTAGAAATCTGGCAGATATTCCTGAAAAATATATTCATTTCTGCGACGCTCTTCCCTTATATCATCAAGATGATGAATTCATTGTTGTCCATGCCGGTTTGAGATTTGTTTATGATAATCCGTTTAATGACAAAGAAGCTCTTCTTTGGGCCAGAAATTGGTATCAAAACATTGATATGGAATGGTTGGGGAGTCGAATAGTAATTCATGGTCATACGATGCAATCCAGGAAAGAAACTGAACTTCAGTTCCTGAATCTTAAAACAGATCAGGTAATTGATATAGACTGCGGGGCTGTAATGTCCCAATCCCGAAGTGGGTTAGGATATTTATGTGGCTTTGATTTTACAAATCAAGAATTGATATTTCAGGAAAATGTGGACAATTAATTTGATACAAAAGCACTATTTCGCAGAAGCTTATTAAGGCTTTCAGTGTTTTTTTGATTCAGTGACATCACCTTCAGCCTCCCCAAACTTAGAACCCACAGGCGGGCGGTATTGTTGAAAAGGGATCTTCAACAAATTCCCAAGATTGTCGTTTTCGCTGGGATCCATATGTGTATCAATTCCATATTTCAGCTCAGTCATTTCATCAACTTGTGCGAATGTTCCTAGCAGGCGATCCCAAATGGAGAAAATATTTCCATAATTGGTATCTGTTAAAGGTTGTGTGTAGTGATGATGAACTTTATGCATCAACGGTGTAATAAAAATCCATGATAACGCCCTATCGATCTTTCTGGGCATATTGATGTTAGCATGTGTAAGATGTGCAAACAGCGCCGAAATGCTTTGATACAAAAAGATGACCCAGATCGGGGCACCAACCAGAATTACTCCTAAGATCGTAAATACCATTCTGAAAACTGCTTCTCCGGGATGGTGTCGTAAACCTGTAGTAACATCAACGGTAGTGTCGCTGTGATGTACTAAATGAAATCTCCACATAAATTTCACTTTGTGTTCTATCCAGTGGATCAAATAGGCTCCGAAGAAATCGAGTAACAGAACCCCAACTATTGCCTGAGCCCATAGCGGCATTTCGATCCATTGCAGAACTCCGAAACCTTCTTCCGTCACCAGGTCAGACGACCACACCAGTAATCCCGCAAAGGCCAATCCGATTGCCAGAAACAATCCGTTCAGAAATAAATTTATTCCCGCATGACGAACTTTTTTATATCCGAACTCGAAAAGGGGAAATACTCCTTCAATGATCCAGAAAAGAAATATCCCCCCAACTAATAATCCTGCCCTGAATGCAGTGGGGATGTTCTCAAAAAATTCTACAAATGATTCCATTAGCATCTCAACTTTTATGTAAAGAACGGCACTTGATCAGTAAAACTCAATAAGAACGAACCGATTTTAAGTGAGTTTTATAATTAAGAATAGAGGTAAAATCATTTAACAATATGTGAGTTGGTACAAGTACCATAAAAACTTATGTTCGTATGGAAAAATTTCTTAGATGCCAAAAAGAGACACTTTAGCAAAGTTGATGCTATCACCATTCAAGGTGATGGTTATTTCTGTGACTATTTCTGTAGCATTCTACCTAATTGTAAGTATGCTAACCGGATTGAAAGTAAATGCTTTTGGGCTTTCCTTATCTACTATAATACCGGCTGTGATTTCTTACCCCATGTCCTATCTTTTGATTCAGTACTACAAAAAAATTGAGGTGCAAAGAAATGAATTGGAGAGATTAAATGAAATAAATAATCGCCTTATTTCAATTATAGCGCATGATATCAAAAGTCCGATTTCAGGTGTTTACGGAATTCTGGATCTGATTGAGTTAGAATCATTTTCTAAAGAAGAATTAAGCTATTATATCCATGACCTGTCCGGCACGGTGGATAACCTCCTTAATTTTTTGGACGATATTTTACTATGGTCAAAAGCACAAATAGAAAATAAAAAAATCGAATCAGAGGTTTTCAACTCTCAAAAAGTATGGACTCAGGTTCTTGCTCTTTATCATCACAACATAGAGTCCAAAAATATAGATCTCGTTGCAAGCAATTTAGAACAGCCAATTTATGCAGACCAGGGAAGCTATTCTTTTGTTACACGTAATATTCTTCATAATGCAATAAAGTTCACTCCAGAAAACGGATCCATTTTAATTGATCTGACAAAAAAAGGGGATCGTACCATTACAACAATTGAAGATAATGGAGTAGGAATAAATGAGGAGAAGCTGAATAAGATCCTTTATAGCAAAGAATGGGTAACCACCGCTGGCACTAATGACGAAAAAGGAACCGGGTTTGGCCTTAAGGCAGCTGCCAAATACATAGAAATTATGAATGGCAAATTACAAATAGAAAGTACTCCCGGAAAAGGCACTAAAGTAATTATCGACCTTCCCGGAAATTTATCTAACTAACCTTCCAATCCTTAATTCCCTTCTGAATTACATCTCCCACTTTATCAATTGGAATTCGAACCTGACTCATATCATCTCTGTATCGGATAGTAACCTGATTATCTTTTTCGATCGTATCGAAGTCTACAGTAATACAGAACGGAGTTCCTGCTTCGTCTAATCTTCGGTATCGCTTTCCGATAGAACCGGATTCATCGTATTGAACAGAATAGTCTTCGCGAAGCTCTTTTTCAATCTTATGAGCTATTTCCTGCAATTCAGGCTTTTTGATCAGCGGGAAAACTCCAACTTGTACAGGAGCTAATCTCGGATCCAGTTTCAGAACCGTTCTGGAATCTCCTTCTACTTCCTCTTCACGGTACGCATCACAAAGAACCATAAGCGTCAACCGATCAAGACCAACAGAGGTTTCGATAACATACGGCATATATCGTTTTTGATTCTTCTGATCGTAATATTCCAGTTTCTTTCCGGAAAATTCCTGGTGCTGAGTAAGATCGAAATCAGATCTGTTATGAACTCCTTCCACTTCCTGCCAGCCGATCGGGTATTTATACTGAATGTCAGCAGCGGCTCTGGCGTAGTGAGCAAGTTTATCTTCCGGATGCGGAGCTGTTCTTAAATTCTCTTCTCTGATTCCAATGCTTTTGTGCCAGGCCAATCTCTTTTCCAGCCATTCTTCATAAGCATCACCATCTGTCCCCGGCTCTACAAAATACTGCATCTCCATTTGTTCGAATTCTCTCATACGGAATACAAACTGTCGGGCTACAACTTCGTTTCTGAATGCCTTTCCAGTTTGAGCAATTCCAAAAGGAACCTGAACTCTGGCTGTGTCCAGAACATTCTTATAATTCACAAAAATTCCTTGTGCAGTTTCCGGGCGCAAATACACACCATCCTCTTCAGTAGATGTAGAACCAAACTGAGTCTTAAACATCAAGTTAAACTGACGAACTTCGGTCCAGTCGAAAGCGCCGGAGTCCGGTGAACGAATTTCGTTTTCCATGATAATATCATACAGGTCTTCAGTCAGGCTTTTGCGAGTTCCTGTAGTATCTAACTGCTCCTGAATTTTATCAGCCTCATCCTGCTTGCCGTCTTTTTCCAGCTTTGCGATATACTGCTCAATCAACATATCTGCGCGATAGCGTTTCTTGGACTGCTTGTCGTCGATCATAGGATCGTTAAATCCGCCTACGTGACCACTCGCTTCCCACACTTTCGGATGCATAAAAATAGCTGCATCAACACCAACAATGTTATCATGTCGCTGCGTCATTTCTTTCCACCAGGTATTGCGGATATTGTTCTTCAGTTCCACACCTAATGGGCCATAATCATATACAGCGCTAAGGCCTCCATAAATTTCTGAAGATTGAAAAATGAAACCGCGTGCTTTTGCCAGTGAAACGATCTTGTCCAGGCTATCTAAGTTCGACATTAAGTTCTAACTCTGTTTTTGATTTTGAATAAGCTTTAAAGATAAGAATTTAGTTTAACCAAATTTGAATGAATAATTGAGAATTAGGAATAAGGAATACCTATTTTCCATATTTCTAATTCACTTATTCCTAATTAAAAATGAAAGTTGGTATTTTAGGTGCAACAGGCGCCGTTGGACAAAAATTTATTCGTTTACTTCGAGATCATCTCTGGTTTAAAATTGAAGCTTTGGGAGCTTCAGAACGCTCTGCCGGTAAAAAATACAAGGACGCAGCTAATTGGATCGAAGATGTCAATCTTCCTGCCTCTATTGCAGATATGACTGTGGCTAGCTGTAAACCGGAGGAATTCGGAAACGTTGATTTTGTATTCTCCGGTCTGGATTCATCTGTTGCCGGCGAGATTGAAGAAGCGTTTGCTAAAGCGGGAATTCCTGTAATTTCCAATGCTAAGAATTTCCGTATGGATGAAACCGTTCCACTTTTGGTGCCGGAAGTAAATCCTGATCATATCAACCTCATCAAAACTCAGAGCTTTACTTCGGATGGCTCCGGTTGGATCGTAACTAACCCGAATTGTGTTGCTGTTCCACTTTCATTGGCACTGAAACCATTTCATGATGCTTTTGGAATTGAAACCGTGATCTTAACCACGATGCAAGCCATTTCCGGAGCGGGGTACCCCGGTGTTGCAAGCTTAGATATTTTAGGAAATGTTGTTCCTTTTATTTCAGGAGAAGAGCCGAAAATCAAACCGGAAACTCAGAAATTATTATCTGATCTCACAGATGGAAAACTTTCTGAACCGCAAATTAATCTAAGTGCTACGGCAACTCGTGTTCCTGCCATCAACGGACACATGTTAGCAGCAACCGTAAAATTTAAGAAGACTCCTTCATCTATCGACGAAGTAAAACAAGCGATTCTGAACTGGAAAAATCCCATTTCTGATCTGGATCTTCCTTCTTCACCCAAAGAAGTGATCAAACTTCATGAAGATGACCGATATCCTCAACCCAGACTCCATGCTGACCATGAAGGTGGCATGCAACTACATATGGGTAGACTTCGTGAATCTGAAGTGTTCGATGTCAGTTTCGTTGCCATGGCTCATAACACTATCAGAGGAGCCGCGGGAGGAGCGATTCTGAATGCTGAGTTATTGAAGGTAAAAGGTTTTTTGGTATAGCCTTTATTGATATCAAGTAGTGTTGCAAAATTTTGCGACACTACTTATAAAATTCTCTCTAAATAAAACCCACTTATTTTTTACATTCACTGCATGACTGAATCTATTGACGCTCTGCAATTAAATCTCGGGGAAGGCGGCTTAATGGTGATGAATGTATCACTTGCCGTAATTATGTTTGGTGTAGCGCTGGAACTTACTATTCAGGACTTTAAAGACATCGCAAAGAATCCGAAATCTACCCTCATAGGTTCGTTTTCACAGTTTTTGCTACTTCCATTTCTCACATTCGTTTTAGTATGGCTTATGCAACCCGCACCCAGTATTGCTCTGGGAATGTTTATGGTAGCTGCTTGTCCCGGTGGTAATATCTCCAACTTCTTTTCTTTGCTGGCAAGAGGAAATGCTGCGCTTTCGGTAAGTATGACAGCCATTGCCACATTACTTGCTATAGTAATGACACCGTTGAATTTTACATTTTGGGCAAGTTTGTATTCTCCGACCAATGCGATCCTCCAGGAGATCAGTCTAGATTTGTGGAAAGTTTTTGAGATCATAGTTTTGATTCTCGGGATTCCGCTTGTTTTAGGGATGATCGTTCGTCATTTTAAAGCGAATATAGCTGAAAGAATCAGCCCTTGGATAAAAGGATTTGGCGTTGTTTTCTTTGCAGGGTTTGTGATCGTTGCCTTTTGGACTAACTTTGACAATTTTATTGCATATGTACAGTTTGTTCTGCTTTTGGTATTTATCCATAATGCTGTAGCTTTAACTTCAGGATATGGGCTTGCCAAAGCATTTAACCTTCCTGAAGCGGACAGGCGATCGATTTCCATTGAAACCGGGATTCAAAATTCGGGATTGGGTTTACTTTTAATTTTCAACTTTTTTGACGGACTTGGGGGCATGGCTCTTATTGTTGCCTGGTGGGGAATCTGGCATATACTTGCAGGAATGAGCTTAGGTTGGTACTGGTCCGTCGGGAAAAAATCAATACAACGCGTGATAACTAATGCGTAAAAACTTTCTTTGGTACAATTTTATTCGATTGGGGTTGGTAAGAACCGGACTGCAGTTTTTTTATAAAAAAATACACGTAGTCGACAAGCATAAGATTCCAAAAGGCAAACCGATTTTATTGGTTCCTAATCATCAGAATTCTTTTATGGATGCGTTGCTGGTTACTACAACGGTATTTCAAACCACTTCTTTTTTAACCCGGGCAAAAGCATTCCAATCTTCTTTCATGAATTGGTTTTTACGCTCCCTGAACCTGCTTCCTGTTTACCGGGTGAGAGACGGAATGAGTGAGATCCAAAAGAACAATGAGATATTTCAAACTTGTGTTGAGTATTTGACGAATGGAGAAGCTATACTTGTTTTTGCAGAAGCAAATCATGATTTAAAGAGACGTCTTCGACCATTCAGCAAGGGATTCACACGAATTGCTTTTGATGCTGAAATCAAGAATGACTGGAATCTGGATCTCTATGTTCAGCCGGTTGGAGTTAATTACAGTGATCATCAAAATTCCAGAAATGAAGTTCGTGTGGTTTTCGGAGATCCCATCAAAGTTTCTGACTATAGAAAAGAATATGAAGAGAGTGAACGGAGTGCTGCAAACAGTTTAAAAAATCAGACTTCAAATAATCTGAAACCATTGATTATGCACGTTCCTAAACTGGATCAGTATCCACTGATAAAGATTGCACTGGATGAAATGGAACCTGACAGAGCAAAACTTTCGAATAATGAGTATATGAATACTTTAGTTCAGACTGCTGAAGAACTGCAAACACCGGAACTGATCTCAGATGCAGAACAAGTACTGGAAGTCACTGAGAAAAATAAGTTGAGCGTGAGAACTTTATCTGAAGTAAAATTACCCATGATCAAGAGAATTCTTTTAGCTCCCGTTTACTTTCTTGTTTGGCTGAATGGAATTATCCCGTATCAACCTGCTCGCTATATCATCAAAAACAAGATCCAGGACAAAGCTTTCGATGTTTCCATAAAATTTGTGCTTGGATTATTTCTCTTCCCGCTTTTCTATTTATTAGTCACTTGTATTCTTTTAATTGCCGGAATACCTGCGACCTGGGCATGGGGATATTTTCTCGTGAGCCTTTTTACTTCTACCATGTTCAAAAGAGCGAATGAGTTGGTCCGAAATCTAAAAGAAAAAAAGAAAATTCAGCGGTTCAGATCATCCAACCCTGATATTTTTAATGATCTGAAAGCAAAAATTGCAAAAATTGCTGAATTCAGAAAAGTTGTCATTAAAGGTGAATGAAGTGCTAATTCTCTGTGTTAGTTAGAAAACTAAATTAATTGACATGAAGAATTTATTCACATTTTTAACACTTGCACTAATTTTAAACTGCACCAAAACAGAAAGAATTGAGGTAGTTAAGGAATTTGACGGACCTCAGATAAAAAAAGCTGTTGCCGTAGTCCATTCTGTAGGTGATAATGAAATTTCAGGAACCATCAATTTTGGTAAAACTGATAACGGAACTAAGATCACAGCTCAGATAACCGGTCTTTCAAAAGGTGAGCACGGATTTCATATCCATCAATATGGTGATTGCTCCGCTTCGGATGCTACTTCAGCAGGCGGACACTTTGATCCTGATGATATGCAACACAATTCAAGAGATGCTGAAAAACGTCATGTCGGAGATATGGGAAATTTAGTAAGTGAAGGAGAGGAATTTACAACTACTCTTAGCTACGTGGATAATCATATCTTTTTAGAAGAAATTATCGGTCGCGGAATTATCATACATGCCGGAGAAGATGATCTTAACTCGCAGCCTTCCGGAGATGCCGGTGCACGAATTGCATGTGGTGTTATTGGAATAGCCGGGAACTAGTCTTTATTTAAAAATAGATTCATGGTTTTCTGATTGTTTCGACTATATTTTTGTTCTGAAAATATTAGCCATGATAGTCAGATCTCCTATGTTAAAATCTAGTTTCTCTGTTTTTATCCTGCTTATTCTATTCTCTATGCCACTATTTGGGCAGAATTCTCTTCAGGGAATCTGGGAAGGTGGTATTACAGTTCCGGGCGGACAATTAAAGATCATCTTCAAAATTGACAAATCCGCCGCTGGCTATTCCGGAACGTTGGATATCCCACAACAAGGAGCTAAAGATTTAAATTTAGATCCCATTTCACAAACAGGAGACTCTGTTTCTTTATCATTTAGTGTAGGGCAAATCACCGGACTATTTACCGGAAACTTTAATTCCGAAACCGAAATTTCAGGAAGTTATTCCCAAGGCGGTCCTACCACTCCTTTTTCTGTAGAGAGAACTTCATTAACAACTGCGCCACCAAAGCCCGAAAACGAAACAGATCTGATCATTTCTAATGGTGAAATACAAATTGGTGGAACACTCACACTACCAACAGGCAATGTTAAAGCTCCGCTTTTGATAATGAGCTCAGGCAGCGGCGCGCAAAATCGTGATTCAGAGGTTTTTGGTTTCAGGATATTCTCTGATATGGCACAACGTCTGGCAGAAGAAGGAATTCCAAGTTTCAGATATGACGACAGGGGTGTTGGTGAGTCTACCGGAAATTTCGGAAATGCCACTTTAGCGGATCTTGCTTTAGATGTCGAAACTATAATGTCATACTTTCAACACGATGCAAAAAATAAATTCCAACACTTTACTTTACTGGGGCATAGTCAGGGAGGTGTTGTAGCCGGAAAAGTAGCTGCGGAAAATGATTCAGTAATTCAACTTATACTTATGGGATCTACCGCTCCTTCTTTAAGTGAAATACTTCGTTATCAGGTAGAGTTTGCATATGCGACCTCTACTGTTGAGAAAAGCCTTGTTGAAAAAGAGATCAATGCAAGAGAAGAGTTGATGAAGGCTATTGCATTCAAAAACGACATTGAAGCAGCCAAAGTTGGTTACAGTCAGGCATATTCTGAGTTATTAAATGCATTACCGGACGCTCAAAAAAATTCCATTCCTGATATCGGCGCTATGGTCAACAATCAGACTGAACAATTGGCTCAAATTTACAGCTCACCTCAGGTAAAATCTTTGTTGTTTTATGTTCCGACGGATGACCTTGAAAAAATTAATATACCGACTTTAGTATTATTTGGAGGAAAAGATACTCAGGTCACCATTACTCAAAATCAGTCAAAAATAAGAAAGGCTCTGGAGATTTCGGGAACCGAGTTTGAAATTAAGGTCTTTGACGACGCTAATCATTTATTTCAAAAAGCAGATACAGGGCTGGCTAGTGAATATCCTCAACTCGACAAAAAATTTATTGATGGTTTCCTTGATCACATTATTAAATGGATGACTGCCAACTAATATTACGCGATTCTAATCAAAACTGGCGTCTCGAAACTTCTTTTCACAATTTCATGCTTAGATTTCTTCCTATATTTAGTTAAAATTCATTGTTATAGAGAGAATTTTTCTTTCATTAGAAATCATTATTAAGCACCAACATATATGAATATTCGCTACACCCTTGCTACGTTACTACTAATTTTTATTTCTGCCCCCGCTTTCGCACAACTTTCCATTAACGAGATCATGGCTTCAAACTCAACTGTTATAGCTGATAACGCCGGAGAATTTGATGACTGGATCGAAATTTATAATGCAGGAAATGTCTCTGTTAACCTTGCAGGATTGTACTTATCAGATGATCCCGATAATCTTACAAAATGGCAGATTCCAAGCACATCCAGTGCACAGACTACTATAAATGCGAACGGGTATTTGATCATTTGGTTGGATAATGATTCTGAGCAGGGTGCTCATCACGTTGATTTTAAGTTAAGCGCAGGTGGAGAGCACATCGCACTTGTTGATACTGATGGAACCACAGTTTTAGATTCTATCTCTTTTGGAGAGCAAACCACTGATATTTCTTTGGGTCGTAAAACTGATGGTATTGGCTCTTTTGCTTTCTTAAACCCGACTCCAAATGCTATGAATGATGGTAGCGTTGTTGCTGAAGTTTCTGATGCTCCTTCTTTCTCTCTGGAAACCGGATTCTATTCAGGAACTGTAACGGTTGGGCTTTCAGCTTCGGGAAGTGCTGAGATCAGATTTGAGACCGGAGGTTCAGTCCCTACTCCGAATTCACCTCTATACTCCTCACCAATTTCACTGGATACTTCTACTGTAATTCGTGCTATCGCGATCGAATCCGGAAAACAAGCGAGTGAAACCATTACAAATACGTATTTATTTGAAAATCAACATACTATCCCGGTTGTTTCTTTTGTGATGGAACCAGATTCGCTGTTCGATTATGATAAAGGTATGTATGTGATTGGTGATTCTTCTGAAACGAATGGTCAGTATCCTTTCTTTGGAGCTAATTTTTGGGAAGATTTTCAATATCCTCTGCATATCGAATACATGAACGAGTTTGGAAATCCTGAATTCGAATTTATGGCAGAAGCAGAAATTGGTGGAAATTTCAGTCGCGGATTTCCAAAGAAATCTTTCATCATTAATAACAACGACCGATTTGGTCTAGACCGATTGAATTATCCCCTTTTCCCGGAAAATGATTATCAGGAATATGATGGTTTTTCTTTAAGAGCCGGTGCGGAAGAACGTTCCCGATTATTAAATGAACTTATGAGAACCATAAATATTCAATGGGATCATAAAAATGCAATGCAGTCATATAAACCTGCCGCTCTTTATATAAACGGTCAGTATTGGGGTATTTACAATATCTACGAAAGAAAGAATGATGATTTTGTGGAATCCCGATATGGTTTCAATGACATCGATATGATCAAAGATTATGATGAAGTAACCGACGGTGATGCCATAGCTTACAATCAACTTCTAGATAATTTTAATGACGAAACTCTCACCGGTGACGCTTTCTTCAATTATGCTAAATCTGTGATAGACTTTGACAGTTTTACTGATCACTGGATCTATCAACTTTATACTTCTCACGGTGATCCAAACAATGTTCGATACTGGAGACCCCGCCAGCAGGATGGAAAATGGCATTACATTTCCTACGATTTTGACTGGTGGAAGAATTTAGGTGACGAGCCAAATGAATTCTATAGTTCGCTAAGAGATTTTATTACAGGAAGTACAGGCGGTTATAAAATATTGGGTAGAATGTTAGAAAATGATCGATACAAAGAGATCTTCCTAACAAGATTAGCTGATCTTTTAAATACTTCTTTTCAGCCCGATTACATGATGAGTTTGATCGACTCTATTGATACTGCAATTAATCCGGAAATGTCCCGGGATATTGCTCGCTGGACAGATGGCTGGTATGATATTGGGGGTCCAACAAATTATGATATGGAATATATCAAAACCGTCACCGAGTGGTATGTAGAAGATATTCCTGATTTCATTTACTCAGAAATAGCAGACACGCTTGGAAATGATACAACCAGTGTTACTTTGCTTTCATCCACAAACGGAACAGTACAAATTAATTCGATCAATCCTGATATTTCATCCTCAAACTGGAGTGGAATTTATTTTCAGGGTACTGATGCAACATTTCAGGCAAAACCACAGCTCGGTTACCAGATTTCTGCCTGGGTTGTTAACGGTCAATCTCAACCAGCCTCTCAGACTTTAACTATTCCATTATCTGACACTCCAATTTCTGTTGAAGCTCAATTCTCAGAAATCACTGAAATTTTGGTAATAAACGAGATCAATTATAATTCTTCTGATGATTTCGGAACCGGAGATTGGGTAGAGATCTTTAACACTATGGATTCTGATGTGGATATTTCTGGTTGGGTATTCAAAGACGATGTAGATTCCAATGCATATGTAGTTCCTGACAATACAATCCTGAAAGCACAGGGTTACATTGTAATTGCAGATGACACTACCAAGCTCAAGTCCGTAAATTCTGATGCCAGAAATTACATCGGTGATTTTTCATTCAACCTTTCAGGTTCAGGAGAGGAATTGAGACTTTTCAATGACCAAGGTGGTTTAGTGGATGTCGTAACTTATTCAGACGATGCTCCGTGGCCAATCGAAGCTGACGGTGATGGCTCAACATTAGAACTTACAGATGCAAGTTCTGATAACACATTAGCAGCAAGCTGGATGGCTTCTTCAAGATTGGGTGGAACTCCGGGCTGGGCAAACGGAACTGTTCCGGTTTCTATTGAAAATGAAGGGAAAGACAGTCCGGATAGTTTTGTCCTCAACCAAAATTACCCAAATCCTTTTAACCCATCTACCAATATTTCCTTTTTGCTTCCACAAAGTTCTAAAGTTCAGCTTACCGTATACAACATGCTCGGTCAAAAAGTTGAAACCCTAGTTGATGGAAATCTAACATCCGGAAGTCACACCGTAAGATTTGATGCAAGCAATCTTTCCAGTGGTATTTATATCTACCAATTAAGAACTCCTACTACTTCTTTAACTCAGAGAATGGTTTTGGTTAAATAACAAAATCTCCCCTCTGGGGAGATGAACGTTCAAACAGTTTCTATGAACTTTCTGTTGTTCAACTTGAACACCATTTTAGTTTTGAGCTTTAGAAAAATTCTTAATTTTTCATTCTATAATTCTTAATCCCACGCCTGGCTTGGACTGCCAAAGCGACAGTTTGTCTTAAACCCATCTAAGTTGGCATTGTGCTTGCTCTATTCATCTTGAAATTAATTTAATGAGGTGAGCATCATGGGAGATTTTACAGAATTCGGTATTGAAGTGGAAAAACATCTGTCCAAACTCGGAAAAGATATTCAACAGTTTGTAGAAAAGGTAGTTCCACTAACCAATGAAGACAAAGACTTTGCTCCTGATTGTGACATTGTTGAAAGCAATGATGAATTCAAAATTCTTATTGATCTTCCGGGGCTTTCTAAAAAGGAAATCGGAATTTCTCTGAAAGACAACGTACTCACTATAAAAGGTGAACGCGAAGTTACATTATCAGAAGGAGAAGAATTTAAGAGACAGGAAAGAACTCGTGGTGCTTTTGCTCGATCTTTTGCTTTGCCTGAAAACGTAAACAAAGCAGAAGTAAATGCCAGTTTCAGAAACGGAGTATTGACAGTGAGTATGCCGAAATCAGAAAATTTGAAGGATACTCAATCAATCCCGGTAAAGTGACATTGTAAATGTCACTAAATCACAAATACACAAAATTCAAATGACAACTTTGTGTATCCGTGGTTTTAAAAGAATATTAAACAAGTAAACAATAAACATTCGTGGTTTCGTGCTAAAGTAGCTGAGATCACACAATTAAAATCAGATTTTAGACCAATGGGAAAAATCATAGGAATTGACTTAGGAACTACCAACTCATGCGTTTCTGTAATGGAAGGAAACGAGCCGGTTGTAATTCAAAATGCTGAAGGTGGACGTACAACTCCATCTGTTGTGGCATTTTCAAAAGATGGCGAACGTTTGGTAGGTGCTCCTGCAAAGCGTCAGGCTATCACTAATCCGGATAAAACAGTTGCTTCTGTTAAGCGATTCATGGGTCGTATGTTCGACGAAGTGAAAAGTGAAGCCAAGCAAGTTGCATATAAAGTCGTAAAAGGAGATGACGGTACGGCCCGCGTTGAGATAGACGACCGTAAATATGCTCCGCAAGAAATTTCTGCAATGGTACTGCAAAAAATGAAGCAGACTGCAGAAGAGTACATTGGCGAAAAAGTAACGGAAGCTGTTATTACAGTTCCTGCTTATTTCAATGATGCGCAACGTAAAGCAACTCAGGAAGCCGGAAAAATTGCCGGACTTGAAGTTAAAAGAATTATAAATGAGCCAACAGCAGCTGCACTTGCTTACGGTCTTGATAAAAAAGAAACCGACCAAACTATCGTAGTGTATGACCTTGGTGGTGGTACATTTGATGTTTCTATTCTTGATCTTGGTGACGGTGTATTTGAAGTGAAATCAACCAATGGAGATACACATCTTGGTGGTGACGATTTCGATGCCCGTATCATTGATTTCTTAGCAGATGAATTCAAGAAAGATGAAGGAATTGACCTTCGAAAAGATCCAATGGCGATGCAACGTCTTAAAGATGCTGCAGAGAAAGCTAAGATCGAACTTTCAAGCTCAGCTAAAACAAATGTGAACTTACCATTTGTTACTGCTACCAATGACGGACCAAAGCACTTAAATGTTGACCTTAGCCGCGCTAAATTCGAACAACTAGTTGACGATCTTGTAAAAAGATCCATCACTCCATGCGAGAAAGCACTTAAAGATGCAGGAATGAGCAAGAGCGATATCGACCAGGTAATTCTGGTTGGTGGTTCAACTCGTATTCCAAGAATCCAAGAAGCTGTTAAAGAATTTTTTGGCAAAGATCCTAGCAAAGGTGTAAATCCTGATGAAGTTGTTGCCGTTGGAGCTGCCATTCAGGGTGGTGTTCTTTCAGGAGATGTTGAAGATGTAGTTCTTCTGGATGTAACTCCTCTTACTTTAGGTATTGAGACTCTTGGTGGTGTAATGACTCCACTTATTGAAGCAAACAGTACAATTCCAACAAGTAAGTCACAGGTATTCTCTACTGCTGCTGACAACCAAAGCAGTGTGGAAATCCATGTATTGCAAGGTGAACGTGCTCAGGCTGCAAACAACAGAACGCTTGGTCGTTTTCACTTAGACGGAATTCCTCCTGCTCCTCGTGGAATGCCACAAATCGAAGTTACTTTCGATCTTGATGCAAACGGTGTGATCAACATCAAAGCAAAAGACAAAGGAACAGGAAAAGAGCAAACGATCCGTATCGAATCATCTTCAGGATTATCTGATGAGGAAATCGAAAAAATGAAGAATGCCGCGAAAGAGCATGAAGAGGAAGACAAGCAAATTCGTGAGAAAGTTGAGAAAATGAATCAGGCCGATGGTCTGATCTTCTCAACAAAGAAGCAGCTTGATGAGTACGGAGATAAGATCTCTGATGAAAACAAGAAAGCTATCGAAGATGCTATTGCCAAATTGGAAGAAGCTCATAAAGCAGAAGACCTTGATGCAATTGACACTGCCATGGAAGCTGTGAATGCTGCCTGGACTGGTGCTTCTGAGGAAATCTACGCTGCATCTCAAGCAGAAGCTGAAGCTGCCGGTGCTGAAGGCGCTGGTGAACAAGCATCTGCCGAAGGCGAATCTTCTGAAAGCGATGAAGCTGTTGACGCGGACTACGAAGTTGTAGACGAAGAAGACGAAAAGAAGTAATAGTATTTAGACATTAGATATAAGATGTTAGACATCTTTATCTAATTCATTGCCAGATACTTAGAAATTAGCTCCGATGCGAAAGTGTCGGAGCTTTTTTATGTCTTTCAGTTTTCCAAGAATAGAATTTGAAACAAACAGTCTGAAAAGCCCCTTAGAGGTAAGTGAATAACGAATTATAACTTAATCCAAGAGACAATGAGTAAGCCACAAGACAGAACAATTTATAAGAATGAAGACGGAAAATGGGTAAATGAAAAACATGAAGCAGGTAAAGCCAGCACCTTACATGACACACAGGAAGAGGCGTATAAAACCGCTAAAGAAATGTTGCACCATCAGGGCGGCGGAGAGATAAGCATTAAAGGTCTGGACGGACAAATAAGAGAGAAAAACACTATCGCACCCGGAAATGATCCTGTAAATGTACCCGGCTGATTTAAAGTCGATCACATTTTAAAGCTCTGATGCGGAAGTATCGGAGCTTTTTTATTTTCCACCATATACACCACAGTAGGGACGCAAAATCTTGCGTCCCTACTGTGGTGCTACATCTATTTATACTTATGGTATCGCCGACCCTGAAGGGTCTTCTTGTTTAAGGATTATATACAAGGAGGTCGTTTACATCCGACGATTAAGGTATCGGTAAACACACTTTAACTCGGATTATTTTTATACCTGAATTCATAATCTAAATCGATTATCTTCTGCGCATGTCAGAAAAACTGTTCGATTCTTATACCGATCCAATCCCGAATCTCAGATACGATATTCAAAGAATTCCTATTCAGGATAACGGAAGTTCATTTATCTACTTTTATGATCAATTAGGCTATTCAACTCCTGATTTTGCTTTGCCTACAGATGCCGAACCCATTCTTTCTTTGATGGATGGAACCCGTTCCGTAAACGATATTATTAAATTCAGTTCTGATGAAGTTACTAAAGAACAAATTCTGGGTTATGCCCGGTTTCTGGATGAAAACGGATTATTAGATTCCGAATATTTTGCTGATCATGCAGAACTGATAGAAAGTGAATATGAAAGATCAAAATCTCATCGCTCTGTTACTACCGGAACCTCTTACCCTGCCGATCCGGACGAGCTCACTGAATTTCTAAATGAAGCTTTTGAAAATCATGACCATTTAGACTCGGTCGACACCGCTAAAGCTCTTTATACTCCGCATATTGATCCACGTTTTGGGATGGCTTCCTACGTTAAAGCCTTCTCTGCAATCAGGAATTTAAAGCCTAAGCGGATATTTATTCTGGCTACTTCTCATTATTCAGGATTGTACAATAATGAATACTCCAACAAGCCTTTCATTATTTCAAACAAAGACTTTGACTTACCAAATGGTCTGGTAAAAGCAGACAAAAAAACGATCTCCCTCATAAAGGAACAAACCTCACATGACGAGATCTTCGGAACTTCATTTTCTGATCGGGCTCACAGAATCGAACACAGCATTGAGTTACCTCTGTTATTTCTGAATCACATTTGGGAACATGATTTTGAGATTATTCCTATTCTCGTTGGTAATTTCGACGAGCTTTATTATGCAAAAGACGGCTACCTTGCTCATCAAATCGAAGCTTTTACTTATTTACTGAATCAGCAATTCAATAATGAAGATACTTTTTTTCTTATAAGCGGAGATTTGGCTCATTTTGGGAAGAAATTCGGTGATCAAAAACCTGCTTTTGAACTACATAATGAAGTAAAGGCCTTTGATGAAGCATTCTTGGAAGTCGGAGCAAATAACGACCCTGAAACTATGCTCAAGATCATGAGTTCGGAGTATGATCCTTATCGAATATGCGGCTTTCCTCCTCTGTATGCTTTTTTGAACGCGTTTCCGAATTTAGATGGAAAAGTACTTTCCAGAGATCTTTGGGATGAAACTGAAAGAGAAAGTGCCGTCAGTTTTGGAAGTATTTTGTTCAATTAAAATATATGACAGGGTCATCCTGAACTTGTTTCAGGATCTTATGAAGTGACTTTTAGTTTTGAAGATATACTCGCTACTAATAATTTTTGGTTCTCCTAATTTAGAAACGAAGAAATATTGCCTCTGTTCATAATCGTATTTTTTTATCCGAAGAATGACCCTGTAAAAAGATCCCGAAATAAATTCGGGATGACCTGAGCCAAAGATTAGTATGTAATCAACAATTATTCTTAATTGCTCTATTTTTACCTACTTTCATCAAACAAAATAAACGGGGTATTTATGAAATTTGAGTTTCCACATCCATTAGCCATTCTGTTGATCTTCATTGCGCTGGCTGCCGTTCTTACTCACATTATACCCGCGGGACAATATGATAGAGTTACAGATGAAGCCACCGGCCGTGAAGTTGTTGTGGCAAACAGCTATCAAGAGATAGATTCTAATCCAGTCGGTATATTTGAAACCATTCTGAAAGTACCTGAAGGGCTTATTTTTGGAGCAGATATTGTCGTTTTAATTCTGATCATCGGTGGTGCTTTCGTAGTTGTTGATAAAACCGGTGCGTTCACAGATGGAATAAATGCACTGGTAACTAAGTTCGAACATACTCAAGATCGCGTGATTATTGTTGTAGGTATTACTTTTGCCACAGTGGGATTACTCAATAATACCTTCGAAGAAATAATAGCCATGGTTCCGTTTCTAATCGTGATGGGGAAAAGAATCGGTTATACCAAAACCGGCGTACTTGCCATTAGTGCCGGTTCTGCAATTATCGGTGCAGCATTTAGTCCAATGAACCCATTTGCAGTTCTGTTAGCTCAAAAAATAGCCGAAGTTCAACCATTCTCCGGGACACTATTCAGAATGATTGTGTTTGTAATCGTACTTAGTTTCTGGATCTATTGGGTAATCAAAAAAGGAAAATCCGATGAAAAAATGGAAATTGAAATTCCTGAAAAAGATTTCAAACTCCCTTTGCGCTCTGCTTTTATTCTCATTTTAGTAGCAGTCACTTTTGCTACTATGGTATACGGAATTCTTGCCTGGGATTGGGATTATAATCAAATGTCTGCTTTGTTTTTTGTGATGGGTATCGTTTGTGGATTTATCGGAAAACTAGGTATGAACGGCACTTCAAGAGCATACGCTACCGGATTTCAGGAGCTTGCCTTTGCCGCAGTTGTTGTTGGATTAGCACGAAGTATATTTTTAGTTCTTGACGAAGGAAGAATCATTGACTCCATTGTATACGGACTTTTTAATCCCTTGCAAGATCTGCCTCTAGCAATATCAGCGGTTGGAATGACTGTCTCTCAAGCTTTACTTCATATACCAGTGGCAAGTAATTCCGGTCAGGCTGTATTGACCATGCCTTTGCTTACTCCGCTTTCTGATTTAATTGGTATGTCTCGTCAGGTAATGATTCTGTGTTACCAGTATGGAGCTGCAATGATGGATATGATATCCCCAACAAACGGAGCATTACTAGCCATGATAACAGCGGCAGGAGTGAGCTTTAAAGAATGGTTCTCATTTTGTATAAAACCCTTTTTGATCATTATGGGGATGTCTTTGGTTGCGATCTTCGTTGCAATCTTTATTGGTTTGTAAGATATGAGTGATACTCTTCGGTCTGTTTTAATTAGAAGAAGAAAATATGAGATGGTAGAGTTTATGACCAATCATACGGAATCTTTTGATCAAGCAATGAAATTGGCTCTCGAAAATGAAGAGAATTTATCATGGAGATCAGCATGGCTTGTAGCCGGAATCATGAACAAAAATGATCAAAGAGTTAAACCTTTTATCCAAAGAATAATAGATGCACTTCCGTTTCGGGACGATGGACACCAAAGAGAGCTTTTGAAAATTCTATTGAAAATGGAGTTGGATGAAGAATTTGAAAGCCTGTTATTTGATATTTCTGTAACTCTATGGGAACAAGTTCGGAAGCAATCTTCTGTTCGATATTACGCTTTTCAAGGGATGATGAAGGTAGTAGAAAAATACCCCGAATTGAAGAATGAGATTATATCCCTAACACAACCTCATTTTGTAAATGCACTTTCGCCCGGAGTTAGGAAAGGTGTTCTTAAAGGTATTAATGAGCTTAAATCTTAGAGCTTACGTTAATACCAATAACATAGTGTTAAAGTGTTAAGGTGTTATAGGGGCAAAGCCAAGCCTGCACCCTATAACACCTTAACACTATCGCACCTTCTTCATCATCACACCTTCAGCTCCCTTTTATCTCCATCTTCTCAGCAAAATAATCACAGAAATCCATCATGTCTCCTGAAATGCGCTCGTCGTTTGTAGCTCGTTTTAAAGTATCTGCCATTGTTACCAGCGTTTGATGGAAAAAGATCTTCATTTCATCTACGGTCATATCTTTCGTCCACAGATCCAGTTTTAAAGTATCTTTAGCTTCGGAATCCCACAGCGAAAGTAGCATCGCTCTGCATTTTGCTTCACCCATTCCATCCATATCATCTGCATTCCAAATGATGTTTTCCGGCACGTTATCCTGATCAAGTTCTACTGAAATATTAATGTCTTTCTTCGGCATAAAAAATGGTTTTGATATTTGTACAAAGATAAGGGGAATTAGTGACCTTTGTGAAAAATCATTGATTATTCTTTATTCATAAACTCTGCCAACAATCTGTGAAAGTGATGAACGCCTTGTTCTCTTTTGGGAGAAAATCTTCCGGTAGTATAAAAACTGGATTTTAATCCCTGATGTACATTTTCAACAACAAACTCATCTTCTCTTTCTACTTTATCGAGTAATGCACCGGCGCTTTCTTCGATCTTTGATTCATCCCACACATAAGAAAGAAACGATACTTTCGTACGATTTAAAGAAAGAGGTTTTACAATATTGATAGACAATCCCCAGGGATAAAAATTGAACATCATGTTCGGGAATACCCAGTAATAATAAGCAGCCACATGTTTTCCGAAATCCGGATGACCTTCAGGAAGATCAAAAGTCTCTACCGCATCATCCGAATAGCCGATCTGAAGATTGCAATTATCGTAAAGCTCAGTAGTGTAGGTCCCGTAATCCAAAGCTTGATTTAGATCGCTGTGAACATAGGGAATATGAAACCCCTCCAGATAATTATCGCAATACAACGCCCAATGTGTATTCACCAAATAATCTTTTGAGCGAACCGGATCGAATACAAACTCATCAATTGGTAAAAAACCAACCCGCTCTTTCATTTTATCGATGACCGACTGAAAATCGTAGTTCTCATCCAATCCGACAAACAATAACGGTCCCCACTGGATCAATGGAAATTTATGAAGATTGTCACAAGGTCTTGGGAAGTTCTCCGCATCCGAAAACTCCGGCATAAACTTAAACTTCCCATCTAATTCAAACTTCCTGCCGTGATATTTACACGTCAGGTTTTTTACCGTCGCGCCATCATTTACAATAATATTTCCGCGATGCGTACAGACATTGGAGACACAGTGAATTTTATCCTTTGAATCTCTAGTCAGGATCATGGGCTCGTTCAGATAATTTTCTAGTACTGACAACGGCTTAACCTGATTCTGAAGTTTGATATCATTCACATCTCCGGCAAACTGCCAGGTCTTAAGAAATACTTTATCTTTTAAATCACTGAAAATTTGGTCATTTTTATAAAAAGACCCCGGAAGCGTTTCTGCTTTTTCTATTTCAGGATGAATATTGAAATTGTAGCCCATCTGGATTCTTCGTTTTAGTATTCTTAAATCTACATCATAATTCTGAGAAGGTACACATTAGTTGAATCAGCGAAAATTATTAGGTAAATGGACCAGCACATCGCTTGTTGTTGGAAATATGGTGGGCGCCGGAGTGTTTCTGATGCCGGCTTTATTAGCTGTTTATGGTGGAATAAGCATTATTGGATGGCTTGTTTCAACGATCGGTGCCATTCTGATAGCTGTTCTTTTTAGTCGTTTAAGTCGAATTCTTCCCGGTCTTCAGGGCGGACCTTATGCATATACAAAAAGAGGAATGGGCGAATTTCCCGGATTTCTTGTGGCTTGGGGATATTGGATCTCTGTGTGGACAACCAATGCGGCTTTGGCTGTAGCTTTTGTTGGATATTTAAGTGTATTTATTCCTGTTCTAAGTGAAAATACGGTTTATGCTGCTGCAATGGCTCTATTTGTGATCTGGTTTTTATCCTGGTTCAATACCAGAGGAATCCGTTTGGTTGGCGAAATGTCTTTGGTTACTACGGTTCTTAAACTAGTTCCGTTAGCGGTGATCAGTATAGCCGGATTATTCTTTTTAAATATCGATCATTTTACTCCATTCAATTTAAGTGATGAAAACAGTCTCTCTGCTATCGCCATTACTACAGCCTTAACTTTTTTCTCTTTTCTGGGAATTGAAAGCGCCACCATTCCTGCTGAGGATGTTGAAAATCCCACCGAAACAGTAGCCTTTGCAACAAAATGGGGAACACTTATAGCTGCGGTAGTTTATATACTCAGTTCTTTCTCGATAATGGGAATTATTCATCCTGATGTACTGAGTAATTCTACCGCTCCATTTGCTGACGCTGCCAATATATTATGGGGAAGCGGTGGAAATCTTATCATCGCACTTGCAGCAACCGTTTCTGTGTTCGGGGCTTTAAACGGATGGATCCTGATTCAGGGACAAATGCCACAGGCTATTGCCAAAGATGGAATATTCCCATCAGTGTTTGCGAAAGAAAATAAGCGCGGTACTCCCGTTTTGGGAATCGTTATTTCAAGTGCGCTTGCTACTTTATTGATCATAATGAACTACTCAGGTGGATTGCTTGAAGTCTTTGAATTTATGATCCTTGTTTCAACCGTTTCGGTACTCATACCCTATTTATTTTGTTCTGTCTCTTATGTTTTATTGATAAAGAAATCCGAAGGCAAAAAAGTGTTAAGCATTGGGATTGTATTATTAGCATCACTTACATTCATTTTCTCACTTTTTACTCTGATCGGTTCAGGATTTGAATCGGTATTCTGGGGTGTTTTATTTTTACTGATTGGAGTTCCCGTCTATTTTATTCTCAAAAGAAATCAATCTAAACTATGAAGCTAACCTGCCATTCCGAGTATGGAACTCTTAAATCTGTATATCTGAGAAAAATAGAATCTGCTTTTGTAAATGATGAAACTATTTCTGAGCAATGGGAAGAATTGAATTATTTGGCAAAACCTGATTTTAATTCCGGCATCAAAGAATATGCTGATTTTCAGGAACGTATAGAATCAACAGGCGCTGACATCAAATACTTTGACCACGAAAAATCACTCTCTATGGATTCCATCTATTGCAGAGACGCATCCATCGCAACAGATTTTGGGATTATACTTTGTAGTATGGGTAAAGATGCCCGTACAAATGAGCCGAAAATAGCTGAGAAAGTGTATCAGCAAAATGGCGAAAAGGTTCTCGGCTTGATTCAATATCCAGGAACTTTGGAAGGCGGAGATGTTGCCTGGTTAGACGACAAAACGCTAGCTGTAGGACGTACATACCGAACCAATGATTCCGGAATTGAACAACTCAGAAGTTTACTTGAGCCTCGTGGAGTTACAGTTATTCAAGTTGATCTACCCCATTACAAAGGGCAATCTGATGTATTTCATCTGATGTCTATTCTCAGTCCTGTAGATAAAGATCTTGCGGTCGTTTATTCACCTTTGATGCCCATTCCCTTCCGTGAACTTTTACTCGATTTTGGTTTCTCTTTAGTTGAAGTTCCTGATGGTGAATTTGAATCTATGGGTTGTAATGTATTGGCTTTAAGTCCCCGAAACTGTTTGATGGTTGAAGGAAATCCGATCACAAAAACGAGATTGAAAGAAGCCGGAGCCACCGTTCATGAATATTATGGAAAGGAGATCAGTGTAAAAGGCGGAGGCGGACCAACTTGTTTAACCAGACCGATACTCAGAGAAATTTGATCCAGTATAACTCAAACAGCGTAAATTATTTTTTAAGAAATATTTATGTACTCTTATCCATAACCAGGTACTAAACATCTTGTCTACAATGGTCGAAAAAAGCTTATGATAAATTCACAAATAGATAACAATTCTGATTTAAAACAGGATTTAATAGATAAAGTACTTTTGGTAGGTGCTTCAACCGGGGTTGGTGTTTTCTTTATTTCCTTATTTCCGTTGAATGAATTTTATATAAATGCCGATTTTTTCTTTGACATATTTGCGCTCATTGTTCTATTTGGAACCTACTTCTTAAGAGATAAGATTGATGTAAAGATCAAAATGAACACCATTAATATAATGTTGGTACTTCTTTTGGTTTCTGATTTACTGGAAAACGGAATTAACACTCCGGATTTTATTCTAATGGTGCTAATTCCCTTCTTTTCTATTTTGATCTATAACCTAAAGATAACTCTGCTTTTCTATGGTTTTTGCTCAGCCCTTTTTCTGTGTATTGGGCACCTTTTTCATCTAGGGATAATTTCATCACCTGACTTCAATGTAGCTGAAGCCTCTATTTTCAGATGGTACGAGACTCTATTAATGATCTCAGTTGTTACTTTTGTAATTACTTTGTTTGTTAACAAATTCAATGACAGAGTATATAATTTGATTCAAAACCTGGAAAATCAAAATACTCAACTCCTTACTTCTCAAAGCTTGATTGAAGAAAATCTGAACGAGAAAAATGTTCTTCTTCAAGAGATCCATCACAGAGTTAAAAATAATCTTGCCGTCGTTTCAGGACTACTTTCTTTACAGTCCTATCATATTAAAAATGACCAGCTAAAAATGGTTTTGAACAAGAGTATGAACAGGATTTTAAGCATAGCCAAGGTTCATGAGATGCTTTATGAATCAAAAAAATTCAATAACATTCCGTTTGATACTTATATAAAAGAGCTTTCTGAAATCATACTTTCGAGCATGAATGAAGAAAACAAATCCATTGACTTTAAAACTGATATCTCTGTTGAACAACTGAGTATTAACCAAGGTGTTCCTTTGGGAATCATCTTTAATGAATTAATTACGAATTCTGTCAAATACGGTTTTGAAAAGCAAGATGGAAATGAAATCACTATTATTGTAAGACCTAGAGGAAAAAATATTGAGGTAGTTTATTCCGATAATGGCATCGGTATCAAGGATTTTGAAACTTCCTCAGAAAAAAGCCTCGGATTTACTCTCATTAAGTCATTGATGCAGCAGATTGAAGCAGAGTATGATTATGAAACTGAAAGCCAGTTCAAACTTACCTTTGAGTTCCCGGTCGAGTTTACCAAAAGTGACTTCCCCTTCTCTGAATAGTATTTATCACATGACAAAAGAAATAAGCATATAAGGCGACGGTGGTCCAACTTGTTCGCCCTATCTTAAGAACATTTTAGCTCCATTCCTTTAAAATTTCAGAAAAAAGGAAAGCGAAATATCAGCTAAATCAGCAAAAAAGCTCACCATCTCTTTTGACCTTTAAACATCACTAAGTACAAAATTATCAGTGATTTTAAGAAGTCACTAAATAAATTAAAAAAAACGGAAAAATAATTTTGAGAAACCAAACGGTTGCGTATATTTATGCAACCAAATGATTGCACAACCACTGACTTTTATGAAACGAGATATTTTTCAAGCCATTGCGGATCCGACCAGAAGAGCAATACTGGTTTTAATTGCTACACAGGCATTAACTCCGAATGCACTTGCTGATCAGTTTGATATTACACGACAGGCTGTATCAAAACACATAAAAATCCTGAATGAATGTGAATTACTGAAACAAGAGAAGGTGGGCAGGGAAATTTACTACGAACTTAAAATCGATAAAATGAAAGAAGTTGATCAATGGCTGGAGCAATTCCGAAAGATCTGGGAAAACCGGTTCGATCAGCTTGATAACTTATTAACTAAACTACAATCAGAAAAAGATGAAAGCTAATCTTCAATTCGACTTCCTTGTAGACAAGGAAAACAACACACTTACAATTAAACGGGAATTTGCTGCTAACAGGCAGTTAGTTTGGGACTGCTATACAAAAGCAGAACTTCTGAACCAATGGTTTGCCCCGAAGCCTTTCACGACTAAAACCAAATCAATGGATTTTAGGGAGGGCGGTCATTGGCATTATGCCATGGTGGAACCAAACGGAACGGAATATTGGGGTTACACTGAATATCATGGCATAAACCCAATCGATGATTATCGCACCGTGGATGCTTTTTCTGATAGTGAGGGAAATATTAATCCCGATCTGCCAAAAGCGAAATGGCACGTTCAATTTTCAGACTCGAATGATCATGCTGTAGTAACAACTGTAGTTAATTATGAATCTCTCGAAGACCTGGAAACCGTCATAAACATGGGCATGGAAGAAGGTATGACTTCAACGCTTGAAAGGTTAGATGAATTACTCGAGGGTTTAACTAAATGACTTTAAACTTTATCAACAAAACTAACTTTCTATCTAATATCAAAAGAGAAACATTATGAAACCACAACTTATAAATGACTTCATAGTCGATAAAGAAAATAGTACAGTTAATGTAACCCGTGAGTTTGCGGCCAATAAAGACCTGGTTTGGAGAACATGGACAGAGCCTGAACTACTTGACAAATGGTGGGCGCCGGAACCATGGAAATCCGTAACCAAGAGTATGGAATTCAAAGAAGGCGAAAGACGCTTATATGTAATGGTTGGACCAAACGGAGAAGAACATTGGGCGTTTGCAGATTATACTTCTATCAATCCTAAAGACAGCTTTTCCTTCAGTGACGGGTTTTGTGACAGTGATGGAAATAGAAACGAGGCTCTTCCGGGTTCCTCTTGGATGGTAAATTTTAGCGAATCTGAAGGAGTAACAAAAGTTTATGTGGAAATTAAACATGAAACTCTGGAAGATCTCGAGAAGATTATTGAAATGGGCTTTAAAGAAGGCTTCACCGCTTGCTTGGAACAGTTATCTGAATTATTAAACAACGATTAAATATTAAACCGCTATGGAAACAACAAAAATAACCATTGATTCAACTATCAACGCAACTCCGGATAAAGTATGGAGCCACTGGACCGAGCCGGATCATATCACAAAATGGAATTTTGCTGCAGATGATTGGTGTTGTCCCCGTGCCGAAAATAATCTGGTTGTCGGAGGCAAATACAAAGCCCGCATGGAAGCTAAAGACGGAAGTTTCGGCTTCGATTTTGAAGCTGTTTACGATGAGATCATCGAAAATGAAAAGATCGTTTATACCATTGCGGACGGCAGAAAAGTAACCACTACTTTTGAGAAACTGAATGGCACAACTAAAGTTACAACAACCTTTGAAGCAGAATCCGAAAACCCGATCGAAATGCAGCGCGACGGCTGGCAAGCCATTCTGAATAATTTTAAGAAGTATGTGGAGTCTTGATTAACAGCTCCTGCACGGAGTGTTGGAGCAGGGTAAGTCGGTCTGACGGCTCAAGTCCGTCTGAACGATACCGTATCGCTCCTAAGAGGAGAAATCCATCAGACGGCATATACGTCAGATGGATTGTCTATTTATTCCTCGTTCCGCACGCTCTGCGTCGGAATGTAGTATGCTGCACGAGTTTTACTTAATCATTCATGATTGAATGTTCATTATTCAATATTCATTCAGTATTCCGCTTTACAGTTCTCCCTCAACGTATTCAATACATGAGAAAAGTCTTCCGGTAGTTCAGAATCAAAACTAACTTTTTCGCCGGTGGTTGGGTGTTCAAATCCCAAGGTTTTGGCATGGAGTGCTTGTCGGTTTAAGCCTGTGATCAATTTATGGAACATCACTTTTCGTGACCCGGTGTTGGAACCATATCGAACGGAAGTTCCGCCATAGGTTTTATCTCCAAATACGTTGTGACCTATATGATTAAAATGAACTCTGATCTGATGTGTTCTTCCCGTTTCCAGTTTTACTTCTACCAAACTCAGATAATCAAAATATTCCAACACTTTCCAATGTGTGACCGCATGCTTTCCTTTTCCTTCGGGCAACACTGTCATCAATTTTCTATCGTGTCTGGATCTTCCAATGTCCCCTTCAATGGTTCCTTCTTCTTTTGGAGTCCCCCAAACTATTGCCCAATATGTGCGTTCTACATCTTTTTCAGCAAACTTAGCAGAGAGATTTGCGAGGGCTTCATCGTTTTTAGCAACTACCAGTAATCCGCTGGTATCTTTATCCAAACGATGCACAATTCCGGGGCGAAGGTCATTATCCTCATTCTCAGCAAGTTCGTCTACGTGATACATCAATCCGTTAACTAACGTGCCTGTCCAGTTGGCGTATGCAGGATGAACCACCATTCCGGCTTCTTTATTCACCAAAATGATATCGTCATCTTCATATACAATATTGATATCCAGTTTTTCTGCGACTGCTTCGGGTGGCGGAGCTTTCGGCAATTCGATAAAGATCTCATCACCCGGCAACATTTTATAGGATGGTTTCTCTTTTTTTCCGTTTACCTGAACATATCCATCTTTAATAGCTTCCTGAACTTTGGTCCGTGTAGCATTTTCAACGAAATTGGTGATATACACGTCAAGGCGGATTGATTCCTGTTGACCTTCCGGTACTTTGAATTCGTAAACTGTGGTTTTCTTTTCTTCTTCTCTACTCACTTTATCTTTTTTTGTAAGGATTATGACTCCAAGCTGTCTAACTATAGAGAATTTTAAATTTTTGATTCTAAATTTTGAATTATGCCTAAAGATAACCTTATACAACAGAAAAGTTTTGATTTCTCTTTATCAATAATCCAGCTATATATTTCCTTAAAAAAAGAGAGAGAATATGTACTATCAAAACAACTACTAAGAAGTGGAACTAGCATTGGAGCAAATATTGAGGAAGCCATTGCCGCACAATCCAGAAAAGATTTTATTCATAAAATGTCTATTTCATCAAAAGAAGCCAGAGAAACAGCATATTGGTTAAAACTTCTTCAAAAAAGTGATTTGACTAATATTGATGTATCTTTATACTTGAGTGAAATTGATCAGATAATCAGAATTATTACATCGATTATAAAAACGTCACAATCTTCAATTCAGAATTACTAATCCAAAATTCATAATTCAATGATAGAATCATTGCACATAAAAGATTTTGCCCTAATTGATGAGCTGGAAGTTAATTTCGGGCAAGGGTTAAATATCCTCACCGGACAAACAGGAGCCGGAAAGTCGATTATCATTGGTGCGTTGAATATGATCCTGGGTGAACGAGCTGATACAGAAGTCATCCGTCGCGGAGCTGATAAAGCAATCTCTGAAGCGACTATCAAATATTTTGAAAATGAAACTCTGAAGAATTTACTTACCGATAATGAAGTTGAGCTAGCTGATTATCTAATCCTCAGAAGAGAAATTCGTCAAACAGGAAGTCGGGCTTTCATTAATGACACTCCTGTCAACATTGGAGTTCTGAAAGCAGTTGGGGATCAGCTTGTGGATCTGCACGGCCAACACGATCATCAACTTTTATTGAAAGAAGAAAATCATCGAAGCGTAATTGACGGATTTGGAGAAATTGAACCTGTTTTAAATTTATATCAGAAAGAGTTTAGTAATATGAAGACCCTTCAAAAAGAATTGTCTTCGTTAAAGAAAAGAGAATCAGAACTACAGGAAAAAACAGAGCTTTATCGTTTTCAGGTAAACGAATTGGATAACGCTAAGCTTTCGGTAGAAGAAGAGGAAGAGCTTGAAACTGAAATGAATCTCTTGGATAATGCAGAATTGCTTGATCAAAAAGCAGCTGCAATATCAGAAATGGAAGACAGTGATGACGGGAATATTTCTCAGCTATTAAACCACTTAAAGTTAAATCTGGAAGACCTAACCAGAATTGAACCTGAATTTTCAACATATCTGGAAGAAATAAATGCTGCCCGTGTTAGTATTAATGAAGCTATACAGTTTGCTGAACGATATCGTAGTACGATCGAATTCAATCCGAACAGATTGGAAGAACTTCGTCAACGGCAAAGTGAACTGAATCGAATTCAGAAGAAATATCAACGGGACATTCCTGATCTCATCAAATACCTGAATGAGATTCAAAGAGAACTTTCCATCGCTGACAACTTTGATCTGGAAATTGAAAAAATCGAACAATCCATTTCAGATCAGCAGATAAAATTAGCACATGCGGCTAAACAACTTCATGACAAAAGAACTCAGATTGGAGAGCATTTATCCAAACAAATTCAGATTGAGCTTTCTGAATTAGGCATTCAACATGCAAACCTTAAAGTTTCTGTTGAGTGGTTATTTGCCAATAATGGTTGGGTTGAAATAGATGGTCAACAAGTAGAATGCACCGAATTAGGTTGCGACGAAATTCGGATTTTTATCTCCACAAATAAAGGCGAAGAACCTAAACCTCTTGCCAAAATTGCATCCGGAGGTGAGATAAGCCGGGTTATGCTAGCTTTAAAATCTATTTTGGCTAAAGAACAAAGCTTGCCGGTTATGATATTTGATGAAATTGATACCGGAATAAGTGGCGAAGTTTCCGAAAAAGTAGGACGGGCAATGCGGAAATTGTCGGGTCATTGTCAGATCATTGCCATTACGCACCAGCCACAAATTGCCAGCCAGGCACACCATCATTACAAAGTTGATAAGCAGGAAACCGAAGACCGAACCATTACACGAATACTTTCCCTTTCCAATGAAGAACATATCCGTGAAGTAGCAAGCCTTATGAGTGGGTCTGAAATTTCAGAAAATTCTCTTAAAAGCGCCGAAGAATTGATCTCACGGAATACTTTTAAGAACTAATTTATTTAATCAGAGTCATTTTTCCGGAACCTATCATGCTACTTGATACATTCGAAATTACTCTGATCCTGTAAAAATAAACCCCGCTTGGTTGATCAGTAAGGTTGACTGAAAAATCATTTTGTCCAACAACAGCTCTTCCAACCAATGAATTTACTTGCTGACCATTCGCGTTATAAACAGTGATCTTAAACTCGGAACTTACCGGAGAGCGAAACTGAACCACTGTACTAGGATTAAACGGGTTTGGATAATTACCAAGTAGTTCAAACTTATCGGGATAATCAGTCACAATTTCGTTTGATGTTTGGACTTGTTCATTCGCCCCTTCGTTGATCCATTGCTTAATCTTATTAATTTCTTCGATAGTCAACTGTCCACCCTGCGGCATTCTACTCCCAAAATCAGGGTTTGCTTCAATTTTGTCTACCAGCGGACTCCCGGCTGCATCATTTGGTATAATATGCTTTTTATTATATCGGTTGGCCGGACTTGTACTTGCTATTAAATCATCATAGGGGCTGGAATCAAACCCATTGCTTCCGGATGAGTGACAACTATCGCATTTTCCGGACAGGATGGGAGCAATTTCCGAACTATAGTCAATCTGAGCAACAGACATGGTACTATATAAAGTGAATAAAGAAAACAGTAACAAACATCTCATAATAATAAATTTAGTTTAACATCAATCTAATTAAATTTTATCAGAAATCAATTGAGTTATATGCTTTGCTTTCGTTCCTGTTCCGTCAAATATCTGGTGTCTGCAAGAAAAGCCCGAAGCACATATAGTACTACGGTTTTTGTCCTCGTTAATTGCAGGAAATAATCTTTGGCTTCCAATTTCCATAGACAAGTCAAACTTATCCTTTTCATATCCAAAACTTCCGGCCATTCCACAACAACCGGAATCTAATTCTGTGACAGTGTAACCAATATGCTCCAGTACTTTTTTAGATAATCTTTTTTTGGTAAGTGCTTTAGCATGACAATGTTCATGTACTATTACAGATTCATCGAATTTTGATTCAGGGAGTAATTCTATATTTGAAGCCATAAACTCCTCAAAAGTATAGCAATACTTTGCTATTTGATGTGCGTCTTTTAAATATTGCGCATCACACAGATCCAGAAATTCATCTTTTACGGTTAATATTTCTGACGGTTCCAGTCCAATCAAGGGAATCTCGTTATCTGCAAACTCCTTTAATTCTGAAATTGCATCATGAGCGACCTGTTTAGCTTCTTTCAAAAAACCTTTAGATAAATGTGGACGTCCAAGTTCCTCGACTTTTGGAACAATAACCTGAAATCCCATTTTCTCTAATACGAAAACAGCTGACTTTGCAACTTCAGGTTCGTGATAGTTTGTAAAGAGGTCTACAACCAACGCTACTTTCTTTGATGCTTCCTTCTTTTTATATGATTTCCACCACGACCTGAAAGTTTGTTCTGAAAATTCAGGCAGTGTTCTTGAAGAAGATATTCCCGCTATATTCTCCAATAATTTCTTAGTAATCTCAAGGCTTGATATCCAGTTTGAAAATCCCGGAAATAAAGCAGCCATAGGGTACAGTTTTGAAGAATTTACAAAGAAGCTTTCTCCAAATGTACTTCTTTGGTTTTGATGCCAACCATTCATGAACTCTGCCTTCATTTTAGCCATGTCCACATTGGCCGGGCACTCACTTTTACAAGCTTTGCAACTCAGGCAAAGGTCCAGAGCTTCCTTTAGCTCTTTGGATTTGAATCTATCCGGTTCTTTGCCCTCAAAAACTTGCCTGAATACATTTGCACGACCTCTAGTACTATCCTTCTCATCTGTAGTTGCCATATATGAAGGACACATTGTACCGCCACTAACAGAAAGTTTACGGCACACTCCTGCTCCGTTACAAAGCTCTAAAGCTTCATTTAAGCCACCTTCCTTTCGCCAATGAAATTCTGTATGAACAGGTTCAGAAAAATATTCAGGTGAGAATCTTAAATCTTCTTCTATGGGTTTTGCGTCGATAATTTTACCGGGATTGAATATGTAATTGGGATCCCAGATCTCTTTTACCTGTTTCAGAAGCGGCATCATTTCTTTGCCCAGAACTTTTTCAATATATGGAGCTCTCGCTCTTCCGTCTCCGTGCTCCCCCGATAAAGACCCTCTGAATTCGCCAACAAGCTCAGCTATTTCTTCGGCCATTACTTTCATTTTTTCGATCCCCTCATCAGTCATCGTATCTATCATCGGACGAAGGTGTAGCTCACCAACTGAAGCATGAGCATAGAAAACACATGTTGTTTTGTGCTTATCCAGAATTTTCTGAAAGCGTTTCACATATTCAGGTAAATCCTGAACCCTGACAGCTGTGTCTTCACAAAAAGTTGGGGACCTTGCTTCTTTTCCTAACCCCATTAATAATCCAAGACCTGCTTTTCTCAGGTCAAAAACACTTTTCATTTCTGAAACATCCGTAAGCACCGGAAATGAATATCCTAACCCTTTGTTGCTGAGAGATTGTATCAGTTGATCTATTTTCAGGTCGATTTCGGCTTCATCATTACCTGTAAATTGTACTACAAGTATACTTTTAGGTTCTTTATCCAGAAAAAATCTGTTTTGCGATTGCTCCGGATTTCCCTTTGTTGCATTCAGAATAATATCATCGATAAGCTCTACAGCACTCGGATCATATTTTACAGCCTCAATAGTGGCTAACATTGATTCGTGGATAGTATTAAAATGCGGTATCACTATTTTTTGAATCGAATCTGTTTCAACAAGATTTAAGATAGCTGATCCTGTCATTGCCAGTGTTCCTTCACTACCACAAAGCAGCTCACATAAATTAAAAGCTTTACCTCCGGGAGAAAAAGGCTCCATCTCAAGCAATTTATCCAGAGCGTAACCAGTGTTTCTTCTGATTATTTCCGGATGCGGATAATTATTCCTGATCAGATCTTTATTTTTTTCAAGTAAAGAGAGCATTCCCCTGTAAATACTTCCCTCTAAATTCCCGAGTTTTTTCTTTTTCTCTAACTCCGTCAAAGTAAGGGGCTCAAATCTAGCACGGCTTCCATCACTTAAAACAACATCCATCGACAGAACATGCTCTCTTGTTGTCTTATACTTTATAGAAAATGAACCTGATGAATTATTTCCTATCATTCCTCCGATCATACAGCGATTTGTAGTGGATGTATCCGGCCCAAACAATAGGTTATGCTCACCTGCCTCCCCATTTAAAGAATCTCTAATCACTCCGGGTTCTACAACTGTTTTCTTATTCTCAGGATCGATTTCTACAATCTTTGTCATGAACTTTGAAACGTCCATGATAACACCAGACCCTGTTGTTTGCCCGGCCAAACTGGTTCCCGCGCTTCTTGCAGTTATTGAAAAATGCTCTTTATTAGCTTTTTTAACGAGATTCTGTATATCAGCTATTGACTTAGGAAATGCTACTCCCTTAGGTAATTCCTGATACATGGATGCATCCTGAGCATAGAGCTTTCTGGTAAGGGCGTCTTTATTGATCAATCTTATTAATTTTTATTTTTATTATAACGAAATCTAAACTGCGAACGAATCTTTTACTTTACTAACGATCTCATCTGCAATTGCCAGACCTGCCGTTGCAGCCGGGCTTGGCGCATTCAGAACATGTATTTGTCTTTCTGCAATCTCAAAATAAAAATCGTCAAGTATTTCACCATTTTGCTTCAAAGCCATAGCTCTGACTCCGGAAGGCGCTACCTTTAAATGTTCTTTTCTTATACTGGGGATCAATTTCTGCAGCCCCTTTACAAAAGCAGCTTTAGAAAGAGACCTGTGATACTCGTCTATTCCCATTCTCCAGTGTTTAAATGAGAGTTTCCAAAATCCTGAGAAATTCATCATTTCCAGTGCCTCATTCATATCGAAAGAAAACTTATCATAACCCTCACGTTTGAAAACCGGAACGGCATTAGGTCCACATTCTATGCCTCCGTTTGCCATCCGGGTGAAATGAACTCCCAGAAATGGGAAATCTTTATGTGGAAGAGGATAGATCAAGTGATTTACCAAATACTCGGCTTCAGGCCTCAGATCATAATATTCTCCTTTGAAAGGAACTATCTGAATTGGTGATTTTACACCGGCTGATCTCGCCACATGGTCACAATACAAACCCGCACAATTAATTACAAAACCTGATCTATAACTACTCCTTTTAGTATTTATCGTAAGAAAATCTTTTTCTGTTTTGATGTTTATAACCTGTTCATCAAAAACTACTTCACCTTTATTCTGTACTATTTTGTTCTTGAGCTGAATACACATTCCTGAATAGTCTACAATGCCTGCACACGGTACATTTATTGCCGCAACTCCTTTAACATAGGGTTCGATCTCTGCCAGTTGAGCAACATCTAATTTCTCTAAACCTTCAATTCCGTTTTCCAAACCACGATTATAAATCGCATCAAGTCTTGAAAGTTCGTCTTCTTCGGTTGCTACAATAACTTTTCCGCATATATCAATATTGACGTTATTCTCATTACAAAAATCCACCAACTGATGACGACCGTTAATGCAATTTTTTGCCTTATAGCTTCCCGGTTTATAATAAATCCCTGAATGTATTACCCCGGAATTCTTTCCCGTTTGGTGAGCAGCAACTTTATTCTCTTTTTCAAGAACTAAAATTTTCGCTTCCGGTATTGCCAATGATAGTTTGTATGCTGTGGAGAGCCCTACTATTCCAGCCCCAACAATCGTGAAGTCATATATTTTATTCTGCATTTTTTAAGATAATTCATATTCAAAAAAAAAGCCCTCTGAATAGAGAGCTTTTTATAATTATTGTAAACTTAGCATTAAAGTTCAGATAATGGTCTGGCAATCTTGGAATAAATCTTACCACCATCTAATGGTAGCTCATCCAAGCGGTCATACCTTCTCATGTCAATCCAGCGGTGACCTCCTTCTAACCAAAGAGAATATCTTCTTTGGAAGAGCACTTCGTCAATAATAGCACTCTGACTTACACTTATAAAGTCTCCAAGTCCCCAGGTATTACGAACAACATTAATGGCGTCAACTGCCTCTGCTAAATCGGTTCCTTGGTTTCTTTGAGCAAGAGCCTCTGCGTAGATCAACACCAACTCTTCATTTCTGAAGAATGGGAAAGGGGCACCTGTGGTTCCAAAACGATTATCCTGATAGTTTGCTGTTAAACCCTGCAGAACTACCGGAGTATCACGAAGAAAGAATTTATTATCAACACGCTCATCGCCAGCTAAGGTATCCGCTATTAGCTCCGGATGAACTGTCGGAAGCTGAATAGAAGTTGTATTTCTGGTGTAGAAGAAAGGGTTGAAGATATCCGGTGGATCACCATAAACAAAGTAACCACCCTTATTCATTGCATCAGCACTGGCAGTCAACTCAAAAAACGGAGCTGCCGCTTCAGCAGCTGTTACTGCCGCGTCCCAGTCTTCAGCATAAATAGCAGCACGTGCAGCTATTGCGCGATTCAGATCTGCCATTGTTGCCGGGGTATTAAATTCATCCATACCACCAGTTAGTGTAAATACAAAAGAATTACCCGCTGAATTCAGATCAGTTAATCCTTCATCAAGCAAGTTTCTTATTTGTTGAAGTGCATCATCATAACTTAAAAATGGTCCAAGATCTGTTACATCTGCAACATCAAATCTTATACCATTATCAAATTGAGCATTCAACGGAATTAAATACTGGTAAGCCTGGATAGTTTTGGCAAAACCAAGAATTCCGCTTCTTTCAGCACTTGTTATCACTTCTGTATTTTGAGCCGATTGCATTAATACATTAGCTTGTTTAATAGCCCGGTATGGAGTTGTATAGGTTCCTCCTGAGCCAAAGAAGCTTGGATCACTTTCTGCATCAGCAGAAGGATCCTGCCCAATCCATTGATTGATAAACCGTGGATCTGAAGCAAAAGTAGGATAAATTTCCCTACCAAATGAACTCATTATATTTATAGAACCTGTTGCTGCTCTGTGCCGTATTTCTAATCCGGTTACAAGGTTCTGCAATTGAGCTTTGCTGGCATTATTCAAAACACCATCTAAAGATGAGTTATTGGGATCTTCGATGATATCCGGATCAAAGAAGTCGCATGCCGTTATTCCTGCAAAAAGCAGTGCTATAATTAAAAACTTATTAGATAATTTCATTGTAATAATCCTCTTTGATTAAAAATCGATTTTTAGGTGAAACACAACCTGTCTCGATGAAGGAAACGGAGTTACTTCTACCGAACTGTTAATAGCTTGTGTACCAAAAACTGAAGTCTCTGGGTCGTAACTTCTGTAGTCTGTAAACATCAGAACGTTATTCGCCGAAGCACCAACTTTAATTCCATTTACAGCGTTACCGAACAATCGGTCAATGGATGTAACAGGAACTGTGTAATAAAGACCAACTTCTCTTAATTTTAAGTATGAAGCATCTTCTATATAATCACTAGGAACTCCATTCACCAAACGATCCTGACCTTTTGTTAAAGATGGGTCATCAGATTCTTCATTCCAGTCAAATGATGTCCCCCCAAGATCCGTCAGGAACAGAGAAAGGTTGATGTTATCTCCACCCTTTTTCCAATGCCATAAAAAGCTGAAATCAAAATTCTTGTAAATTCTGAATTCATTACTGAATGACATTTCGAAATCAGGCTGTGAATTTCCATATACAGTAAATAAAGAAGGACCACTAACTGCAGGGTTACCAATAATAGTAGTAGGAGAGAATCCTTCCTGTAGTAAGTAACTACCCAAACTTGCACCAAAACCACCGGTTACAAAAGCAGGTATGTTAAGCTCTGTGATCTCAGACTCATTTGTCCAGTACAGAATAGAACTGGTCCAGTCTAAATTTTGATTTCTGATCGGATTAATATTCAATGCTAACTCAATACCTTTATTTTCAAGGTTGGCAGCATTTCTTGCAATTACAGAAATACCTGAAGAAGTTGGCACTCTTTCATCCAAAATCAGATCTTCAACAGTTTTTATATAATAAGTTGCTTCCAGAGATACTCTGTTATCATACACTGAGGCATCCAAACCAAATTCCAACTCCTGCGCACGTTCCGGCTGTAAGTTAGGATCGATATCTCTGGTACTTACAAATGTTCCTAAGAATCCACCCTGATTACCCGGAATTAATGCACTGAACGTTTGTCCGAAATTCGGAAGTCCACCCGTTTCACCATACGCTATTCTTGGCTTTAACTGATTTACAAAGTCTGAATTAAAGAAATCAAAGTTTGTAAGGTTAAATGCTACCGATGCTTTAGGAAAGAAATAATACTCTTCCTGATCAGCATTCAATGAAGATCTGTCAAAACGACCTCCAAAGGTACCAATTACTTTGTCATCCCAGTTAACTTCCTGTTGCGCAAACCAACTCAAGTCATATACTTCCAGCTTAGTTTGAGTTATCACCGACTGTATGTTTGCATTTGCAATAGCGGTTTCTCCGGAAACAAGACCTTGTCCTCGTACAACTTGTCTGTTTTGTTGCTGATCAAATCGAGAGAACCCTAATTGTGTATTCAGATTAAGCTCATTATCACCGGTACCTACAGTAGTGGCGTAACTTAATACCGCTTGAATATTTGTATTAATATTATCTTCTGCCGTATGAACTAC
Organism: Balneola sp.; assembly: GCA_017643645.1. Taxonomy (GTDB): domain Bacteria; phylum Bacteroidota; class Rhodothermia; order Balneolales; family Balneolaceae; genus Balneola. Next base: position 128,012 of record JAEPNB010000006.1, read on the forward strand.
ATCGCCGGGATTTGCAGAACTTTTTTGTGCCTGCAAGAAAGTCGGCATATGTACCAAACCGTTATAAGTAAGGTAATCAAGTCCACCATCCGCTTTTAATGAAAGCACTCCTGTGTTATTCTTAATTAAATCAGCATTTAACTGAATCCCTTGTATAAAACGTTGTACTGTTTGGTCATTTGTAGCATTGTTAATAAGTGATAACGGGTTTTCACTGAAATATGGGTTATCAGGATATTCTCCGTTATCGTTTGCATGTAATTGAGCATAGGTTGGAATAAAAGAGAGAGCATAACCTATAGAACCCCCGGTACCGTTTTGGTTACCTGTGAATCCTCTTTGACTGTCTGTAAAGCTATAACTCGATCTGCTTGACACGCGGATATCGCTATTAATTCTGTGATCTAAGTTCAAGCGAGCAGAATTACGTTCAAATCCGGTTTTCTTGATTATCCCATCTTCTCCACGGAAACCTCCGGTTAAGTAGAAAGTGGTTTTTTCGTTCCCACCGGAAATACTGATGTTAGTTTCAGAGATCATTCCGGTCTCTCCGTATACTTCATCTTCATAATTTATAATGTTTCCATTACTGACAGCAGAATTGTATGCGGCAACTTGTGAGTCACCAGTGGCTCCATTTCCATAGATAGTTCTGATCTTGTCTTCATCCCAGGATGCAACACCAAGTAATTTAAGCGCACTGTTGAAACCAACATCCTGTGAAAATGAAACTTTAGTTTCTCCTGATTTTCCTCTTTTGGTAGTAATTATTACCACACCTGCATTCGCTCTTTGTCCATATATCGCAGCGGCAGAAGGACCTTTCAGGACCTCAATACTCGCGATTTCATCAGGATTGATATCAGCCAAGCGGTTTGATGAGTTATCTTCCTGGCTACTATTTGCACCTGTAGTTAAAAATCTACCATTGGTGATTACATCATTATTTACATATACACCGTCTATAATATAAAGTGGCTGAGATGATCCCGCACCTAATGTACTTACACCACGCATTTGAACACTAATACCTCCACCGGGAGCTCCACTTTGAGAACGAATTGACACTCCGGGAATCTTTCCTTGAAATGCACCATCCAATGTTTGAGGGCTCACCCTTTCTGTTAAATCTTCGGCATCAATTTTAGTAATTGAGTTTGCCAGATTAGATCTTTTCACAGAAGAGGCCAAACCTGTTACTACCAGTTCATCCAAATTAGCCACATCTGACTTCATTTGAACATCAAGTGTAACAGTTTCTCCGTTTGAACCTGATACTTCAATATTTTGAGTTAAATAACCCACAGAAGTAATTCTAAGAGTTGTGGTTCCGGATGGAAGTGTAACTGAATACATTCCGTCTAAATTTGTTGCTGCTCCGTTTCCTGAGGCTTGATCAAATACGGTAACACCGATAAGTGCATCTCCTGTCTCTGCATCTGTGATCAATCCTGACACAGTATACTGCGCGAGCGAAGATTGAACTGCAAAAAGCAGTCCAAATAAGACCGTATATATTAGTGTTAAATAGCGTTTTGTTTTCATAAGATCATGATTTGTTTAAAATTTTAATCCTTAGACCTCCATAATAATAAAAATATTTTAACATTCAATTAATACTTCGAAGCCCTTTGAAGGAGTTTATTGGTGTTTAATTGTTACAGAACTGTTATCTCATTTAACAGAACTTTGCCTTATCTTTTGTTGTTAAAACCAAATATGAAAATGACAAAAAAATACATACTACCCGGACTACTTTTTATTTCTCTTCTGATCTCTTCGTGCGGTGAACCTCGCAAGAATCCAAGAGAATTGAGCGATGAACAATTAAAAATAGGTGAGATCATCTGGAACTCCACCTTTACGGATTTGAATGGAAATGAAGTGTCTGTTCAGGATTATAAAGGCAAAGTTGTTTTGATAGATTTCTGGGAAACATGGTGCGGACCCTGCCTTCAAGTTTTTCCGGCTATGGATTCATTAAGAAAGGAATATAAAGACGACTTTGTAGTGCTTGCCGTTAACCTTCAGGACAGTGATACTCCGGAAGAGGTGGAAGCTTTTATGAACAACAAGAAATATGACTTCAACTTTGTTCTTGATAAAAACGAAGTCGGGCCTAAGGTGATCAGTTTTGGAATCCCGTTTAAGATATTTATTGATCCAAATGGGTATCTTATTAAAGCAGAAGTGGGTTCTAATGGAACTGAAGGCGATTATTTAAAAGCCAAGACCATTATAGAAGACAATAAACAATCATAGATTAGACTATACATTATGCCAGAAGTAAAAGAAAAATTAGCCTATAAAGTAAAAGACATTTCTCAAGCTAAATACGGCCGACAGGAAATAGAGCTTGCTGAAGCTGAAATGCCGGGATTAATGGCATTGAGAGAAGAGTATAAATCTGAGCAGCCTTTAAAAGGTGCGCGAATTGCAGGTTGTCTTCACATGACTATACAAACAGCAGTGCTTATTGAAACACTGGTAGAATTAGGTGCTGATGTAACCTGGTCATCTTGTAATATCTATTCAACCCAAGATCACGCCGCTGCGGCTATTGCAAAAGCCGGAGTTCCTGTTTATGCATGGAAGGGAATGACCGAAGAAGAATTTGACTGGTGTATTGAACAGACTTTATTCTTTCCTGACGGACAACCTCTCAACATGATTCTGGATGACGGTGGAGATCTTACCAACATGGTTCTGGACAGATATCCCGAATTAGTGGAAGGCATTAACGGAATTTCTGAAGAAACCACTACAGGCGTTCTTCGCTTGATCGAAAGAGAACGAAAAGGAACACTTACACTTCCTGCAATCAACGTAAATGACTCAGTTACCAAATCTAAGTTTGATAATAAGTACGGTTGTAAGGAATCAGCTGTGGATGCCATTCGCAGAGCTACCGACGTTATGATGGCCGGAAAAGTTGCTGTGGTTGCCGGATACGGTGATGTAGGAAAGGGAACTGCTGCTTCTTTAAGAGGAGCCGGTGCCCGCGTTATCGTAACTGAAATTGATCCGATCTGTGCACTACAAGCTGCAATGGATGGCTTTGAAGTTAAGACTATGGATGAAGCTGCTAAACGTGCTGACATCGTTGTTACTGCAACCGGAAACAAAGACATCGTTAAAGGACGCCACTTTGAAAGCATGAAAGACAAAGTGATCGTTGGTAACATTGGTCATTTCGATAATGAAATTGACGTAGCCTGGTTGAAGGCAAATTCTGAAGAAGAAAACATTAAGCCTCAGGTTGATATTTTTACTCTGAAATCAGGAAAGCAAGTGGTGCTTCTTTCACAAGGAAGATTGATGAATCTTGGTAATGCTACCGGACATCCTTCTTTTGTGATGAGTAACAGTTTCACAAATCAGACTATTGCTCAGATCGCACTTTGGAACAGACCGGAAGAGTTTGAACCGGGTGTTCACGTGCTGCCTAAATCTTTAGATGAAAAAGTAGCACGATTGCACTTATCTAAAATTGGCGTTGAGTTGGAAACACTGACTGAAGAACAAGCTGAATATATTGGTGTTCCGATTACAGGGCCATATAAGTCTGATCAGTACAGATATTGATAGATTAATTATCAAATCTCAAGCATCAAATTTCAAAGCCTTTTTGTATTTCTCAGAAAGGCTTTTTTATTAGAAAAAACGATTGTGAAGCGTTTCAGAAGTCCTTATCTTTAAGGCTCTCAATTAATTTTATTGAAATGCACCCGTAGCTCAATTGGATAGAGTACCTGACTACGAATCAGGCGGTTACAGGTTCGACTCCTGTCGGGTGTACACCTAAATAAGCCCAAAACGCGTCTTCACAACGCTGAGGGCTTTTTTTCGTTTTAAGAAATAAATAATTTATTGAGGAGCAAAATGTTCTCATTAGAGAATATCCATACCTACACTCACAGTTTTCACTTCAATCCTAAATCCTTTCTAGCTTTATCAATATCTATTCGAACTTTATAACCATGTTCTTCTAAAAGATAAACAAGGTTAGATCCATTGATTAAAGAAATAGGTTTGTTCTTAATAAATTCTCTTGAATCATTCCCGAAATGTGCAGTCGTTACCAATATACCTTTACTTGCCCCCTCTGAAATCATTGTCCCGTATAAATCTCTAACTGCTGATACAGGAACAACTTTAGTATATCTCTTAGCTTGGATTACAAATTTACCACCTTTAATCGGATCTGGGTCAAACGCAATTGCGTCAATTCCGCCATCACTACTTGCCTGTGTTACGCGAACTTCAGAATCTCCCTCAGAAAACATCGATTCAAATAACTCCCTAACTAGATGCTCAAACTCCTCCCAATCAATTGAAGCTAGGTTTGTTGTGCTATTTAGAGTGGCTAATACCGCTTGAGATTCTACAAATCGTCTATCACCTTTATCTAGTTTCATGATTGGCTGAACGGGAGCTACATCTGAAAAAGAACTAGCTACTATACCTTTGAAGAATTTAATAGTCTCAACTGGCTCTATCAGTTCCAAATTTATATTTTCAAGTTTTTCTTTATCAATTGAAACTGTAATCACACAACTTGTTTCTTCTTTCCCAACTGATGTGTTCAAGTATGTAAGCCAACCATTTATAACGCATTGTTGGACTATATTTTTATAATCAGATTCGAAAACCTCGTGTGCAGTTCTGACAACAATTTGATTAATCACGGAATCGTAAATCATCTTTTTTTCTGATTCTTTTAAATGGACTTCTGTGACCTCTCCTGTAGTTTTCTTGAATTTATAATCTTTAACAGACGGTAACTGATCAATATTTGGCAATTGAATATCTACTACCAAAACTTCCATAGACTCGTCCAATTGAATATTATGTTCAATACTTAAAAACTGAGGGTATCTTGTATTGACAAAAACCTGTTCAAAATAATTTAATATTCCATCGCGATTTTTCTCCTCATAGCTTCGCTTACGATTATCTATTTCAAGGTTTTTAGCTTTTTGGATACTTTCAAATTTCTCTTTCTTCTTTTCCCACTCTTTATATTGTGTTTCTTTTTCTTCTTCCCATTCCCTGTTTAATTTATTTTTCTCTTCCTCCCATTCTTTTAGTATCGAGTCAAAATCTTTATCAATCTTATTTTTAGAAGCTTCCCAAGCCTCTAATTCTATTTTGTAAAAATCTAGTTTCTTTGACCATTTACTCCCAAAAATTTTGTCGGAAAGTTCTTTTTCAGGTTCAACTGGTTTTTTTGGATATGCTACTTTTTTAGGTTTTGGAGCTATATAAGGACGAGAAGTTTCAAAATTAAAATCTTTAAACTCATCAAAATCCTTAAGTTCTTGCCATTCAACCTTATCATCGTAATGAATAGTATCATTCAATATGTTTTCAAGCGCCTTGTATTTATATTTTAAAGCTTTCTTCTTTTCCTGAAACTTCTCCTGTGCTTGCTCTAAAAGTTCTTCCTTCCTCTCTCTAATTCTCTGTTTTATCTCTTGTTCATTCCATGTTCTAAGTACATTTTCTATTTCAAGCTCTACCTCTCGAACAGATGATTTTTTTACTCTCTTTGATTTATTTAGATATTCATTAACTAATAAAATTTCATAGGTAGGTTTTGATCTTTGATTTCCTGCCGGTGTATACCAACTTTCAGTCACCTGTAAGTCATGCTTACGACTATATACCAAATCCCTTATTTTCTGTTCGTCTAAATCGATCATAGTTACACCTCATATTAAACTATTTGGAAATAATACTTTGAGCCTTAATAATCAAGTAAAATCAGTAATAGCGGTTATAACACTTTAAACACAAATTAATCTTGTACTTTCGTAGATGCTTTTTTTCTAACTGCTTAAATGTTCTTTTGAAATTTTGTTTTTAACCCCCTAAAAACTCCCCAAACCATCAGTGACCAAACGATGATAATCGCTTCCAGAACCAGAATATAGATCGGCCATTCAGGAAGCAAGCTGAAGAAAGTAGTTCCAGGTGGTTTGTCCATCACATACAGATAATTGCTGTCCAGAATCAGGTTTAAAAAATAGATCACACCTGCTACTACATTCAGAGCTATAAATGACCTGCCCACATCTTTCAGTTCCAGATCCCATCCCCAGACGATAGCCGGATACAATCCCAGCAAAACCAACATCAGGTGAACCATCCAATACCGAATGGCATCATAATGGAATAATGAGAACTCCACGGAAGGAGTAAAATTTGCTTGGGAAACTCCCAATATGATCCAGAAAAAGATCGTAGCCCAAACGGTTCTGTTTTTGGTTGCATATACCCAAACCATGATCATAGGCAGGAAATTACACATATGTAAAGGAATATCTTTAGTGACATCAAAAACACCCGTGTAGTGGTTCAAAGGAATCTTAGCCAATTGCAGAACTGTCAGAAACAAAGCGAGAACAAACAGTATTCTTTGCTGAACCGGTTCCGGTTTTTGTTTCAGAAAGCGAATAAACCACACAAAGAAAACTACGAATCCGATCAACAAGAACAGATGCTCAGCTGAATATGAAGAAAACAAATATGTGGTCTCGAAAAATGAATTCAATTTGATCTGATGTTATATCAACCCCGGTTATTGCGTTTATTCAATTATTAAAATCTTTCGCCTTTATCAATTTTAAAATAACAGAAAAAGTGAATCCCATGAAATATTCAATGATCAAAAAAATTTTTTTATCCGGCACTAAAACTAGTTGAAATGATCAAAATTCTTCGTACCATTATTTAATGGTCAGAATTAAAACAGTCTGATCATGGGTTACGATTTCGCCAAAACAGGCGGGAGAACATAACCAAAACATCCAATGGATAAAGCAATGGCTAATAAATTTAAACAGCCTGCTGTCAACCAAACTAAATCTTCAGCTAAGAATGCAGCTCCTGCGAAGAAAGTTGGTCAAGCAAAGAAAAGTGGTCGTAAATAATTTAGACTAAATTTTTTACACAAAGCCGGTTCGTAAATAAGAATCGGCTTTTTTTTGCTCTGAATACATATAGGTACAAAAATAAATTATGTAGTATCTTCGCTGAAAAACTATATGTACACACCCTCTTCCTTCAAAGAAGAAAATCCGGATGTACTTTTTGACCTGATCGAAGAACATAATTTCGGAATTATCTTCAGTCAACATGAAGATCAGCCTGAAGCTACTCACCTCCCCTTTTTAGTACACCGAAAAAAAGGCACGTACGGAACATTGATCGCTCACTTTGCGAAGGCAAATAAGCACTGGAAAAAGTTAGATGAATCCAAAGATGTACTAATACTATTTCAGGGACCACACAGCTATATCTCGCCGGCCTGGTATGAAAATCGTGCTGAAGTGCCCACGTGGAATTACGCAACTGTTCATGTGTTCGGCAAACCTAAGATCATCGAAGATCCGGTTGAGCTGAACAAAATGGTTAAAAAGCTTACACATTTTCATGAAGGTCAGGAAAACACGGATTGGAAACTAAATGAAGTGCCCAAAAAGGAATACAACACTGACTTAAAAGCGATTGTGGGATTAGAAATTGAGATTTCAAAAATGGAAGGAAAATTCAAATTCAATCAGAACAAGTCTGATATGGACCAGAAAAGTGTAATTGCTAAGATGGACGATTTAGGAAGGAAAGATATAAGTGAAATAATGAAACGAACCCTCGATTCATCTAAATAGCTTTATTTATTTCGGAAAGCTTTCTTTTGAGTTCAACCGGATTAAAAGGTTTGGTAACAAAGTCATTCATTCCCACTGAATAAACTTTTTCTTTTACTTCGTTAAGCGCTGCTGCCGTTAATGCTATTATCGGGATGTTTTTTTTCGTTGTATCCTCCAGATTACGAATAGCAGTTGCAGCTTCATAGCCATCCATTTCAGGCATTTCCAAATCCATAAGTATCAAGTCAACGTCATTATTCTTCAATGCTTCTATGACTTCAAGCCCGTTGGAAACAATGGTAGCATCAACTTTCCATTTTCTCAGAAAGCTTTGCATAACCTTTTGGTTCACAAGATTATCTTCTGCGACTATCACTTTTAGCCCTTCTATGTGTTCTTCCTGAATTTCCACTCTGCCTGCGTCTGTATTTTCTTTGTTTTCGGGTTTCCCAAATGTAAGACGAACAGTAAACTCACTGCCTTTACTCAATGTACTTTTGGCAGAAATTGAACCATTCTGTAGTTCAACTAACTTTTTACTGATGCTTAATCCTAAACCGGTGCCGCCATATAGCCTTTTTGTTTTTTTATCAGCTTGCACAAAACTTTCAAATATCGAGTCCAATCTGGACCCCTCAATCCCAATTCCGGTATCTGCAACCTTAAACTCAACATCTACTTTTTTATTTTTTTCTGCAACACATTGTACAAAAATTTTCACATATCCTTTATCTGTAAATTTCAGAGCGTTGCTCACAAGATTATTAAGTATTTGAATGAGCTTTGCGGGGTCTCCGGTCAGATATTTCGGAAGGTTTTCACCTATCTCTGTTATTAACTCAACCTTCTTATTTACAGCAGTGGTTTTAAACGATTCTGACAGTGTACTAACCAGTTCATTTAGCTCAAAATCAGTTTGTTCAAACTCAATTTTTCCGGCATCTATTTTAGACAAATCAAGAATATCATCGATCAAACTCAGAAGTGTTTTAGCAGAAAAATCTACAATATTAATTGACTCAAGCTGATCTTTCCTGGGATTATCCTCTTTCAGAAAATTTGTCATTCCCAGAATTGCATTCATTGGCGTTCTGATTTCATGACTCATGGTTGCGAGGAAATCAGATTTTGCTGAAGAACTTTTCTTTAGTTGCTCACTGGTAGATTCCAGTTTTTCGATATATTCCTGAAGCTCATCCTGTTTCAGGCTTAATTGTCTGTTCAGCTCTTTCTCTTTCTCTAAAAACTCTCTGGTAATTTGTTCAGCTCTTTCTTTCGATTCTGAGAAAGTATTGAATATGATCCAAGTGGTTACAAAGGCTGCTGCTATCACTCCCCATCTTACATAATCAATTGTTTCGGGGCTTAGAGATACTCTGTCTATAGCTATAAAATCTATAATGAAGTATGAAATCACAGATATAAATATGGAAACATTTCTGATCCGGTTCTGTTCGTAATCAAAAAGAAGAATAGATAAACCCATTGCAGGAATCAGGAAATACTGTATCTCTGCTTTTCCATCAAAAATTGAACTGAGTATTATTATCGCTATATCTACATAAAGAATGAGCAGAAATTTAGCGACTGTTTCAAATCCCTGTTTTGAAAGCACCGGAATTAAACACAACGCAATGATCTCTGATATAAAAAACCATGAAACTGACATGGATTCATCTATGGCAAAGATCAAAAAGAAAAGAGTGCAAATAATTGCGATCGAATAAGAAACTGCATCAAGAACGGGTAATCTGAATAACCTGCCATGATCGTTCAGATCATCTTTTAAATTAACTGATTGACTAGCGGTTATACCTGTAAGAGAGAAGTTATTTGCCATACTTGAAATATTGAATTAAGTACGACAATTATTCTCTATTGGTCAAGATGTTTGCAACTTTGATTTGTAAGCCATGGCATAAATTTTCATTTGTTTCACCATGGACGCCAAGCCGTTAGCTCTTGTGGGCGATAAATGCTGTTGCATACCGATCTTAGAAATGAACTCCGGATTTGTATTTAATATATCTTCTGGTGTTTGATCGGAGTATAATCTCACCACTAGAGAAACCAAACCTTTAGTTATAGCAGCGTCGCTGTCTGCTTTAAAAATCAGTTTATCACCTTCAAGATCAACACTAAGCCAAACCTGACTTTGACAGCCTTTTACTAAATTATCTTCAACTCTGTGTTCATCAGGCAATTCTTCCAGCTTTTCGCCGTGTTTGATAATATATTTATATCGCTCGGTCCAGTCTTCAAATAAACTAAACTCTTTAACTATTCTTTCCTGTACTTCTTGTATATCCATACCTAAAGGTAATGAAAGGAGAGCATTAAATTAACCCTCAGACTTTTATTTCTTAGTCAATTCCTAATTCCAATAAAGCAACGGATTTTACTGCTTCCACTTTATTCTCTTTTTCATTTACGATAGGTTTGAATGATTGTATCATCGAAATAGTCCCATCATTTTTTCCTACATACTCGCATTTTTCTGAACAGCGTTTCCCACCAAAAGCTTTTGTAAGACTTTCTCTTATTAAATCAGCGGTTTTTTTGGAAACTACTGATTCAATTCCCTGATCCAACAAAGTTTCCTGCGAGAGCCCTGTAATAGTCTGGTAGGACTCTGATACATAACTGCAGTAGATCTCACCTTTTTCATCTTTCTTAAACTTCATTACGAACTCATCATGACTTTTGAGTAAGTCTTCAATGTTTTCACTTTTTTGCCTCAGTTTTTCGATAACACGGTTTCTCAGAGATACATTATCAAAGTGAATTCGGATAACAGTCTGATCGCTGCTCACAAATGATTTAACATCAGCTTCAAGCATCAGTTTTTGATTACTGTCACTATCAAATTCCCAGGTGTAATTATCCTCGGAAATCGCTGAAGGATCAAAATCCTGAAAAAGCTCTTTAACTTCAGCTTTATCTTTTTCGGCTACTAAATCCCATATCTTGATCTCTTTAAGTTCATCCACATCCCTTTTTAAAATTTCCCGGAAAGATTTATTACTTGATAGGATGTTACCCTGTACATCAAGATCAACAAAAGTTCTTTTAGAATTTTCTTCCAATTCTTCAAAATCTATTGTAGCATCAAAAAGTACCTTACTTGTTTCCTGTCTTTCAGTAATATCTCTTTGATAAGAAACCCAGTGCGTTATCTCACCTTCAGAATTTGTAAGAGGGTGAATGTCCCACTGATTAATAAACTCCGATCCGTCCTTTCTGTAATTTACAGTATGCCCGAAGAATGCCTGCCCGTCTATCAATCTTTTTTTCAGACGATCTAATACATGTCTGTCAGTTTTTTCTCCCTGCAGAATCCTAGGGGTTTTTCCGATCACTTCTTCTCTGGAATAACCGGTCATTTCTGTAAATCCATCGTTTACATAAACAATACGTGGCCCGGGTTCTTCCAAGTTCAATTCTGTTATTAAGATAGAATCGTAATCGTGCTTGGTTGCATTCTCCAGAAGCGACAGATGAGACTTAGTCTGATCATATTTTTTCAAGATCTCAGAAAACAAACTCTCCAATTTTGATTCAGATGCTTTGTCTTTACTGCAAGATTTTATTATTTCAAGAATTTCAGATTCTCTTATACTCATTGCGATAGTGTTTATAGAGGATACATTTAGGTTTATAACTATTCAATACTTTAAACCATTCCATTCTAAAGCAGAATTTTTTTACATTATACTATCTTGATAGTATATTAAATTCCTATGTTATATAAGCTACTTATTTATTCCCTATTAATCTCCCTTACGGGATGTTCATTTTTTAAACTGAACGAGAGAAAAAATTACAAACCGGAGTTGGTATCTGTAAAAGGAGGTTCTTTCGCCTACGGAGATTTTTATGAAGGTAAAAACACAGATGCCATACCGGTTCATCAGGTAGGGGTTGATGAATTTAAGATCAGCAAATACGAAATTACCTATGAACAGTTTGACTACTTCGCTGAGAAAACTAAGATCAAAAAACCTGAGTCTGATCTGGAAAAAAGGGGTAACCGTGCGGTAGCTTACGTTACCTGGGATGAAGCAAAAGCTTTTTGTGAATTTTATGGATACCGGTTACCTACTGAAACGGAATGGGAATACGCAGCTCGGTCAGGCGGAAAACATCAAGTAGTATCAGGCGCAGCAACTCTTGATTCGATTTATGTTGTAGCTCTGACAAAAGATGAGGCCCGAAGTGAATCGATTGAAGTAGGAACAAAACAACCCAACGATCTGGGTATTTATGATATGAGTGGTAATGTCTTTGAATGGATCGGAGACTACTATCAGTTCTATTCAATGCCTGAAAGAAAGCACAGTCTGGATGAAGATGCTGTTCGTATAATTCGTGGCGGAAGTTATTATGAAAGCATGGTTGCCAATCGAACTTACTGGAGAACCGGAACTTTAAGAGATGTTCGCTCTGAAGATATAGGGTTCAGATGTGCGGATGATTAATTCATAGAAATAAAAAAGGAAGCCGAAGCTCCCTTTACTCACTCACTTATCGAAGCAGCAACTTAGCAATTGTCATAAGTTGCATATTCGTTGTTCCTTCATAGATCTTTCCGATCTTGGCATCTCTGTAATATTTCTCAACAGGATATTCTTTAACAAATCCATTTCCGCCGTAAAGATCCACAGCCATGGATGCTACTCTTTCAGCAACTTCAGATGAATAATATTTAGCCATTGCAGCTTCTTTCAGGAAAGGCTGTCCCGCCATTTTCATTCTGGCTGCATTATAAACCAACAAGCGAGCTGTTTCAATATCTGTTGCCATGCGTGCTAGTTGGAACTGAACTCCCTGGAATTCAGCAATTGCTTTGCCAAACTGTTTACGTTCCTGTATGTATCCCAAAGCGGCGTCAAATGCTCCCTGTGCAATACCCACCATTTGAGCTCCAATACCAATTCTTCCTTCATTTAGCGTTTCGATAGCTACTTTGTATCCCTTCCCGACATCACCTAATACATTCTCTTTTGGAACTCTGCAATCTTCTAACAAGATCTCACAAGTAGAACTGGCTCGAATTCCCAGTTTATTTTCTTTCTTAGAAACTGAGAAGCCTTCAAATCCTCTTTCTACTACAAACGCGGTGATGCCTTTATATCCTGCTTCAGGATTAACATTAGCAAGTACGATAAAAATGTCTGCTTCATTCGCGTTTGTGATCCAAAGTTTTGCACCATTCAGAACGTAAGAATCTCCATCTTCTTTAGCTTTACATTTAAGTGCAAAAGCATCACTTCCCGATCCTGCTTCAGATAAGCAATAAGCTCCCACTTTTTCTGTGGCAAGCTGTGGCAAATACTTGTCTTTCAAAAAGTCAGATGCATAGTTTATAAAAGCATTATTTACTAAAGTGTTTTGCACATCCATAAAAACACCAACAGATCCGTCAACCTTAGATATCTGCTCGATAGCAACAACAGACATCATGAAAGAACCGCCACCACCATTATATTTTTCAGGAATATCAATTCCCATTAAACCCATCTCGAAGAATTCCTTAATAAGACCCGGATCAAGCTTAGCATTTTCATCCATTTCCTCTACCAAAGGTTTTATTGAGGCTTGGGCAAAATCAGCTGCGGCATCTTTTAATAATTGCTCGTCTTCTGTTAGTGTAGTTAGGGGCTGTACCAGTTGTTCTGTTGCTTCCATTAAAAATATTCTGCTTTGAAGGTTGTAAGATTTTAAATATACGAATTGTAAGCGCTTTTCTGCTACTAAAAAACCATTAATCTGTAACATTGCTCAATCAAGATAATCATTTAAATAAGTGGGTACATATTTATAAAATTGTAAGCGCTTACAATTTATAATCGCAATCAAAACAAGAGGTAATCATGAAGAACTTATTTTTACTAATAACAATAATGTTACTGAGCTTTACTACCACAAGTAGTGCACAAGATGATGTTATGATGCAGGCGTTCTATTGGGATGTCCCGGTTGACCAATCCGGAAATAATGGCTTTTGGTGGGATAGCTTAGCGGCTAAATCATCTGACATGGCCACTGCAGGATTCACAGGTCTTTGGGTGCCTTCTCCATCTAAAGGAAATTTTGGAATAGTGGATATGGGTTACGGGATTTATGATCACTATGATCTCGGAAATTACAATCAAAAAGGAACAACAGAAACTCGTTTTGGAAGCAGAACTGAGCTTGAAGACATGATTTCTGATATGCATAGCAATGGGATCGAGGTATATGCAGATATAATTTTGAACCATATTTATTCGGATGGAGATTATTACAATTCCAACAACAATCTAGAAGCAAACCCTGATGTTAAAGGTTATGTTTTTGATGAAGCATTTATCAACGGAACACAATACCAAACGTATCCAACAAACGAGATAGTGTGGGTAATTCCAAACGCCTCATCAGGAACATACTATATTCAAATAGATGGTTATAATCTGGACTTTGGGGCGGCTAAAGGTGAGCGAGGATATGACGTTATGATTGATTGGACAGGTTCAGGGCCATCTTCAACAACGGCCTGGGAAAGTGAACCAAATAACGGCGGTGGGAATTATAATACCGTTTCTTCCTCTGGAACAACTATGCAAGGACACATGGATAACTCATCGGATATTGATGAGTATGAGATTACACTTAGCTCAAGTTCAGATATTGTAATTATTCTTACTGCCAGAAAGGAAGGAACTGACGGATCTGGAAACTTTGAATGGCAGTACGCCAGCCAAAATAATGGATATTATCCTAAAGCAGTATGGCATAACAGTAATAATCTTGCAAATACTACTTTAGAAGCCCAAACTCCTACTTCTATTACGTACCCAACTCATACAGGAACAGGAGAAGCGAACTATTCTTGGGATCATGATGATTTTCATCCTGTAGATTCAAATGACTGGTTAGGTTATCCGGGAAATGACGAGGTAATAACTAATACAAAATTCTTTGGAAACGACTTGAACACTTTTAGTTCAACTGTTCAAAGTCGTTTAGAGGATTGGGGATATTGGATGGCTGATGAAATCGGGTTTGATGGATTCAGGCTAGATTTTGTACGTGGCTTCCAGGAAACTTTTGTGGCTGATTGGGTGAACAACCTACCAACATTAGGAGGATCACAAAGATTTATTGTCGGAGAATATTGGGGTAATGCACAATCTATAAACTCCTGGGTTACAAATGTAACCAACGGAACATCTACAGTTACTTCAACAACTACAACCGGTGCTGATGTAGATGCATTTGATTTTCCGTTAAAATTCGCTTTGAATGAGATCGTAAATAATACTTCTGGGTCTGCTGATATTACTGCTACATTAGATCATGCAAGTATGGTCAGAAACAATAGCGGTTACTCATTATCAGGTACAGATGTAGTTTCATTTGTTGATAACCATGATACCGGAAAAGAACATGATAAATGGGTATTCAGTGACTGGGATATGGCTTATGCATATATCTTAACCCATGAAGGACGTCCTTGTGTTTTTTATTCTCATTACTATGGTGTTGAACAAGAAGATGCTCATGGTGGTTCTCACACTACACAAGCTCCTTCAAGTTTGAGAGATGACATAGATAATCTCATTAATGTTCGAAATACTTACCTCGGCGGAAGTCTGGAAGTTTTGAGTGCTGATGGTAATCCTTACCCTTCCGCGGATGCAGCAGATGTTTATGTTGCCAGAAGAGAAGGAAATGGTACTAAAACAGGTGCTATCATAGTAATTAATGACAATAGTTCTTCTACAAAGGGACTTTGGGTAGATCATACTACAGGAAGCGCTTTATGGACGAACGATTACTTAGTTAATGTTGAAACCGGAGATAGCACCTTAGTTTATGGTGATGGAAGAGTATTTGTAGAAGCTTCTGCTCGTGACTTTGCAGTATATGTCCCGGCTAATGAATTCGAAGGAACGTTATCTAAAGCACTTCCCAATAATAAAGAAGAGACAGTCGATCTTTCTCCTGAAGGTTTTGAGCTTTTCGATAATTACCCAAACCCTTTTAACCCAACTACTAATATTTCATTTAATTTACCGTCACGAGGTAATGTAGTTGTTAAAGTATATAATTCATTAGGTCAAGAAGTAGCAACACTTGCAAATGAATCCTTCACAAAGGGCAATCATACATTAACTTGGGATGCTGCCAATGTTTCAAGTGGTATCTATATTTATTCTATTGAATACAATGGAAACAGAATCAGCAAGAGAATGGCATTAATCAAATAATACTGCACATTTCTCAACAAAAGGAGTTCTTTTATGAAGGACTCCTTTTTATTTTTCAAGCATCTTTTTAGCAGCCAGAGCCGGTGCTATCTCACCCTTCTTTATTTTCTCCACCAATTCTTCTGCATGCTTTTTATTTTCTCTTGATCCCCAGAGTCTCCTCAACACTTCATCCTCTACCAATCGTTTAAACCAATTCAATTCCTGCTCTTTTCTTTGAGCTTCAAAAATTCCTTTTTCTTTTAATACAGAAATAAGCCCTTGAATTTTCTCCCAGGCTGCATCAATTCTTTTCTTTTTGATGGAGCTGACGGTCAAAAATTCCACTCCAATTCCATCGTATTTTGGCGTCAGTAAATGAAAAGCGTTTTGATATTCCGTGACTGCATTCTTTGCCATCTTCTCCTGATCCCCGTCCGCTTTATTGATCACCAGAATATCGATGATCTCCATGATTCCCCTTTTGATGCCTTGTAGTGAATCACCGGCTCCCGGCAACATCAACACTAAGAAACAATCTACCATGGAAGCTACTTCAAATTCACTTTGTCCAACTCCTACAGTTTCAACCAGAATCACGTCATAACCCGCAGCTTCACACAGCATCATAGATTCGCGAGTTCGTTTTGCTACTCCCCCTAATGTGCCGGAAGTTGGCGAAGGACGAATAAAGGCTTCATCTTTTGAGGAGAGCGTCTCCATTCTGGTTTTATCACCCAAAATACTTCCACCCGTTGCAGGGCTACTGGGGTCTACCGCCAATACCGCAACCTTTAAGCCTTCTTCGATCAACAGATTTCCAAGTGCTTCTATAAATGTACTTTTTCCTACTCCGGGAACTCCGGAAATACCAACACGAATGGTTTCTTTTGCTGATCTTACTTTACTGATAAGTTCCTGAGCAGTTTGCTGATCTGCCTCCCGGTTACTTTCAACCAGAGTGATGGCTTTGGCTAAATGTCGCCGTTTTCCTTCCTGAACCCCTTTTGCAAGTTCGTCAATGGTCATGCTTTTTGGGCTCTGATTTCATCAATTACTTTTGAAGCAGCTTTCGGAATGTTTGTACCAGGACCAAAAATAGCAGAAACACCGGCCTCATAAAGAAAATCATAATCCTGAACCGGAATTACACCACCGGCTACAATGATAATATCTCCGGCTTCTTCTTTTTTGAGGATTTTTACCAGATCAGGAATCAACGTTTTGTGTCCGGCTGCCAGAGTGGATACACCAATCACATGCACATCATTTTCGATGGCTTGCTTAGCAGCTTCTTCCGGCGTTGAGAATAATGGTCCTACATCCACATCAAAACCCATATCTGCGAATGCTGTTGCTACTACTTTAGCTCCGCGATCGTGGCCATCCTGTCCCATTTTCACTACTAAAATTCTTGGTCGGCGACCTTCTTCTTCGGAAAATGCATCGATCTTTGACTTTATTTCCTGATATCCTTTATCCGATTTATACACGCTTTCGTACACTCCTTTTATGGTTTGATTGGTGGCGGTATGTCTTCCCCAGGCCTGCTCAAGTGCTGTAGAAATTTCTCCAACAGTGGCTCTTTTTCGTGTTGCTTCCACAGCAAGATCCAGAATATTTCCTTCGCCCGATTTAGCCGCTTCGGTAATAGCCAACAGTGCTTCTTTAGTAGCTACTTTATCACGCTTAGCTTTGATCTCATCTATCAAATTAACTTGTCCGTCACGAACTCCGGTGTTGTCGATATCTAAAATATCCACCGGATCTTCTTTTTCATTTACGTACTTGTTCACACCAACTATGGTGATGTCACCCTTATCAATTCCAGCTTGTTTGATAGCCGCAGCTTCCTCGATCTTTCGTTTGGGATAGCCTTCTTCAATAGCTTTTGCCATTCCACCCATTTCCATCACTTCATTGATGATGGTCTTAGCTTTTTCTTTCAGATCATGAGTCATGGATTCTATAGCATACGAACCTCCGAGTGGATCAACCGTATGTGTGATATCCGTTTCTTCCTGAATGATGGTCTGAGTATTTCTGGCTATTCTGGATGATGTTTCCGTCGGCAAAGAAATTGCTTCGTCGTAACTGTTGGTATGCAGAGATTGAGTTCCACCAAGCACCGCTGCCATTGCTTCGATCGTAGTTCTTACCACATTATTCAAAGGATCCTGAGCAGTCAGTGACCAGCCTGATGTCTGGCAATGTGTTCTCAGCATCAATGACTTTTGATTCTTTGGCTGGAAGTGCTCTTTCATCAATTCTGCCCAAAGTGTTCTTGCGGCTCTGAGCTTGCTCACTTCCATCAGGAAGTTCATTCCTATCGCAAAAAAGAAAGATAATCGTGGAGCAAATGCATCCACATCTAATCCACTTTCTACCGCCGTTTTTACATATTCCAAACCATCAGCCAGTGTAAAAGCCAATTCAAGCGCTGAATCTGCTCCGGCTTCCTGCATATGATATCCTGAAATAGAGATCGAATTAAAGCGAGGCATTTTTTCACTTGTGTATTCGATGATATCAGAAACCAAACGCATAGATTCCTGTGGTGGATAGATATACGTGTTCCGAACCATGAACTCTTTCAGAATATCGTTCTGAATCGTTCCACTTAACTGCTCAGGTGAAACTCCCTGCTCTTCAGCTGCAACTATATACGCTGCCATGATCGGAATCACTGCCCCGTTCATCGTCATAGAAACGGACATTTTATCTAGTGGGATTCCGTCGAACAATATCTTCATATCTTCTACCGAATCGATAGCAACTCCGGCTTTACCAACGTCACCAACTACCCTTGGATGATCAGAATCATAGCCACGGTGCGTTGCAAGGTCAAAAGCCACACTAAGCCCCTTTTGTCCTTTTTCGAGCGCCTGACGATAGAATTTATTCGATTCTTCTGCAGTTGAAAATCCGGCGTATTGACGAATCGTCCACGGACGCTGAGTGTACATACTTGAATAAGGACCGCGCGTAAAAGGAAACTCTCCCGGATATCCCGGATCAGTATTTCTCTTAGAAACATCTTCTGAATCGTACAATGCCTGAATTTCAAACCCCTCAGGACTTTGTCTATTCAAAGATTCTGCTTTACCACCTTTAAGCAGTTTTTCTACACCTTTCTTCCAATTTTCTTTACCGGAATTATTATCTGACATGGAGTTAGTTTTTTATGGAAACTTCTATCTCCCTAAATGTACGACTTTGAGAGAAGATTTTTAAGAATGAAAAATGATAAGAGTTAAATATAAACCTGCACTTGTTTAGAATGAGACTTTTTTAAAAATGTAATTTTGGTCTATATTCTTTTTTAAATTTATTAAAAATAGACGTTTACTTTTTGAAAGTACTTAAATCACTTCCAATTATAGTTCTACTTCTCTTTTTTAACACTTCTTGTTGTTCTAATTTTGGGTTCCCTAATCCTACAGACAGCGAGCTGATTGTTTACAGAGAATTTGAGCATATGAGATCACCTATGGATGAAAATGTAATTATCACTCCTTCAGATTATATGCACGTTGACGTGAACAGAGAAGACGCTTGTGGAAATATTAAAACCCGTAAAGTAATCCCCCGTTTTAATCTTTCTGCTGACAGTACTTCTTCTGTCATTATAACTCAGAGTAAAGGTGATACTCTAAAATATTATGGTTATGATATCGATCAAGATACATTAGACCTTAAGGTTTCCTGGGATGAAGAATCTACCGATGGTTATTTCGAAGTAAATAGAAATTTTCAAATAATAGTTAGCTTCTTTGATAACAGACTTTAAATATATCTCAGCCAGGGAAGTTTCAAAGTTCATATCTGAATCTAATTTTCCATTACCTGAATGTTATTTTTTTTTAAAAGTAAAATTAAGAATGAGACTTAAGGGATTCATTAATTACGAATAAAGTATATAATTGGCGATTATGATAAATAGAATACTATTCTTACTTCTTTTATTCATTCTGAGCTGTGACAAGTTTGACACTTCACTTTCAGATGAAATTGAATTCTTTTTATCTGATAATATGCCCGGTTACCAGCTCATTCCTGATAATTTTTCAAATCCAGAAATAAGAAACAGGATACCTGAATTTGAAGGAGCTTTATCAAAAGGAAAACCTTCAGGTCATAAACATATAGTAAAATTTGACTTCAATCGAGATGGAATCGATGATTACACTGCTTACATCTTTACAGAAAATCTTACCAATACAACTGACGAATACAAATATTATGAGTCAAAACAGATTTTAATTTATGGAGATAAATCTGGTTTCAGTACTGAAATAGAAGAATTTGGTGGAAATGAAATCGGCTATCGAGAGAAATACACTCACATCATTGATAGTGATTTCCGGGTACTAGAATCCGGTAGTTACACCTTATCCGGAGTTAATGATACAACACTTGTTATCCCAAATAATACATTGATAGGATTTGATGAGACTAGTTGTACAATTTTAATTTGGCTTGATAATAGAAATTTTGAGTTTCTCAGACTTAAAAATGAATAGCTAGCCTTCTCTATAACAGATCGGATTCTTTTTAGCTGATTAAAGAATACTGGTATTCAATTATTACTTTTTCAAAAAATCGTAGAACTTAAAGGATCTGCTTGCTTAAATTTGATAACTAAAATTATGCTGTTTATACCGGAAGGACGTTTACATCCGTAAATAAACATAAGTGGCCGGTCAAAATTCACTTTAAATACATCTCACTCCGGGAAGTTTCAAAGTTCATATCTGAATCTAATTTCGGATTACCTGAATGTTGGTTTTTTTTAAAGAGTAAAATTAAGGATGAGACATAGGGAATCCATTAATTACGAATAATGGTGGTCAATATTCTATTTGAAATAAAATCAGCTGTTTAGTAAACTACATTAATTCAATCACTGTTCTTATGAAATTCATAGCTACTTTACTTTTTCTGATAATAACTTCCTCAAGCTTAATCGCTCAAAACGAAAAACCTGACTCGAACTTAGAGGTTCTATTTTCTAGTAATGTTGGGTCTTTTTATCTCCCCACACAATTTAATTCAAGACAATTCCCTCGATGCATTGAAGGATGTGAACCGGCAGGCAGTGCAGCATCTAAAAGTACCGGGGTTGGATTTGAAGCTCGTTTAAAGGTATATAAATCCTTTCACCTATCAAGTGGTGTTTCTTATACAAGAAATTCTTATTACGAACAGGCTCGAATTAGTGCCGGTGGTCCTAGTTTTATTACTGAAACTCAACGGGACTTCCATTTTATAGATATACCTTTTAAGTCTCACTTAAAATTATTGGAATCTACCAAAGATCAACGATATTCTGTTTACTTTGACCTGGGAGTTATAAATCATATAAATTTAAATTCGGAATATCCCGGAGCTTCCGGCTTAGTTAAACTTAAGAAGTATGGTTTAAGCGGTACTGTTAGTCTTGGAATTGGAGTTTCATTTAACAAGTTGACTATAGAATTGGCACCTTATTACCGGCATTCTCTTACAAGCTTCGGAAATGATATAGACCCTTTCTCAGATAGAAGACTTCCGGATGATGTACCCTATTCTCCTAACAAATTCTCTCCAAGAAACTTAGGAGTTAATATAAACTTTGCTTTGGGACTTTAATTTGAAATAGTTTCACTACTTCAAATTCATCTCTGTCTGGGAAGCACCAAAACTCATATCTGAGTCAAACTCGCCTTTACCGAAGGTTTCTTCCATTTCGGCACGGAGCTTTTGAATGGTTAATCCACTTTTAAGCGTCCCGTTTCTGGCAAGAGAAACACGTCCTGTTTCTTCCGACACTATCAACACTAAAACGTTGTTGGTTTCACTTATCCCAACCGCTGCACGGTGACGTGTACCAAAAGACTGAGCAATATTCGGATTTTGTGAGATAGGCAAATAGCAACTTGCGGCTACAATTCTATTGCTCCTGATCACTACTGCACCATCATGAAGTGGAGTGTCTTTTTGAAAAATTGTGGTAAGTAATTCGGCTTTTACCGCGGAATCAATTTTTACTCCTGCATCCACTAAGTCCTGCAACGAAGAAGAACGAGCAAATACGATCAACGCACCGGTTCTGTCCTTTGCCATTTTCTTGGTAGCATCAATTACCTCATCGATCATTTCATTTGATCCCGTTCTGGTAAAAAAGCGATCGAAACTGGTGTTATTACCAATTCTGTATAAAAGCTTTCTGATTTCCGGTTGGAAAAGAATGAACACCGCCAGAATACCTACATCCAGAATACTTTTGAGAATGAAATTGATGGTTTCAAAACCCAGTAAACGAATTATAAAATTGATCAGGATCACAAAAAAGATTCCGATGGTAGCCTGAATTGCAAAAGTTCCTTTGATCCATCGATACAGATATACCAGAACCCCTGCAATAATGAGGGTTTCAATGAAATCCTTTATTCCGAATTCTAAAAATCCGATGGGAAACAATGTAGTGGCCGTCTAGCGTTGTGATTGAATTGCTTGGAATATACGTAATGAATCGGAAGCTTCCTTAACATCATGCACACGAAGTATTTTTACTCCTTTCATAAGTGCATCATAGTGAATTGAAACCGTTCCGATCAGCCGATCATCAGCAGGTCTCTCATCCAGAATTTTTCCGATCATCGATTTTCGTGATGCTCCAATTAACACAGGAACGCCAATTTTTGTGAATTTATCAAGATGGGCAAGTAATTTTAAATTATGCTCCTGAGTTTTACCAAAGCCAATGCCCGGATCAATAATTATATTCTGCACTCCTTTTGACTGTGCAAAAGCGATCTTGTTTTCAAAAAACTGAAGTAAATCTTCTACTACATCATCATATTTCGGAGCATCCTGCATTGTTTTCGGATCTCCCTGAGAATGCATTATCACATAGACTGCATCATGTTCAGCTGCCAGTTCAGCCATAGCGGGAGATTTCTGTAAACCACTTACATCATTAATTATCCCGGCTCCGGTTTTCAGCGCTTCTTCAGCTACTTTAAACTTAGTTGTGTCAATAGAATAAATGAGATCAGGGAATGTCTGTGCAGCTTTTTCAAGCACAGGAATAACCCGATCTATTTCTTCCTGTTCAGAAACCGGATCAGATCCCGGACGGGTAGACTCGCCACCAATATCAATTATAGAAGCTCCATCCCGACGCATAATATGGATTCTGTCCAGTGCACGCTCTACATGGATGTACTTACCACCATCACTGAATGAATCAGGAGTGGCATTTATGATCCCCATTATTTTGGGAGTGGAGAAATCTGATATTGAGATAATAGAAATTGTTTGAGTAAGGTTATTAGTTAATGGTTATCGGTATACAACAACAAATAACCATTAACCAATCACTAAAAGATTACCACTCTTCCTGCAGCTCGCCTAATTTATCTTCTTTGGTTGCCCATTCATCTGCATCGGGGAGTGCGTCCTGAGTTTCATTGATTACTCTGTCTTCCCACTGTTCAGCAAGACGTTCATTCAGTTCGATATAATGTTCCCACTTTTCAGGTACTTCATCATCCGGGTAAATAGCTTCTACCGGACATTCAGAAACACATGCATCGCAATCGATGCACTCGTTTGGATCGATAGTCAGAAAATTAGGTCCTTCCCGAAAAGCGTCTACAGGGCAAACAGCAGCGCAATTAGTATATTTACATTGAACACAAGGTTCAGTTACAATGTAGGGCATTATGTTATTTTTGTATTTTCATTAGATGATTCGGAATATCTCAGGCTGAAGCATTAGATGCAATTCAAATTATTCAAGTATCTCAATAACAGCATCAATATCTCCATCATTCGGAGCCGGCTCAATATCCAATATTTTCGCCATAACTTCATAAAGATGAATGTTTTCGAAGCGACCGAGTTTTACTTCTTTTTTGAATGCAGGTCCATAGGCTACAAAAAATGCATCCATTTTAGGATTGGCGTTATCAAAACCGTGCGCGCCACCACTTGGGTAATCACTACCCCTCGATTCAAAATACTGCTTCGTATTTATTGTGTAACCTTCATCAGCGACCATAAGAATTTCCGGAACTCTGCTGTTATTTTTTAAATGATAACGGGCCGGAATATTTTCTTTGAGATATACTTTGAAATTCTCTTCGTTCTCTTTCAAACTTTCAAAAAACTCTATTTCTCCTTCACCTTCCACATTAAACATAAGCGCGGGAGAGTACGAAATGATCTCTATTTTATTCACGTCGATGTAGTCATCCAAGATAACTTTTCTTGATGGAGACACTTCGATCATTCCGTGATCTGAAACGATCATTAAATTAATGGACTCGTTGCTTTCCAGCTTTTCCATTAAATATCCAACTAACTCATCAGCCTGTTTAATTGATTCAATTACTTCTTCTGAATCCGGTCCGTAGCGATGTCCCTGGCTGTCAACAAAACTAAAGTAGAGTGTTCCAAAGTCTACAGGGTTTTCCTCCCTGGTCATCCATTTAAGCACAGTATCAATTCTGGCTTCGTTAGGAATACTACCGTCATAACTTTTCCAGTGACTCGGTCTCATATTTTGAATGGGTGCTTCGGATCCTATCCAGAACATTGTTCCAGCTTTTTTGCCTGCTTTTTCTACGGTATTCCAAATCGGTTCACCTGAATACCAATCCGGATTTTCAACTGCTTCTCTGTTTCCCATAGAATATCTGGCATCCATTTCAGGGTCGTACATGTTGTTACCGATCAATCCATTATTCTCCGGATACAAACCTGTGGCAATGGCATAGTGGTTTGGAAAGGTTTTCGTTGGGAAGATCGGAATCAAACCTTCTGCAGTTGCACCATTTTTGATCAGGCGATCGAAATTTGGTGTTTCTGTTTTCGATAGATAATCTGCCCGAAATCCATCGAAGGATATCAGTAATAACTGTGGTTGTTTTTTTTCCGGTGAACAACCGAATAGAATTAAAACCGAAAGCGCTATTAGAAAATTTTTCATTGTTTTTGAATGAAAGAAGATCAACTCAAGTGATAGATTATTCGAAATCTGTCGTTAGTTTAAATCGTGCGATTCTGTTATTCCCTGTATCTGCTACATATACGATAGTTCTGTAGTAAGCAACTCCACTTGGATTCATAAACTGCTTTGGACCTGCACCTTCGCCACCAAATGAAACAACTATTTTCTTACTGTCCGCATCAGCTCCTACCGGAGGATTAACTCCTTCCTGTCCGTTAGATTGGAATTGATAAAGCGAATCTGTTTCAGAATCAACAACAAAAATAAATGCATCATCATCTCCCGAAAATGCGATATCGGTTGGCATTTGAAACTTTCCGGGCTCATATAAAAACCCATTTGCCTGAGAAGTATCCTGAGCAAGAAGTGACGAATTTTGTTCAAATATCAGCCCATCAGTCGTTTCCACAGCATTTATCCAAAGCACTCTGAAATCAATATTTTGTGACTGAGAAGCCTGAGCAATTAAAAAACTTCGGTCATCAGTCAATCGATCTCTTTGTGGCGGTGTAACAAATGAAGCTATAGAACTTAAACGAACAGCACTTCTTAGGGAAGGATTCGTAGGATTCAGCGTCGTGATCTGACGAACATTAGTCATTTTATTTGTAGGAATGCCGTTTTCTTCAATTCTGGCAAATTCAAGTACTGTGTTATCAGGTGCTGCAATTTGATTGGTGCTATTCTGAGGCCCTCTTCGGGATACGTAAACAGAATTATCAGCTAAAATTGTTAAGCCTGTAATTTCTACGTTTTCATAATTATTTGATGAGCTTTTGTTAAGCCTTGCATTTTGCGCAGCTGAAGTACTTAAACTGGCATCATCAAAAGGAAAAATAAGCGTATCAACAAACTGTATATCCCCTGCCCCGTTCATATTCTTGATCTTAAATACAGCCGGAAGGTTGAATGTAGTTGGAGTTCCGTTTTTGTCAATAGTGGTGTCAATTCGTGCTGAAACATAAATGTTTAATAACCGGTCCTGAGTTACAGCATTAGCTCCTTGCAACTGTATAGTTCTTCTTGGTGAAAGATCAGCTCTGTCCAATAAATGAACGCCTTCATTATCTGTCACATATACAAAGGTATCAAAACCAATATGGACATCATTTGGTGCATCGAAGTCTCCCCAGAAAGGAAGTACAGGAGCATAGCCATCAACATTTTCAAGACGTGGATCTATTTTCCCTTCATCAAATATTTCCTGATTTGTTGAATCGTTTTTTGATCCGAAAATAGAGTCGCAACCCGTTCCGATAACGGCCAGTAATATCACTAAAAAACCTAACCTCTTCATTGCTATCATAAACTAAATCCTAACGAAATTCTGTGTATTGTTCCTAAACGATCAAAATTAGTAAAGCCGTAATCAGCTTTTAATGTTTTCCCTGAAAAAGGAATTTTAACTCCTGCTCCAAAACTTGGAAGTATTCTTTCTTCATTACCGAATTCATATCCGGCTCTTAAAAAGAACTGATCCATAAAACTATATTCACCACCAATATTTAATTCTTCTGAATTGTCACTGGGGTTATTGATCTGAGCCGTTACTACTACTTTGTTTTGGTCTGTTTCATAAAGATCATATGCAGCAGCAATAATAAAACGTGTTGGTAATGACAATTCGGTTTCAGGTTCGCGTTTTTCTTCACCTTCCGGAGTTGAGTTTGATACTTCTCCATCAGGTGATGCTTCAAAGCCGAAGTTATTTACACTCACACCAAATCTTAATCCTGTATCCCCAACATCGTATGAAAAACCAAAATCAATGGCCCCTGTCTGATAGGTTATATCAAAGAAATTCAAATAATAATATCTCAAAGAAATACCATAACTAAACAGATCAGTAATCTTATGTGAGCCGGTTAAGCCAACAGACAAATGATGAGTTCTGAAAGTTCGCCCATCGCCAAACGGTTGTGTTTCAGTTGTTACTTTCTGATCCCCTGATGTGAAATACTGAACCGAACCCCCAATAGCGAAATCCTTATATTTTTGAATATAGCTGAAATACTGCTGATTGGTTTCAACCAGATACGATGTGTGAGAAAGCGTAGCAAAAGAACTTCCTATTTTTGATGCCATAGCCGGATTCCAGTATAAACTTGAACCATCGGTTGCATCAGCCATGTTGGAATTTCCCATTCCCGCACTTCTTGCGTCTACTGTAATTTTTGTAAACTGAAAACCTTCAGTTCCAGACCGGTCATCTCCGTAAGATGTTTGACCAAATGTTTGCGTGCCGGAAAACAAAATTAATCCGGCAATAAAAAACGAAATAAGTTTAGAGTAATTTTTCATCAAAAGTTGATTGAAAGGCCAAAGACGATATGTCTCTGTTGTAAAAAGTTTGCTGGGTTTTCGTATCTGGGCAGCCCGTTGTCGGTAGGATCCAAATATCTTGGATCTCTTACATTATTCGGCACGTCATATGAACGGTCATCTCTGAGAGCAATTAACTCTGACTGACTATTCGGATATTGTTTATACCCTTCACCGGTTACAGGATTTATAACTACTGCACTTTTATTATTAAGGAAGTTTGATATCTCTAAGAAAGTAGAAACTCTGGTTTCCCCTATTGTAAACCATTTTTGAAGATTGAAATCCATGTAAAACCACGCCGGGCCAACTTCGCTATATCTCTTGGCAGGATCATCTAGCTGTTCGTAAATTGGTCTCCAGTTCTCCTCTCCGCTTATTGGATTTCTTTCTGTTCCAACTCTTTCAAACGGAGTGTATCGAGCACCACTTCTCCATACTGCAGAAACAAATAGCTGAAAATTATTTAATACAGGACTATCCAGAATTCCATTTTCTCGGGCGTGGGTAAATGTCACATTACCTTTGATATCGAATGGTCGATCCCATGCAAGTGGTGTCTCAATATTATTACCTACATTCTGACTTCCTGAAATTCCACTTAAATTATCATCATTTGTAGAACTAAGCCCTTCTGCACGACTATAAGTAACTGAAAGCTGGCCTCTTAATAAATCTCTGTATCGTTTTAAATAAGAAACTTCAACCCCACGGGATCTGGCGTAATCACCGTTAATTCTGAACGCTTTTGTTACCGGTCTTCCATCAACATCATTAACCCTGATACTTTGTGAAGTAACAAAATCATATTTATCTCTCCAGAATGCCGAAATATTCAGTGCATCATTCGAAGTGATCTGATTTCTAAGACCAATCTCATAAGAAATATCTACTTCACGATTCAAGTTTGGATTTCCCAGATTTGGCAAGTCGGATTGATCCTGAAAAAATGGATCCAGACCGGCATAAACAAAGCTCGGATGAGGAATTCTGGCAGAATGACCATAATTAAAGAACAGGACCTGATTCTCCCTAACCGGAAATGAAACGTTTATCTTTGGCAGGAATATGAATTTATATCTTAAACCAAGAATCTCTTTACTGTCTTCCTGATATTGTTCAGCAACAAAAGTTGGTATGGTTGAAAAGATATTTGGATCGAGAGCTTCTTCCACACGAGTATCTACATACCTGCCTGGTGCCCAGTATTCAAATCTACCGCCAATGTTTGCGATCAAACCATTGTAACGAATCTTGTCCGTAATAAAGAGTGCACCTCTTTTCGGTTTTACCCTCCAGGCATCAAAGTTCTCACCTACTCTGAAAGTCTCAGAAACAGTGTTGTCATCAATTCTGATGGGAGCTCCAATCCAAGGGCGGGTAATATCAATCCACTGATAATCATTGAATTTTGACTCAATTCCTATCACCAACTGATTCTGTTGTCCACCAAATAATTTTGTATAACTGGAACGAACTGTAATTTCCTCTGCGAAATGATCATGCCAAAGTGTTGCAATTCCGCCGTTATTAAAATAACCCGGGCCTGCAAGTATGTAGGTAAAATCATCTGTTCCTTCAAATTCATCTCCCGGAAAAGTCACAATACTTTCCGGATCAAATTCACCGTCTACAACATCAGGTCTCCAGTCTCTGCCGTTTGCATCGGCTCTGAGTTGTGTAAATAACCTACTTACCTGAACTTCATAAAAGGAAGAAGTTGATAAAGTCTGCGTCCATTTTAAATACGAAAGATTGGAGTCATGTGTATATGTATTGGCATTGTCCAAAAATCCGTTCGAGAATGCAAATTGAAACCCCGGTTGAACCTGAGTATCCGCTCCGGTAATTTGAAGCATTCGGGTGTTCTGATTTATAGTAAGCGAACGCTGATAAGCTGCCTGCAATCTCATTCCAGGCTTTATATTGTAGGTAAGCTTCATCATTCCATTCCAGCGATTCCCTTGTCTTGGCGACCAAAAATCTGAACCTGCTATTGATGATTGAATTTGATCTGCAGATAGTTTTGTATAACCATCTTCAAACGCAACTTGAGCTGTAGCATAAAAAGTGATCTTCCCGGGAATATCTAAACCTAACTTTGGCAGTATCTTTTCAGCTAAGACTCCGGGTCCGCCAATACTGAACTCATAGATGTCCTGGAAATAATTAGCTTGATGATCCATTACATTGGAACCAAAATTATCTCTTTTATGAGAAAAACTTCCTTCGTAGGTATCACCACCATTTCTGGTTTTTACAGAAACAACACCTGAAGTTACATCACCATACTCTGCTCCAACTCCTCCTGTAATTACCTCGATATTGCTGAACGAGTTCGCTCCAAGATCTAAGCCAAAACCAGTACCGGCAAGTGGATCCTGAGCAGAAACACCGTCAACTACATATCCTGTTTCGTATGCGCGTCCACCTTTTATATATAACCCTGTAGGATCTTTTATAACTCCGGATTGTAAAGAAACAGCATCCTCAACTTTTCTTACCGGGGCCGCTTCAATATCTCTTCTGGAGATTGTAGATGAAGTTGTTGATTTCTCTACGTCAAAAATTGGTCTTTCTCCAATAACAACAATCTCTTCACCTGAAGTAAGAACTTTAGACTTCAGTTTATAATCCAGCTCTGTAAATTCACCCGGTTCTACTTTTATCGCGGTCAACAGAACCGTTTCATATCCTATATATGTAATTCTTACAGTGTATTCTCCGGGTCGAATATCATCAATTTCATAATCTCCGTCTAATCCCGTTGCTGCTCCAAAACTGGTTCCTGATATCAGAATGTTAACACCAATTAGTGTTTCGCCGGTTTCTGCATCTGTAATTACTCCTTTAATCCCACCTGTTTGGGCAAAAACAGCAGAACTTGCTCCGATTAAGAATAAGGCTATAAGTAAACTTTGTATTCTTTTCATAATTCTATTGTTTAAAGCCTAAACGTTCTATGACAACTTCCTGAATCATATCACCAATATTGTTATTCCCATTAAGGTTCGACAAATCAAGACTGAAATAAATAACATTCCCTTCCGTATTCTCTATAGTAACAAATTGGTAGTCATTATAAGCACGAACTCCGCCTGTCGCTGTTCTTCTTACGAAATTAGCCTGATATAAACTTGTACTCCCGCTTACCCCTTTTACCGGAAATACTCCACTTAAAGCAAAAGAACCGGATTCGACTCTCAAAGTATTTGTAATTGAGGCGTTTGTTGGAGTGACAAGAGAATCTTCAAGTATCAAAAATTGTCCCGTTTGAATTGAATCTACCGGTAAGAAGTTAAAAACCGGATCCTCCTCATCAATATTTTTCATTGGAATATTAACAAAGGAACTTCCGCCATTATCAAAAAATTCATCTAAAATCTCTTGTGCGTATGTAATATTTCTATCCAGGTCGTTAGAAATCCAATAAATATGATCCCATTTAGAGAGTGTTTTGATCAAAGTTGGATCAATTACAGCCGGAAATGCACTGGAAAGCGCTACTTTATCTTGTGAAACTTCCCCATCATTTATTATCCATATATCCGGTGAAATACCATTTTGCTGTAATAGATTCAAATGAAACTGCTGCCTGTTTGATGAACTTGGCCCAGAGTAATCATTTAAAAACAGAGTATTTGATGTTTGTTCTTTTATATACCACGACAAAGAATCTAATTCGCTGGCTGAACCTGCAGCATCTACAGCTCTTACATAAAAGGTATTTCTTGCACCTACATTAACCGGTATCGTTAAATTTTCTCCGTTTACCTGCAGAGTTGAATAGCTTCTTCCCAGAAAGACTTGTGCATCGTTGGTTCCTGAAGTTGTATTATCCACTTCAAGAGAGATAAACAGTTGACCATCATCATCTTCTGTAAAAGGGATTTCAGTCCAACCATTAATTGTATCGTTTATGGCAATTTCTGTACTTGCAAGATTTAATATTCCATCAGGATCGCTGAAATTCCACCCAAAACTTGAAACTGAAAATAATGTATCAGGTGGTGATTGATTAGTATTGATCGATACCTGAGGTGTAGAATTCACTATTGGATAAACCAATGATGCTCCTATCGGATCTGCCAGCCCTTTATCGTCAACAGCTCTTACCTTAAATAAAACATCATCCGTTTGTTGACCGGAGGTTATTGGGAGAATAAAAATACTATCTGTCTTAGTGGTAAAAGTGAAATTACTTTCTGAAGTATCATTGATAGCATATTCAAAACCTGCAACAAATCCGTCGGGATCATTACCGAACCAAGAAATTTGAATTTGGCTGGACAAACGAAAATCACTTCCGCGATTTATCCTTTCTACAGTCAAATTTGTTGATGGTGGTTGGTTTTCTGCAAGTTCTCCGCTTATAGTGTCATCACAACCGTTAAAATAAACGGAAGCTAAAAATAAAGAGAGAAGTAAAAGTACGTGTGTTTTCAAGAGATAAATTATTAAAAAAAGAAAGGAGCTACCTAGAATAAGGCAGCTCCATTTCAAAATATACTTATTTGATCAATAGCATTTTCTTAGTGTTAGTGAATGAACCTGCCTGAATTCTGTAAATATACATTCCACTTGATAGATTACTTGCATCAAATGGTACGATATGGAATCCGGAAGTCATTTTCTCGTTGATCAGTGTGTTTACTTTTTGTCCCAGCATGTTATAAATAGTAAGAGTCACATCTGCCGTTTTAGGAAGTGCGAACTTAATATTTGTTGTTGGGTTAAAAGGGTTAGGATAGTTTTGCTCTAAAGCAAAAGTGTTAGGTGTTCCTTCTTCAAAATCGTTTGAAGTAAGTAATCCTCTTTCCAAAGTAACAACTCTGAACATTGCTGAAAAGTCATCAAAAAATGAAGTTCTAACTTGCAGAGTATCAGACCCATCAGATACAAACACTGTCCATAAGAAATCACCAGATTGACCTACGTCAAGACCTTGATCAACTAATACTGCATCTACTGCTTCAAAAGTTGGTGAAGAAGCGTTCGCTGAAGCATTTGAATTTGACTCAAGCTCTAAAAGAACACTTGTGCTGTCGCTAGTGTACAATGACCACATATAAGTTAGATCATCACCGTCATAGTCATTAGAAGCATTCCATGTAAACTCAATGGTCTCCGTATCTACTACAACAGTTGCACTATCGGCTGGTCCGGTTAAAGAAAAGTCTAATAATGGTTTAAATGAGTTATTATCATCAGTAATTAGATCAGCAGCAGTTCTAGGGTGGAATTTAGGAGCTCCGAAAGAAGCGGCAACAACAGCATAAGCATCCATTGTTTTGCCTTCTCTTACTGACTCATTGTAATCTCCTCTTGCCTGAGTATTACCTACAGCAGTTGATCTGATATCTTCATTGAACTGAACGCCATTAGTGGAGTCAGCATCAGTATTCTGCATGGTATACTCACCAAAAGAACCTCTTGCTGTAAGCTGAACACCTTCGAACTTAACAACCATTCCTTCATAATTCTCAAGTTCACCTCCGTTTTGCAGAGCCTGAACAGTATCAGTACTAATAACAGGAATTACCTGGTCAGTATCGTTTCCTGAAGAATTTACTGTAAACTCAAGATTCACAAGTTGAGTCAGAGTCAAAGAGTTACTCCTTACTTCTGCTTCAGAAACCTCTGCAGAAGTAACCGTAATAGAATCTCCTTTTACCAAAGCCTGTGTAGCTGAAGTTCTTTCTAAGAAAATACCACTCCATGCAGCTGCTGCTTCCTGAAGAATGATTACTCCATCAGAGTTATCAGAAACAATAATTCCCGATATATCAACCGGAAGTGCTCCAGCTCCAACAAGTGGGCTTGCTCCTGCTTTTCCATCAGCTGTTGTTTGAATCACAGCAATAGAATTGATAGGCTCGTCTTGTACAAAGAAGCCATAGTTTCCTGAGATAGGATCTCTACCTGTTAACCCGTCACTGTCTGTAGCTTCAAAATAGAAAGATACCGGACTGAAGTTATCGAAAGTAGGTAGTGTAAATTCAAAAGTATTACCCGCTGAATTTGTCATTGCAGCAGTAACAGTAGTGTCTCCATCAGAATATACAACATTAGCACCTGTAACTGTTGCAGAGCCATTAGCAACAATATCAACGCTAACAGTAACAGCATCAGAAGAGGTTACTGAAGAATCAGATTGTGCAGCATTACTGAAGCTTGGTGGAAGACCCACAACTTCAACGTCACTTGGCCAGTTCAAAGTCTCACCATTACAAAGTTCTCCATCAACACATCTCAATGGCTCTCCTGAGCTATCATCAGTTGTCCAAAGCACACCATCTTCAAATGGGCTCATGCTCCATGAAATCTGGTTAGAAGGAACGGTTCCATCAGGATCGTCACCTTGTAAATTTAAGAAACCACTTACGTTTACAACTGCACCGGCTACAGGTGGCTCAAAATTACCGTCAGATCCATCTTCAAGACCCGGTAGTCTTCTGTAATTCCAACCCGGTAAATATCCTAAACCTCTGTCATTTCTGAAACGAAGTGAGATATCATACATATAAATTCTCGAGCCATTTTCATTAAGAGCCCAGTCAACTCTGCTACCAACAGAAATATTACTTACAGTTGCACCAGTAATTTTTGCATAAGAGTTGTTATACTTTTGATAACTTTCAATATCCATCTGGAAAGTACCATCACCATTTGCAGTAACAAGCTCATCCACAGTTACTTCCCACGGATTTAACAATTCTGCATATTGCGGAAAGTTTATAGATGTAGTTCCCTGAAGAGAAGCTTCATCAGCTGTCATTTGAACTGTTGAGTTAAAGAATGTCATACGACCTACAAAAGTAACAACATCACCTCTCTGGAAGCCTTCCAGTATTTCATAATCACTTTCTACAATTTGTATTGACATCCCCGCTCTGCCTTGTGTTACAGCAGCAGTATCAGTAATGAAAACATGTATTCTACCAATGTCATCAATTACGCCATCACTGTTTGTATCATTAGGCGTTGCATTACCTGAGGATTTCGGATTTGAAACGATTACACCTGTATAGGTTACAGTAACACCATTTAATGGATGTGCTTGTAAAGCATCCTGAGAATACTCCGTAAGCCCTTCGTACGTGTTTAGTTCTTTCACAGAAACCGTGTCCTGAGCTTGCACAAACGTCGGCAAGGCTACTAACATAGCAACTGCAAAAAATTGTATCAGTTTTTTCATAGTAATAAGTATTATTTGATTATTGTAAGTTTTCCTTTTTCTATTTCTCCAGTAGTTAAATCTTTAACGGTAAATAGATATAAACCCGTTGTTAAGATTTGGTTTGCTTCACTTTGAAGATCCCATGCATGCTCACCACCGGGGAGCACTCTTGGGTCGTCACTAAAATCATCAAACCAGGAAATATCTCCGGAATATGTTTCAGAATCATGCTCAAACTCCGCTACAATATCTCCTGCAATAGTATAAATTCTGATTTCTGCTTTTGATGGAAGGTTATAAAAGTAAAGTTTACGATCGCCTTCATTAGGACCATCCCAAGCAGCATTAACTTTGTATGGATTTGGATATACCCCTACTTCAAACCCGTCATCTCCGAAATTATTATTTACAGGAGTTCCGGGAAACACACGTACAGCATTTGAATTTGTACTGGTCTCTAAACTTTCAACTCCAAACTCAGAATCTCCTCTGTCAAAGGCCGTTACAGAAACCTGATATTGCCAACCACTTAATAGGTTAGTCAGGTCATAGCGGTAGTGATATTCTACAGTATCTCCTTCAAAGGTAACCGGCTCATCAAGCTCAACCTCGTTAAATCCTACATCAAATCCGATATTATTATTCGGCTTATCAAATTCCCTGATCAATCTGGCATTGGGATTTATATCCTGCCCAAGATCTGAACTGTACACACGATATCCTTCAAAATCCATCTCTCCGGACACCCTGTCTACAGACTCTTCAGCTGTTTTATCCCAATAAATAGATACTTTTCCGGCTTCCAGTACAATTTTCGTTTTAGGATTATCAGGCGGAGTTGGAAATAAATATCGTGTTAATTCACCGTTTCCGTCTGTATCTTCACCCGGATCAAGAACACCATTCTTATTTTTATCTTCACCTCTGAATACACTATTTGCAGAGTTGATAGTACTCACCATATTAACTCTGGAATCTTCAGTATCAACAGACTTTCCGGCTTGCCCCTGAAATTGATCGGGCTTTAAAGCAGCGCTGAATACAAAGTAAACAGTAATAGTTTCTCCCGGCTCAACCTGAGGAAAAGGCCCCATAGAAATAAATGAAATATAATTTCCATTACCACTTTGCCCATCTTCTCTAAGATTTTGTTCGTTATCTTTATAAGGAAATTGCTGAGCCATTCTATCATAACGATCGCCATCATTTGAAGGAGCTGTAAAATCTCCTGCTCCTGCACTAAACAACCAATAGCTTGGTCCCAGATCCGGAACATTAAATCCTGTTTCAGTAAACTTCCCATCAAGTGTATCGGGATTGTCAGGGTGGAAAAAAGAATCTCTGTACTCCGCCCCAACTATAGAAACAGCTCCGTATGTGTTAATGCTGGGGTCGTCCGGTGAACCTGCATCAAATGCATACATGGTATTCAGTGAGTCCATGAACCCAATACCGTTCTTGTTAAAAAATGCTCCCCCGGTTTCAGTGGTACTGTTTACATTTCGCACTACCAAATCGGCATACATTCCTACATAAACACTATCCCATGTTTCAGGAAGTGCATGAACATCACTGTTATTGGTAATATCATACTTCAGAATGGTGAAGTTCTCTGTAAAAGGGAATCCCCAGTTGTAGCTCTCTAACTTTACATCCGTAAACAGTGGGTTATCATGACCAGTGATCTCTGTGCCATTCACACTTCTTCGACGATCCGTAAAACTAGCCAAAATATCACGCTCGCTTACTGCCGAAACAGAAAAGAATTCGTTATCAGGATCTGAGCTTCTGCGGGTTATTACTGATTCGGATGTAAATTCAAAACCTCTTGCGCCTCTGGAATAACCTGCAGGATTTGTTACTGAAGATGACGACAACCTGATTTGGCCTCCTACATCGGCTCCGATCCAAATTCCGGCCTCGAACAAATGTTC
Source organism: Balneola sp. (assembly GCA_017643645.1). Lineage (GTDB taxonomy): Bacteria > Bacteroidota > Rhodothermia > Balneolales > Balneolaceae > Balneola. The sequence goes on from JAEPNB010000006.1 coordinate 164,332, forward strand.
AGTTCCCGTAGATTTTGGAAAGCGCATACTCGAGCCACTTTCAGGGTTATTTCGGACATCAGGTTTACCTAATGTTCCAAAATTTGTAATTGACAAACCTATAATTCCGGCGTCCGTCTCGGCTCTTTCAAATGGAACTTGTGCGGTTACACAAAATGGAATTACTAATACTAACAGGAGTAGGATTAACTTCTTCAAATAACGATAAATTGCTAACGATTATAATGAGCACAATTATAAGAAAATTCTAACTTAAACGAAGTTAGAATTAAAGGTTTTACAGTTTGATAACACCTTATTGAACTTGCTTGGAGTAAAAATCGGACATAACCTTTTGACTTACACCCAGATAGTAAAGAATTACTATAACTGTAAATATCAGTTGAAGTTTCAAGACCCCTACTTTTATATACTTGCGGGAAGAAGTGACAATCGCGTTATTCATAATCTTAAATTTCCCTTCTTTTTTCATGTCAACCACAATCTGCTGATCTTCCATCACTTTTAAATTTTGATCAAAACCACCGACCTTTTCAAATGCTTTTCTTGTCACAAAAAGACTTTGGTCTCCGAACCTGAACAAATCAATATCAAACTTAGTAAACCATGCATATAGCTTTAACAATGGAAGCTCGGGCTTAAAAGCCAGACGATAACAGCCTGCTATATAGTCTTCATCTTTAGTTTTAAGAATGTCCTCAATAAAATTTTCAGGAGGTAATGAATCAGCGTGCAAAAAGTATAATATTTCACCTCTGCATTTTTTTGCACCAAAGTTCATTTGCGAGGCTCTGCCCTTAACTGGTGAAAGATATATGGTTTTACCCAGTTTTTTACAAATCTGAACTGTATTATCATCACTCCCTCCGTCAACAAATACGAGCTCAGCATTTTTATCTTTTATAGCACCTTCTAAATAAGGTATTAGCTCATTTAATGCATTCTCTTCATTAAAAACAGGTATAATTACACTTACCATTCTAATTCAAACTCGCCAAATACTCTTCCCAGTCTTGTTCATTATCAATGTCATTTAATGATTCAAGTTTCGCAAGAGAAATATTATTTTTTTCGGCTTTTTTCTCTGTCTGCTCCATCACTTTTTCTGTACTCCAATCAATGTCTTCCAAAACTTCGGGTTTATAAGAACTCATCCCGATTAAATAATAACCGCCATCCTCAGAAGGTCCGAATACAACATCATTTTCATTTAGCTTATCAAAAGCTTCTTCCATAATCTCACTGGTCAGTGTAGGGCAGTCACTTCCTATCAGTACCATTTTATTGCAACCATTTTTAAAAGAATGCTTAAATGTATGTTTCATTTTTTCTCCCAAATCACCATCACTCTGAATTCTTTTAGCAAAGAATCCCTCGTCCCAAATATCATCTTTACCAATATCCCATGCATACCAAACTTCTTTTATAGCATCTACTTTTAAAACTTCTCTTTTGGTAATTTCCAACAGCTTCAAATACACCTTCAGTGCTTTATCATCACCAATGGTTTTAGCCAAACGAGTTTTTACTTTTCCAGGAACTGCATTTTTTACAAATACGACGATTTTTTTGTCTTTCACTAGTATTAGTTGTTGTTAATAATTGGAACTAAAGTCTTAAATATATCCTTTAACTCTTTGAATACGAACTAACTAACCAAAAAATGAAAACAATCAAAAAATCGTTTCTTTTAATTTTCACTTTAGCATTTACAGGCCTTTTGACTGTTGATTCTGCTGCTCAGGATACCAATGCAGGAAAAACCGGGCTCGGAGTAATGATTGGTGAACCAACTGGAATCACTCTTAAATCATGGACCAGTCAAAATACCGCATTTGATGTTGGTCTGGCTTGGTCGCTATCTGGAAATGACGCTATTTATGTACACGCTGATCACCAATGGCATAAGCCTCTGGAAGTTGAAAAAGGTAATTTAGCTTTCTTTTATGGTTTAGGTGCTCGTGCAATATTTTCGAATGATACTTTTTTCGGAGCACGTATCCCGCTCGGGTTATCATATTTAGCACCGGAAGCTCCTTTAGAGTTCTATCTGGAAGTTGCACCTGTGATCAATTTGATCCCTGATACTGATGGTGATGCTGACGGAGGAATTGGTATCAGATACTACTTCTGATAGCCATTAATTACGATATTTTAGTTGGGCAGGTATAATTCCTGCCCTTCTTGTATCACTGTAGCTTCTTCATAAAATGAAGATTTTATACTCGCAATTTTAGAGTTGATCCTATCCAAAGTGTCATCACTATGATCCGGATCATGATGAGTAAGACACAATCTCCTTATACCCAAATCCTTCGTTAAGTCAATAACTGTTTCCCAGTTTGAATGTCCCCAACCCAATCTCTGCTCATGTTGTTCTTTGGTAAACTGTGCGTCATGAATCAATACATTTGCTCCCTTCACAAAGGCCCGGAACTCATCCACAAAAGCTTTGTTATCCGAGTCAATATTTATGGGCAATTCATTATCCGGAGCAAAAATAATTACAATCCCATTGATAGTGAATTTATAAATAGCAGTGGGTACAGTATGATTTGCCCACATAAACTCAACAGAGTATTCGGCAAAATCCAACTTTGCTTTTTCAAAAGTGATACAATCCAACTCTGACTCTAGCATATCAATGGAGACAGGGAAAAATGTATTTGAGAGGTGCCCTTGTAAAATTTCTTTACACCCAACTCCATCCTGAGGTGGCATATACACTTCAAAACAGTTTTTTGAATCATAAAAAGGTTTGAAAAAGGGAAATCCCTGCAAATGATCCCAGTGGGGATGAGTTATAAAGATCTTCCCCATTAAACTTTTGCCGTTCGAGTCCAACTCGTTGCCAAGGTTTCTAAACCCTGTTCCGCAATCAGCGATCAAAAACTCATCCATTCCGGGAACTGATATCTGAATACAAGAGGTGTTACCACCATATCTCATGTTTTCAGGATTCGCACACGGCGTGGAACCTCTTACTCCCCAAAGTTTTATTTTGATGTTGCTTTCCAAATATCAACGCATTGTTAAATGTAATAATAAGTAAATATAACTATCACTTTCAAATAATCTAATTCTTCTGTTATTCCTCTTCATCTGAACTCATTAAATCACGAAGTTCACGATTTATTTCTGAGATTCTTTGCTTTTTACCTTCAAGTTTTTCCCCAACCTTATCAATCTTTTCCTGCAACTCATCTCTGAGTTTGTTGCCTTTGTTTGTTGGTTTAAAATATGTTTTTGCCTCTTCGTATTGTATGCTCTCAGATTCCAGTTTAGATACGTCTTTCTGGATAGTGCTTTTCTCTTTGCGAAGCTTGATCACCTGTTTACGATCAGCAGGCTCCACGCCCTCTGATGCCAACTCTCTTTCCATTCCTAAATCAGAACCACTGGACCGGAATCGTTCGTAAATTACATCACAAGCTTCCCTGTATTGTTTCCAGATCTTATTCTTTGACTTAATAGGAACATAGCCGGCGTTTTTAAAATCTTCCTGCAATTTCTTGGCTTCTTCAACCGCTTTTACAGGATCTTCATGTGAACCAAGTTCCTTAAGCTTATTCAGAATTTCTTTCTTCTTTTCAAGGTTTTCCTTCTCTTCACCACGACGATCTTTAAAGTGGTCTCTGCGTCGCTCATAAAATACGTCCATTGCAGCCTTGAATTTCTTCCATATCTTGGACGATTTCTTTCGCTGAACCGGGCCAATCTTTTTCCATTGGTCCATCAGGTTTTGCATTGTTTGATGCCCCTTATCAAAGTCTTCTGTATCCTGAGTGGCTTCTGCTTGTTCTATTAGTTGAAGCTTTTTGTCGTAGTTTTTTTCTTCCTGTTCTCTGAGAACATCAATATTCTCAGATTTCTTTTCATTGAAAGCATCTGTTGCGGATTTAAACTTATCCCACAATTCATTCTCATCTTTTTGAGGAAGATTGCCCGCTTTTTTCCACGCATTATGAAGCTTGTTAACCTTACGCGCCGCTTTTGCAATATTTTCGTTATCAACCAGAGCTTCAGCTTCAGCTATCAGTTTTTTCTTCTTTTTTAAAGACTTCTCAATCTTTTCTCTATAGGCTTTATCATTCTTAAAACGAAGTTGATTGAAGGCGTCTTCAGCGGCATTGAACCGATCCCAGACCATTTGGTTCTTTTCATTAGGCACTCGACCTATTTTTCTCCACTGACTGTGAAGGTCATCGAATTCTTTTGTTAAAGCCTTAAAATCAGCTTTTGGATCATCACTACGTTTATTCAAAGCTTCCATTTTATCCAGTAGAAGAAGCTTTAATGTCAGGTTATCTTCCTCTTTCTCAAGTTTTTTTACCAGACGATCTACTTTGTGGTTGTCAAATTCTTTCATGAATGAATCAAATCTTTCATTCAAAGCGTCGATTTCATCTCTTGGGATTTGAGTAATTCTGTCCCAACTGTTTTTTATCTGAGAAACCTCTTTTGTGGCTGTCCACTTTTCTTCATTAACAATATCAGCAAACTGCTTTAAGAGCTCTTTCTTTTTCTTTAAATTTTCTTCTCTCTTCCTGTTCAACTCTTCATAGTGAGCTTTTTTCCGTTCTTCAAAATCTGATCTTAGCTCTTCAAATTCTTTCAGCAGGGCTTTTGATTCTTCATCAGGTTCCGGCCCTTCTCCAATATGCAAAGAAAGATTTGAGAATTCATTTGAGATCAATCCCCAATCTTTAGTTTCCAAAACCTCTTTGATCTTAGTTAAGATCTTCGTGTAATATTCCTGAGAGTTATTTTCCTCTTCAGAATCCAGGGTTTCCGTATCTTCCTCTTTATCGGAAGTTGCCTCATTTTCACTTTCTACAACTTCTTCTTCATCCTTTTCTTCTGATGAAGGCTCTGCAACCACTACAGCTTCCTCTTCTTGTTCTGAAGAAATCGGTTCCTCAACCTTTTCTTCCTCTTTTGCTACAGGAGCTTCTGTTTTCTCCTCAGCTAAATTCTCTTCGTTTGTTACTTCCGGATTCTCTGGTGAATCTTTTGTGTCTTTGTCTGTATTTTTATCTTGCTCCAGGTTCATAATAGCAACCTTCCTTTCCACTTGGTTCATTGATTCGGCTCATGCCTGCATTATATATAAGTTGAATAAGATAGTATTTATAAACTTTTTTTTATAATCAGTTTTCTGATATAAAAAAAGCCGATTCAAAGAACCGGCTTTAGCTAAACTGATAAAATTATTTAGTCAACATTATGTACATGAATGTCTCTTTGCGGGAATGGAATTTCAATACCTTCTTTATCCAGTTCCTCTTTGATCTTTTCAAGATTTTCCCAGAAAAAAGACCAATAATCTGAGTTTTTAGTCCAGGCTCGTGCTGAAAGGTTAAGCGAACTATCAGCCAGTTCAGTGAGCACCACAACAGGAGCCGGCTCTTTCAATAACCTTTCATCTGCATTCAATACTCTTAAGATCACTTCCCGTGCTTTTTTAATATCTGCTCCATAACTGATACCAACCGAAAACCGTGCTTGTCTTGTCTCTTTGTTTGAATAATTCGTAACCGGAGAATTTGCAAGCTGGCCGTTTGGCACTACAACTGTCTGATTTTGAGGTGTGTTCAGAATGGTATGAAGAATATCAATTTTTTCAACAGTTCCTGATTCTGAGCCTCTTTCAATAAAATCTCCAACTTTGAACGGCTTGAAAAACAGAATCAAAACACCACCTGCAAAATTGGACAGACTTCCCTGCAAAGCCAATCCAACAGCCAAACCCGCGGCACCCAGAATTGCAATAAAGGAGGTCATTTCGATACCCAGCATTCCAAGCGCAGTAATGTAAACCATTACTTTAAGAATCATTGATATCAATCCTCTCAAAAATCCTTGTAAGGAAGGATCAACATTGCTTTTATTGAATACCCTTTTAATTCCTCCACTGATCAGCTTCACCACCCAAAGTCCCAGTACAAGGACTGCAATTGCTTTCAAAACATTAGGTGCGTAGGTGAGCACAATATCCAGCATCATTTCAGAATTAAATTCAAAATTTTCCATATTCTCCAGTCGTTAATTTCTTCGATTATTTTATAATACATTAAAATATCTCTGATGATTCCGAACCGCAACCATCAGACATAAAAAAAGGAAGCCATTTTGACTTCCTTAATTTTGTAAATCAGCTTCTTTCAATCTCATAAAGAAGCAACTAATTCTTTAATCTCATCTTTTGTTTTCCCGAGCTTCTCTTGTAATCTACCATAAAGCTCGTCTTCTTTACCTTCCTGAAATTTCAAATCGTCATCAGTTAGGTCAGAGTATTTTTGCTTCAACTTACCTTTAACCTGATTCCAATTTCCTTCAATCGTTAAGTCATTCATAATAATTAGCTTTGTTTATCATTTCTGCTACTATTATAACTCCCAAAAGAAGGAAAATGTTCCGATTTAGTTCCGAAAAGCCTTTTTACTCCAGATCGTAAACTTCTTTCAAAATAGCTTTCGCATTGGCGTCTTTACCTTGCATTGCACGATGCTGTAGATTAGTAATGATCTCAGGAGTAGCTCTTTCGTATGCTTCTTCTTTTGCTTCCTTTTCATTAGGCATACGGATCAGATCATAGATATCATCCGCGCGAACCACACTGTAGATATTGTCACTATTAAACGCATGTGATCTTTTCTCTTCGTATTCCTTAAACACTCGAGAAAAATCCGTACTGTCTTCAGCTCTGGTTATCACCTCAACATCTTCAGCACCTTCTGCGCTTAGTGGAGTTTTACATAGAAAAAAATAGTTTTGCTGAAAATTCATTCTTAATTAATTCTTGAATTGTAGATTGGTTTTTCGTTTTTGAATATAAACAAAGTGCATATAAATGTTTAGCAAGTTCGTGCCGATATCAGATTTCTTTCAACACCTTGGGAATCATCATCCACTCCAGCTCGCAACCTCCCCATTTTACCTGATCCCAACTTACTGCATATGAATTAACACATACTAGAGCTGCAGTGGGCATACGAATATCAGAAGACCGCTCAGAACCAATCAACGCTCCGGCTGTATCTTCCATTTTAGGATTGTGCCCGACAATCATTACCCGCTCAACATCTTCATCGGCTGATTGAATGGCTTTCAAATAATCTCTCATACTTCCATAATACAAATCACTATTCCAGGTCATAATACTTTCATCTTCTTTCATTCCTTCTACAGCAAGCTGAGAAGTTTCTTTAGCTCTTTGTGCGGTGGATGAAATAATCAGATCCGGAATTCTGCCTGTCTTTCTTAGAAATTTCCCCATCCTGGGAGCATCTTTTAACCCTCTTTTCGCTAACGGTCTGTCAAAATCATCCAGTCCTGCGTGGTCCCAACTGGATTTAGCATGTCTAAGTAGCAATATCTGTTTCATGAGCTCATTGTTTATGTTGAAATTTTAAGAACAGTTCTTTTTTAGCAAAAAACGTTAATGTAACTCCCCTGATAACCATAAAAGATGTCATTGCGATCCACAATGCATGATTTCCGGCATAAGGTTTCACCAGATAATATACAGGAACAAAAAATATGATTGTAGCGATCAACATTGAATTTCTCATTGCGCCCGTTGAAGTTGCTCCGATATACACTCCGTCCCATATAAAACATACACTGTTGATTAATGGAGCAACAATTAACCAAATGGCTACTATCATAGCGGTTTCAATCACCAATGGTTTATCAGTGAAAATGGATAACAACTCACGGTCAAATACAGCATAAAATAATGTCCCCACAACACCAAATCCCAGTCCCCATCCCATACATGTCCAGATAGCTTTTCTCATTTTCTTGAAATCCATAGCTCCAACATACTTTCCTACCAAACTTTCTGCAGCATATGCAAATCCATCAACTGCATAAGCGCTTATATACCAAAGCTGAAGTAATATCGTATTTGCAGCCAGCCAAACATCTCCCATTTCTGCTGATGAAGCCGTAAAAAAGCCATATGAAAAAATAAGACATAAGGTTCTGATAAAAATATCCCGATTCACGCTGAAGAATTTTTTCAATTCCTCAAGTTCGATCAGGTCGCTCCATGAAACTTTAAGTTTTACTTTATTATATGTGCTCAGGTATAGAACTACCGCCAGTACAACTGCTAAATAACTGGAAAGCAAGCTTCCCCATGCAACGCCGTCAACATTCATTCCAAAATAGAACACAAAAGTCAGGTTCAATGCTATATTCAGGATGTTCAGAAATATGGTTATGATCATCGGGTATCTGGCATTTTGCATTCCCAGAAACCAACCATTTATAGCAAAAAGACTTAAAGTTGCCGGCGCCGAAAATACTCTGATCTTATAGTATATACGAGTGTACTGTTCAACTTCAGGAGAAGCATCTATAACCCACAAAGAAAATTCAATTAAAGGATACTGTAGTAGCAGTATAGCTACTGACCCGGCGAGGGCTACCAAAAGTACTCTTATGAGAATTACTTTCGTCCTGTGAATGTTTTCTGCACCGTACGCTTGAGCGACCAAACCTGTAGTTCCCATTCTCAAAAAACCGAATCCCCAAAAAATAAAATCAAAGATTATACTCCCAACTGCTATGGCTCCTAAATAATAAACATGCTCCAAATGACCTATTACTGCTGTATCCACCGCTCCCAACAAAGGTACCGAAATATTACTGATTATATTAGGTATGGCTAATTGAAGTACTCTTTTATTCAAATGATTTTAGTTTTTTAGGTATTAAAAATGGCCTGTAAGCTAAAGCAGACATTACTTAAATACAGATTTACATTTACATCGGTTAGTATGGTTGCATATATATGGGTGCGAATGTATTTTTACCCTTTCAAAGTTCCAAAATTCTTTACAATTAACTGACTTTTATTTCAAATGAATATTGATACACGCAATAAAGTTTTAAGCATCGTTTTAGGGATCGTAATTTTAGCACTTTCCTGGTGGCTATATGATTCAATCGTAACTCCATATCAGGAAGTTCTTGAACGTGAGGCTATGACTGAGCGTGTTCGCTACCGGATGAACACTGTTAAAGATGTTCTTATTCAATATGATGTACGTTACGGAAAGTATCCCCCTGCTGAAGGAGGACTAGATTCTGTAGTTCAGTTCGTTCAAACGGATTCTGCATTGATTTCAATTTCTGATAGCTTGCTTTCTTATCAGGGCGAGGCTTTTGCTGCGAATCAACTGATTTACTCACCAAGAGATCAGCAACGTTTCATCTATTCCGTAAATGATACTATCCGTCCTCCGCTATATCTGCTTGAAGATCCAAGTGAAGATTATGACGATGCAATTGGTAGTTTATCACGAACCACAATGAGAAACGCTCCTAACTGGAATTAATGAGCGAATCCACCTCAAACCTGGGTGTTTGTTTTTTTGCTGATCGTCTTTTTTATGCTCTCAACGATCCGCAGAACAACAAGCACCTTTTTCGTATAGGCTCTTTTGATTTTAATTTTGATGTGAACCGAGCCATTACTACACGAAATGAAGAATACTTTCCTATCCTCCAAACAACTTTTGAGCGCATTTTCAAGGAGAACAGTATTCAATCTGTTCGTGCTCTCACTCATCCCGGAGAAGAATGCTGGACAGCTCTCCCAAAAGTTGTATACGATAATGCCGATGAACGGGAAGATCATCTTTCAATCTTAATGAAAGGTATTGATCGTGAGGATGTAGAACCTACATGGCATGGATTGAGCAAGTCTTCCTTTAAATTTCTTTGTTTAAGAAGAAGAGCCGTTATGCAGGGCTTTAATGACCTCACTGAAAGAATTGCAACTACTGATTTTGCCAGTGATTTTGAAATAGCACAAAAGTGGTCTTCTTTTCAAAAACCCGGTGGCTCATTTATGATGATCGGCTGTCATAAAAATGTGTTAACAGTAACTTCTTATATGTTGGGGAAATTCAGAGCAGCAACATATTTCCATTTTGACCAAATTTCCGACGCCCCATATCACTGGCTACAACAAGCTACTAATTCTTCCTGGATGAATGGCTTACATGAAAATATATTTCTGTTTGGTCACCATACTCATGAAACTGAACAAACACTTCAAAGTTTTTGGGATCCATCTTCTGAAATTACACATTTGAATTCTTTAGAATCTATCGGCGTTGAAGCTGAAGAAGAAACTTACGGGTTTGATCTGGCGGCGGCTTTTCCGGCAATCCTCTTGAGCCTGGATTTCTGACCTTACAACAACCAAACTATAACACCATCACACTATAATACTTATTTAGTGTGATGGTGTTATAGTGTTACAGCTGTTTCCTTATATTTACTCAAAAATTACTTCATGCGAATAATTACCGGAAAACTTAAAGGAAGACGATTTTCAATCCCAAAAGGATTAGACGTACGTCCTACAACGGATAGAACCAAAGAAAGTATCTTTAACAAGATCGTAGCTTATAAATATCTGGAAAACTCTGTGATACTGGATCTTTTTGGTGGATCAGGGAATCTGGGATTTGAAGCAATTTCCCGAGGCGCTAAACAAGTTACTTTTGTTGATATTAAACCGGAAAATATTAAGTTAATTGAAAAAGTAGCCGCTGATTTCGAGATCGAAAAAAATATAAGAACCGTGGTTTCGGATGTTCAGCAGTTTTTAGAAAATAGAACTATGAGCTACGATTTTATTTTCTGTGACCCACCATACTGGTACGAGTGGATGGATGAAATGATAGCCGAAATTATTGATAATGATTGGCTGAATGAAGATGGTTGGTTTATTCTGGAACATGATAAATACCATAATTATGAAAAGCATCCCCATCACTTTTTCAGCAAAGCTTACGGTAGAACAACAGTTAGTATTTTTGAAAAGCATCCGGTAGATTCTAAATAAACTACTCTTATGAAACACATTGCCTTATATCCCGGTTCATTCGACCCCATAACATTTGGGCATCTCGATATTTTAGAACGTGCTACCAATCTTTTTGATAAGGTTTTAGTGACTGTAGCTGTAAATCACCGAAAGAATGCAGTTTTTTCAGGCGATGAAAGAGTGGAACTCATCAAAGAGTGCCTGAAAGGTAAAGAATGGGCAAAAAATGTGGAAGTAGATCAGTTTACAGGATTGCTTGTAAATCACGCCAAGAAAGTAAAAGCTAATACACTTATCCGAGGGGTTCGACAAATTTCTGACTTTGAATACGAATTCCGAATGGCGCTTACCAACAAAAGATTAGCCCCGGAAGTCGACACGGTATTTCTAATGCCCGATGAACATTTTACTTTCATCTCAGCATCGCTTGTAAAAGAAGTTGCTCACTGGAATGGTGATCTTTCATCCTTTGTCCCTGAACGAGTTGCAAAAGCTCTGCTGGGAAAGCTCAATAAATAGCTTATATCGTATCTTTTGTTTTGTCGAACCTATATGAGACATCTGAATTTCTTCATCAATATTTAGATTCCTCCCTTTGGTGGAAATGACAAATTTATAGCCTGAATACAATTTAGATCATAAAAGTTGGATATTCTGCAGTTCAATATTCAATATTCTAAAAACCGTTTCCCTTTTATCTAACTATTTGGGATTTTCCGCCTGCACAATAACCACACTTCAATCATCACAAGTATGATATCCAACAGGGCACAAAACCTTCAGCCATCAGAAACTTTAAAGATTACCGGAAAAGCCAAAGAACTAAAAAGACAGGGTAAGTCTGTAGTTTCCCTCAGCGCCGGAGAACCTGACTTCAAGACTCCTCGTCATATTTGCGATGCTGCTATAAAAGCAATTAATGATGGATTTCATGGATATACGATGAATACCGGAACCCCGGAATTACGTGAAGCTATCGTTACAAAACTGAAAAGAGATAATGGTTTGGATTACGATCCATCTCAAATCATCTGTTCTAATGGTGCGAAACAATCGGTTGGGTTTGGTTTATTGGCCATCGTAAATAAAGGCGATGAAGTAATTATTCCTGCTCCTTTCTGGGTTTCTTATCCTGAAATGGTTCGTTTGGCTGAAGGAGAATCTGTGCTGGTAAGAACGTCTTTTGAAAACGATTTTAAACTCACTCCTCAGCAGCTTGAAGATTCTATTACAGACAAAACCAAAGCCATCATTTTGTGCTCACCTTCAAATCCTACCGGAGCTTGTTATTCAAAAGAAGAACTGGAAGATTTGGCAAATGTGCTTCGTAATCACCCTGAAATTTATATTGTTTCCGACGAGATCTATGAGTACATCGTCTTTGATAGTGATCACATCAGCATTTTAAATGTAGCTCCTGATCTTAAAGATCGGGTGTTATTGGTGAACGGTTTTTCAAAAGGATTCGCAATGACCGGCTGGAGATTAGGCTATCTTGCAGCAAGTAATGAAGTTGTAAGCGCTGTGTCCAAAATTCAAAGTCAGGAAACTTCTGCACCTTCTTCCATATCTCAGAAAGCAGCAGAAGCAGCATATAATGGCTCTTTGGATGAAGTAATGGCCATGCGTGATCAGTTTAAAAAGCGTCGCGATTTCATGGTTAAATCTTTAAATGCTATTGAAGGAGTAAGTTGTTTCTCGCCCGGTGGAGCTTTTTATGTATTTCCTGATATCTCTCATTATCTGAATTCTGAAAAACCGGACGGAAGTAAGATTGAAACCTCAACAGAACTCTGTATGTACTTGCTGGAAGAATTCGGATTAGCCCTCGTTCCAGGAGATGCTTTTGGCGAACCCAATGGATTGAGAATGAGTTACGCAGCTTCTATGAATGATCTTGAAGATGCCATGGAGAGATTTAAGAAAGGATTGGGGAGTTTGGGGTAGTACGTTAATCCAATAAAATTTGAAGCAGAATTATCTTAATTACTGGATTTGCAGGATTTACTTTGCTTAATTAAAGTAATTCTTTAATCCTGTAAATTCTGCTTCAGATTGCTATGATTAAAAATGAGCTCACTTATAAGATTATAGGTTGTGCAATGAATGTTCACAATACTATTGGTCCGGGCTTTCAGGAAGTTATATACCAGCGTTGTCTTAAAATGGAGCTAGAAGAAACCGGATTGAATTTCGAAAGAGAGAAGAATCAAGCCATATTTTATAAAGATGTACAGGTTGGAACAAGAAGGGCAGACTTTGTAGTAGAAGAAAAAGTAATTGTTGAAATAAAAGCCGTTACAAAACTTGAAGATGTTCATCTTGCGCAAGCAAAAAATTATACAGTTGCTTATGATTTTCCTTTAGGATTATTAATTAATTTTGGGAGTAAAAGCATGGAATATAAATTGTTGTTCAATCCCAAATATCATCCAAAATAATTCAAGCATTCTGACAATCCTTTAATACAGATAATTCTGTTTCACCCACCTTTATATGTCCTACAAACCTCTCAAACTTTGGTTCGATAAAGAACTGGCAGAATTGCTTTCGGAAAAACTGCTTTCCATTAGATCTGATTTTAACTCAATTTCTTTCATCAAAAAAGTAGATACAGGAGTTGATGGGTTAGAACTCAAAGACAGAGTTGAATTAATAGCCGATGAGTTAAAAAACCATTTGGAAGATGATTACCCGGAACAAGTTGTAGTTTTGCTTCAAATACTTGGACCGGAAAACGATGAAGAAACCGGAATGTTCAAAGAATATTACTGGATCATGCCCATTGCAAAATTTGTAGAAAAGTATGGGTTGGATCACTTTGATACTTCCATGAGAGCTATAGAAGAGATCACCAAGAGGAATACCGGTGAATATGCCATTCGCCCTTTTATTGAAAAATATTCGGAACAAACAATGGCAAGAATGGAAACTTGGTCGGTGGATTCCAATAAACATATCCGAAGATTATCAAGTGAAGGTGGTCGGCCGAGATTGCCCTGGGCCACCAAACTTCAGATGTTTATAGATGGTCCAAATCCATTATTTCCTATTCTGGAAAACCTGAAAGATGATCCTTCAAAATATGTTCAAAAATCAGTAGCTAACTGCCTGAATGATATCTTGAAAGATAATCCGGAAGTTGCCAAAAAGATCATCGAAAAATGGAGTACAGATGCTACAAAAGAAAGAATCTGGATCATTAAACACGCACTCAGAAATCTTCGGAAACAAAATGATGAATGGGCGATGAAGATTGTTTCTGGTCTTTGATTTTAGGCCGATTCAAAGTACGTTCCCATAACTAAACTCTTTTTTATGGAACTAGCAGCTAAAATACTTATCGGATTTGTCGCCTTTCTTCACCTTTATTTTTTATGGTTGGAAATGTTTGCCTGGACAACCCGTGCAAAGAAAGTGTTCACAGGGTTTTCATCTGATTTCTTCGACAAAACTAAAAACATGGCCGCCAATCAAGGGCTTTATAATGGGTTTCTTGCGGCCGGTCTAATTTGGTCCTTTTTTATAGAAAACCCTTATTGGTGGGTCAATGTGGCCTTATTCTTTCTGAGCTGTGTAGCAATTGCAGGAATCTTTGGAGCTGCAACAGTCAGTAAAAAGATCTTTTTCGTGCAAGGATTACCTGCACTTATCGGAATTCTTTTACTAATATTTGTTTGAGTCATGAACAGAAGTCGCTTCATTTCTCTTAAAAATCTATAAACAGACATGAAAGAATTCCACATTCTTAATGGTGATGCGTTGAAAGAGGAATTTCCTGACTCTTTAAATGGTAAGTTAATCGTAGCCAGAGAATGTTTAGTGGACGGAGATGTTTCTGCGGGTTCATTAGATGAACTATTTGAACTGAGAGCGGAATATTTAAGTATCACTTACCCTTCAGATATAGAATTCTACTATCAAGAAGTAATCCCCGAATTCAACAAAATTATTTCTTTACCTGAACATTCTGTTATCAATCTTTGGTTTGAAGATGATCTTTTTTGTCAGGTGAACTTATGGTTTGTGTCTCATTTAATTCACAATTTCACAACCCCTTCCCAAGTCTTTCTTGTTCGCCCACATACCGATATTCAGTATGGTTTCGGCGGTTTAAACTCTGATGGTTTAGAAAACGCTTATGAATCTAAAGTCCATTTGTCTGATGATGAGGTGAAGCTGTTTTCTACTCTTTGGGAGTTATATCAAAATCAAAGCCATGCTGAGATTTTAAGTATGGCTGTAAAACACTCTGAAAGATTTCCTTTCTTGGAAGTTGCAGCTCAAGCGAATTTGGATCGTTTTCCGGAAGATGGTTCATCGGGAAGACCGGAACAATCACTTCTTGACATCATGAAAGAAACAGGTTCAGATGAATTCGGTCCTGTTTTCCGGGAATTTCATAAAAGAGAAAGCATTTACGGCTTTGGAGATCTTCAGGTAAAACGATTGTTTGACGAATTGAGAAATAGTAACTAAAGAAATCTTTCTTTCAGTGTAATTCTGATTATTTTCTCCCCTATGAAAAGAACTCAAGCATATACCGATGCCTTAGATCAATTTGTTCAGCTTTGGGGAGATATGGCTTCCGCTTGGGGCATCAATAAAACGATGTCGCAAATTCACGCACTGCTGTATGCTGAATCACATCCGCTGGATACCGACTCTATCATGGATAAGCTTGATATAAGCCGCGGAAATGCCAACATGAATTTGCATAGATTGGTGGAATGGGAGTTGATCCATAAAGTTCAAAAATCCGGAACACGTAAAGATTTTTATACTGCTGAAACCGATGTCTGGAAAATAGTATCAACAATTATACGGGAACGACAACAAAAAGAAATCGAGCCCATCAGAGCTGAATTGAAAGAATGTATCGCTACGTTGGAGTCAGGTGGTTTAAATGATGAAGAAAGCATAGCCTTCAAACAACGCATCGAAAATTATAATGAGTTTCTGGAAATGTTTGAACGATTTACCGGAGCTCTTCTCCCATACATCAATAAAAAGAACCTTGGCTTTTTGAAACAGCTTATAAAATTAGTAGAAGTGAAAGAATCATTGATAGGAAAAAAGTCTGATGACTAAAAAAACTACCCGTGAAATTGGAAACGAAGGCGAGGAACTGGCTTGTGCCTATCTGGAAAGTAAAGGCTGGAGAATTCTGGAAAGAAATTATTTTTTCGAAAAATCAGAAGTTGATATAATAGCTTATGATGACACCGCTATTGTGTTTATCGAGGTAAAGCTACGATCTTCCGATAAATATGGCAGGCCTGAAGAATACGTCTCTGAAGTAAAAGTGGAGCATGTTTTTAAAGCTGCAGAAGCATGGATGTATGAAAGAAAGATGGACGGATCTCCTATGCGATTTGATGTGATCGGAATTCTTCAAAAGAAAAATGAAGCCCCGGAATTTAGCCACATTCAGGATGCGTTTCGATAGTTGGAAATGTAGCTTCGAATTCTGACTTTCTACTATGCAAACAACCCTGACTTTTTTTGAATATGTGCGAAGCATCATTACGATGTTCGTATTCATGTTAATTTTGCTACTGGTTTCTGTACTGGTAACTATTATTGTTCTTCTGACCTTTGGAAAGGCTACCAACTGGATCGTTAAAACTTTTCCTAGATATATGGGAAAACCGATCTTCTTTTTACTTGGAATAGATTATCAGCTTAACGATTTAAGGAAAGACACTTCTAAACCCGTCATTTTTATTTTTAACCACTGTTCAACCCTTGATATACCTGCAGTTCTCATGTTGGCATTGGAACGATTCCGGATCGTGATTAAATGGGAACTTCAGTATATCCCTTTCTTTTTCATTATCGGAAGATTAACCGGACAGGTTTTTATCAAACGCTCGGATAAAGAACACGCGATCGCCACTCTACAAAAAACGTATGACAGGCTTAGAGAGAACAATCTTAATCTGATTTTAGCTCCCGAAGGTTCTCGTAAACACGAAGGAAAGATCGGACCATTTAAAAAAGGTGCGTTCAGAATGGCAATAGATCTCGGATACCCTATTGTCCCGATTTATTTTGATGGAAATGACAGACTTAGTATGGGTGGATCTTTGATGGCAAAACAAGGGAAGATCACGGCTACTATTCATCCACAAATTGATACATCCTCCTGGAACATTGATACCATTGATGACCATATTGAAGAAGTAAGAAGTATGTATTTGGATTGGGCCGGGGTTTAGTACAATCGAGGTCATTCTTATAGAAGTTCGATAATTCACTTACAAAACTTGTCCTTTTTATAATCCTGACGATTTCAGGAAAAGCTTCCAACTACACCAATCTTTAGAATTATTTCCACTAACTCCATTACCCCGCTTTCAGCGAAATGATGGATAGCTACTTCTCCGTCTGTCGGGCTTTGCACGGCTGACGGATTTTGATTGTATTTTTTGATGCTGATTATTTCATGTCAGAACCTTTTTGATAAACACAAAGTCACATTAATAGGTCATCCTGTCCGCCTGCTGGCGGATCGGGATCTTTGTGAGGTTTATTTCTAGTTGAATATCCAGTCCATTTCTCAGCGTTGACAGTTTTAATATTGCTGAAATAAGTATGCCCTTAGTATTTAAGACCGAGAAGAGAGTGTGATCCGAACGCGTCTGCGAACTACGTAACATTAACTGGATGACCTCTTGTTACCTCGGCTCTAAATATTGCAAACTGAAGTAATCCCTCTCATCCGTCCAGACTTTTTCTACCTCAAACCATTCAGATACCATTTCTGCAAAACCTTCTAAAGTATATTTATGTGAGTTTTCAGTATGTATAGATTCTCCTTTTTGAAAATTTATTACCTCTTCTCCTAAACCAACAACGTGATCTTCTTTCACAAAAAGGTGCATTTCAATACGTCCTTTTTCTTCATTCCAGATTGACTTATGTTCGAATAAATCTGTATTGAATGAAGTTCCCAATTCTTTGTTCAAGTGAGTAAGAATATTCTTATTGAATTCAGCGGTTACTCCCTCTGAATCGTTATAGGCAGCTTCCAGAACCCTGATCTCTTTTTTAAGATCTGCACCAATCAGGAAAGCTCCGTCATCTTCAATAATATCATGTATTACTTTTAAGAATTGTTCTACTTTTTCCATCTTGAAATTACCGATTGTAGAGCCGGGGTAAAAAACTACTTTTCTTGCATCAGGACTACTTTCAGGCAGCTCAAATGGCTTCGTATAATCTGCAGAAAGAGGTAAAATCTGAATATTGGGGAATTCCAGTCGTAATTGTTCAGCAACTTTATACAGGTAATCCCCTGAAATATCCATAGGAATATAACAGCATATGTTTTCCATATTGCCCAACAGGATCTTCGTTTTTGAGCTACTCCCGCTTCCGGGCTCTATCAGTAAAATTTTCTCTCCTAAATATTCTGCTATTTCATTTACATTCTCTTCCAGAATTTTTCTCTCTGTACGTGTTGGGTAGTATTCATCCAATTCAGTTATATCGTCGAATAACTTAGAGCCTCTTTCATCATAGAAAAATTTACTCGGCAGTGTTTTTTGTTGCTGAGACAAACCTGAGATCACTTCCTCAAGCATTGAGGTTTTTTTGGATAATAATTCTGTTTCTGTCATTAGATTTATTTTGCCAATCTTATTCCTGAGAATTGCCACCTTGCATCAGCATGGAAAAAATTGCGGTATGTTTTTCTGATATGAGAGTTTGAGGTTGCACAAGACCCACCACGCAGAACATATTGATTGGCCATAAACTTTCCGTTGTATTCACCTAATGCTCCCGGTAAAGGTTTATATCCGGGATATGGAGAATAACTGCTTTGGGTCCATTCCCATACATCACCGTACATTTGTTTTAATCCACTTTCGCTATTCTTCAAAACTAAAGGATGAAAAGTATTTCGTTCTACAAAATTTCCGTTTATTTCGCGTTCACCACAAGCATATTCCCATTCCTGTTCAGTTGGCAGACGACATTCTTTCCATCTTGCAAAGGCGTCTGCTTCATAATAGCTTATATGAGTTACAGGTTCGTTAAGTGCTGCTTTTCTGGCTCCTGAAAGTGTAAAATTGAACCATAATCCATCTCTGATAAACCAATAAAGTGGAGCCTTCCATTCTTCTGACTTCACCTTGCTCCACCCCTCATCCAGCCAAAGTTCTGACCGCTCATAACCGCCATCATTCATAAACTCAAGAAACTCCTTATTTGTGATCAATCGATCTGCAAGTTCAAAGTTCTGTATAAAAGTTCGGTGAACCGGATGCTCATTATCATAGGTAAATTCATCACCTTTATTCCCGATTTCTACAATACATTCTTCAAAAGTGATCCATTCCAGTTCTCCCAGAGTCTCTGAGTCCGTTGTTTCTCTTTCTTTGTAAACGGGAAGCAACGGATTTTGCGCAAGTAAGTACTTTATATCAGTAAGAATCAACTCCTGATGTTGTTGCTCATGGTTTATCCCGATTTCAACTACTTTTGATGCTTCTTCCCAAGTTTTGTCATCACAATTCTGTATAAAATCTACAACTTTTTCATTTACATACTCGCGATATTCGAACACCTCTTTTACTGTTGGCCGCGACAATAGACCTCGATTTGCTCTGGAAAATGGAACTCCTGTTTGCAGGTAATATGAGTTAAAAAAATACGCGTATTGCGGATGCAAGCTTTCAAAACCCCGCTGATATTTTTCTAAAACAAAGGTCTCAAAAAACCAACTGGTATGAGCCAAATGCCATTTAGCCGGACTTGTATTTTCCATAGGCTGGATCACAAAATCTTCAGTCTCTAAAGGCTCAACTATTTTATGGGTAAATTCCCTGACCTTAAGGTATTGGAGTTCCACGTTTTCTCTCGAAAACCTGGTGTTTCTTGTCTCTTGTTTTGTAGTAATTTCGCTCATGGTTCAGGGCAATTGGGTGTCTCCTCATAATGTAGGGAATCAACACCAAAGCCAAAAAACTCATTCCTTATTCTTCCCTGTAAAAATGAATTTTTTTTATGGATGGGTCTTTTTTACTCTTAATCTTAATATTTTTAACTCTGCTGTGTTGGTAAACTGCCGTCCGCATTGAGTTTACGTTTTTATCACTTGTATAAGATACCTCGAGTGCTTGCCCGCCTGGTTTCAGCTTATCGATAGCTTCAAGAAGAGGTTTAAACTTCGAATTTCTTTTCTTAGAAGAATTTATTGCCGAACGTTTTACAAATTTAATTTCCATAATAATACACCATTAGATATAGAGTGCATTGTTTAATATAGTTTTTTTTTATAAAAAAACCTTTTAATGCGCTCTTTTAGAGCTTGGGCAAGTTTACGATAAATTCAGACCCTTTATTTTCTTCTGAAATAACTGTTATTGTTCCATTATGTGCTTCTACAAGTTCTTTACATAACAGCAGTCCCAAGCCTGTTCCTTTCTCAGACAGAGTCCCTCTTCTTTGCGGTCTGTTATTTTTATCAAAAAGCTGATCTTTAATTTCTGAAGTCATTCCGATTCCGGAATCTTTAATGCTGACTGCTATAGAATGCCCATTTTCTATTATACCCACTTTTATTTCGTCACCTTTTTCAGAATACTTAATTGCATTCGAGATTAAGTTCCGGAAAACAGTGGAAAGCATATTGACATCCCCCATAATATGTATATCAGATGACTGCACATTTACAGCTACCTCTTTTTTTGCTGCAGATGTTTCAAAAATCGAAATGCTATCAGTCAAAAGTTTAGCAATATTTACTTTTTCTTTGTCAACACTAATTTGACCATTCTGAACCCTGATCCAATCAAGCAGATTTTCAAGTAATTCGTAAGCATTTTTTGAAGATAGATGTACAAGCGATAGAGTCTTTATGCTCTTTTCAATTCTGGCTTTAGTTTTACTTTCTTTTAACTCATCAATCAAAAGCTCGATCAATCCATTAATACCGAAAAAAGCCCCTTTTAAATCATGTGCAATAATTGAGTAAAGCTTGTCTCTGGTTTCAGTAAGCCTCAATAACTCCTCGTTTTGAGCAATTATTCGTTTCTCATAATTAACCTGCTTACTGATGTCCTGAAATGTACCGCTCAGCCTTACTACATTCCCATCAACTATATGAGGCTCGCCAATTGCACGCACCCATTTAAAAACCTTTTTTTCTGAAATAAACGGAAGAACAAGATCATATTTTTCGTGATTCATAGTGGCTTTGTTGATAGCCATCGCAAGCTTATCTCTGCTTTCTCCCGGAAAATGATCCATTCCCTCTTCCAGTATAAGTTCTGATCCTATTTCTTTGTCATGAATTCGGTACACTTCATCCGTCCAGGATATCTTTCCTGTTATTAAGTCGAATTCCCAACCACCAACATGTGCCATTTCCTGAGCATTCTCGAACATCAATTCCAGTTTCTTTCTGGCTGTGATGTCTCTTGAAATCGATTGCAGGCCTATTGATTTACCATCAGGATCCTTAATTGTTGATACGGAACTTTCGAACCAGATATACTCTCCTTTTTTATTTCGAATTCTGTATCCGGTATTAGTTATAACCCCATTTTCTTCCAATTCTTTTTGGGGATCCGCCATCAACATTTCCAGATCTTCTTTATGGATTAGATCAGCATGATTTTTTCCCAATAGCTCCTTATAAGTAAAGCCTAGAATATTCTCTACAGATGGAGATATAAATGTATAAACTCCTTCCATGTTGTGTAAACATATCAGATCAGCGCTATTTCTCGAGATCAGTTCAAGCCGTTCATTTTTTTCCTTTAAGGCCTTAACTATTCTAGCTCTCTTTATTGTAGCTGCTACCCACTCACTCAAAAGCTTCATCAGGGTAAAATCGGACGGAACAAACCCTCCCTCTTTTGGATTTGGACTCGAAAAATTAATAGTCCCGTATAATTCTCCATCAATGATTATTGGAATCCCGATATAGGCTTCCAGAGAAAAAGCATTGTAGCAAGGGTGACGCTCATAGGCTGATTCCTTCATATGATTGATCGCAATCACATCATCACTTTCCAGCGTTATACTGCAGTAGGTGTTCCCGAGATCGAAAGTTTGGCCCACAGAGAGCCCTGAATCATCCGGAAAGAAATTTCTGATCGTATAAGTATCAGACTCTTTTGAAATGGAGCTGATTATGCCTATTTCCATCTCCAATAACTTCGTAGTTAATTCGAGTGCATTATCCAGCTGCTCGTTTAAGCCTTTTTTTGGCTGAGACGTGATCTGATATAGAAGCTGAAGCCGCTTCTCGGTTTCCCCAAAACCTATTGAAGTGTTATTAGATCTCAAACTAATTTCTGAGCAAAATTAACGGTAATACTACACTACTTTAATTTAGTGATAATTAATATATCAACCATAATGTTTCTTATAGTATGTTTAGTTTCTTTAATTAAAGGGTAGCTACTAACTAAACTGCTATAAAACAAAAAAGCCACATAGATTCAAAATCTATGTGGCTTTTGGAATTTGGCGTTTGTTATTTAAAACAAGTGGTGGGCGATGAGGGACTCGAACCCCCGACCCCCTCGGTGTAAACGAGGTGCTCTAAACCAACTGAGCTAATCGCCCTAACAAGGGCGACAAATATATGAACATTTACAATGCAGACAAAGAAATATTTCAACAAATATTGATTATTTGGTTAACACTGTTAACTTATGACTGAAAGCTGAACCAAATCCAACTATTTTGAAAGATTATCCTTTTACTGCAGTACTCGTTGATGGAATCAGAACTCCCTTTTTAAAATCAGGCACAGATTACAACGATCTTATGGCTTATGACCTCGGACGTTATGCGATTCAGGGATTATTAGCACGCAATGCTGTTGATCCTTCGAGTATCGACCGGGTCATTATGGGGAATGTCATACAAGAAGTTCGTACCAGTAATGTGGCCAGAGAAAGTGCTTTAGGTGCAGGCATCCCCAACACAGTCCCCGCGTTTACAATAGCATTGGCTTGTATTTCTTCCAATCAAGCAGTGGCCAGTGGAGTTGACCTGATTAGATCCGGACAAGCCAACATCATTATAGCCGGAGGAACGGAAACAATGTCAGACATTCCGGTTCGGTTTAAGAAAAAGTTTCGCCAAAAGGTGCTGGAAGCACGAAAATATAAATCACCCTTGGATTTTCTGAAATTCTTAAAAGGACTTCGCCCAAAAGACCTTCTCCCTGAACTACCCGCTATTGCTGAATTTTCTACCGGAGAAACTATGGGTAAAAGTGCAGACCGAATGGCAGCAAGGTTTGGGGTCTCGCGGAAAGATCAGGATGAATTTGCAATGCGCTCACATCATTTAGCGGCAAAAGCTACTCAGGAAGGTCTGCTGGATGATGAAATCTTTCCCGTAAAAGTACCACCAAAATTCTCCGTTGTTAACAATGACAATGGGTTTCGTGCAGACACTTCGATTGAAAAACTGGCAAAACTAAAACCTGCTTTTATAAAACCTCATGGGACTATTACAGCCGGAAATGCTTCTTTTTTAACGGATGGTGCATCTGCATCTTTTATCATGGAAGAACAAACCGCACTATCACTTGGGCTAAAGCCGAAAGCATATTTGCGTGAATATAATTTTGTATCTCAGGATCCTAAAGATGAATTGCTACTCGGTCCTGCATATGCAACACCGAAAGTGCTGGATCAAATGAATCTTAAACTTGAAGATATTGACGTTTTTGAAATTCATGAGGCTTTTGCCGGTCAGGTTTTATCTGTATTGGCAGCTTTGGATTCCGAGAAATTTGCTAAAGATTCCTTAAGCAGAGCCTCCAAAGTTGGACAAATTCCCATGGATAAAATTAACACTATGGGTGGTTCTCTTTCATTAGGGCATCCTTTTGGTGCTACCGGAGTAAGACTTGTTACAACTGCTGCTAATCGTCTTCATCTTGAAGGGGGAAAATATGCTTTGGTTACTGCTTGCGCAGCAGGTGGACAAGGACACGCGATAATCCTTGAGCGATATCAAGGATAAATGACAATTAAAAATCCTCCCTTGAGGGAAGTGTACGCCAAAAGCGGACGGAGGGTGTTGTTGAAGTTTAGAAATTATCAAGCTTCAACAACACCCCACTGAACATCCAAAGAACTGTTTGGATGTTCATCTCCCCTCAAGGGGAGAATTAAAAACGAATTTAATAACTAATTATGAGCTACTTAAACATCACAAAAAAAGAAAATGTTGCTGTCATTACTTTAAACCAGCCGGGGGAAAAAGTAAATACACTTAACGTGGCTATGATGGATCAGTTTGCAAGCTTTCTTGATGATCTTGAATCTGATGTATCATTAAAAGGGGCTGTTCTTATCAGCGGAAAGGAAAATAATTTTATTGCCGGTGCAGATATCGAAATGTTCAAAGCCCGGGAATCAGCCACAGAGATAGAGCAGTTAAGTCTGGATGGGCATAAGATACTAAACAGAGTTGAGAGCTCTTCAAAACCAATAGTGGTGGCTATACACGGAAGTTGCATGGGAGGCGGCCTGGAGCTTTCTTTGGCCTGTCATTATCGAATTGCCTCAGGGCATTCCAAAACCATTATGGCTTTACCTGAAGTTAAACTTGGCATTCTTCCCGGAACAGGAGGAACTCAACGTCTACCGAGACTGATCGGTATTCAGAAATCACTGAATTATATGTTGACCGGAAAAAATATTTATGCTCGTCAAGCTTATAAAATGGGATTAGTGGATGAGCTTGTTCATAAAGATGCTCTGGAAGAAGCTGCCATAAAAGCTGTTCACAAAGTTTCATCAGATAAGTTTGAACGAACAGATAAAAGAACTTCTATGGAAAAGATGATCGAGGGTAATGGCCTCGGACGTAAGATCGTTTTTTCGCAGGCTCTTAAACAAACACTCGCCCAGACAAAAGGAAATTACCCAGCTCCGGAAAAGATTTTAGAAGCTGTTGAATATGGCTACAAGCATGGCAAAGAAAAAGGCTTACTGAATGAAGCCAAACTCTTTGGTGAATTGGGAGCGACTCATGAATCCAGAGCTTTGGTGAATCTGTTTTTTGCTATGAATAACGCCAAGAAAAACCCTCAGAAAAATCTGGTAAAACCTGTTAACAAGATCGGTGTTCTTGGAGCAGGGTTAATGGGTTCGGGAATTGCTGACGTAAGTATTAATAAAGGCAAATACCCAGTACTGCTAAAAGATCGTGATCTCGAATCTGCATCAAAAGGAGAACAGGGTATATGGGAAGATCTGAATAAAAAATCGGAAAAAAGAATTATCACTAAGTTTGAAAGAGATGAAATTGCCAGCCGGGTTACAGGTGTAGATTCGTATGATGGTTTTGATGGAGTAGATCTTGTTATAGAAGCTGTGTTTGAAGACCTTGATCTGAAGCATAAAATCATAAAAGAAGTGGAAGAAGTAACTTCTGATGATTCAATTTTTGCTTCTAATACTTCTTCCCTTCCGATTTCTGAAATTGCAAAAGCATCTTCACATCCGGAAAATGTAATCGGCATGCACTATTTCTCTCCGGTGCAGAAAATGCCCCTCCTGGAGATCATTACTACTGACCAAACTGCAGATTGGGTTACAGCCACCGCTTATGAAGTAGGAGTAAAGCAAGGAAAGACCGTCATCGTTGTAAATGACGGTCCTGGATTTTATACCACCAGAATCCTGGCTCCCTTTATGAATGAAGCTTTGCTTTTACTGGAAGAAGGAGCATCCATTGAATTCCTGGACAAAGCCATGAAACAGTTTGGATACCCCGTCGGCCCAATGGCTCTTTTAGATGAAGTTGGGTTTGATGTTGGCGCTCATGTGGGAGAAACCATGAAGCCAATGTTTGATAAAAGAGGAGCTAAGTCTTCAACAAAAGCTCAGCAATTGGTTGATGAAGGCTATTTGGGCCGTAAAAATAAAAAAGGGATGTATTCGTATTCAGATGGAAAGAAAAAAGAAGTGAATACCGGAATCTATAAATACTTCGGTGGTACAAACAGAACAAACCCTGATATGGAAACTGCACAGCTCCGAATGGCATTAACCATGATCAATGAAGCTGCATATAGTCTGGAAGAAGGAATTCTAAAATCATCAACTGATGGGGATCTTGGAGCCATTTTAGGGTTGGGATTCCCTCCTTTCCTTGGTGGTCCTTTCAGATACATTGATCATCTAGGAGCAGATGTGATTGTAAAAAAACTAACTGGCTTCGCTGAGGAATTTGGGCCCAGATTCAAACCAGCACCAATTTTGATGGATAAAGCCAAAAAGGGAGAAGATTTTCATAAAGATTGATCTCTCAATCACCTTCTTAGATCTTGATAAGAGCTAAGACCCCTTCTTGTATAAACTTCTTCTCTCCATAATCCGCTTGGTGGACAACCCGCTGTGTGAAAAGAAATTAAAACAGAATTCTTACTTGAATTCTGTTTCCTAATCTGATATAGTCCTGATTAATAAATTCACTTGCTCATGAAATCTATAATTACCGTTCTATCTGTTTTACTTATTTTTGTTTCATGTACCGGTAATAAAGAA
Source organism: Balneola sp. (assembly GCA_017643645.1). Classification (GTDB taxonomy): domain Bacteria; phylum Bacteroidota; class Rhodothermia; order Balneolales; family Balneolaceae; genus Balneola. Next base: position 190,720 of record JAEPNB010000006.1, read on the forward strand.
AAGAATTTTCAGGTCACTACTTTTGAAATTCCTGACATAAGCATTCGAGCAATCGAAGCTATTGATAAAAACACCATGTGGTTTGCAGGGTCAAATGGTCAGGTTGGATTCACTAAAACCGAAGGTGTAAGTTTTGAGATTGACACGATTAGCTATGATACCTTAAAGCCCGAGTTTCGATCCATTGCTGTAACAAATAGTGCAGTTTTCGTCCTGAGCATAGCTTCGCCCGCATTGTTATATAAAAGTACTGAAGATGGAAAAAATTGGGAATTGGTTTATGAGGAGGATAATCCTTCAGCTTTCTATAATGCTATGACTATTTCCAAAAACGGTTTTGGTGTGGCTGTAGGTGACCCTATTGATGATTGCCTTTCTGTAATAATTACCGAAAATAGTGGGGATAACTGGAGAAAAATTCCCTGTGATTCTCTTCCCATCATAGTAAATGGAGAAGCAGGATTTGCAGCGAGTAATTCGAATGTCAATATTTTCGGAGATAACGTTTGGCTGGTTTCAGGCGGAACAAGAGCACGGGTTTTTCATAGTGAAAATAAAGGAGAGACCTGGAGCGTGTATAATACTCCAATTGTTCAGGGAGGACATATGACAGGAATCTTTACCAGTCATTTTTATGATTCTCAGAATGGAATAATTATGGGTGGGGACTGGAATCAGAAAGATAAAAACACTGAGAACAAGGCCATTACATCTGACGGTGGAAGAACATGGACTTTAACAGCAGAAGGTGAAGGGCCCTCTTACCGCTCATCAGTAAGATATATTCCCGGAAGTAAAGGAAAAGAACTTATCGCTGTTGGAACTCCGGGCATATCCTATTCAAAAGACGGAGGACTGAGCTGGAAAAAAATAAGCGATGAATCTTTTTATACGATCCGTTTTGTTCCGGATGGAAAATCTGCATGGCTTGCAGGATCAGGAAAGATTGGGAAATTGGAACTGAGCGATCAGTAATAAATCCTGATCACAATTCTTCGGTTTAAAGCTCTGTTTTCAACTATATCGTTTCCGGCTTCATCTACATGAGGCACGATAGGCTTTGTATCTGCATAACCGGATGCCTTAATTCTTTCAGGTTCAATACCTTCCTGAATAAAATACTTCACAACTCCGGATGCTCTTGCAACAGACAGTTCCCAATTTGACGGATACACAGGAGTATTGATCGGGACATTATCACTATGCCCTTCAACATCTACTTTGAATTTATAATAACCCAGATCATTCATCGCCTGAGTTACTTTGTCAATGATCTGCTGTCCTGTAGGTAACAGGTTTGCCTCTCCTGAATTATAAAACGAGCTTGAATTGAAAAATAATTTTATTCCTTCCCGATCTAGTGTAATATCAACCAGTTCAGCCTCTCTTTCTTCTGCAAGTTTTTCGTCAAGGTCTTTTTTAACCTCAGCCAGAGGAGTCTGAACATTTTCCTGTTTATTTATTTCAGATCTTAACCCTTGCTTCATCTGCTCCCATAAGTTCAGATCTACATATGACACTGCAATTAATACAGCAAAAAATGCTAATAATAGCGTGATCATGTCACTGTAGGTTAACAGCCATTCCTGATCTTCCTCATGGCTATCTAATTCCGTTTTTCTATGGAGGTTTTTAAGATCCAAAAGATTTATCCTTTCTCTTTTTTCTGCTGCCCTTTAAGGTCTCTTCTTAAATATGTTTTTAGCTTATCCTGAATGTAAAAACTCGACTTTTTTGAGTTGATAAGTAACACACCTTCAAGCATGAAGTATTCTCGATACCGATTTTGCTGAGCAATATTTTTCAACTTCTCAGACATTGGATAAAAAATAAATCTGGCCAATGAAATACCATACAATGTTGTAATTAACGCTGCAGCAAGACCGGGTCCCATTCCGGATGGATTTTCTAATTGACCTAACATTACTACCAAACCAAACAATGTACCAAACATACCAAATGAAGGAGCCGCTCCACCCATAGCACGAAGAACATCAACTACTACCATTTTACGGAAGTAATGCTCTTCAATACTTACTCCTGCAAATTCCTTGATCTCATCATTTGTATAATTAGTATTGATCAGAGAAAAGAAATACCCGGTTACTTCGTCACCGTTCTCTTTTTCCAACGAGCTCATTGCCTTTATTCGGTTTGCTTTAACCTGATCACTCCATTCAAGAATATTCTTCAAATCTTCACTAAGCTTTTTATGTGATATTCTTGACTGGTTGAACAAATAGAACACACTACCCAGTGCTTGCCCCACATATTTAGGCTGATAAGTAATAAATGCGGCATTTAGAACGCCACCTAATACTATAAACAAACTTGGGATATTCAGGAATTGATAGTCACTGAGAGTAGGTATGGAGTTTATGTAACCGGTTGCACCTGTAATTTCAGTTATTCCGAAAATTAATATTCCTACGCTGAAAATTACACCTATAATATTTGTTAGTGATAGTCTCATTATTCTGTATCCCCTTTTATATCTTTTATTATATCCTCCAATTCAGGAATATCCGGTATCATTATATCGGGATTCATTTGCACAGCTTTGTTCCAGTTTTCTCTGGTTGCTGATTTTCTGTTCAGCATAAAATAGATAGTCCCTTTCAGGCCATAGGCATCAGCCGTTTCCTGAACTCTGAGTGATTCATTTACTTTTAACAGAGCTTCGTTATACTCTCCTTTATAAAATAAATCCTGAGCTGCCCTGAATGAGGAAAGCAGCTTTTGCATATCTGTTGCACGTTGCTTTATAAGTGTTGAATCAGCAATAGTAATAGTATCTTTTTCCGCCGGACTCATTCCACTTAAATCCAGAAAAAAGTCTTCTTTATTAGGGTCCAGTGTAACTTCCAGATCTGTATTCTTATTTCTGTACGTAACTTTGATTGAGTTACTTACCCTTTTTTCTTCTACTCCATTATTAGTTGCAGGGGGCGAACTCTCAGTAGTTGTCTCAGGTGTAATCCCGGTCAATCTGCTGTCTTCTGCTGGTTGCTCTGTAGTTTTACAACCAATAATGGCTATAAAAACTATAGCAGTGATTGCTCTTATTAAATTTTTTCTAAAATCTAAAGACACACTGTAATCCATAACTCAACCGATTAAATGTTATACTTTGATTTACGTCTTTTTGTCTTAGTTCATTACCTGAAATAATATTACGGGCGTGTAATCCAATTGAAATGGATTCAGTAAAGTTGAATTGCAAGCCCGGAGATACTGTAAATATGCTTCCATTATATTTATTTATTGCGAACCGAACGTCAGCATCAAGAGACAAAATTAAACGATTCCCATTTATTGATTCATTTTTTTCGCCCAACCCGTAATGAAAAACGACTCCCAAATTGATAAGGTTTACATTATATAAACTATCCTGAGTACCTTTATAAATATTCAGACCTGCTTTAACCCCAAAATAGGACGATGTAGATAGATCAATTGGTTGCCTAATTGTCAAAGAGGCGTTGAAATTAAGAATTTGTTGCTCTGCATCTGTTGATACACTATCAACATTAAAGCTTTGCCCTGTTACAGTTTCCACTCCTACACTCAGAAAAGTAAGTTTCCCTTTATCTACTTCTTCCTTAGGGAAAATTTGTTTTGAAATCACAGTTTTAACCCAAATTACCTCAAGCGATTCCGGTCTTTTCATTCTGATATTAATAATAAACCCCTCAATAGCTTTTTTCTGTACTGAAACTTCAATTAAAGCATGTATAGCATACTTTTGAGTTGTTTCTAAAAGTAATTCAGCACTTGACTCCGCAAGACTTCTTCCTTTTGTATTTGATATTTGAATGGTAGAGTCTCTCCCAAAAATTTTGAGCTCATTTGTAGGCTTTAGTTCTGGTGGAGATATTATACTAAGAGCAGAATATTCTTTGAGTGTTTGTTCAATTCGGGAAACTATATACTCGATCGTTTCTTCTGACAGAAAATCTTCGTTATAATTCAATCGGTATATCGTTACTCTTCTGACATCAGTCGGGATATCCGAAGTCATATCCTCCAATTTAGCAATTGCTGTCTCTATCAAAACTGCGTCCGATTGTGCTGCTGCATTTTTTCCAATTAATGAAAAAAATATGCAGATGAGTATCAGCCGTAAAACAAGAATCACTTTAATATCCATCTTTAACCCCTGCTTTTGATGACTTTTCTGATCAGTAAGAGAATATTTTTTCTTGCCCCCTCTATTTCCATTGATGTAAATTCCTGATCATTACTCAGCTCGCTAACAATTAATTCACTTTCACGATCAGGTCTTACACTTAAAACTTTATCTTTAATACTTTCCTTCGCTTTATAAAGAGCTTTTATTATCTCATCTGTAGTAGATTCTTCTAAAGCAACCTGAAGTACCTCATCATCGACATTTGGAATGTCATCAAAAGCAACAAAGAACTTTCTGATTTTTTTAGCAAGGTTCAGATCCTTTTCTGCTATAGAGTTTACAAAAGGCTGTTGTTCTTTTATTGGCAGATTATCAATTGTGTTTAAAATACTTTCTACTCCATCTGCCGCTACATATTTCATATCAGACACTGTAAGTGCTTTGTGAGAAAAATGAGCCGCTACCTTTTTATAAATTGAAATAGGAATATTGGCAATTTTCCCCATTTTCAGGACAATTGGAATTCTCTTATTCTCATCCAGTTTTTGTAAAACGAAACTCGATCTGTCTCCGGGTAATTGAGCTAGTAATATTGCGATCATTTCATCAGACTCGCTCCTTATCAGGTGTAAAAGCTGCTGATTGGTTAGCTGGTTGAGAAACTCAAAAAGATGATTATCATCTGCTCCTCTGTTTTTTGAAGTCTTTTGAGCCAATATTTTTTTCTTAAACTCTGTAACCTCTTCTGCTTTCTCTCTTACAGGAATCGTTTCTATATTAGTCAAACCAAACAGAATTGAGTCATGTACCTTGTCATCAAGGTAAGGTTGAAGCACATCTATAATTTTTGGGTCCGTACTGAAGATAGCACGAACAGCTTTTACAAGACCTTCATCCTCATTTTCATTCACCAATCCTTCTATCAATTTAGCAATTGTTTCAGGCTCACTTACTGTCCTGTTTATGATAAACATCTTTTCTTCTTCGAACTTTGCCTGCTTATCATTTTTAAATTCTCTCAATTCATCTTTAGGTTTTTCATTCGCCTCCAAACCTGCTTGAATGTTTTTAAGCTCTTCACTTACAGAGTTGTAATCCTGATCATCAGAACCTGCTTTTTTCATTAAAGCCCAGATTAAAAGAGCCAAAGCAAGTATAAATAATCCCAAAATTATGTATAACAAATGTTTAGGATTATTCCAGTCAATACCTAGAAACTCATTTTTATCAAGGTCCGCTGCTTCATTGGGTTGTTCAATGAAAACGGTATCTGTCTTTGCAGCTTTTCCCGATGAATAGCTCCTATTATTCCTTTGTTGTTTAGGAAATATTTTTCTTTCTACCGTTACAATATCTCCACGAAAGCGATCGGCATTCGCAACCATTCCTGCCATTTCGTTTATAAATTCTGAATCTTCCTGAGTATAAGCTGTGTCAATGAGTACACGGATTACAAGTTGATTTAGCCTGAAACTTGAATTGAACCCGGTAACTTTTATGCTGTCTCTTCCTGTTCTGGTAGCTTTAAGTCCTGGTGGTATTACAGGCAAACCCGGCAGATTTTCTATTTCGAGTGGTGGTAATTCTTCTACTACTTCATAGCCGCTTGCCACCAGTACACGCTCTACCTCGGCCTGTACATCAACCAGAAAAGAGCCATTTTCATAGTATTCAGACAAAGCATTTTCAAGTACTATTTCGTAATAGCGTTCATACTTTGTTTCTTCAGTTTGTTGATCCGGAGAATTAGAATTATTCCCGGGAATTTGAGCATAAGAAGTTCCAAGATTCAGGCTCCCCCAAAAAAGTATGAAACATAGCAATCTTTTCATTTCATCCCCCCGCACTGTAGATAATATTCTCAGCTTAAGTTATCCACAACCCTGCTGAGTCAGCTTTTCTATTTATTTTAGTAAACAATAATATTTTTTATCGACTTAAGCTAATTTTTTTAGCTCTTTCTGAGCTATGATTAAAGTTATCAACATTTAATCACTTCCGAAATCTCTTTAAATTTTGGATTTTTAAACAAAAAAAAGCCCCTTCATTTCTGAAGGGGCTTTTCAATTTATCTTAGATAAAAGTTAATTAGAGCTAACTTAAGCTTCTGCTTTCTCCTCATCGCTTCCGCCCAGAGTTTCAAATATCTCTGCAACTTCTGCATCACTTTCATCAACTTCCTCAGTAGGTCCAACGATAAGATCATTGTACTCACGAAGACCGGTTCCAGCCGGTACTTTGTGTCCAACAACTACGTTCTCTTTCAGTCCACGTAAGAAGTCTTTCTTAGCTTCAATAGAAGCCTGAGTAAGAACCTTCGTTGTTTCCTGGAAAGAAGCCGCTGATAACCAACTTTCAGTAGAAAGTGCAGCTCTCGTAATACCCAATAGAATTGGTCGAGAAATTGCAGGTTCAGCTTCACGAGTTTGGATCTCTTCTTTGCCTTCTTTGATCAATTCGTTATTGATGTCTCTTACCTGACGACGATCAAGGATCTTTCCTTTCTTAAGTTCGCTGCCACCTTCTTCGGTTACAACAAACTTACCGATCAATTCATCATTTCTGGTATTAACTTCAAAACGATCAACTTTATCGCCTTCAAGGAACATTGTATCGCCCGGATCAGTGATCTCAACTTTCTGCATCATCGTACTTACAATAACCTCGATGTGCTTATCATTGATTTTTACACCCTGTAGACGGTAAACTTCCTGAATCTCATTTACTAAGTACGATTGTACAGCGTATGGCCCAAGAATGTTTAGAATGTCCTGTGCAGGAATTGTACCATCAGATAATGGTTGCCCTGCTTTCACAAAGTCATTGGTTTGTACAAGAATATGCTTGCTCAAAGAGATCAAGTACTTCTTCTCATCTGTACCGTCTTTTGATTTAACAAATACTTCCTGAGAACCACGCTTACGACCTCCCATTTCAACAATACCATCAATCTCAGAAACTACTGCCGGCTCACTTGGAGAACGAGCTTCAAAAAGCTCAGTCACACGAGGAAGACCCGCTGTAATATCTTTAGATTTAGATGCTGCTCTAGGAATCTTAGCGATTACCTGACCTGCAGAAACTTTCTCTCCATTGTCAATAGCTACGTGAGTATCAACAGGAAGAGTACTTTCGCGAATCACATCTTTAGCACCTTTAACAACTAGTGTTGGTACAAGAGATCTGTCCTTGGAATCAGTAATAACTTTTTCACGGTGACCTGTTTGAGCATCAGTATCATCAGTGGATGTAACTCCATCGATAATATCTTTGTACTCAACGGTACCATCAATTTCAGAGAAGATCAGAGCGTTGTATGGATCCCACTTACAGAGCTGAGCTCCTTTTGGAACCATATCGCCTTCTTCAACCATCATCTCGCTACCATAAGGAACGTTATAGCTGATAAGGACCTGACCTTCATCATTTACAATTTTCAATTCACCAGCACGGCTCAATACAATGCTATGCTCTTCTTCGCCATCATCATATTCTACAACACGAACATTTTCGAATTCAACTTTACCGTCGAATTTAGTTTTATGTTGTGAATCTGCCTCAAGACGAGAAGCCGTACCACCAACGTGGAAAGTACGAAGTGTAAGCTGTGTACCAGGCTCACCAATTGATTGAGCAGCGATAACACCAACGGCCTCACCTTTCTCAACAACAGTTCCGCGAGCTAAGTCACGACCATAACATTTTGCACAAACACCACGGCCGGTTTCACATGTAAGTACCGAACGGATATCCACTTCTTCAATAGAAGTTTCTGCAATTTTTTTAGCTACTCCTTCATCGATCATCTGATTTGCTTCGCAGATAAGATCATCTGTGATCGGATCATGAATATCATGCAGAGAGAAACGACCGATAATACGATCTTCCAATCTTTCGATGATATCTTCATTATCCTTAAGAGCTGACATCTTGATACCACGAAGTGTACCACAGTCATCTTCAGTAATGATTACATCCTGAGAAACGTCAACAAGACGACGAGTTAAGTAACCTGCATCAGCAGTTTTAAGTGCGGTATCGGCAAGACCTTTACGAGCACCGTGAGTAGAGATAAAGTACTCAAGTACCGAAAGTCCCTCTTTGAAAGAAGAAAGAATCGGATTCTCAATTACTTCGTTACCCTGCTGCATTGAACTCTTCTGAGGCTTAGCCATCAAACCACGCATACCACCTAACTGACGGATCTGCTCTTTAGAACCACGGGCTCCGGAGTCAGCCATCATATATACCGGGTTGAAACCTTCGCGATCTTCTTGAAGAGCCGTGAATAGAGTTTCAGAAACTCGGTTAGTAGTACTTGTCCACTTATCAATTACCTGATTGTAGCGTTCATTATCTGTAATGAAACCCATTTCGTAACGTCCTTGAATGTCAGTTACTTCGTCTTTGGCTCCATCAATCAATTTTGCTTTAGCATCCGGGATGATGATATCATCAAGGCTGAATGAAAGTCCACCAAGAGTAGCGTTTTCATAACCAAGTTTTTTCATTTCATCAAGGAATGCAGCACAACGTGACGTTCCAACGATAGAATGGATATCACCAATCAGAACTCTAAGCTCTTTTTTACCGAGAGTTTTGTTCATGAACCCGATTTCTTCAGGTACAATCTGATTGAAGATCACACGTCCTGTAGAGGTTTTAACAACTTCTTTTACAGTTTCGCCATCTTCATTGATTACATCAACACGAACATTAATCTTTGCATGCAGATTGATCTGTCCCTGATCAAAAGCGACAAGAACTTCATCCATATCTGAGAAAGTCTTTCCTTCACCTTTCTTGCCGTTTGCAGGCTTAGTAAGGAAGTAAAGACCCAGGATCATATCCTGAGACGGAACTGCGATAGGTCCACCACTTGCAGGACTCATAATATTATGAGAGCCAAGCATCAATACAGAAGCTTCAAGCACTGCATCGTGGCTAAGTGGTAAGTGAACCGCCATCTGGTCACCATCGAAATCGGCGTTGAATGCCGTACACGCTAGTGGGTGAAGACGAATCGCTTTTTCCTCGATAAGTACCGGCTGAAACGCTTGAATACCTAAACGGTGAAGCGTTGGAGCACGGTTAAGCATTACCGGGTGTCCATCAATTACATTTTCAAGAACTTCCCAAACCACAGCATCTCTACGGTCAACTACTTTCTTCGCACTCTTAACGGTTTTAACATAACCGCGTTCTATCAAGCGACGAATAATGAATGGTTTGTAAAGCTCGACTGCCATTTCTTTTGGAAGACCACACTCATGCATTTTGAGTTCAGGCCCTACCACAATTACAGAACGACCAGAATAATCAACACGCTTACCAAGAAGGTTTTGACGGAAACGACCGCTCTTACCTTTTAACATGTCGCTAAGAGATTTTAGCGGACGATTGTTATTTCTAACTGCGTTTGATTTTCTTGAGTTGTCATATAATGAATCAACCGCTTCCTGAAGCATACGCTTCTCGTTTCGAAGAATAACATCAGGAGCTTTAATGTCCATCAATCTCTTCAAACGGTTGTTTCTGATGATCACTCTTCTGTATAGATCGTTAAGATCAGAAGTAGCAAATCTACCACCTTCAAGAGGCACAAGAGGTCTTAACTCTGGTGGAATTACCGGAATTACACTCTGGCACATCCATTCTGGCTTGTTTTCTGTGTGCTCTGCAGCAGCACGGAAAGACTCAATAACCTGAAGGCGTTTTAGTTTCTTTTTCTTACGCATTTGTGAAGTCTCATGCTTCACTTCGTAGCGTAACTGGTAAGCTAATTCATCAAGATCAAGATCAGCAAGCATTGCAGCAAGTGCATCCGCTCCTTCCTTAACTATGAACTTGTCTTCATCATCGTTATCAAGTTCGTAATTATCTTCCGGAAGCTGATCAAGAATATCGTATTTCTCTTCTTCAGAGATCATATCACCTTTAGCGTAACCCAAATCACGGGCAACACCAGGGTTGATGATCACGAAAGTTTCGTAATAAACAATACGGTCCAAATTCTTAGAAGACATACCTAATAAGTATGCAATCTTGTTTGGCAAAGATTTGAAATACCAAATGTGTACTACAGGAACGGTTAGGGTAATATGACCCATTCGCTCACGACGAACAGCTTTTCTTGTTACTTCAACACCGCAACGATCACAGATAATACCTTTGTAGCGAATACGCTTGTATTTACCACAATGGCATTCATAATCTTTAACCGGTCCAAAGATCTTTTCACAGAAAAGACCGTCCATCTCCGGCTTAAAGGTTCTGTAGTTTATCGTTTCTGGCGTTAAGACTTCACCGTGTGAACGTGACAAAATTGTCTCAGCCGAAGCAAGTGATACTCCAATGCTGTCAAAGTCGTTGGTAACTGTTAATGTTTTCGTTATTGGCAAGGGTTTTCCTCCATTACTTTATTAACAGTGATTATTGAATGTGTATTTCAAGTCCGAGACCCATAAGCTCTCGAAGTAATACTTTAAATGATTCAGGCACGTCACCATCAGGAAGGTTTTCACCTTTTACAATAGCTTCATAAACTTTGGAACGTCCTTTTACGTCATCACTTTTTACAGTGAGCATTTCCTTAAGGATACTTGAAGCACCATAAGCATACAGTGCCCAAACCTCCATCTCACCAAGTCGCTGACCACCAAACTGAGCTTTACCACCCAATGGCTGTTGCGTAATTAATGAGTATGGTCCGATTGAACGGGAGTGCATCTTATCCTGAACCAAGTGATTCAACTTGATCATATAGATGTAACCAACCGTTGTTTTCTGAGAAAAAGCTTCACCGGTACGACCGTCGTATAGATTTACACGACCATCTTCAGGTAATCCTGCTTCTTTTAATTTTCCTTTTACGTCATCCATGGTAGCTCCATCAAAGATCGGAGAAGCGAAAGTAACGCCAAGCTTTTTAGCTGCCCAACCCAGAATCGTTTCGTAGATCTGTCCAAGGTTCATACGAGAAGGCACACCAAGTGGGTTCAAACAGATGTCAACAGGAGTTCCATCAGCCATAAACGGCATGTCTTCCTGTGGTACGATCTTAGCAACAACACCTTTGTTACCGTGACGCCCGGCCATCTTATCACCTACCTGAAGCTTACGCTTCTTAGCAACGTAGATTTTAGCTTTTTGGATGATTCCAGGAGGTAGTTCGTCTCCTACTTGAATTGCAAACGTACGACGCTTAGCCTCACTGTCAATCTTACGACGAAGGTCACGATAGTTAGCAAACAGTAGTCTTACTTTTTCTACCAAGTCCTGATCGGTAGCCCAGTCAATATTCTCATTGATATTTACCGGATCTAATTCTTCAAATACTGATTTTTTATACTTCTCACCTTTAGGAATCAGCTCTACATTACTGTAGTTCAATACTCCGGGAGAAGTTTTGTCTCTTAGAAGAGAGTACATTTTATCAGCCCATTGCTGATTTAGTTCTGCAAGTTTTTCAGCATGTCTTTCCTGCTCTTGCTCTACTCTTTTCTTCTCTTCCTTTCTTGAGATTAACTCATCACGCTTACGGCTGAAAAGCTTCGTATTGATAACTGTTCCTGAAACGCCCGGAGGAGTTTTCAGAGAAGCATCTTTTACATCACCGGCTTTATCACCGAAAATTGCGCGGAGAAGTTTTTCTTCCGGAGTTGGATCTGTTTCACCTTTTGGAGTGATCTTACCAACCAGGATATCACCCGGATTGATTTTCGCTCCAACTCGGATAATACCTTTTTCATTAAGGTTACGAGTCGCTTCTTCACTTACGTTTGGAATCTCGCGAGTAAGCTCTTCTTCACCACGCTTAGTGTCACGAACTTGTTGTTCGAATTCTGTAATGTGGATAGAAGTGTAAATGTCATCCTGAACAATGCGCTCACTAACTACGATCGCATCCTCAAAGTTGTAACCTCTCCATGGCATGAAAGCCACAAGTAAGTTACGTCCAAGAGCAAGTTCTCCACCGTCAGTTGAACAACCATCAGCAATAGCTTGGCCTTTCTTAACCTTATCGCCTACTTTTACAATAGCGCGCTGGTTAGTACAAGTGTCCTGGTTTGTTCTGGTGAACTTTTCCAGATCATATGTTTTAATACCACCATCAAAATAACAATGCTGATCCAGTTCATCTCTTTCGTACTTGATACGAATTTCAGTAGAACTAACATATACCACTTCACCCTTTGCATCGGCAGTAATAATAGCACGTGAATCGCGAGCAGCTCTGTGCTCCAATCCTGTACCTACAACCGGTGCTTCTGGTCTTAACAATGGAACTGCCTGACGTTGCATGTTCGAGCCCATCAAGGCACGGTTTGCATCATCATGCTCAATAAACGGAATCAATGCAGCTGCAAGAGATGTGATCTGATTTGTAGCCACATCCATATATTCGATCTCTTCTGCTTTGGCAACTAGGTAGTTACCTTCACGCATTCTTGAGAAAACTGCATCATTAGCAAAAGTGTTATTTTCGTCTAATTCTGCATTAGCCTGAGCAATTACTGTCTCATCTTCCTGCTCTGCAGCTAAATACTCAACACTTTTAGAAACTTTTTTGTCCTTAACTTTTCTGTAAGGTGTTTCAATAAATCCAAAATCATTTACTTTTGCATGAATACAAAGTGATGATATCAGACCAATGTTCGGACCTTCAGGAGTTTCAATTGGACAAAGACGACCGTAGTGAGTGTAGTGAACATCACGAACCTCAAAACCGGCACGCTCACGAGTTAGACCACCTGGTCCAAGAGCAGACATACGACGCTTGTGTGTTAATTCTGCCAAAGGATTCGTTTGATCCATAAACTGTGAAAGCTGATTTGTACCAAAGAATGTGTTAATTACACTTGAAATGGTACGCGCGTTCACAAGATCCTGTGGAGTCAATTGCTCAGCATCACGAGAGTTCATTCTCTCTTTGATTGTTCTTGCCATTCTTGCAAGACCAATCGCAAATTGCTGTCCTAATTGCTCACCTACAGTTCTTACACGTCTGTTACTCAAATGATCAATATCATCAACCTGAGATTTCATATTCTTCAGACGAATAACTTCTCGGATGATAGCAACAATATCTTCTTTCAACAGATATTGGATTTCCTCATTTCCTTCTAATCGAAGTCGTTTGTTCAATCTGTAACGACCTACTTCACCAAGATCATACTTCTTATCACTGAAGAATAATCTTTCCAGAATAGAACGAGCTGTTTCAGGATCCGGCATTTCACCTGATCTGATTTGTTGATAAACTTCCCCTAGTGCAGAAGTTTCGTCCCAGGTTGGATCTTTACGAAGTGTGTTCATCATAACGGAACGCTCAGACTCTTCCGAAGAGATCTTCTGAACCAATACCATTTTCTGATCCACTTCACCGAACATTCCGTAATCGTCTTCAGTCAACTCATGATCACGTTCGAAAATGATCTTACGGTTTAATGCTTCAGTTACTTCTCCTGTCTCATCATCAACAACTTCTTCCATCTCTTCGACGATGATGTTCTGAGCAAGTCGCTTACCAACAAGGTTCTTTTTGAAATTTGCTTTAGTTCCAACTTTAACTTCTTCAGAAAGCTCGAAAAGACTTAACAAATCAAGATCGGTAGAATATCCAAGTGCACGCAATAATGTTGTTGCAGGGATCTTTTTCTTACGATCGATATAAGCCCAAAGTACATCTCTGATATCAGTTGTAAATTCAATCCATGATCCTTTAAAAGGGATTACACGAGCTGAATAGAGTTGAGTACCATTAGGGTGAACTGATTGACCAAAAAATACGCCCGGAGATCTGTGTAACTGAGAAACAATCACACGCTCTGCGCCATTTATGATAAAAGTACCACGGTTTGTCATCCATGGCAGATCACCTAAAAATACTTCTTGCTCTATTGTTTCGCTGGCTTCGTCGCTATCATCAACAGATGAAAGGCGTAGCTTTGCTTTCAATGGAACTGAATAGGTTAATCCACGATCCTGACATTCTTTGATAGTATATCTTGGAACATCAACATTGTAGTATAAAAATTCGAGTATATGAGTTTCCCGGGTATCCTGAATTGGAAAATTTTCCAGAAATATTCGTTGTAGTCCTTGATTTACACGCTCATTTGGTGCAATATCAAGTTGAACGAATTTCTCGAATGATTCTAATTGGATATCCAGAAAATCAGGATATTCTAAAACTTCTTTTGTTCGCCCAAAAGATTGGCGATCCGTATTTGGAATAGTTTGCATCTTCTTGCTCAAAAGGAACCTCTCCTTTTTGTTGAAGGTAAATTAAACGGTAAAAACCCTATAAATAACAGGGTTAAGTAATATAGACGCCAATAGCCAATACCGTTTTCACGATATCGGCTACGTGCGAATATTGTAAAAAAGCTTATTTAAGCTCTACTGTAGCTCCAGCTTCTTCAAGCTTAGCTTTGATCTCTTCAGCTTCTGCCTTAGCAATACCTTCTTTGATAGTGTTAGGCGCGCCATCAACAAGTTCTTTAGCTTCTTTAAGCCCAAGACCAGTGATTCCGCGAACTTCTTTGATCACAGCGATTTTCTTTCCACCAGCAGCTTCAAGAACAACATCAAACTCAGTTTGCTCTTCAGCACCAGCAGCGTCTCCGCCTCCGGCTGGTCCAGCAACAGCAACAGCTGCAGCTGCAGGTTTGATATCGTATTCTTCTTCAAGAACTTTTGCTAGTTCGTTTGCTTCTTTGATAGTTAGGTTGACAAGCTCTTCAGCTAGTTTATTAACGTCAGCCATTTTTATCTCCAGTTGTTTTTTAAAGTAAAATTTTTAATGTCTTGCGACATGTTGTATAAATATTATTCTTCGCCTTTTTCGGCAATAGTTTTCACAGCACCAACAAGGTTTGAACCTTGTGCAGTAAGCGCACTTACTACGGTTTGTGCAGGTGACATCAACAGACCAAGTATATCGCCAATAACTTCGTTTTTAGACTTCATTGCGGCGAGAGCTTCTAATTTGTCAGCAGAATAGAATTCGCCATCTATAAAAGCGGCTTTAAATTCTGGTTTCTTCTTATCCTTAGTAAACTCTTTTAATACTTTAGCCGGTGCGGACAATTCATCTTCAACGAATGCAAATGCATTTTGCTCTACTAAAGAAGGAAGTACTTTATCGTAGCCTCCAACTTCCTGCATAGCAAGTTTCATTAACTTATTCTTGTAAACTTTGAAGAAGATATTTCCCTTGCGGAATTCTCCACGCAGTTCGTTAGCATCTGCCACAGACATACCGGTGTACTTAGTGATATAAACACCATTAGCACTATTAAGTTTTTCTGTGATTTCGTCTAAGACTGCTTTTTTTTCTGCAGTAGGCATAATTCTTAATTCCTCCTATTATAGGGATGTAACTGCGGTTCTACTTATAGGTATGCTTGGCCCCATAGTACTACTCATGAAAACTGATTTCACGTATAGTCCTTTAGCGGATGCAGGTCTTAAGCGCATTACAGTTGAAAGAAATGCTTCAGCATTTTCTTTAATTGCAGTTGCGTCAAAACTTATTTTACCTACGGATGTATGTAGAATTCCGAATTTATCAACACGAAAATCTATCTGTCCGGCTTTCACCGTTTTAACAGCGTCAGCTACATCCATAGTAACTGTTCCACTTTTTGGGTTTGGCATAAGCCCACGCGGTCCCAGGAATCTTCCCAGTTTACCGAGTTTTCCCATTGCATCAGGTGTAGCGATTATCACATCGATATCCGCCCAACCTTCTTCAATTTTTTTGATGTATTCGTCCATACCAACATGGTCGGCACCTGCTTCTCTGGCTTCATCTTGTTTTGCTTCGTTTACCAAAGCTAAAACTCGAACTTCTTTACCTGTACCATGAGGCAAGCTCACAGTTCCACGTACCATTTGATCGGCGTGTCGTGGATCAACACCTAAGCGGATATCAATATCCACCGAAGCATCGAAATTTCGGTTTGAAGTTTTTTTAACCAGATCACATGCTTCCTCCAGAGAATATTCAATCTCCGGATTAACTAATGCCACGGCTTGTTCGTATTTCTTTCCTTTTTTTGCCATAATCACAACTCCTTATTTATCGCGATTTACTCTTAGACCCATACTCCGAGCCGTTCCAGCAATCATTTCGGCACCAGCTTCAATGTCAAACGCATTTAAGTCTTCCATTTTTTCTTGTGCTATATCTTTGCATTGGCTCCAGGTAACTGTTCCAACCTTTTTAAGGTTAGGTTCACCCGATCCGGACTTTATTTTCGCAGCTTTCTTAAGCAATACTGGCGCTGGCGGTGTCTTTGTTTTGAATGAAAAAGACTTGTCAGCGTATACAGTAATCTCAACTGGAATTACAGTTCCGGCTTTTTCCTGAGTCTTAGCATTAAAGGCTTTACAAAACTCCATAATGTTAATTCCAGCCTGACCGAGAGCCGGTCCAACTGGGGGCGCAGGGTTTGCCTGTCCACCAACGATTTGGAGCTTCAGGATTCTTTCAACTTTTTTAGCCATGGATTATCAGGATCCTAAATGATTAGTAACTTCTGTTTGGTTGCGTAATAGCTAGCATCAACTAGTTTCTTTAATTTAAGTAGTGGATTCCACTTGGTTCACATCTACTTCTACGGGGGTTCGGCGTCCAAAAATGGAAACCATCACTCTCAGTTTTAACTTATCGGTGTTAACCTCCTGCACGGTGCCATCAAAATCTTTGAATGGTCCGGAAATAACTTTTACGAGATCACCTTCACTAAATGGTATCTCAATATTTGCATTCTCTTCTCCACCTTCTCTAACACGTCCAATAATTCTTTGGACTTCATGCTTTTTCAGTGGATGCGGTACTGTTTGCGTTTTTCCTACTTTCAAAAATCCTAAGCAGGATGGAGCACTTTGTACTAAATTGTTTACTTCTTCATCATAATGGGTGTTGAGCAGTATGTATCCCGGGAAAAAATTCTTTTCTCTTGTCTTCTTTTTTCCTCCACGGATCTCAACAATGGTTTCAGTTGGAACAAGCACTTCTTTCACCTTGTCCTCTAAACCTTGCTCTTCTATTTCACGCTCAAGAAAATCTCTAACTTTATTTTCATGACTGGAGAAACAACGTACCACATACCAATCATGTACTAGTTCAACACTCATGTTCTTAATTGTAAATGTATTCTAAAGCAGTACTGTATACCTGATCAACACCAAATATAAATACAGATAGAATTATCGAGAATACTACAACGATTACAGTACTGTCAATAAGTTCTTTCTGTGTAGGCCATGCTACTTTCTTAAACTCACCTACAACACCGTCAAAAATTCCTGATAATTTAGCCATTATGCTTATTCGTTTTATTTAATTGCACGGGCGGAGAGACTCGAACTCCCGACACCTGGTTTTGGAGACCAGTGCTCTACCAACTGAGCTACGCCCGTTTATACACGGAAAAGCAGATGGTAAAAACCACCTACTTTTTTCCGCAAAATCGCTTAGCTGGTAGTGCTTAGTCTAAAATTTTAGTTACCACACCAGCACCTACTGTACGTCCACCTTCGCGGATCGCAAAGCGCAGGCCTTCTT
>JAEPNB010000007.1 GCA_017643645.1 Balneola sp.
ATACTAAATCACCTTTCTAATTATTTTGAGCACCCTGATTTATCCAGGCTGTAATTTTGCCGATATCCGAACTACTGATACTTCCGTTAAGAGGCATTCTTGAACCAAATTCGGGATTTGATCCTAACTTGTCTATGATTGGACTTATATCAGCACTGTCGGGTACAATAATAAGCCTGCCATATCTGGAACCTATACTATTAATTGTATTTTGGTAACTATCCAGATTAACACCATTTACATTGTCACCGTTTGTATGGCAAAATCCTCCTCCACAAGTAGAATTAAAAATCGGCTGTATTTGATTTGCATAACTGATAGGTTCGTCAGGAATTTCGGGAACCTGATCTTCAATATTGTTTATACAACTTGACAACAAAAGGCTGTTGAGCATCAAAAAAAGTATTTTCTTCATATGTTGAGTAATTAAAGATTATCCGTGTTTAATGCTAATTTTTAGAATTAAATTTTAATAACCTAACTAGGAAACATATAAGGGAATTGTATCACAAATCTATAAAAAGAAAAGAAGGGAAGAAAAAAAAGAAACCCGAGTCGTTCAAAACCCGGGTTTATCTTTAGGGCATTTGGTGCTTGTGCAGCATCCAAAAGCTCGATTGCTCTTCGTGTGTCGACTACGAAAAAGTGCTTGAATAGTTACAAGGTTCTCAATTAAGCATATTAAATACTGTAAAGAGGTGGGTTTAAACTCAAGGGTTCTTATATTTCAAATATGAACGATAATAAAATCTTTGAATTCGCTACGAAAGAATCAGCAATTGGTATAGCTGTACTACTTATTATTTTCCTGAGTACTTTTATTTCCAGAACAAGCAGGATTTCAAAATCCCAGGCTCTAATTGGTACCCAAAACTCTCAGATATATTTACATGAAGATGTTAATCTAAGTGAATTGATAAGCATACTAGAGTTGTCTAATATTCAATTTGATGAAGATGAACTGCGGTGGGTTAGTCCGCTATTGGGCTGGAGAACTTTCAAAAAAGGATACTATAACTTTGATGGAGAGTATTCTTACAATGATTTTTTAACCAAGCTTGCTTTTGGAAGTCAGGATCCCGTTTCAATTACGATTTTACCAGGCATTACAATCGATAGGTTTGCAAGAAATTTAGGAAATGAAATGAGTTTTGACAGCTCTGATGTTCGGAATGTTTTTGATGACTCACTATTTGTTGCTTCCAAAAATATATCCAAAGAACAGCTTTTCGGAAGAATGTTACCAAACACTTATGATGTTTACTGGACTTATAGCCCAAAGCAAACAATAGAAAAGATACTCAGCGAATTTAAGAACCAGGTTGCCAAACAGTATAAAAGCAGAATTGATTCTTTGGATTACTCGATAGATGAGATCGTTGCAATGGCATCTATAGTAGAATGGGAAGCTAATATTGAAGAAGAGAAACCAATAGTCGCCGGTTTATATTGGAACAGGTTAAAAAGAAGAATGCATTTGCAGGCTGATCCAACTATCAGCTTTGCTGTAGGAGAGAGGCGCAGATTATTACTGGAAGATTACAAAGTTGATCATCCTTATAACACTTATACCAAATATGGATTGCCACCCGGACCTGTTACAAATCCCAGCTTGCAAACTATAAAGGCGACTTTATATCCTGCAAACCATCAATATTTATATATGGTAGCAAATCCTGAAGGGGGACATCTTTTCAACCGAACCTATGAAGAGCATTTAGTGGATGCTGAAAAATGGAGAACATGGTTGAGACAGCAATACAGAATTAAACGGCAAAGAGAATTACAGGAGTCAGGAGAGTAAAATTCCCAGTGTTTTATTCTTCCCGAATAATAGATTTAATAAGAACCTTTTGGTTTATATGTTCATTATCAAAACCAAACTGACCACTAAGTCCTCGATAATTTTTCAATTCATGCAGACCTTGCTTTAATAGATCCGGATTACCGACTCTGTTTAATGTGCTCAACACAAATTTGGTGACATCGTAGCCGATAAAAGCAAACTGATTAGGTTCTGTTTGAAATCGTAATCTGAAATTCGATGCAAACTCTTCTACATCAGTTTCACCATATCGTATTTCAAAACTCTGTGTATAGTGAATGGATGTTTCCGGCAAGCGTGTATTTTCCAGATCTGTGTCTGCCCATTCTTCTGAACCAAGGAGTATATAATCACTTCTCGAAGCTTCTAAATCAGTTAGAAGGTTTCTGATCAAAGTTGGAGCTGCAGCCCCTGTGAATGGAGCGTAGATCGCTTTTAAACCGGGAGATGGTATCAATGTATCAGTTTTAGACAGATAAGCTGTGTATTCTGAAATATCATAACCTTCGGATTCCAGATCTTTCAGAAAAAAGTGCTGAACAAATGCTCCTAAGCGTTCTGCTTCATGTCTGAATGCCAATGCTGAAGCTTCTCCTAATGCATCCATTTCAGCCAAAACTGCTACGGTATCAAGACCTAAAGAATTCACAGCATATTGTGCCATTTTTTTGCCCTGTACAGCAAAAGTTGGGTTCGTCTGGAACATGTAGTTATTGGCAATGTTCAGGGAGTCAGAATTAGCCAGAGGAGTAATTACAGGTATCTCATAAATTTCGGCAAGATCAGAAAATGATTTTGCTACATCAGAAAATAACGGCCCTATTACAACATCTACATCTTTATTCCAGACTAAATGATTTAATATATCTTCTGATTGAATAGAATCGCCATTAGTTCTGGAAAAGCTAATGAATGCCTTTTTACCAGGATGGTTTGCATTGAATTCTTCTACTGCAGTCTGAATTCCAAAATAGAGATGTTGAGGAACTTCATAATTATCAGAGTTCATATTAAAAGAGGGTAGAGCAACTCCAATTTGATAAGACATTCCCGATGGAGCATGCGAATATTTTCGGAATGGATATCTGGAAGCGTACGTAAGTGAGTCTCTCAATGCAGCTTCTATCTGAAACA
Source organism: Balneola sp. (assembly GCA_017643645.1). GTDB lineage: Bacteria > Bacteroidota > Rhodothermia > Balneolales > Balneolaceae > Balneola. The sequence goes on from JAEPNB010000007.1 coordinate 2,960, forward strand.
GATCTACAGCATTACTGTCAATCAAAGAAGACTTTAGTGAGTTAACCATAGTTTTTGCTTTGGAAAAATCAACTCTGCCTAGAGCTCCGGAGATAACATCCGCTAAGATTTCAACATTAGAACTCTGTCTGAACACAGTTTTAATTTGATCTATACTTAAATAACTTAAAACCTGATCGTAGAAAGAAATGGCTCTGGTATAGTAAGGGTTATTTCTGCTATTTGATTTCAGCTCATGTAAAAGCTCAAGAGAAGCTGCAAAATCATCAACCTGAAACAAAACCAGAGCTTTTGTGTACTTGGCTTCCTGTACGAAAATGTTTGTGCTTTCATCTGAATCAATAACTCTGTTCAGGTAAGCTTTGGATTTAGGATAATTACCTAAAGAAAAATGACTTTTACCGGAAAATAAATTCGCTTCAGGGCTATCTATCTGAGTGAATATTCTAAGTGCTCTTTCATAGTCTCCGTTTTGATAGAGGTTTTTTCCTGCTTCAACAGATTGGGTATAAGCAGTTGTTGAAAAAAACAGAATTAATAAAAAAGAGAAAATTGAAAAAGTAGATTTCATAGAATTGCTAATTAATACACATGCTTACACTCAGAATAAACGAATTTGTTCTGATTTATTCCCATTCAATTGTAGCAGGAGGTTTAGAGCTAATATCGTAAACCACTCTGTTAATTCCCTTTACTTCATTAATAATACGATTAGAGACTGTTCCAAGAAAATCGTAGGGGAGATGAGCCCAATCAGCAGTCATACCGTCTACACTTGTCACCGCTCTGATCGCCGCTGTAAACTCATAAGTTCGTTCATCACCCATTACACCCACACTTTGAACAGGAAGTAAAACAGCAAGAGCTTGCCAAACATCATCATAAAGCCCCTGATTTTTGAGCTCATCGATAAAGATCTTATCAGCTTCGCGAAGCAGATCCAATCTTTCTTTACTGAGCTCTCCTATTACTCTGATTCCAAGTCCGGGGCCGGGAAATGGATGTCGGCCAATAAAATGAGCAGGAATACCTAAAGCTTTCCCCACTTCGCGTACTTCATCTTTAAAAAGTTCCCGTACAGGCTCGATCAGATCAAGCTTCATTTTTTCCGGTAAACCACCCACATTGTGGTGCGATTTTATAGTCGCAGATGGACCTTTGAAGGAAACACTTTCAATTACATCAGGATATAAAGTTCCCTGAGCTAAATATTTAAACTCAGATTGTCCGCCTATTTCTTTCTCGAAAACATCGATAAAAGTAACGCCAATGATTTTCCTTTTCTTTTCCGGATCAGAAACACCCGTTAGCCTGGATAGGAATAGTTCACTTGCATCCACACCTCTTACAGGAAGTTCAAGATCTTTAATATACAGATCGAGTACCTCATTGAATTCATCTTTACGGAGCAAGCCGTTATCAACAAAAACGCATTCCAGTTGATCTCCAATAGCCTTGTGAATCAGAGTAGCAACTACTGTAGAGTCCACTCCGCCTGATAAAGCACAAAGCACCTTATCATTCCCGACTTTCTTTCTGATTGCTTCAATTTGTTCTTCCACAAAAGAATTTGCTGTCCAGTCTCCGGATAAACCACAGATATCGAAAGCAAAGTTATGGAGAATTTGTTTCCCGCAATCAGTATGTGCTACTTCCGGATGGAATTGAACACCATAGATCTCTTTTTCTTTATGATGAACAGCTGCAACTCCGGCATTATTTGTATGTCCTACAATTTCATAAGAGGATGGAAGCTCATGAATATGATCACCATGACTCATCCAGACAACCGAATTGTCTTCTACATCTTTTAATATTCCGTTGTTGTTATCAACAATAAGATGAGCTCTTCCGAATTCGCGTTTATCTGCTTTTTCAACACTGCCGGGAATCTGAGTATGAGCAAGAAGCTGTAATCCATAACAAACGCCAAGAATTGGTACATCCCAATCAAGAATATCTGTTTGGAGGGATGGAGCATCGTCATCATTTACACTTTTGGGGCTTCCTGAAAGAATAATACCTTTAGGAACCGGTTCTGAAACCGTACTCAGATCGACATTAAAAGGATGGATTTCACAGTAGATATTGAATTCACGCAATCTTCTTGCGATTAGCTGAGTGAACTGAGATCCGTAATCAAGAATTAAAATCCATTCGTTATGTCGGTTCATTAAATTTGATAGTATTTAAGCGATGATTTCTTTGTATTGGTCTGCTGACAGAAGAGATTCAAGTTGGGAGGTATCCGATAGTTTTATTTTTACCATCCAGCCTTTCTCGTACGGATCTTCATTAACGATCTCAGGATTATCTTCAAGCTCCTCATTAATCTCTGAAATTTCACCATCTACAGGTGCATAAAGCTCAGAAACTGTTTTTACAGCTTCAACAGTACCGAAAGTGTCATCGGCAGAAAACTCAAATCCTTCTTCTTCCAACTCCACAAAAACGATATCTCCAAGTTCACCCTGAGCAAATTCTGTGATCCCGATAGTGGCTGTGCCGTCACCATTGTCTTTGATCCATTCATGTTCTCTGGTGTATTTTAAATCACTTGGTACGCTCATCTAACAGCCTCCGGGTTAAATTTGAAATTGTTTTCTAAATACTTAGTTGTGAATTTTCCGGCTTGGAAATTCGGATCGTCCATTAATTGAATGTGATATGGAATAGTCGTTTTAATTCCCTCAATTATGAATTCTTCTAAAGAACGCTTCATTTTTTTGATGGCGTCTTCTCTGGTAGGAGCAGAAACGATCAGCTTTGCGATCATAGAATCATAATAAGGGGGAATTCTGTATCCGGAATATGCGTGTGTGTCTAACCGAACACCGTGACCGCCCGGGGGATGAAATACGGTAATTTCACCGGCAGACGGACGAAAATTAAACTCAGGGTCTTCTGCATTGATTCGGCATTCAATAGCATGACCTTTCATTTCAATTTCTCGCTCTTCGATCTTAACACCGTAAGCAACGCGAATTTGTTCTTCAATAAGATCAAAACCGGTAACCTCTTCTGTTACAGGATGTTCAACCTGAATTCGGGTATTCATTTCCATGAAGTAGAAATTCTCGTTGTCATCAACAAGGTACTCTACCGTTCCTGCGCCTTCATAATCAACAGCTTTGGCTGCACTGATTGAAGCTTCACCCATTCTTTTTCGTAACTCAGGAGTCATAAGCGGTGAAGGAGATTCTTCAAGAACTTTCTGATGACGTCTTTGTAACGAACAATCTCTTTCGCCTAGATGAATTACATTTCCGTGAGAATCAGCCATGATCTGAATCTCAACATGGTGCGGATTCTGAACAAATCGTTCTATGTATACTTCAGGATTATTGAAAGCAGTGGAAGCTTCCTGACGACACATTTCAAAATTTTGTTTAAGCTTGCCTTCTTCCTCTACAACGCGCATTCCACGACCACCACCACCTGCAGAAGCTTTGATGATTACAGGGAATCCAATTTCTGCACAGACCTTTTTTGCTTCTTCATAAGTATCCACTACACCGTCACTACCGGGAACAACCGGGACCTTATTCTTGATCATAGTTGCCTTCGCTACAGCTTTATCTCCCATTGAGTTAATTGCATAAGGAGAGGGGCCGATGAACTTTATATTATGTTCTGAACAGATGCGTGAAAATTCCGCGTTTTCTGCTAAAAATCCGTATCCGGGATGTATCGCTTCGGCATTAGTGATTTCGGCAGCAGCCAAAATACTTTGAATTTTCAGGTAGCTTTCTTTACTGGCCGGAGGGCCGATACAGACAGCTTCATCTGCAAACTTTACATGAAGACTGTCGGCGTCTGCAGTAGAATAAACAGCTACAGTTTTAATGCCCATTTCTCTACACGTTCGAATAATTCGAAGTGCGATTTCACCACGATTAGCTATTAATATCTTTTTAAACATGCTGACTAATTAGTCTTTGCTGATTATGAAAAGAGGTTGATCAAACTCGACAGCCTGACCATCGTCGATCAGAATATCCTGAACAGTTCCACTAAATTCGGCTTCAATTTCATTCATGATCTTCATTGCTTCAACAATACAAAGAGTATCGCCTTTTGAGACTTTTGAGCCTACGCTAACGAAAGGATCTGAATCAGGAGAAGAAGCTTTGTAAAAAGTCCCAACGATAGGAGATTTAACAGTTTCTCCTTTAGCTGATGAACCGCCTGTGGATTCTGAAGAAGCGCCACCATCAGCCGAAGCCGGAGCCTGAGGTTGAGCAGGAGCTGCAGGCTGAGCCGGAGCAGCATGCATTGGTTGTGAGTATGTAATCTGCTCAACAGTCCCTGTTTTCTTTACTTTTATTTTAAAATCGCCTTCTTCAATAGCTACTTCGTCTACATCGCTATCAGAAATAAGGTTTAGAATATTTTTTATCAGTTTTAAGTCCATAATAAGTTATTTAGCTCGTTCCAGATAAGTTCCTGTTCTTGTGTCTACTTTAATTTCTTCGCCTTCATTTATAAAAAGAGGCACGTTTACAACTGCTCCTGATTCTAAAGTTGCCGGTTTGCTTCCACCTTGAGCAGTATCACCTTTAACTCCGGGATCGGTTTGGCTTACAGTAAGCACTAAATGATCCGGTGGTTCTGCGTATAAAACTTGTTCGTCATCTGCGTTGAATAAAACATTACAGACCTGTCCTTCAATTAAAAAATCTTTTCTTTCAACCTGATTGGCATTAACGGGAATCTGTTCATAAGTATCACTATTCATAAAGTAGAAAAGGGGACCTTCCTGATACAAAAATTGGTAGTCTCTGTTTTCCACACGAACAGCTTCGGTATTTTCTCCCGAGCGCCATGTTTTATCAATGTTTTTACCGTTTACAATACCTCTGAGCTTTGTTCTTACAAAAGCAGGGCCTTTTCCGGGCTTTACATGTTGAAATTCAGTAATTGAATACAATTCACCATCCATATTCAGAACTAACCCGTTTCTGAAGTCGGAAGTAGAAATTTTAGCCATTAAAAATATCTCCGTTAATTAGTTGCTCAAAAATACAGCTAGGGAATTCCGATAACAAGTTAATTAAAGAAAATTGGTAACAATGTTATATAGAATTGCCAGAGGGCAAACTACATAAATGAATACTGGCCAGACTTTTGAGAATAATGTTTGTCTGATGCCGGCAAAACCAAATTCCATTTCTGTGATTGCTGAGTCTGTCTTCCAAACGAAAGCAACAAATATACAGGTTAACAATCCACCTATTGGTAATCCAAGATTATTGAATATGTTATCAAAATGACCAATAAGTGCCGGGTAAAAAGAGACCACTATCGAAATAGCAAGTACTCCAAGACCAACACTCCATGCTGCTTTTTTCCTTTTAACTTCGAATTCATCAATCACAAAAGAAACCGGAACCTCTAGTAGGGATATTGTGGATGTCAAAGCTGCGATACTTAACAACAGGAAGAATACAACACCAAGAATTAGCCCAACTGCTCCGCCAATAGTATGAAAGAGTGCTGGTAGAATCTGGAAAACCAGATCAGTACTGGAAGCCAGTTGATCGCCAACAAAGATTTCAATTCCTGCGTTTTTAGCGACATACATTGCCGGAATTATTAAAAGTCCGGCTAAAAAGGCGATTCCAACATCAGCCAACGTTACAAATGCAGCTGCCTGTGGAATGTTCTCTTTCTTATTCAGATATGAACCATAAGTAATCAATGCTCCCATACCAAGAGAAAGTGAAAAGAAAGCCTGACCCATTGCTGAAAATATCAGGTCTGCATTAATTTTAGAAAAATCAGGAAGTAAGTATTCGCGAACACCTTCTGATGCACCAGGTTGAGTAAGTACATAACCGATCATTATTACAATGATTCCGATCAATAAAGGCATCATAAATTTAGTGGCACGTTCGATACCATCACTGATACCGCCGGTAATAATTTTGATAGTACCAAACATAAATGCAGAAGCAATAATAGCGTTTTTCCAGCCATTGCCTGTGTCAGTAAGTAGATCAGCGGCTTCTTGCCAACCCAAATAGTAGAAAATTTCTTCGAATGCGAATCCAAAAGCCCAACCTGCAATTACAGTGTAGAAGGAGAGGATCATAACTCCACATATAACTCCCCATAATCCAACCAATGGGAAAAACTTATTAGAGGAAAGAGCTTTAAATGCACCAACAGGGTTTTTTCCTGATTTTCTACCGATAGCCAGTTCGGCCACCATAACCGGAAAACCTATTAAAAATGTACAAATCAAATAAACTATGAGATATGCTGCGCCACCTTCAGTAGCTACTTTTGTTGGGAAACCCCAAATGTTACCTAAACCTACAGCAGAACCGGCTGCCGCTAAAATAAATCCAAGTTTTGAATTCCATGCACCACGTTCGCTTGTTGATGTACCTGCCAAAAGATGTCCTCCTTTAAGAGTTGATTAAAGCACTAAAATATTTCTTGATCATATTATACGCAACCTTCTTAATATAACACCGGAAGAAGGTGCTAGAGTATAAGAATTTTCAATAGTTATTTTAGCTTTATTTAGTTTGATCGAATTTTTATCTGCTACGAGCTCCCAATTCCCCGGAAGAAGATCAATTGAATGTTCTTTTTTTGGATTTCCATTCAACGAAATGAAATACTCATACGGGTCTAACTCTTCAGTCGTTTGTATTGAAAAAGTGACATGAAGAGGATCCTTATAAACTTTAAAGTTTATATCTGAGGGTAAAGCTTTTCTGAGAGCAGGAGAACTTAAACGGAGCTCAATGAGATCCTTATAATACTCAAACAAACTTTTATTGATCTCTATTTCATTGAAATTAAGCCAGTTAGTCTCGTTGTCTTTGTTGTAACTGTCATGATCGAGCATTCGATTTCTTTTATCAAGATTTCCCGGATCGAATATCAGTTTTGAGCGACCCCATTCTTGTCCGGCATGCATCATGGTTACTCCCTGACTCACAAAAAGAGTGAGCGCTGCAAGTTTGGCCGTAGCCAGTTCTTTCTGAGACAGATGTGTAAGTGCTCTTTTATTTTCAAACTTCTGTTCATTTTTAGAATGATTTAAGGATATCCGGATAAAATCTCCAAGAGTGTATCCATCATGACTTTCAATATAATTGAGCGAATGAGCAGAGGTATTAAAAAGTCCCTTTTCATCATCTTTGAGCGTTCCGCGGATAAAGTTCTCTAAAGCAAATCGTGAAGTTTCATGATTCCATCCACCAAAAATATACCCTTTATCAGAAATAGGGTGAGAGCCTTTGATTCCGTTTCTGATCTTGTCATTCCAGGAGATCCATCCATGATCGGAGAATCCCGAGGGTTTATATTCACCGCCCCAGGGTTCAGCAATTAAAATTACATCAGGATTGATCTTTTGAGCTTCTTGTTTGATCAGGTCAATAGTTTCCCAATCTATTATTCCTGCCAGATCAAATCTGAACCCATCAATATGATATTCTCTGATCCAGTGCAGTACAGATTCAACGATCAGCTTCCTGGAATGCTCAGCTGTAGTATCAATATCATTTCCTGTCCAGCTGTTATTAATGAAATTTCCATCTTCATCAAGCTTGAAGTAATGCTCTTTGGCCAGAATTTTAAGCGGGTTTTGATCATAATGAGAAGCGTGATTGTAAACCACATCCATTATAACAGCGATCTGATTTTTATGAAGCTCACGAATTAAACTTTTTAGCTCTGAAATCGCATTTCCGGATTTCCCGATTACTTCATTTTCATTGAGGTTGGCATCGGAAGCGTACATGGTTTCAGGAGCATGAAAGAATGAGGTCATATAACCCCAGTAATTTCTTGCATAAGGATTCCAGGTATTCTTTATTCCTTCTTTAGTTTGTTCATTAAACGGAGGCTCGAAATACGCAAACTTTTGCAGAGGTAAAAATTCAACTGCATTTACGTTAAGCCGCTTTAGATGTGCAATTCCTCCAACTTCAGCTTCTCTGAAATCATTATAAATTCCCTGAACAAATGTTCTTGCTGAAGAGTGAGCAACCATGTCTTTGATGTGAGTCTCATAAATAATGAGATCTCTTGGGTCTTCAACTTTAATAAAGCGATCATCCTGCCAATCAAATTCTTTTGATCGAATGATCTTTGTTTTTGGAAACTGGAGATGATGATTTGTAGTAGCTACAAGTGTACTCCATGGGTCAGCTGCATTTTCGAACTCCCCATTTCTTTTTACCCTGTAAAAGTACCATTTACCTGTCAGATCTTCGGAAACAAAGGCGTTCCAGATTCCACTTTCATCTTTATTACAGGGATGGACAGAGCCTTCTTCATCTGAATAGTTATCATAAACGATTACTTCAACAGACTCAGATAAAGGGGAGAAGACTCTGAAGACCACACCTTTTTCGAGAATGGTATATCCCATTTTATAGATGTCAAAATCAACAGAAGTGACAGTTTGGGAATTCAAACTCAAGTTATTGTGCTTCCTGATTCAGCTTCTGTGTCTACAAACTTAAGATTGCCTTCGCTGTCTTCAGCCATCAGAATCATACCGGCACTTTCAACACCCATAAGCTTTTTGGGAGCCAGGTTTGCAACCACACTAACTTTCTGTCCAACGATCTTATCCATATCAACGTGTTTGGCGATACCTGAAACTATAGTTCGTATCTCGATGCCGATATCAACTTTGAGTTTTAAAAGTTTATCTGATTTTTCAATTTTCTCTGCTTCTAAAATCTCGCCGGCTCGAATGTCCAGTTTCATAAAATCTTCAAATCCAATATTTTCTTTCAAAGGTGTAAATTTTGAGGTTGGGTCATTGGCGGCAGCTCTTTCTTCTAAGCGGGCTACCTGAGCTTCAATTTCTTCATCTTCTACTTTAGTAAAAAGCACTTCTCCGGGATCTATCGAGTTTCCAACTTCCAACATAGAATCAGAAATACTGTCCCACGATACCTTACCGGAATAAGAAAGCTGATTTCTTAGTTTTTTCATGGAATCAGGGAGTACAGGTTCCATTAGAACAGATAAAGCAGCACATATTTGCAAACTTACATGTAAAGAGTTTGCACAAGCCTGAGGATCATTGTTTCTGGTTTTCCAGGGCTCAGTTTCAGTAAAATATTTATTTCCGGCTCTGGCCAGATTCATCATTTCAGAAATGGCTTCTTTAAACTTAAATGTTTCAAAAGCCTGAGTTACTTTTTCTTTCTGAATTTCGATGGATTTCAACGCATCGAGATCGATTTGTTTTGGATCAACAAGTTCAGGAACCTCTCCATCAGCAAATTTCTGTGTGAAGGAGAGAGCTCTGAATACGAAATTACCCAAAACAGCTGCCAGTTCATTATTAACTCTGGCTTGGAAGTCTTTCCAAGAAAAATCAGAGTCTTTACTTTCAGGAAGGGTTGTGCCAAGAGCGTATCTAAGTAAATCAGGAGAAAAATCCTCCAGATATTCATGAAGCCAAACCGCCCAACCGCGGGAAGTAGAAAGCTTTTTACCTTCAAGGTTCAAAAATTCGTTAGCCGGTACGTTTTCGGGCAAAACATATCCGCCGTGTTCCATCAGGATGGTAGGAAACATGATGCAGTGAAAAACGATATTATCTTTTCCTATAAAGTGATAGAGTTCGGAATTCTCATCCTGCCAGTAATCTTTCCAGGCTTCAGGAGTTCCTTTTTGTTCAGCCCATTCTTTAGTTGCAGAGATGTAGCCGATGGGAGCATCGAACCAAACGTAGAGAACTTTTCCTTTTGCATTTTTTAATGGAACAGGAACTCCCCAGCTTAAATCTCTAGTGGCAGCCCTGTCTGCAAGTCCGTCATTGAGCCAACTCTTAACCTGACCCATTACATTGGGTTTCCAGTTCTTTCTGGTATCCAACCATTTTTCAAGTTTTTCCTGAGTTTCTCCAAGTGGCATATACCAATGCTCTGTTTCTTTTAATTCAGGCTTTTCTCCTGTAAGTGCCGAAACCGGATCGATCAATTCAGTAGGAGAAAGCGAGGTTCCACATTTCTCACATTGATCTCCATAAGCTTCTGTATAACTGCAATTTGGGCAAGTTCCCTTAACATACCTGTCAGGTAAAAACATGTCCGCTTTAGAGTCGTAAAGCTGCTTTTCTGTTTTCTTTTTGAAGTATCCTTTGTCATTTAGATTTGTGAAGAATTCCTGAGCTGTTTCATGGTGAGTTTTAGAGCTCGTTCTTCCATAGTAATCGAATGATATACCGAATTCCTCAAATACTTTTTTGTTCATTTCATGAAAGCGATCCACAATATCCTGAGGTTTTACACCTTCTTTTTCAGCAGCAATCGTGATGGGAACTCCGTGTTCATCAGAACCACAAATAAAAACGATATCATCGCCTCTTAGTCTTTTATAACGTGTATAGAAATCGGGAGTTAAATAAGCTCCGGCTAAATGACCTAAGTGAAGCGGCCCGTTTGCATAAGGAAGGGCTGCAGTTACAAGAATTCGTTTATTGTCTGACATTAAAGTAATAACTGGAATTTAATTTGATGCGAAGATAAGCAAACAAAAGCGCTGAATCATTGATTATTTAATGTAAGAATTAAGCTTTTAAAGAAATATTTCCATTAATTAGGGGTATCTGAGTTTAAATGTGTAAGAGAGCAAACCCCTAGCGATGGATAATAACATTTTTGATAAAAAACTTACTCAGGAAGACATAAAATCTCTTCACAAAGAAAGAAGAACAAATTCTGATAATCAGGAAAACCTTAAAGCCAAAGGGTTACGTTCTACTTTAGCTGAATTTTCTCCTACTGCATCTGAACCTTGGGATTCAAAAAGGGCCAAGCATTTGATGAGAAGGGTACGTTTTGGAGCTTCTTATTCAGAGATTGAATCTTATTTGGACAGCTCAGCAGGATCTATTGTGAAAGATGTTTTGGATTCAGCACAGAATGCATCACTTCCGGATCAGCCGGAATGGTACAATAAATATCCGCCGCCACAGGGTTCATCACAAGCTGAATTCCTTCAATATTTCGAAGAAAATTTTGAGCTTGTGCTGGAGTACCAACAAGATTGGGTTAAAGAGATGTTTGGAAATCCATTCAGAGAGAAAATGGTTCTGTTCTGGCATGATCATTTTGCTACCGAACAGATGAAATATGAATTAGCGCCTTTTGCAGCTCGTCATTTTACCATTCTGAGAGAAAACTGTTTGGGTAATTTTAAAGATCTTGTTTACAAAATTGGTAAAGACCACGCTATGCTCATCTATTTGGATAGTGTAGAGAATAGAAATGGAAGTCCAAATGAAAATTACGCAAGAGAGCTACTTGAGTTATTTACCATGGGGATCGGGAATTACAGTCAAAACGATATTACTGGCATCTCAAGAGCATTGACTGGGTTTTATGTCAATTTCTTTAATTTTGATGCCGGCTTTTATTCAGGATTTCATGATACAGGTGAAAAGACTTTTTTCGGAAGAACAGGGAATTTTAGCTACGATGATGTAATTGACATCATTTTCGAAGAAAAGGCGGATGAAATTGCAGAGTTTGTTTGCTCAAAACTATATAGATTTTTTCTTTATGAAACTCCGAATCCAACTATCGTTTCAGAATTAGCTGTGATTTTTAAAACCAGTAATTTTGAGATCAGGCCTGTCATAGAAACACTTTTGAAATCAGAACATTTCTTTGATCAGGAATTGATGGGAGCAATGTTTAAAAGTCCGGTAGATTATCTTCTTGGGATGTATGCTGAAAACGATTTGCTTCCGAATCAGGAATTCAGTGAAATACAGCCGTATTTGTTTTTTGTGATGGAGCAATTTTTATTTAACCCGCCAAATGTAGCGGGTTGGCCGGGTTACAGATCATGGTTATCTACCACTACACTGCCTTACAGATGGATTATTGCTGAATATGTAGGGTACTACAGTTCAACTAATCCTTCAGATCCATATAAAGTCGATCCTATCGCTATTGTAAATAAATTTGAGGACCCGAATGATCCATATAAACTTAGTTACGACCTGGCTGAATTCTTACTTCCTGTTGATCTGCCCGAGGAAGAATTGACAAAATTACCGGATGTACTTTTAGGCGGTCTTCCGGATTATGAATGGAATCTTGGTTTCCAAGGAGCTGCAGGTAGAATTTTAAACCTGATTATTCACATACGAAAACTTCCTGAATACCAATTAATGTAGGAGAGAATCATGAAGAGAATAAGAGGAAGTGCTTTAAAAGACGGTATTCATCACGACCATCATCACTGCGAGTCGATTAACAGGAAGGAATTTTTATCCCGACTTGGTTTATTTGCAGCCGGTAGTGCTTTTATGTTGGGCGGAGCTCCGGTTCAGGCTTTACAAAGTAGCTCATTGTTTAAAAAGTTAGCAGAACTTGAAAGTGATCGGGTATTAGTTTTGATTCAACTGGATGGAGGTAATGACGGATTAAATACCTTTGTACCCATAGAAAATGATCTTTATTACAACACCTATCGTCAAACGCTGAATATTCCGAAAAATGAGACGATCAAAATTACTGATACCATAGGAATGCATCCATCTATGTCACCATTACAGAATTTATGGAGTGATGGTAAGATGGGAGTTATTCAAAATGTAGGCTATCCTGATTCAAATCTTTCTCATTTTCGTTCTACGGATATATGGACTTCTGCCAGTGATGCAGAAGAAGTGTTGGAAACCGGCTGGGTTGGACGATTTTTGGATAATCAATTCCCCGATTTTTCTGAAGCACCTTCAGAAAACCCACTAGCTGTTCAAATTGGTGGGGCGTCTTCATTGCTTTTTAAAGGGCCTGAAATAAATATGGGAATGGTTCTTTCTGATGTGGATTTACTTCAACAGTTGGTAGAAGAAGGAACTGTGTATTCTCTTGAACATATTCCTGATACTGTTTACGGATCAGAAATTGAATTTGCACGAACTCAAGCTAACAGTTCATACAGATACGCCGATGCAATTAAGACTTCTTATGATGCAAGTTCTACTCAATCTGATTTTGATAACACAAATTTAAGTACCGGATTGGCAATTGTTTCCAGATTGATAAAAGGAGATTTAGGAAGTAAGATCTATCTGGTAAGCTTACCCGGTTTTGATACACACGCAAACCAACCTGATGCTCATGCTTTATTATTAAATCAATTGAGCAATGCTGTATCCGATTTTTATGATGATCTAGCATCAGATGGCAAGTCTCAAAATGTATTGATAGCTACGTTCTCTGAATTCGGAAGAAGAGTATATCAGAATAATTCAGCAGGAACGGATCATGGAACGGCAGCGCCATTAATGGTTTTTGGAGACGCAGTTGAAGGTGGAGTTTTTGGATCTGATCCTAAACTAAACCAGGAAGATCTTGATGAATTTGGGAATATGGCTCATGAGTATGATTTCAGAGAGGTATACGCCACTCTTTTGTCTGATTGGTTTGAATTAGATCAGGCAGAAACAATGGCCGCACTTGGTGGTGATTTCACTAAAATTCCTTTTGTGAATAGTGAATTTACAGTGTCAAATGAATCAGAAGGTATTCCCGGAAGATTTCAACTCCATCAAAATTACCCTAATCCATTTAATCCAACAACAACGATATCATTTAGTCTATCCAAAACAGAACGTGTCAGGTTGCAGGTTTTTGATATTCAAGGGAAATTGATTCAAACGCTGGCAAACAGAAACTATGCATCAGGTTCTCATCGTGTTAGTTTTGATGCTTCCAATCTTGCTAGCGGAGTCTATGTATACAGATTAAGCACAGGTTCTGAGGTTCAGACCAAAACGATGACCTTGATAAAGTAGAACCTGCACTTATTTATTAAATAGTTAGAACCACGGATTTAGTGGATTAAGGGATGTCACGGATGAAAATATGAATTATTTATCCGAGAAAATCTGAGTTTAGGAGTAGTCCGCGATTAAAACTCACTTTCATTAAACTCAGGAGCTTTTCTAACCTTAGTTAGCTGCTCAAAAGAATACGCCATTTCGATCATTTCCGGTTCCATCCACGCTCCGCCAAAGAAAGTGATTCCAACCGGTAAACCATCAATGAATCCCATCGGAACAGTTATCGCAGCATATCCGGCTCTGGCAGCAGGAGAGCTGGACGAAGTTCCAAAGTTATCGCCGTTAGTATGATCGATTTTCCATGCAGGTCCTCCGGTAATCCCGATAAAACCATCCAGATCGTGTTCTTCCATTACTTTATCGATTCCATCTTCCCGAGCTGCTTTCAGCATGTTTGCTCTGGCTTCAATGTATTCTTCTGAATCGAGATCGCCTTTTTTCTGTGCCTGAAGTAAAATATCATGATCAAATTTCATTTCAACAGGATCAGCTAATGTTTTTTCAATGATCTCTTCCAGATCAGCAACCGTAGCATTTTCTCCAAGCGATTCCAGATATTTGTTGATACCATCTTTGAATTCATAAAGCAAAACGTTGTAACCATCACGGCCTGATACATTTCCTATTCTGTCGATTTCTACAATGGTAACTCCTTGTTCTTTCAGAAATCGGATAGTTTCGTACATCATTGTATCCGTTTTATGATCGCTGCCAATGGATGGCTTATAAAGACCAAGTCTTTTTCCTTCCAGAGCTCCTGTTTTCAGAAACTGTGTGTAATCAGAATGTAATTTCTCTTCGCTTTCATTGGTGTATGAATCACGCTCATCAACTCCGACCATAGTTCCCAGCATAATAGCAGCATCGGTAACAGTTCTCGCCATAGGACCGGGCGTATCCTGAGTTTCTGAAATCGGAATGATTCCGGATCGACTTAGCAAACCAACTGTTGGCTTTATTCCCACAACTCCATTTGCGGAAGAGGGACAAGTAATCGATCCATTTGTTTCTGTCCCAATCGTTAACATTGCAAAGTTAGCGGATACAGAAGCACCTGAACCGGCACTTGAACCGCAAGGATTTCTTGTTATATCAAACGGATTTTTTGTTTGTCCACCCAAACCACTCCAGCCACTTGACGAATTATTGCTATGGAAATTTGCCCATTCACTGAGGTTCGCTTTTCCCAAAATAATGGCTCCGCTTTCACGAAGTTTTTGCACAATGTAAGCATCTTGCACGGGCATAGAACCTTCCATGACCCTGGAGCCGGCAGTGTTCGCCATTTTGTCTTTGGTATCGATATTGTCTTTGAGTAAAACCGGAATACCGTGCAAAGCTCCAACTGTATTTCCCTCAGCCATTTGTTTATCTAATTCCTCAGCGATGGCAATGGCATCCGGGTTAATGGTGATCACAGAATTGATCTCAGGTCCGTTTTTATCGTATTGTTCGATGCGTTCCAAGTATGCTTCAACTACATCTTTAGCTGTGTAAGTACCATTCGTATAATTTTCGTGAAGTTCGTCAATAGTGGCTTCTTCTAAACCTAATTGATCAAATTTGGATTGAGATGGTTGGCAGGCAATAAATGCTGCAAGTATAAATAGAAAAGCAATCCTTGTAATTTTCATGTTCCGGAAGTTAGTTTTTATAGTTAGTTCATGGAATATAAAACAGAGAAAGAGAAAAGGAAGTAAAATGTTATTAGTGAGGAGTGAGATTTAGAATAAGGCTAATAAGTCATCCTGAGGATGCCTCCGAAGGATCTGAACAATTCAATTTTAATCCCGGATTAGTCAAATAAGCTTGATTTTAGAAACGTCCAAGCGAGATGCTTGAAAATAGTTTAGGTTTTAAATTAGATGCCATACTTATAGTTCGCAAGTATCTTCAAGATATTTTTGTTCATAATCTAGTTCAATCATATTAGATAAATCCCATGGAGTTCCTTTATTGACAACCTTATTTTTCCTAAACCAGTAAAATTCGTCTCGGTCGACAACAAAACCATCTGTTCTAATTTCCTTAATGAACATTTGTTCTGTCCATCCACCACCTGTTGTAAAACCAAATACTAAATTATTGGTTAAAGTATCAAGATGCCAAGTTTGGTTAGAAGATGAAACTTCCCGACAACCAGACATTCTTACATAAGCTAATTTCTTGTTTTGGGCTACGAGTGAATCAGATAAGTAAAACTCAATTTTAGTATTCTCAAATCCATATTCCCAAAAAGAGTTTTCTAAATATTGAACAATTTCACTTTTTGATAACTCAGTTTTGGGCGGTTTTTTGTTTCTTACCATTACGAATGAGTGATAAAATCTAATCGTATCAGGAGGGATTTCTGTAGGGAATTCACTAGGAGTTTCAACCCAATCAAACCCCAGAGTATCTTTTTTATCAAAAGAGACTAAAATACGCTGAACTTCAGGATAAGATCCATAAATTCCTTTTTCAATATAATAACGACCTGTGACATCATTGTTTTGATTATAGAAAAGTACTTCATTGTCTTCATTAATCTTCCAATATTCCTTTTCGTCTTCAAAGTTTAGTACATACCACTCTCCAACAAAATTACCATTATCGATAGGACGTGTACATGTAATCAGAGATACGCCAGCAAGAAATAAAATTAATAATCTATTCATATCTCCATATAAGATGAAATATGGAATTAATCAATCTTGATAGAAAGTAGGGATACCTCCGAAGGATCTGCAAAGTATAGTAAAAGCCTTTTCGCCGAGCCTGTTCCGAAGGAATGCCTTCGGCAAAGGCTCTTCTGGTTTAAACTTATAAATTGAAGAGTGTTAGCTAGTAGGACGTTTACGTCCGGCGGAGTTGTATATGCCTTGAAATAAATCTAGATCACGGGCATTCGCCGCGAGATGACTAATAGTTAAGAAAGTGAGAGATAATTATTTAAAAATTAATAACTCAAAATCCATAATTACCTAATACAACTCATATTCCAACAATCTACACTCAATAGTAGAATTAAAAAGTTCAATACGTTGATTGGTTCTTAAGCCTACTTTTTTGGCGAGATCGAAGTTTCCGGTGAAGACATATCCCCATTTACCGCTGCAATCCTGTTTGAAGAAATCACCAATGGCGGTGTATAAACTTTCCAGTTGTTGATCGTGACCGATGCGTTCTCCGTAAGGCGGGTTCATTACAACTACACCATCTCCATATGGAATTTCGGTCTCTCTGAAATCACATACTTTAAATTCTATTAAGTGATCAACTCCGGCAGTTTTGGCATTTTTCTGTGCGGCCTGAATGGCTCTTCGGTCATGGTCGGTAGCCAAAATTCGGCCTTCAAAATCTTTATTTCCCTGATACTTCAGATCAGTACGTAAACTATTCCATTCTCCTACATCAAATCCAAGTATATGTTTGATGCCGTAATTAGGACGAAGGAGTCCTGCAGGCTTATTTAACGCCTTAAGTGCAGCTTCAATAGCGATTGTCCCGCTACCACACATCGGATTTATAAAATGTTGCCCCGGTTCCCATTTACTTGCCTGAACAATGGTCGCAGCCAAAGTTTCCTGCATGGGTGCTGTATGATTTTGAACTCTGTATCCACGACGTGAAATAGACTCTCCTGATGTATCAAGATAAACCATGGCTTCTTCATTTTTCCAGAACAGAAAAACTACGGTGTGATTTAGATCAGAACCGGAATCGGGTCTTGCACCTGTTTCTTGTCTGATTCTATCAACAATGGCGTCTTTTACTTTAAGCTGAGCAAACTGGGTGTTATCGATCGTATTGTTCTTGATGAAGGAAGTAACACTCACATATCCACTTCGGTCTATGTACTCTTCCCACGGAATTTTCACTAATTTCTCATGCAATTGATCGGCATTATGCGCTTCAAATTTCTTCAGTAAAAAATGAACTCTGTGAGCCGTACTTAAACACAGATTCAATTTCATACAATCATTTAAAGAACCTGTTATTTCAAGTCCTGCAAGACGTTCATGATCAACTTTGAATCCAAGTTCTTCAACTTCCTTCCGAAGATAGGGAGTCATTAGTTTTGGACAGGTTATAGAAATCGTAGATTTTTGAGAAAAGTCAGCCATAGGAATTATAAGATATAAAAAAGGCTGTGAGTTTATTTCACAGCCTTTTTGAGAGTGAAATTATGCGATCTCTACTACTTCAATTTCGAAGGTAAGATCTTGTCCTGCAAGCGGGTGGTTAGCATCAAGTGTAACTTTTTCTTCGTTTACAGCTGTGATCTGAACCGGAATTGCTTGTCCGTCCGGTTGGTTCAATTGAAGTTGAACACCAACTTCTGGCTCAAGGTCTTCAGGAAGCTGAGCTTTTTCTACTTCCACAACCATTTGCGGATTAGGCTCTCCATAAGCTTCAGCAGCAGGAATTTCAGCAGTTGTTTTATCACCAACGGCTAAACCTTCAATTGCTTTCTCAAAACCCGGGATCAATTGTCCTTGTCCCATTGTGAATTCTAGTGGATCTTTCTGGATGGATGAATCAAATACAGATCCGTCTTTTAATTGACCTGTATAATGAACTTTTACGGTGCTACCGTCTTTAATAGTTGACAAAATATTTTCTTTCTTTTGGAATTATAATAATTATTAAGAGCTTAAAGATAAGGAATCGAACACATAGTATTTGAAATCCAAAATCTTAGCTTATGTCACTGAACACGCCCGATATCAATGAAGTTTTAAATGAATCCAAAACTATTGCCATCGTTGGATGTTCAGCCAGTGAACATAGAACAAGCAATTACATTGCCAAGTTTCTGAAGGAGAGAGGTTATACGATAATTCCTGTCAATCCTTCAGAAAATGAGATTTTGGGAGAGAAATGTTATGATGCTTTGAATGAAATCCCCTCTGAGACCACTATAGACATTGTTGACATCTTCAGAGCTAATGAACATACGGCAGGAGTGGTTGAAGAAGTGCTGGAATGGAACAAGAAAACCGGACAATCAGCAGTAGTGTGGACTCAATTAGATGTTTCTTCTGATGAAGCTGAGCAGATCGCTGAAGAATCTCAAATTCCGTACGTGAAGAATAGGTGTATTATGGTGGAGTTGGAGAGAATGCAGAATTAAGAATTCAAAATTAAGAATTGGCGTAGTACTACTGCTAATTCTTAATCCTTAATTCAACATTCTTAATTCAACTACTTCATATTCGTGAATTGTAACGGAACGCCCATATCTTTGCTTTTTAGATGCTGGATGACTGCCTGTAGATCATCGATCTTTTTGCCGTTTACTCGAACCTGATCGTCCTGAATTTGAGGCTGTACTTTCATCTTTAGGTCTTTGATCTCTTTAACGATCTTTTTTGCTGTTTCTCTGTCAATTCCTTCTTTCAGAGTTACATCCATTTTTAAATGACCTTGTGAAGTTCCTTCTTCAGTTCCAAAATCCAGTACTTTAGAATCGACCCCTCTTTTAATGAAGTTCTTAATCAACATTTCCTGAACCGCTTTCATTTTCATACTTTCTGCCGCTACAAGATGGATTCTGTTTTCTTTGCTGTGAAAAGTTACTTCGGTGTGAAGCCCTCTGAAATCGTAGCGTGTTGAGATTTCTTTCAGCGTATTATTGATTGCATTATCTACTTCCTGAGTATTAATTTCGTTTACAATATCGAATGAGGCCATGTTCTTACGTTTAGTTTATTTTGATGTAATTTAGTTATTTTTTATCAGCTATCAGCTATCAGCTATCAGCTATCAGCTATCAGCTATCAGCTATCAGCTATCAGCTTCTTTCTCCATCTTTTCGATCATTTTTTTAGACAGTAATTTTTCCACTTCTTTTTCATCTTCCGGAGCAACTACGCTTCGATGAATCCGGATTTGATCTTTGTATTTAAACTCGAGCTCAATTACCTGTTCCTGGTACCAATTGTACGAAATAAGATCTTTCCAGGGAATTTCTCTGTCAAGTATCACAAATCCTTTTTTTCGAAGTTCCGGGGTTACTTTCAAGGTAATCGCATAAATCCCAACAGCTATCAATGAAATACCGGAAGACATTCGAATTGGCGAAACGGGCAGCTCGCTGAAGATAGAAGTCCGTGCGATTCCAAGGATTATAATGGTCAACGCTAGAAGGTTTGGAAGCAGATCAGAAATAAAAGCAGTGTTCACATAATCTATATCTCCAAGATCCTTTTTCATTTTATACTGAGCATAAGCAGCGCCAATGAAGAATCCCGAGAATGAAGAATAACAATTGGTCATGAAAGCCGCACCGACAGGTTGGGGAAAATATCCCAGGTTATTCAGATATCTTAGCACCAGAAATAACGCCATTCCTAAAATACCGGCAAAAAGAAAGCGACGTAAAGTTATTTGTTCTAGCTTGATAAATCGTTTTTCGCCCAGCCAAATGCTAACAAATAAAACTAAAACTGCTGAAATAATAGTCCAGATCATTTCTTAATTTTGAGTATGGAAAATTCAGTTCAACCTACGGGTATAGAAGTTAGTAACAATGATCAAGTTCTGGAAATAGAATGGTCGGATGGAGTAAAATCAGTTTACCCACTTTTTGGGCTTAGAAAAAACTGTCCTTGCGTGATGTGCAGGGGAGGGCATGCGCATATGAATGAATTTGAACCGAAGATGTTCTTTGTTGAAAATCCTTCGAAAATTGATATAAAAGATATTCAGCAGGTTGGGAATCATGCCATACAGATAACCTGGGCTGATGGACACAATTCAGGGATGTACCGCTGGGAAACCTTGAGGTTTCTGGATCCGGAGAATCATAAATAGTTTTTTATTTTTATATAGGGTTATCCCTTTAGAGGTTAGGCAATTCACTAAGATTTCAAAAATGCTTCCACCTACACCGATCTTTAGAATTATTGGCGAGTCAAGAACGTAATGAAATCGACGGCTCCTCAGGAGCAATCATTACACTCTGGCTGATTCTTGAATATGTATCGAATGAAAGAAGACCTTTTGTAATGATTAGTCGATGCAATGGAGTTCGCGTCAATAATTCTTGTCGGGAGTTTTTGGTACTTTTGTCGGCACAAAAGTACATAGAACAAAGTAACTGAATCCTATAAACATGTTTAGCTTAGAATACGGGTACCTACTTTTGTCTTGATACAAAAGTAGCAAAAGATCAAGCCGAAGTATTTAAGACGGGTTCACTGATCCTGCGCTGAATAATCCTAAAGGTCTTTGTTCATTCTGAGAATACAATGACACTCTTCACCAGAAAGGATTATTCCTGCTTCGCAGACGCATCCGAATCATGTTCTCTATTCCGTCTTAAATACTAAGGGCGATTTTTTAGAGCTATTATTACTAAACTGTCATCGAATTACATTCCATCTACATGGATAACCCAATGATGTCCTTTAATGATCGCAACAACATTTATTTAAATTCACAAGTGTAACAGCTTTTCACATTTTAATCGTAATTCTCTATTTAGATTCTCTCTAAATAATGTTATTTTTGAGTGAACTTAAAAGCAAAATCAAAAACTAACTAATGAAATATTTATCGCTAATTGCTGCTGGTGTTGTTTTAGTACTATCAGCTTGTAGTCAACCTGAGGAAGTAAACATTTATTCAGCCCGTCATTATGAGACCGATCAGGCGTTGTATACTGATTTCACTGAAGAAACCGGAATTAAAGTAAACCTTATCGAAGGTGGTTCAGACGAACTAATCGAAAGAATCAAAAGCGAAGGTGTTAATTCTCCCGCAGATATTCTGGTAACTGTTGATGCTGGACGAATTTGGAGAGCAGAAGAGGCTGGAATTTTAGGTTCTATTGAATCAGATATCCTTAATGAAAGAATTCCTAGTTCATTAAGACATCCTGACGGATTATGGTACGGAATCTCAAAAAGAGTTAGAGCAATCGTTATTAATCCTGATAATGTTGAGAATCCTGAATCTCTGACTTATGAAGATCTTGCCACTGAGGAATGGATGGGTAGAGTTTGTATTCGCTCATCAAATAACATATACAATCAATCATTAATGGCTTCTATTATCGAGTCTAACGGTGTTGAAGCAGCTGAAGCGTGGGCTACAGGAATTGTGAATAATATGGCTCGTGCACCTCAAGGTGGAGACAGAGATCAAATTCGAGCTGTTTCTGCAGGAGTATGTGATGCTGCAATTGTAAATCACTACTATCTGGCTATGATGCTTACCGGTGATGAAGAGAATCAGGAAATTGCCAAAAGTGTTCAGCTTGTATTCCCAAATCAAAGTGAAGCAGGTCGTGGTGCTCATGTGAATATTAGCGTAGCAGGTGTGTTGAAAGATGCTCCAAATCGCGATAATGCCATTAAGTTCATGGAATATCTTACTAACGAGACTTCTCAAAGCTACCTTACGGTTGATAACAATGAATATCCGGTGAATGATGATGCAAGCTGGAATCCAATTCTTCAAGGATTTGGTGAATTTAAAGCCGATGAAATGAATGTTTCAGCTCTGGGAAGAAACAATCCTGAAGCTATCAGAATTATGGACAGAGCAGGGTGGAAGTAAGATCACTGATTTAGTGACTTGTTGATTTTCACTAATGCTCAAATCAAATTAAAAGCACCTGTACTATGTATGGGTGCTTTTTTTGTGGAGCTAAAAAAAACTTAGGTACATTCTCCGAGCTTAAAGGCTCTACTCGTGTAAGGTTTTCTTTAAAAAAGCAGGACGTTTACGTCCGCCTGAAATGATTCCTGAAAATTAATGCTCATCAGTCTTTCGGGAACGGGTGATGGTCTTACTGAGGAGTATCACCGGAATGATACCGACCAAAACGATTGCCAGAGCTGCCCCGGCTGATTCACCGAGTCTTTCATCGGATGCAAGACGATAGACCTGTACAGCAAGTGTATCAAAGTTAAAAGGACGAATGATGATGGTAGCAGGCAGTTCTTTCATCACGTCTACAAAAACCAGTAAGAAAGCGGAAAGTAAACCTCCGGAAAGCATTGGAATATGAATTTTCCTCAGAATCTGGGAGAAAGAATACCCCATTCCTCTTGAAGCTTCATCAACACTATGAGAAATTTTCTGCAAGCTTGAGTTTATTCCATTGTAAGAGACAGAGAGAAATCGAACTACATAAGCGAAGATCATTGCAAACAGAGTTCCACTCAGCAGTAATCCGGTTGAAACCTGAAAATTCGAACGTGCAAATGAATCAATGGTGTTATCAAGCCAACCAAAGGGGATAAGAACACCAACGGCTATCACGGATCCGGGAATAGCGTAACCTAAAGCACCGAATTGATTCAGACCTTTTACTAATTTGGAAGGATTAAGCCGGGATGAGTAAGCCATCAATAATGCAACAGATACTGTAATGATCCCGGCAATTGCAGCTACACTTAGGGTATTCAGTGAGTATAATAAGAACCGTGTATTAACCGAATCTATATTATTAAAGAACATGGACAACAACAGCGCAACGGGGAGAATGAATCCTAAAAAAACAGGAATCGCACACACTAAAAATGCTCCCCATTTTTTGAATCCTGTCAGATCAAATCTTTGAATTCTTTTGAAACGATTGGTAGCATTGGTCTGGTCTTTAATTCTGGATCTTGACCAACGTTCCAGCAAAATCAGAACTACAATAAAAAGTAACAAGAAACCGGCTAGCTGAGCAGCAGCAGGTCGTTCTCCAAGACCAAACCATGTTCTGTATATACCCGTTGTAAATGTCTGTACACCAAAGTATTGTACAGTACCAAAATCATTCAAGGTTTCCATTAAAGCTAATGCTAATCCGGCTGCAATTCCTGGTCTGGCGAGTGGTAACGCAATCTTAAAAAAGCTTTGAGTGGTGGTGTAGCCCATAATTCTACTCGCTTCAAAAAGAGATACAGATTGATTCAGAAAAGCAGAACGCGCTAGCATATAAACATATGGATAGAATGCCAATATCATAATGAAAACAGCTCCCCATAAAGACCGGATTTCAGGCAGTACAAATTCACTGATGCCTAAATCAAAAGCAGAACGAATAGCGGTTTGTAAGGTTCCGGTTATCCCGAAGAAATCGGTGTAAATATAAGCCAATAAATAGGCAGGGATCGAAAATGGAAGAACCGCAGCCCATTCAAAATACTTTTGTCCGGGAAAGCTACACATGGTAATAATCCATGCCAGAGCTACGCCAAGAAGAACCACTCCTGAAGAAACTCCTACAATTAACAAAAGAGAATTGGTTATATAGTCTCCAAGTACAGTAGAAGCTAAGTGTCTCCAAATCTCACCTGAGGAAACAAAAAAAGAGGAGAGAACCGAAAGTATAGGAATAGATACTAAAACAGCAATTATTCCTGAAACCACTGCCCATTTCTTTGATAGCGTAGCTGGATATTTATTAGAATCAGAGGATGTAAATGTACCGGCCAAAAACCGAAGTGCTTTAAACATAGGTCAAAAATAAGGAATGTTAAGCTACAAGGTGAGTTTTATTCCAAATTCATTTTTAAGAACAGATCTGGCAGCGTTAAAACCGGACATCCCATGAACACCGCCACCGGGAGGAGTAGATGATGAACAAATATATAAATGATCAACGGGAAGTTTATAGGGATCCCATTTTAATAAAGGTCTACCAAATAACTGCTTTAAATTCTGAGCTCCGCCGTTAATATCTCCACCGATATAGTTCGGGTTATATTTTTCGAAATCCATTGCGTTCATTGTGGATGTTGAAATGATTATATCTCTGAAACCAGGTGCATATCTTTCAATCTGGTTGATGATCCGTTCTTCCATATTTTTTGTACTTCCATTTGGAACATGACAATAACTCCAAAGCACATATTTTCCTTCAGGTGCTCTGCTTTCGTCAAATAAAGAGGGTTGAGATACAAGTACATAGGGTTTTTCGGAATGGATACCTTTCCATACTTCTTTCTCAGAATGGGCTATTTCTTGCATGAAACCTCCCAAATGAAGAGTGCCTGCTTTTTTACACTCATCATTTAACCACGGGACAGGCTCTGAAAGGGCAAAATCAACTTTGAAAGCTCCCGGACCATAATTATACCTAAGCAGTTTGTCTTTTAAAGAATCCGGGATTTTATTATCTGCAATTGTAATTACTTGTTGAGGAGTAAGGTCAAAAAGGATCGGTTTGTCAGAAGGAAATTCATCTAAAGATTGAATATGAGTATTCAATTCGATCTCGCCTCCCAAGAATTGAAAAAATCCTGCGAGAGCTTTCGTGATAGAGTGCGAACCATTTTTAGCTATAGGCCATCCTACAGAATGAACAGTTGTTCCTAAAACTAAACCAAAAGAAGCTGTAAAAGCATTTTCTAAAGGTAAAATACTGTGTGCAGCCAAACCCGCAAAGTAAGCTTTTGTCCGTTCCAGTTTAAAAAAACTGCTTGAGAGTAAATTTGAAGAAAACATTCCATACCAACCAAATCTCATCATAGCCAGAGGATGATCAGGTATTCTGAGCGTTCCGAAAAGATCTTCAGAGAGATATTCCCATGAATCAATGAAATCTTTGAAAAGCTTTCGATAGTTTTTTGAATCAGCGCCCAGACGTTCTAATGTATTTTTAAAAGACTTTTCAGCTATAACTGCTTCACCATTATCTAGAGGATGGGCAACAGGGAAATCGGGATGAATCCATTCAAGACCATAATCTTTTAATGGTAAGTTTTTAAAAAAGGGAGATGAAAGGGCAGTAGGATGAACGGCCGAACAAATATCATGTTTAAAACCGGACTCCATCAGTTCCAGAGTTCTGGTTCCACCCCCAACAGTATCTTTTGCTTCAAAAATTTTAACTTTCAAACCCTGTTGAGCCAACGCAATGGCAGCAGCTAACCCATTAGGACCCGAACCAATGACAAAGGCATCATAATTTGAAAGCGTTGAACTCAATTAATTCGATCCTGATGATTTAATCTCTGCCAGTTTAAATGCTTCAAATATATTTAAAATTCCTCCCGTAGAAGAAAGTGAGGAAAAAGAGACCGCTTGATCACTTCCGGGTCTGTATACTACATTTGAAGGTTTGGTAACCGTTTCCAATAAAATCGTTTTTACATCATGAGCTGATAAACTTGGATAGTATGCCATCAACAAAGCGGCCGCACCGGCTACAGCAGGACTTGCCATACTGGTTCCGTCAAACGATTCATAAGTATCATTGGGTGTTGCTGAGTAAATATCTACCCCGGGTGCAAATAGATCAACACGCATTCCGTAGTTACTGAAGTCAGCAGCTAATAGGGAATCTCCCATCCAGGAAGAAGCTCCAACGGAAAGAAAGTTTTGCATCATCCCCCCATCTTCATAAAATTTATTTGGATAGCTGAATGTACTGTCAATGTTCTCTGCTGAATTTCCTGCGCCTGTAACTAAGAGTACATCATTTTCATCAGCAAATTTAAAAGCTTCGTCTACATAAAACTTTCGAGGGGAGTAGGCTTTACCAAAGCTCATATTTATAATATCAGCTCCGTTTTCAACTGCATAACGAATTGCATTCGCAACGTCTTTATCTCTCTCATCTCCGTCAGGGACTGTTCTGACGATCATTAATGAAACATAGTCAGCTATTCCATTCATTCCGAGGTCGTTATTTCGGATAGCGCCTACAATTCCGGCTACATGAGAACCATGATCACTTCGGGGACCTTCCACATCATTGTTTCCGTAAAACCTGTTTTCCAGATCTTCAAAATCATCGCCTACAATATCTCTTGGATTAAATTCCGGATTGTATGCGTAGTTATACATTTTATCGAATTGATTGTAGGCATCATTGATATTTTCTTCAGTCACATCCAGATCACGAAAATATTTAATGATCTGTTTTGCTTGTTTACGATAAGCCCCATCATTGTAATTCGGTTCAAGTTCTTTATTTGAGACAGAGTCTATGGAGCTTACTTTGAAAACATTTTTAGCAACATCAATAGCATTTTTTACATTTTGAAGATTTTCAAAGTTGGTTTTTGCTTCAGCTCTTTTTTCTTCAAATTCAGCTTTTATAGTCTGATAATGCTCGTATTCTTCTTTTTCCTGAGCAGAAAAGTCTGAAGATTTTTTACCTTTAAACTCGTCTCGTAATTTTAAATAGACTCTGGTGAGCTCATAAGTGTCTTTGTCTACATTATTCCCATCTTTGCCACCTATAAAATTCCAGCCATGGATGTCATCAACATAACCGTTTTCATCATCATCAATGCCATTTCCGGGAATTTCATCTTCATTGACCCATATATTTCCCGCCAAATCTTCATGTTCAATATCAGTACCTGAATCAATGATAGCTACAATTACTTTTTTTGAAGGAGTTTTATTACTCAGGATCTCCGAGTAAGTTTTTTCTGTTCCAGCTCCTGTATAATCTGAATCTGAAGATAGATGATGCCAATCAGTAGGCGCGGTTTTAGAGGCTTCTATTACTTCTGAAACAGGTTCTTCAGCTTCAGTTGGTGAGTTGTCAATTGTATTTCCGGTTGAAGAGCATGCAGTAATCAAAAAAAATACCGCAAAGAGCACTAAATGAGCTTTTTTCATATTCCCTAAAGATTGTTAGTTAGTTAACTTATTGAATCTCTGTTTTTGATCCAATGAAGTAATATATCTAATCCTAAGGTAATTGAAATAATGAGCAGCAACAAGACAAGACTACCAATTGGTTTCCAGATTATGAAACCTCCCAATGTTCCAAGCACGGCTCCTAAATACTGGATATACTGAAGTTGATCATTACTGGCATTTTTAATCAGTTTTTCCAACCGCTGTTCATCGTATTCTCTTAGATTATCCTCAACCAAAGCGTGAACATCCAATTGATTGATAAGCTTGTATAGCAGAGAGGTAACAATGTTTTCAATGGTCGAGCTGTTTGCTTCTATTTTATCGGGAAGTGTATCCAGAAAACTATCTAATTTGTCTAAACCTTTCTCCACGCCGCCCGGAAGCTTAGTTAGAGCATCTTCTACTAAAGATTGCATTTCCTGTCCTTTGATGAAACTATAAGCCTTTAGCGCTACTTTCTCGAAGGAATTCTCTTCTATATTATTTTCTATTTGATGTATAATCGATTCCGCAATATTGGCTCTTACTTCGGGCTGAGCCACCATTTCATCCACATAATTAACAGCAAGAGCTTTCAGGTCGGTTCTGAATTCAGGGTCGTCAATTATTTCCCGGATATATTCTGTTGCTTGAGCTCTGTATTTTGAAATAGCATTCGATTCCTGGATTTTCTGTTTGATGATATCAGGATTAATGAGGTCTTCAGAAACAGCAGCTGCTAAGCGAAAGGCAATTCTGTCTTTTTGAGCAGGAACCAAGCCCTGACCAAATATGGGTCTTCGTTTAGCCGGACGAAAAAGCATTGTAATGGCAAGCCAGTTAGTAAGGAATCCGATCAACCCACTTATGGAAAGTATTCTCATCAAACCTTCGAACTCAATGCTGAAACCCAGCACAGTTGTTTGAACGCCATCAAAATCCCAATAAAAGGAAGTAATAAATGTACCGATCAGCAGAAGTGGGAAGAGGAATAAAAGTTTAAGCAGGATCTTATATTTACCTTCCTTTTTAGGAGGACTTATTCTGGACACCGGATCTTGATCACTGTCAGTTTGCTTTTCGATCTGTTTCTGCAGAATACCCCAGAATTGCTTTCCGTATTCTTTAGTGCGCTCGGTAATGATATTTTTTTCTTGTTGTTCAGCCATACTATTAGTTTTGGCATTGCTACGAGTTAAAGAGGCTTAGGTTACTCGTAAAACATAGATAAATACAGGTTTTCTAAATTTGTCATTTCCTCTTTCTCTGCTTCAGACTGATCTTCATATCCAATCAGGTGAAGTAAACCGTGAATTAATATTCTGAGGCATTCCTTTTCTGAAGTTTGGTTAAACTCCTTAGCCTGATCAATTATCCTGGACAAGCAACAATATAACGTACCTTCGATTTTGGTATTAGAATCATCCTCATCGTAGCGGAACGAAATAATGTCAGTTATATAATCCCGTTTCAGAAACTCTTTGTTAATTCTTATGATCTCTTGCTCATCAACATAAGCAAGCTCAACCAGTTCAAAGATGACTTTTTCATGTTGAGCAACAAATTCAAATACTTTTCTGCAATCGATTTCTTTGCAAGGCAAATCGATATCTGTAGTGTTGAATATTTGAAGAGGGTAGGTCTCAGCCACAATCAGCAATTAAAAGCTGAAGTCATCATCCATTGATTCTGTGAGTGATAATGCAATACCACACATCATCATATCTTCCGGAAGTTGAGTGAAGTCACCGGTAAGTAAACTTTCGTCTACATTAGCATAGAGACTGCAACCGGCTGCCTTTTCTACTATCAAACCGGATGTTTTTTCACCTGATTTTCCAAAAAAGGTAACTTGCTGAAGCATATCACTTGCAACAAAAGCAGTGCAATTATGAAGCTGAAGAAATGTATTATATGCATAAACAGATACCATATTCATTTCTTCGCCATTAACATCTAATCCCAGATGAATCTCGAGAGCAAGCTTTCGGTTTTCTTCTTCGTTTTTTACTTCAATTCTGAATACATCCTTTCCTAAGGGTTTTGGAGTAGCTCCAAGTACCTTTCCGATAGTTGAAATATTTTCTGCTGTAAATTGATGGATCATGATATAAAATTTTAGCTCTCAGAATATACAATACTGAGAGCTAACTATAAATAGATGGTTAATTTAAACCGTATTGAGTTCCGGTTTGAATACTTTCTTCCCGGCTTTTAGGAATTAATGGTATTTGAGAGCCTTCAAACTTCGCATTTGTCTCTTCAGCAATCTTCAGACCCTGTTCGTCATTACCGGCTCTGAAATACACAAACTGCACAATTGTCAACGCCTGACGTTCTCTCATTATATTTTGAGAGATGCTTCTGGCTTGTTGTACTAATGTGTTGTTACGTTGAGTTAAAGTTCTTTGCGCTTTGATATCAGCATTTCTTCTTGCTTGTTCATACTGAGTAGATATTTCAGCGAGTTCATTTTGAATACTTTGGAATCTGTCAAATTCTTCATCCAGTTTTTTAACATATCCATCAAGTGTAAAATCTAACAAACGTAACGCATCTTCAGTTTTACCTAATTGGGCATATCTGTTTGCGTAAAGAGCAATGATAGTACTTACTTCCTCATCTTCACGAAGAGGTATTACTCTTTCCCCATGCTCTAACCAATACAGAGCACTGTCAGGCTGATTTTGAAGTATGAATTTTTCTGCCAGTTGCAGATAATTATAACGATAATTACCCATCATACGGCGAATGTTTTCATCAAAATATACATCCGGATTTCCCCATTCACGGTGACTGAAATCACGAAATCTTCTGGCATGAATTTCGGCATCTATATATGCATTTCCAACCTCTGCTTCCATTTTCTTAGGGATCACACGGTATGCTTTCCCTTCAGTACGGAAATAATCCTGAAGATTAAGTTGGCTCTGGCTGGACACTGTATTAGCAAAATAAACAGGACGTAACCAGTTATTGCTTTCAAGTATTTCCAGAATTAATCTATCCTGAATTTGAAGATATCTGATGTCATTACCTTCCTGATCACGGCCATAAAATCTTCCTGCAAGTCTCCAGTTTACTACATCATCCAAAGAGTCAACAGGGATCTCGTAATCCGTACCTGTTTGAAGGATAGGAATTTCACTGCCGGTAACTCCAATTGCTTCTTTGTACTGAGAATCTTCTGAAAAAGCTCTTCTCAACAAATCTTTGTTAACCGGAATAGAAATGTTCTGAGGTGTCCATCGTGAAATACCGGAAGTAATTTGTTCAACTTCTTTATCCGTCAAATTGATAGGCAGGGGAGCAGATTCATGCGACCACTGATCACGTAGCTGTTTGATGTACCAATCTGTATTCAGAAGACTCAAACAAACAATACGAACGTCAGTTCTGACGCCTTCCACTTCCTGAGCATACCAAAGAGGGAAGGTATCGTTATCCCCGTTGGTGAATACCAAAGCATTTGGAGCTAAGGAGTTTAAAAGGTTTTTGGCGTAATCTGGTGCTACGTAGCGATCACTCCTGTCATGGTCATCCCAATTCTGATATCCCATCCATACTGGTGAAGCCAGCAAACACAATCCAATTACAGCATAAGCGGCCATTGAGTTTTCTTTAATATAGGACTTGATCAGATCAACTAATCCGGTTACCCCGATTCCAATCCAGATTGAAAATGCAAAAAAGGAGCCTACGTAGGCATAATCTCGCTCCCTGGGTTGATAGGGTGGTTGATTGAGATAGAAAATTACAGCGATTCCCGTTACTGCAAATAAGGAGAGGACGGCAAAAGCCCGTTTCTTATCTGTGGAAAAATGATATATGAGTCCAAACAATCCAAGCAGAAAAGGAATGTAGAAGTAGGAGTTACTTGCTTTATTACTCGGATATTTTGGAGCTGAAAAACCGGATTGCCAACCGGTGTCCTGTATATCTGAAGCCCTGCCTATAAAATTCCAGTTAAAATATCGTACATACATGTGCACGACCTGATAATTCCAGAAGAAATCCCAGTCGCTGTCGTATCTGCCGTAGTATTCAATATGACGTGGATCTTGTGAGTGACGTCTTGGAAAAAGCTCTTCATTCTCAGGTCCACGCGTTATTTGTCCGGTGACGTCATCATAATTATTCCCTTTCAGGATAGGTGTATCACCATATTGATCTCTGTTCAGGTACTTTACAAAAGCTTCCACAGTTTCAGGATCGTTCTCATCAATGGGAGGATCAGCAATAGAACGGATCATAATTACCGAATACGAAGAGAAACCCATCAATATCATAGCGTAACTAATGATCGCAATATTTGCCAGACGATATTTCTTTTTATGGGTATACCAAACTCCCCAGGCTACTGCAAGCATTATTAAAAAGATGAATACGAGAGGGTTGATCAGACCATAAGTGGCACCACCAACTTTAGATGACCAGTCCGGTATCCATTTTATAGTAGCAGGATAGATCACAAAAAAGGAGGTAACCGCCAGGATTCCCATTATGCCAAACGACATATAGGTGAAATCTTTCTTCTTGAAATAAATAATGAGAGCAACAAAAAAGAGCGCTAGCAAATTCAACAGGTGAACTCCGATGGCTAATCCAAACATATATGCGATCAAAACCAGCCATTTTTCGTTATAAGGGTCTTGATGACGTTCCGACCATTTTAATGCGAGCCAGACTACAATTGCCGTAAAGAACATCGAAAGTGCGTACACTTCTGCTTCCACAGCGTTAAACCAGAATGTATCTGACACTGCAAATGTAAGTGCACCAACTAAAGCACCACCGTACATTCCGATTTTGTCCATCAGGCTGAATTCTGAGACATCACCTTTCCATTCTCTTACCAATCGAACAATGATCAGATATAAGAGCATTATAGTTAGTGCAGATGCTAGGGCGCTGATGAAGTTGATGCTCAAAGCAACATATTCTGTAGGCATAAACATTGAGAAAATTCTACCAAGAATAGAGTAAAAAGGGGCTCCGGGAGGATGGTTTACCTGCAATCCGTGCGCAACAGCAATAAATTCGCCGGCATCCCAAAAACTGGCAGTGGGTGCAAGTGTAAGGCAGTAAATGATTAACGAAGTAAAGAAAGTGAATAAAGCGAGGTACTTATTGGTTGTTTTATGATCTGAAAACATCGAAAATTTTCTTAAGAAATTGTTTTTTGGATAGTCGTTTATTACCGTTATGCTTGGCTTGCAATTATAGGCATAGCCTTGTTCTATTCAAAATATAGAAACCACGAAGATAATAATCTTCAGGTGAAGAAACGGCTACTTTAAACATGTATTTTTTCAATTAACATTATTTTTTAAAATGAGCGAACCGAAACAAGTTTTTTCCTCCAAATTAGGCATGATTCTAAGTGTTCTTGGTATTGCTGTTGGTACAGGTAATATCTGGAGATTCCCAAGAATAGCAGCACAAAATGGAGGGGAAGATGGAGCAGGAGCTTTCCTGATAGCTTGGGCTATTTTCTTATTTATGTGGTCCATTCCATTAATTATAGCAGAATATGGAATCGGTAGACACAGTCGGAAAAGTGTGGTTCAGTCTTTTGCGGATCTGATTGGTGAAAAAAAAGGATGGATGGGTGGCTTTATTGGTTTCGTAGCCACAGCTATTATGTTCTATTATAGTGTGGTAGCAGGATGGTGTTTGTATTACTTATCACAAGCATTATTTGCACCTCTTCCCGAAACAGCAGATCAGGCACTGGGAATTTGGAATAATTTTCAGGCTTCTAACTGGCCGATCCTAACTCATGCAACGGTGATGTTGTTGGGCGGCTATATTGTTCTGAAAGGGATAAAATCTATAGAAAAGGTTAATAAGATCCTGATTCCATCGCTTTTGGTGGTATTGGTGATCTCTTTAGTAAAAGCCCTAACTATTGAGGGAAGCGGAGCCGGTATCTCATATTTATTTACTCCTGACTGGAGCGACTTGAAAAACCCTAATTTATGGCTGGAAGCTTTAACCCAAAATGCCTGGGATACCGGAGCGGCATGGGGATTGATTCTAACTTATGCTACTTATATGAGAAAGCAGGATAATGTAACGGTCAGTGCTTTTCAGACCGGAATTGGAAACAATATGGTTTCCATTGTTTCAGCGATAATCATTTTCTCTACGGTGTTTGGTACGCTTGGTGCAACGATGTCCAATGCAGAAATTCTTGATGTAATGAAAACTTCAGGTCCGGCTTCAACCGGTTTAACATTCATCTGGATGCCAAGATTGTTTGCGACCATGAGTGGAGGGGGAATTTTCTCTATACTGTTTTTCTTAGGATTGACATTCGCTGCATTCAGTTCTTTGATATCAATGATCGAGTTAGCAACTAAAGTGTTTGTGAATACAGGAATAAAAAGAAAGAAAGCTACCATGGTGATTTGTGTGGCCGGTTTTGCATTCGGTATCCCTTCTGCAATGAATCTGAGCTTCTTTGCCAATCAGGATTTTGTATGGGGTGTAGGACTGATGGTTTCCGGTGCTTTTATTAGTTATGCCGTTATCAAATATGGTGTACATAAATTCAGAACCGAATTGGTTAATACTGATCCCGAAGGTGTACAACTCGGAAAATGGTGGGAGATCATTTTGAAGTACATAGTCCCTGTAGAGGTAATTACATTACTTGGATGGTGGATGTTCTTAAGTGCAACCGAGTACGCACCTGACAGCTGGTATAATCCACTAAGTGCATTTTCTGTAGCTACAGTGCTTGTTCAGTGGGCAATTGCTTTCGGACTGGTGAAATTCTTTAATAAGAAATTAGTCAGAAATAATTCGAAGGCTGACCAGGATTAGAAATGATTTTCATGATTAACAGGATTTCTATCGAAAAAAATCCTGTTAATCTACAATTTTGAGAATCCTGATTTGCTTGTTTCTCCATCCCAAGCTCCTGCTTGGGATGAAACCGAGGAGCTCCTGCTCCAAATATCTTTTACGATGTGGTTTAATAGATAACTTCTTCTGCAAAGATCACTAATCATGGACACAGCAAGAGCTTGGGAAAGAGATTAAATTGAGATAGATTGAAAGCAATCATAAACTAAGCAGCCATGAAAAAGATATTCTTTACCACCTTATTATTGGGGTTTTCCTCAGTACTCATCGCACAAGATAACCCCACCACCCGAGAAATGAATCTCATCAATTGGCTGGAGTTTGCGGAGTTTGTGCCTGAGAAGATAGAGACGGTTTTGCTTCCGGTGGGGACGTTAGAACCTCATGGAGTTATCCCAAACGGAGCAGATAATCTGGCTCCCGAACGAATGGCTCAGGAATTCGCTGAAGGTTTAAACGCCATGATCGCTCCGACCCTGAATTATGGAGTTACCGGTTCTATGCAAGCCTATCCGGGAGCGTTTGCGATCTCAGAAAAAGCGTATTCTTTATTTATAGCAGATATTCTTAAAGGATTGGCCGGCAATAAGTTTAAAAATATTATCATATTAAACGGTCACGGTGGTCCGCAAACAGCTATTCTAAGATCAGTGGCTGAAAAGCTTTCTCCTGAACTAAGAGTACGAATTCTGGTCATAAACTGGTGGAGTGTGGTTTCTGAAGATACTTTTGCCGTGTTTGGAGAGAATGGAGGTCACAGTGGCAATAACGAAACGGCTTATATTCAGGCCATTGTTCCCGAGCATATTCACAAAGACAGATACACCGGCGAAGAAATGACGACTCCTTATCCTTCAGGTTCTACGTGGAGCGCTTATCCGTTTCCTTCTTCCATCGGACTGTACGAAGCGGGGCAGGGCTACCCAACTTTTGATGAAGACCAAGCCAAAGAATATTACAAGAGAGTAAATGCCCGGGTTTTTAATCTGATTGAAGAAGTTATTGAGAAATGGGATTTGGCAGGGCTTTATAAATGAAACATAAATTTGTCATTTCGAGTTGAATCAGCCAGTAGCTGATGACCGAGAAATCTAAGATCACTGTTGTAGCAAATCTGTAGATTTCTCCCCCAGTTGTTGCTGGATTTGTAGAAAGTCCGGAACAATGGTTATTTAGTAGCGCTGAAGACTATTATGGACAGAAAGGATTGTTGGATATAGAACTTATATACTAACCGCACAAGCGATACGCTTGCGCAAGTTATGCCCGCTTACCTGGGAAGTACGAAATTATCTTTGCCGGCTTTTATTTCCTTCAGACACTCAACACACAGGCAATCTTCAAATTTATTACTAATAAATGCTCGTTCTTTTTCAGTGAGTGTTACCGTTGAGCACTGACATTCAGAAATTGAATTCGCTTTACATTCAAAGCCTTTCTTACATCTAGGGCAGTATTTATTGGTATTTTTCATAGTGAAATGAATCTGATGCGAAGTAAAGGATTGCGAAAAACAGAAGAATAAGTTACAAACTTTAGATATTTGATTTAGGGATTGTTTGGGCATCAAAGATCTCATTAATTAGTAATGAGAAACAAAAAAGGCCTCCAAACGGAAGCCTTTGATAAAAAATAAGATCTGAAACTGAATTAATTAGCAGCCAGTGTTCCTTGCAGTTTTCTGCTGTTGGTAGCTTCAGGGCTGTCAGGGTATTCTTCAATGATGGTTGAAGTAATACTGCTTACTTTTTCCATATTTCCAAGTTCCTTGTAAACATTAGCAGCTTTCAAAAGATTGAATGGGGTAGTGGAATCGTTTTTATCCCAGTTTGCAGCTTCTTCATACTTCTTAGCTGCTTTTTCAAGGCTTCCGTTTAGCTTCAGAAGCGTTGCATGGAAAGAAACAGACCCAACACCCATAATTCCTTTCGGATGCTTGTATTCCTGAATGTAGCCCAAAGCTTCTTCGTAATTATCCAGTTTGAAATAAGAAACTGAAGCGTAATAAGCTGCAAGGTTTCCGGCATTTGTTCCGGAATAATCGTTAGCAATTGCAATGAAACCATAAGAAAGCGTGTACTCATCTCCGTTCAGCGCAGTTTGGTAATCACTTGCAGAATAGCTTTGCTCTGCTGCTGCTAAATAGTTTTGTGCTTCCTGCTCCTGACCTTCAGCATAAAATCTATATCCAATCAATACTCCGATAACAACTATAACAGTTACCGTTAGTGACAGAATCATAGTTCTGTTTGCATTAAAGAAGGATACCGTTTGTACATATTTGTCTAACAACGGATCGTGTTCTAACTCTTCTTTAGTAAATTTCTTCGTCATGTTTTTTTAATTAAGTATGATTTTGATAGGGGGCAAAAATAAGGCTTTTAGCGGTCAACCGAAATTGATTTAATCAATTGTTCCATTTTTTATTTCAAGGATGGTGTCAGAACGTTCCGCAATATTTTTTTCGTGGGTAATTAGCAACACGGAAACACCGTCTCTGTCTCTTAATTCAAACAAAAGATCCAGAATGATCTGTGTGTTGGCATCGTCTAAATTTCCGGTGGGTTCATCAGCAAGAATAAGTTCCGGACTGTTCATCAAAGCTCTTGCCATGGAAACACGTTGCTGTTCACCGCCCGAAAGTTGAGTAGGGCGATGGAATCTTCGGTCTGCAATACTGAAGCGCTTCATAAGGTCAAGTGCTCTGTCAGAAGCTTCTTTCATCGGAACTCCGGATATCAGAGCAGGCATTGCGATATTCTCAATAGCAGTAAATTCAGGCAACAAATGATGGAACTGGAATACAAAGCCAATGTTCTTATTTCTGAACTCAGCTAACTTATCAGAATTCATCAGGCTGATATCTTTATCGCCCCAAAGCACAGAACCTTTGTTGGGTTTATCTAGTCCGCCCAGAATATGAAGTAAGGTACTTTTACCGCTACCACTTGAGCCAACAATAGAAGTAATGGTTCCTTTTTGAACTTCCAGATTCACATTTTCGAGTACTTCTAGAGGCGGGCCACCATTATCATCATCGTAGCTCTTATAAATCCCCTCAGCCTTTAATAATAACTCTGACATCAGCTTTCCTTGCTAAAATAAAATTCAGGATAAGTAACCTGTTCGATATGAACGCATTTGCCGGTTTCAGTATCAACTTTAGCAAATACTCCACATAAATGATTATCGCCTTCCGCTGCACGATATTTTTGGTGAACTCCGGTAGTGAATCTTTTTATAGCTACTTTTTTGTCCATTCCGATGGATGAATTAAAAGAACCTGTCATGCCTGCGTCGGTTTGATAACCTAATCCCTGTGGAAATATTCTGGCATCACCGGTTGGGATATGAGTATGGGTTCCAACCATCACAGAAGCTCTGCCATCAATATGCCAGCCCATGGAAATCTTTTCTGCAGTCGCTTCCGCATGCATATCCACAAAAATGATATTTGTTTCTTCTCGCATTTTAGAAAGCGCCCAATCAGCAGCAGAAAAAGGATCGTCAATTGCTTTCATGAACGTACGTCCTTGTAAATTCAATACACCGATCTTAAAAGAAGTGCCCGGGATTTCATACACTCCAAAACCTGAACCCGCATTCCCTTTTGGATAGTTAAGAGGGCGGAGGATGGTGTTATTTTCCCGCATGTATGGAAACACTTTCCATTTGTCGAAAGAATGGTCACCACCGGTAATTACATGCACTCCAAGATTATGGAGAGACTTGATGATAGATTCGTTGATTCCATGACCTTCATGTGAATTTTCACCGTTAGCTATCACAAAATCAGCCTCATATTTCTTAATAAGACTTGGAAGTACCGTTTCTGTTAATTGTAATCCTGGAGAGCCAACGATGTCTCCGACAAACAAAATGCTGACAGTTTCAGCCAATGTATTTTTCCTTTTTTATTCTTCTTTGATCTGAAGGAGAAGCTTTTCTAAGCTTTTATTAACTCTCTCCATGGTATGGTGTTCGTTCTTTTCCAGTTCGGAAGAGTTGTTTCTGGCTTCAAAAAGTTCTTCTGCAATACTAAGAGCCGCAAGTGACATAACCGTAGATTCCGGTTGTTTTACAAGCTGTTCGCGATAGGTTTTGAATCGTTCGTCTACATAATTGCAGATCCGGATCATATTTTCTTCTTCGCTGTCCTCAACTTTCAGCGGATATTGCTTTCCGAGAATGGTGACTTTAATCGATTTCATGATTCAGAACCCAAATGATTATCAATTTTTTGAACAAGTCCCTGAATATGCTGACGCATTGCCAATCTTTCAGACTCATTTATAGCAGAGAAAATATCTGTCTGTTTGTCTCTTGCCTCAGTCAGTTTTGTTTGAAGCTTGGAATTGTCTCGCTTCAGTTCTTTAATTTCATTCTTTAATTCTGAAATCTCTTCATTGATTTCACCCAGAAGTTCACGAAATCGTTCAGTCTGTTTTGCAACCTTATTCATTGCTTATAACCTAAGATCTAAGTTTAGCAGAGAATTGCTTCTCCAGTGATTTAACCACGCGCTGAATAATAGGTTCTACTTCTTTGATATTCAAGGTTTTGTTGGGATCAATGAAATTTAGTCTGAAGGCGATACTTTTATTTCCTTCCCCAATTGATTTACCTTCAAAAACATCAAATATATCAATGTTTTTTAATGTGTTACCAGCATTAGTTTTTATGGAGTTCATAAGATCACCTGCAGAAATTTCCTGCTCCACGATGACTGCAAAGTCGAATTCGAAGGCAGGGAATTTGGGAATTGCTGTGAACGATTTAGCTTTGTTCTTAGTAAGAGCTTCTGAAATTTTGTCCAGACTGAACTCAGCAATATAAGTTTGGTGCTCAATATCATACACATCCAGCAAAGTCTGAGAAACAGTGGATACCTTTCCAAGTTCTATTTTTTTGAAGCTGTAAGTAAGCGAGCTCTCATCGGTTGCTTTGATCTTGATATTTCCTGCCAAACCTAACTTGGTGAAGAACGCATTTACTTCGGATTTAAGATCAAATATGGAAAATGGTGTAGCCTTTCCTGTCCAGTGTTCAGTGTTTTTAAAGCCGGAAAGACCAAACAGTAAATGGGTTTGCTCGTTGATGCCATCATGATATGTAGCATCTTCACTTTGTACAAACACATTACCAACTTCAAAGAACCGGATGGTTTCCGCTTTTCTGTTAAAGTTATAAGAAGCAGATTTCAGGAATCCATGCATTAAAGAAGGACGCATCGTACTCATATCCTTATTCAATGGGTTTAATGTCTCGATCATTTGCTCTTCAGTAACAAAATTGAGCGCTTCTTTTTGGGAGATGAGAGAGTTGCTGTAAATTTCTTTAAATCCTAAGTGAACACCAACGTCTCTGGTTTTGGAAAGTAAAAGCTCCCAATCAGTTAAAGGTTCGGTTGATACAAAGATCCCCTGATTCTTTGACCCGATCTTGTTGTAATCGAATAATCTTCCAACTTCTTCTATTAAGTCAACTTCACGTTTCAGGTCAGGACGGAAAGTTGGTATTTCAAAAGTAATGGTATCTTCATTTTTCGAAACTACATCAAGTTCAAGACCATTTACGATTTGGATGATCTCTTCAACAGACAGATCAGTGCCTAACAATCTGTTCACATAACTCTTTCTCAAAGTAAGTTGATGCGTTTCCGTTTTTACAGGATGTATATCCGTGATTCCGGCTTCTGCTTCACCACCACAAACTTCAATGATAAGATCTGCAGTTCTTTGAGCAGCAATGGCTTGTAAATTCGGATCAATACCTCGCTCAAATCGATAAGAAGCATCAGTTTGGAGAGTTTGTTGCTTAGATGTCTTTCGAATACTACCCGGATCGAAATAAGCACTTTCGATCAAAATGTTTGTGGTAGAATCACTTACTTCGGAATGCAACCCGCCCATAACTCCGGCAATTGCCACAGGACCGTTTCCATCACAAATAAACAGTGTTCCTGCTTCACATTTTCTTTTGATGTGATCAAGAGTTTCAAACTCAATTTCTTTATCGAATTCTTTAACGATGATCTTGCCATCATTCAGATTGTCGAAATCAAAAGCGTGTAAAGGTTGTCCAAGTTCGTACATCACATAATTAGTGATGTCTACTACGTTATTAACAGGACGAAGTCCGATCGCTGTTAATTTATCCTGCAACCATTTTGGTGAATCTTCAATCGTTACATTTTTGACAAGCTTGCCGACATATCTGTGGCATTTATCACTTTCAATTTCAATGGAATAATCAGAAGTATTAGAAGACTCAGGTACTTTAACAGCAGGTTTAACCAACTCAAGATCTAAAGCTGCGGCAATATCACGGGCTACTCCAAGATGACAAGTTGCATCCGGTCTGTTCGGAGTAATGGCAATTTCAATGATCGTATCCTGATACAGATCAAAGATGTCACTTATCGGAGTTCCTGTTTCCAGTGATGGATCCAAAACCATAATTCCATCGTGATCCGTACCGAGTCCAAGTTCGTCTTCAGCGCAAATCATTCCGTGTGATTCTTCGCCACGGAGTTTTGCTTTTTTAAGAGTTAAAAAACTTCCATCATCCAGTTTGATGGGCAGGGTAGAGCCAACAGTTGCTACAGGTACTTTTTGTCCTTCAGCTACATTATCCGCTCCGCAAACGATCTGAACTTTCTCGTCTCCAAGATCAACGGTACAAACCTTTAATCTGTCTGCATTAGGATGAGGCTTAGTTTCAAGAACTTCACCAACAATCACGCCTTCCAGTGTACTGCCAAACTCTTCAATTTCTTCAACTTCTAAACCAATCAAAGTAAGTTTATCAGCGAGTTCTTCAGGACTCAGATCGAGATCAATAAATTCTTGTAGCCAGTTATATGAAATTTTCATTTATAACGTATTGAGATCTTTTAATTAAACTGTTCTAAAAAGCGAATGTCATTCTCGTAGAATGATCGAATATCGTCGATTCCATGCTTTAAAATAGCGATGCGTTCAACACCCATTCCCCAGGCGAACCCGGTATATTTTTCAGGATCAACTCCTGCAGCTTTGAATACATTAGGATCAACCATGCCGGAACCTAAAATTTCCAGCCACTTTCCTTTTTCTTTTGATCCCCACCAGATATCCATTTCTAAACTTGGTTCTGTGAAAGGGAAGAAGCCCGGACGCAGTCTGTACTTCACATCATTCCCATACATTAATTTAGCAAAAGTGATCAGTGTATCTTTCAGATCAGCTACACTTACATTCTCATCAACATAAAGAGCTTCAACCTGATGGAACAGGAAATAAGACTTAGGGCTTACAGCTTCGTTTCGATACACTCTTCCGGGCATAATAGCACGAATCGGTGGCTTTTGTTTTTCCATCAATCTGATCTGTACAGGAGAAGTATGAGTTCTCAGAACAAGATCATCAACTTTCGGGTCATCGCTTTTTCTTACAAAAAAAGTATCCTGTTCATCTCTAGCGGGATGATTAGGAGGGAAGTTCAGAGCGGTGAAATTATGGAAATCATCTTCGATCTCAGGTCCGTGAGAGATCGTAAAACCTAATCGGTAAAAGATACTCTTCATCTCTTCAAGAGTTTGGGTAAGAGGATGTAAAGAACCAACAGGAGAGAGAGGAGCTGTTAAAGTAATATCGTCGGTAGCTGATCTTTCTGCAGTGGTTGAAGAAGCAAATGAGGATTGTAGCTCATCAAAACGATTCTGAGCCAAATTTTTGAGATCATTCATGGACTTTCCAAAAGCAGCTTTATCTTCTTTAGCTACCTGACCAATCATTTTAAACATAGATTGTATCTTACCATTCTTGGAAAGGAACTCGAGGCGAAAATTTTCAAGCTCATCAGAGTTTGAAACCGGGAAAGATTCTATTTCTTTTTTTAATGCTTCTACTTTATCGAGCATGTCTTTTGATTTAACTAAGTAATCTGTGGTTAAAATAAAAAAACCGGTAAACCTAATTGAACAGATTTACCGGCTTTAAATAGCAAGATAGCAATTAAGCTGTAGCTTCCTTCACAATGGCAGCAAACGTATCGGCGTCGTGAACCGCTAAATCTGCAAGTACCTTACGGTTGATCTGCATATCCTTTTCTTTCATCGCGTGGATGAGTTTAGAATAAGAGATTCCGTTGATTCTTGCAGCAGCATTGATTCGAACGATCCATAATCTACGGAATGTACGTTTACGGTTTTTGCGATCACGGTATTGGTACTGAAGACCTTTTTCAACCGCATTTTTCGCAATCGTATATACATTCTTTCGTTTGCCCCAGTAACCTTTCGCTTGAGATATAATCTTTCTGCGACGGCGACGGGAAGCCACTAAATTTGATGAACGTGGCATTTTTGTCTAGATTTTAGGATTAAAATTTATAAGGGATAAGCTCTTTTACTTTTGGAGCATCTGCATCTGTAACGATAGTAGATTCGCCGAGCTTTCTCTTGGTTTTACTGCTTTTCTTAGTAAGAATGTGGCGCTTAAAAGCTTTCTTACGTTTAATTTTACCGGAACCGGTAACCTTAAATCGCTTTTTAGCTCCACTGTTACTTTTCATTTTTGGCATTGTGTGTATACCTGCTTTGTGAAAATTATAAAGACTTCAAAGATAGGTAGAAATCATCGTGTAATCAACGATTATAACAGTTTATTTTGGAGTGATCATCATTATCATTCGACGACCTTCCATGTTAGGCTTTGTCTCAATCTTTGCTATGTCTTCAAGGCTTTTTGCGAGCTGTAAAAGAAGCAATTCACCCTTTTCTGTATAAAGCATATCACGCCCACGAAACTGAACGGTAGCCTTTACTTTGTCGCCACTTTCTAAAAATTCTCTGGCATGACGAGTTTTAAACTCAAGGTCATGATCGTCTGTGTTTGGTCTGAAGCGAAGCTCTTTAACATTTACAGTATGCTGCTTTTTCTTAGCTTCTTTTTCTTTCTTCTTTTTTTCATACATGTACTTGCCGTAGTCAATGATCTTACAAACGGGTGGGTTTGCATCAGGTGCAATCTCAACTAGATCCAGGTTGTATTGTTCGGCAATCTGTAACGCTCGTTCAGATGTAGTAATTTCATGTCCGCCATCAGGTTTAATTACCCGGACTTGTGCGGCTCTTACGTCTTCATTGATTCTGGTTTTGTCAGCAGGTTCTGGTCTGCCAAATGATCTTCTTGCGATATTTATCCTCTTATGTTTTGTTAATCTTCAGGTAATGATTTTTTTTCAATCTCATTTTCAACAGTTGAAAGAAAATCAGAAAATTTGAAAGTTCCAATATCTCCTTTGCGATGTCTACGAACAGAAACCGTGCCAGCTTCTTGTTCTTTGGCTCCAACGATCAGCATATACGGCACTTTGTCAGTTTCCGCATCTCTGATCTTGCCACCAATTTGTTCGCTTCGCTCGTCAAGTGTTACCCGAACTCCAATCTTCTTAAATGCATCAACGCATTTTTTTGCATAATCATTCTGATCATCTGATATCGGAAGTACACGAACTTGTTCCGGAGAAAGCCAAAGCGGGAAGTTTCCGGCAAAATGCTCGATCAAAATACTGGTGAATCTTTCCATGGAACCGAAAGGTGCTCTGTGAATAATAACCGGTCGGTGTTTTTCATTATCTGAGCCTACATAAGTAAGATCAAAACGTTCCGGCATTACGTAATCCACCTGAACAGTTCCCAACTGCCATTTTCTACCGATGGCATCCCGAATTATAAAATCTATCTTAGGACCATAAAAACTAGCTTCACCGGGAGCAATTGTATAGTCCAGATTCATTTCGTCAGCTACTTCTTTGATCTCTTTCTGAGCACGTTCCCATAATTCAATGTCTCCACCGTATTTTTCCTCATTATCATCACGAAAGGAGAGACGAATATCAACAGGCATTCCAAATGTATCAAAAACAAAATTTGTCAGGTCAATTGTATGTTTGATCTCCTGTTTCAGCTGTTCCTGCATGCAATAAATATGAGCATCATCCTGAGTAAAACCACGAACTCTTGAAAGTCCACTTAATTCACCGGATTGTTCGTAACGATAAACGGTTCCGAATTCTGCCAATCGCAGAGGAAGATCACGATAACTTCTCATCTCATTAGAATAGATCCTGTGGTGATGAGGGCAGTTCATGGGTTTAAGCATGTATTCTTCATCATCAACCTGAATCGGATCGTATTGGGAATCGGAATAGTAGGGGTAGTGTCCGGAAGTCTTGTACAACTCAATATTTCCAATATGAGGAGTGATTACTTCTTGATAGCCGCGTTCAAATTGTTCGTCTCTCAGGAAAGACTCTAAAGTTCTTCTGAGCCTTGTTCCTTTAGGTAACCAAATGGGAAGACCACTGCCCACCATTTTGTCGATCATGTAAATACCTAGCTCTTTACCAAGCTTTCTGTGATCTCTTTTTTTGGCTTCTTCCACCATATCAAGGTGTTCCGTAAGCATTTTCTGTTTAGGGAAAGAGATACCGTAAATACGTGTGAGCTGTTTACTGTTGTTATCGCCACGCCAGTATGCGCCTGCTAAACTTGTAAGCTTGATTGCCTTTACAATTCC
Source organism: Balneola sp. (assembly GCA_017643645.1). GTDB lineage: Bacteria > Bacteroidota > Rhodothermia > Balneolales > Balneolaceae > Balneola. The sequence continues at coordinate 47,810 of JAEPNB010000007.1, forward strand.
TGTGTTTGGGACATGAGGTCCACGGCAAAGATCCGTAAAATTACCTTGAGTATAGAATGTGATCGATCCATCTTCTAAACCTTCGATCAAATCAACTTTATATTCATTTCCATTATCTTTATAAAAAGAAAGAGCATCTGCTTTGGAAATATCTTTTCGATCAAAGCTGTTTTTATTTCTGGCTACTTCAAGAAATTTCTGTTCGATCTTTCCAAGATCATCCTGAGAAATATTTTTTTCCCCGAAATCGATATCATAGTAAAAGCCATTTTCGATAGGGGGGCCAATACCAAATTTTGCATCCGGGTAAAGTTCCTGAACAGCTTCTGCTAAAATATGAGCAGATGAGTGCCAGAATGTATATTTGCCATCTTCGCTATCCCAGGTGTTGATAGCAATTGTAGCATCCTCATTTATTGGCCGATCCAGATCAATGATCTCCCCATTAACTGTGATACTTAGTGCAACTCTTGCTAATCCTGATGAAATTGATTCTGCAACCTCAAGCCCTGTAGTTCCCTTTTTGTATTCTCTTTTGGAGCCGTCGGGTAATGTGATAGTAATATTTTGTTCTGACATTAATTAGTTAATTGAAAAAAAGCTTTTTTTTGATACCCAAAGATAGGAATAATAATTTTTGGTACATACTTAATTTAAAATTATTAAAGTTTTGTTGGATAAAGTAAACTTTAAAATGCATATTCTCGCTGCAAAATAGAAGGACATTCTGGGACAAGTATGACATTTTTCGATTCGCAACTTATGTTTGTGTGCGATCAGCTTAATTTGAAGATATTGGATGCTAATGAGGCTGTTATATCCAAACTTCAATACCACAAAAAGGAGTTAATAGGCAAATCTCTGTCTACGTTAGGGAAAAATATAGATCTCAGTCAGGAAGAATTTGTTAATCTGGGATTACCCTTCATTGAAACCTGGAAGATTTTTTCTAAAACAAAAGATGAATTTTTCGTTCAGTTTTCATCGCATCTTATAAATTACGAAGGCATTCCTTCCAAAATTGTAGTCGCTCATGATGTAACAGATGTATTTAAGAAGAATGCATCCTCCAAAAAAACAGTTTCGTTGCCTATTGGCTTTCAGGATTTCCCATTAGCAGAGATAGAGTGGGATTTGAATCATAAAATCTTGAGATGGTCAAAAAGAGCGGAGTTACTTTTTGGGTATTCTCATTCCGATGTTAATAAGAACCCTTATTTACTCGAAGATCTGATTCAAGAGTCTGATTTCAGTAAGATTACCGAAGCTAATAAAGATGCGCTTGAGGATCTGAGCCCTACAAAAATTGTCACTCTTAAATCCGAAACTAAAAGCGGTGAATTCATAGAGTGTGAATGGTATAATTCCTATTTATTTGATAGCAAAGGAAATGTCACTTCTATCTATTCTGTGATCAAAGATATTACAGAAGAAACGCTTGCAAGGGAAAAATCAAGGCAGTTAATGACCAGTTTTATGGATCTGTATAACTCTATTACAGATGCAATCTATTTATTAAATCCACTGGGAGTGATCATAGATGTTAATGCCGGTTTAACGAAAACCTTTGGATATGAAAAAGAAGAGGTAATCGGACAACAAATTAAATTTTTGTCGGCATCTGGCAAATATGACGATAAATTGATAACCGATTATTTAAAAAGAGCCAAAGAGGGGGAATCAATAAGTTATGAAGGATGGGGAGAGAAGAAGAATGGCGAAGTTTTTCCTACAGAAGTGTTGATGAATTCCGGTTCTTATTTAGATGAAGATGTGATAATTGTAGTGGAAAGGGATGTGTCAGAAAGGTTGCTTTCTCATCAGGAATTAAAACACCGTGAAAGCATGTTCAGCAATCTTTTCCATTCAAGTCCGATAGGAATAGCTCAATTAGACCGGCATCAGGAAATTGAAAGTGTTAATCAAAGTTTCGAGGAAATTTTCGGATATACGCAAGAGGAAGTTAAGGGCTTGGAGCTCGATAAACTAATTGTGCCTGATGATGAATATCAGGATGCTCTTGAACTCTCCACAAGTGAAATTGCCAAAGTGTACAGCGGGAAAAGAAGAACAAAATCCGGCAATATTATTGATGTTATTGTTTGTGCTGTTCCCGTAATTGTAGATGGAAAGATAATTTCAATGTATGGCATCTATGTTGATATTACAGATCGGAAGAGAGCCGAAGAAAAGCTGAAATCCAACTTAAGAGAAAAAGAAGTATTACTCGCTGAGATCCACCACAGAGTTAAGAATAATCTTGCGGTTATTACGGGGTTATTAGAGTTGCAGGCTTTGAATTCAGAAAACGAAGACGCTCATAAAGTGCTCAAAGATAGTCAAATGAGAGTCAATTCTATTGCATTGGTACATGAACTGCTGTATCAAAGCGATGATTTTTCACAAGTAGACATTCCTAATTACCTGAAAGATCTTACAAGGGTGATTTCAAACTCACTTGAAAGAAGAGCAATTCCAGTTCATATCGAATTTGATCTGGATCAGATCAAGATGGAAATTACACAAGCAATACCATGTGGATTAATTTTAAATGAAATACTGACAAATAGTTATAAACATGCTTTTGCAGAAAGGGATGAAGGTAAAATATTTATTTCATTTAAAAACTGTGATAACCAGATAATTTATACGGTTAGCGATAATGGGGTAGGGTTACCTGAAAAAAATGAGGAAGACAAACAATCACTTGGTATGACTTTAGTTAAAACTTTGGGAAGACAACTAAATGCAGAAACGAGTATCTATTCTGATAATGGAGCGAATTTCGAGTTCAGATTCAGTAAAAAATAGTTGCAATAAAACTGTTTTACTTTAATCTGATTTTAGTTTTCTTTTGGTGATAAATTTTAATCCAATGTTTATAAAGTGAATTCAGAGACAGCTAAGCAAAAAAAATCCTTTTTTAATCGCTTTTTGGACGGCATAGAATACGCCGGAAATAAATTACCGGATCCGGCTATTTTGTTTCTATTACTTCTGGCACTGGTTTGGGTGCTGTCGCTGATTCTTTCTCCATTTAATTTTGCTGAAATTGATCCAAGAACAGGAGAGAGTCTTGAAGTTATAAATTTACTTACCGGATCTCAGCTCGCTGCTTTTCTGGCAAGTATGGTTAACACCTTTGTCACATTTGCTCCGTTAGGAATTGTTCTGGTTGCAATGTTAGGAGTTGGAGTTGCTGAGCATTCAGGATATATAAATACAGCTATTAAGTATGTACTTAGTTTTACACCAAAGACGCTGTTAACTCCGGTTCTTATTTTGGTAGCTATAGTTAGCCATACAGCCACAGACGCCGGATATGTACTTGTTATTCCACTTGGAGGAGTAATTTTTTATGCTGCCGGCCGACATCCAGTTGCCGGTATTGCAGCAGCTTTCGCCGGTGTTTCAGGAGGTTTTAGTGCCAATTTTATTCCATCAGGTATTGATCCGTTACTCCAAAGTTTCACTCAATCAGCTGCACAGATTATTAATCCGGAAATGCTGATCAATCCTTTAAATAATTGGTTTTTTACCAGCGCATCCAGTGTTTTAATTGTTCTTATTGGTTGGTATATCACTGATAAAATAGTAGAACCCAGATTGAAAAATGTAGAACTGGATGACGACATTGATCTTGAAGGAGCAGACGATCTTGGGAATATTACAGATAAAGAAAAGAAAGCTTTTTGGATTTCTTCTGCGGTAATGGTTGCGGGTTTAGTTGGATTGTTTTTTTGGGTTTATCCGGAAAACTCATCTATGAGAGCACCTGATGGAGAAATAACTGATTTTCAAGCTCCTTTAATGCAATCTATTGTGCCACTCATTTTCTTACTTTTTTGGGTCCCTGGAATCATTTATGGATACCTTTCCGGAGGATATTCAAAAACTAAGGATATCATTGATGGAATGAGTAAGTCGATGGGCGATATGGCTTACTATATTGTAATGGCCTTTTTCTGTGCTCTGTTTATTGATGCTTTTGCCAAATCCAATATCGGAGTTTTAATCGCTTTAAAAGGAGCCGGCTATCTTCAGGCACTGGATCTGCCGGGGCAGGTGACGATTGTCGGGATTATATTTTTGACAGCATTTGTTAATCTGATGGTAGGCTCAGCTTCAGCAAAATGGGCATTGATCAGTCCTATTTTCGTTCCAATGTTGATGGGGCTTGGTATCTCTCCGGATCTGACGCAAGCAGCTTATCGTGTAGGAGATTCCGTTTCTAATATCATTACTCCGTTAATGCCTTATTTCCCGCTCGTTGTTGTGTTCTGTCAGCGTTATGTGAAGAAAACGGGAATTGGAACACTGGTTTCTGTAATGCTTCCTTATTCGATCGTATTTCTGATTTCATGGACCATTTTCTTACTGATATACTGGTACCTGGGAATTCCACTGGGACTGCAAGCTGCTTATGAGTACGTGATGTAGGTTCTTTTAAGTGAAAAGTGAAAAAGAGGAGGGAAGGTAAGTGTGCGTCCTGACGGATTCGAACCATCGACCTCTGCAATGTCAATGCAACGCTCTAACCAACTGAGCTAAGGACGCTTTTTATAAGCGAACAAATATAGTGAGATTTATGCTTTAGGTAAAAGTTAGTTTTCGTATCTTTACACCTCATTAAAATTGTTATTTGGCATGATCAACCGCAGACACGTTCGGGAAACTGTACTTCAAGCACTTTACGCACTCAAACAGAGTGGCGATTCAGTTCAATATATAACTGATTCTGTTATAAAAGATGCACTGGGAACCGAAAAAGAAGCTAGACGTTTCGCAGAAAAGTTATTTTTCAGGACTTTAGAAAATGAACCTGAATTAGATGAGGTGATCATTAAGCATATCAAAAACTGGGAAATTCAACGTCTGGCCCTGATAGATCGCCTGATCCTTAAAATGGCTTTGTGTGAATTCCTTTATTTCGATGAAATCCCTACTAAAGTAACTATTAATGAAGCTATCGAGATCGCAAAAAAATTCTCGACAGGAAAGTCCGGACGTTTTGTGAATGGAATTCTGGATGCTTCATTAGAAGATCTGTCAAAATCTGATAGAATTAATAAGAAAGGCAGGGGCTTAATCGATCATACTGTCAAATAACACTTCGACCAAGATCTAACTTACACAAGTAAATACTATGAGTTTAAAATGTGGCATAGTTGGTTTGCCAAATGTTGGAAAATCAACGCTTTTTAATGCACTAAGTAATGCGGGAGCAGAGTCCGCTAATTTTCCATTTTGTACAATCGATCCAAATGTTGGTTTAGTACCTGTACCGGATAATAGATTAACTACACTGGCGAACCTTGCAAGTTCTGCAAATGTAATTCCAACAACTATTGAGTTCGTTGATATTGCCGGTTTGGTAAAGGGAGCTTCCGAAGGAAAAGGAAAAGGAAATGCATTTCTTTCTCATATTCGGGAAGTGGATCTGATAATACATGTAGTGCGTTGTTTTGATGACGATGACATTATTCATGTGGAAGGAGGGATTGATCCGGACAGGGATATCACCATTATTGAAGAGGAACTGATTCTTAAAGACCTTGAAAGTATTGAAAAGAGAGTTGAGAATCTAAAGAAACAATCCAAAAGTGGAGATAAAGCAATGAAAGCTCAGCTTGAAGTTGCAGAACGTCTTCGGGAACACTTAGAAAATGGAAAATCAGCACGCTTGTTTGAAGTCACTCCTGAAGAAAAAGTGGCGTATAATGATCTGATGCTGCTTTCAAGTAAACAAGTATTATATGCTTGCAATGTTTCAGAAACTGACCTGGATACCGGAAACGAATACGTAGATACTGTAAAATCTATCGCTGCAAAGCATGATGATGAAATAGTAATGTTTTGTGCTAAAATAGAAGCAGAGATCGCAGAATTAGATCCTGATGAAAAAGAAATGTTTCTTGAGGAACTTGGTTTAAAGAGTGCAGGTTTAGACCGGTTAATAAACTCAGCTTATAAAGAACTTGGGTTAATTACCTATTTCACTGTAGGGCCAAAAGAAGCCCGAGCCTGGACAATTAAGAAGGGGACAAAAGCTCCACAAGCTGCAGGAGTTATTCACACAGATTTTGAAAGGGGTTTTATCAGAGCTGAAACCATTTCATATGATGATTATGAAAAATATGAAACAGAGAAAGCAGCAAAAGAAGCGGGAAGAATGAGACAGGAAGGAAAGGAATATGTGGTAAGTGACGGAGATGTAATGTTATTTAGATTTAATGTTTAAAAACAGGAATAAGCTTTATTTTCATTTCTAAACAGATTTTGATTCGATGAAAAAAAGGGTTTATTACATATTTATTTTAGCGCTATTTATCAGCTGCGAAACAACAAAAGATGATACAATTTTAACTGATTTTGGACGTGTATTTGTTTCCAGTAATACACAATCTAAAATCAGTATTTTTGATTTTTCTGATATCAATAATAAAACGATTGTAGAATATGCCATAACCAGTGATGACGCGGAAGGTATTTATTACGATAAGAACAGAGACATCGTATATCAGGTTGACAGAGAGAATAACCGATTAAATGCTTACTCGAAATTATCTGCTAATGAAGCAGGCTCCGGCATATTACCCAGTGCTATAAGCACATCAGATTTCAGCAACCCACGAGGATTAACTTCAGACAATAATATTGCAATTGTAGCTCAGGATGCTTCCGAAGATAATGGACAACAGAATAGTTTGTTTATGTATGATGTTAGTGCCACCGAAATATCCCTCAGAAATCAATTTTCTGTAAACTTTCCTTTATGGGATATTCAACTGGTTGGAAATACTTTATATGCCGTTGAAGATGAGTCGGACAGTTTAGCTATTTTTAATAATTTTTTTGGAAATAGTGAAGGTGCAATTACTCCTAACTTTAAAATAAAACTGGATGGTGTTGTGCGGGCACATGGTTTATTCTATAACCTTGAAAATGATTTAATGATCATTACTGATGTTGGTGATGTAACATCAGGTATAGAAGATGGACAGCTAATAATAATTGAAGATTTTAATTTAAAAACTTCACTTGCACTTCAACAAGTTGATAAGGCTATTCCAAAAGGCGAAATGCTTTTCATAAAAGGATCGAATACCCTACTCCAAAACCCTGTTGATGTTATATACCATAATGCAGCAAATCGTATAATTGTGGCAGAACGTTCAACTAATGGTGGAATGTTTCTTTCATTTGAGTATCCAAATCAAACAGACAATGTAAACGAATTTAACTCATCTCCTTTATATTCCATTAATTATAATGGAATTTCCAATCTGTTTATCGATCAATAAAATTGAGAATTAAATCCGTTTTTATCAGTATTTCGTACTATGTTATGATTAAGAAAAACTAATAACATGGTACACAAACAAGGCGGTTATGAAAAAAACAAAAATCTCATCTTTTTTGATTCTTTTGATTGGGATAGTATTAATCTCATGTGGGAGCAGTAATGACGACGACGATATTACCACAGAATTCGGATCAGTTTTTGTTTCAAGTAATACAACTCCGGTAGTTGGTATCTATGATTTCTCGTCTTCAACGGTAAGTTCAATTCAGTTTGGGTTAAGTTCTACAGATTCTGACGGGATCATTTACAAATCAGAATCCGATGAATTATACATTGCTTCCAGAACCAATAACAGAGTAGAAGTTTATACTGATCTTAAGCAAACAGAAGCGTCTCTTAATATAGAGTTAGATTTTAGCAGCAGTACAGATTTTGCTAACGCAAGGAAACTAGCAGCTTCAGGAAATAAAGTGGTGGTTTCTCAGGATGCATCTGATGCAAATAATCAAACAAATGCTTTTTTTGTTTATGAAATCGGAGATAACTCGGCAACACTTTCGAATACATATACAGCTGATATTAATCTTTGGGATATCCAATTTTCTGGAAGTACATTATATGCCATTCAGGATAATTCAGATACTTTGGCTGTGTATAATAATTTTCTCAGTAACTCGGATGGTTTAGTTTCTCCGGATGTTAAGGTTCAAGTTGAAGGTATAGTTCGTACTCATGCACTTCATTATTCAGCTTCAGAAGATATTATGTTTCTAAGTGATATAGGTGATGCAAGCAGTGATAGTGATGGAGCTATTCATGTTATCACTAATTTCAGTACTAAAATTGCTACTGCAGGAAACAACGGAACGATTTCATCCGCTGATCAAATCGTTATTGAAGGTAGTAATACCGATTTAGGCAACCCTGTAGGGCTGGCTTATAATGCTGAAACGCAAAAGATCTATGTAGCCGAAAGAGCGGTGGCAGGAGGTAAACTTCTTGAATTTGATTTACCATCTTCAAACGGCAATGCTTCACCCACTTATTCACAAAACTTTGCAGGGGCTGCAGCTGTTTATTTCTCTAACTAAAGAGATAAAGAGCAGACAAATATAATTGAATTAACAGGGATGCTGTAAAGCATCCCTTTTTGTATCTAAAAGAAAGAGGAAAGCTGAATTCTGAAAGCGTATTCCGAAAGGTCAAAATCTCCCTGATCCGAAAAAGAAGCCTTCAGCAATATACTTGGAGCCAACTTATAGCCAATCACAGCTGTCAATCTGGAAACGTCTTCATCCCAGTTAAAAGAATTATTAGTTTCAGGATCATCAGCATCAAGAAATAAAAGATGTTCGGCTCTTAAGGCAATGTAGCTTCCGGTTAACGATGGAGGTTCATATTTGAAATCTATATTTCCTGAAATATTGCTAAGGTTGTAATCACATAAATTACCGCCACAACTTTCATCAAATTGATTGGAGATAAAACCGGTAGTTTTCCATTTGGAATAAATGACTTCCCCGATTATTTCGAAGTAGGTAAAAGCTATTTTTGAATCGGTTCCTAGTAGCAACTGATAATATTTTTGAAAACTTTCTTCTTCCCGGACAGAATTATTCAGGTCATCTCCATGCATGAAATTTCCAAAACTCATTGAAATACCTTGCTCCCAGAATACGTACGGTCTGTAAAATAGTCTGGATGTCAATGCTAAATTCGGAAGGGTAGAGCGATCCCTGATGGTGATTGGAGTACCATTTGTAAGTGTCGCATCAAGAAACAATTTATCTTTCCTGAGTTCAATTTGAGTACCGATACCTGTTACATATCCCGCAAAATATATCGTTGGCAATCCAACGTCTCCTTCTTCATATTCTGCATTCGTATTATTTCCTGCTTCCGGCCAATAACCTCTTATATCAGAAATATTGGTGAAATAACTGTATCCCAAAGGATGTTGAACAAAAACCCGGTCGGTAGTTAGCTGTCGTTTTGTGTAAAAACCAAAAGGGGAGATAAATCGCCCGGCTTTTATGATATAGGAATTTTCGGGGTTGTCCCAGGTTAAACTAGCCAAAGAAATTCGTGGTGAATTAAGTTTCCCGCTCCCCCAGGTGTCTAATTGAATTCTGCTTTCAATGAAAATTACATCACTTATTGGAGCAAAAAGAAATGCATTCAGCTGTGTTACTGCAAGGTTTAGTTCCTCAAATTCCCGGGAGATACCATTTGTAATAAATCTGGACTGTTCACCGCCTGCTGACAACTCCATATCAAAAGATCCATTTAGCTGAATCTGGGCATAGTTTTGTTCAGATAAAGCAAAAAATAAAAAAACTATGCCAATTAAAGTTTTTACTGATTTCATATCGGGAGAATTTGGTCAAAATTATGAATGGTAAATTCGTCTAGTTATGTTCTATATCATAGAGTACTTCTGAGACTATAACACTTCTTTTAAATCCTTTTAACTCCTGTGCTCCGACCTCTCTGAAACTAAGATCTTCAACCTCGTGGCTATATTGACTGATTAATTCTTTTGGTATTAAAATCTGAGCGTCTTTTGCGGAAGAGCATAATCGTGCACAAAGGTTTACTTCAGATCCAATTACTGTATAATCCATACGTTCTTTCGCTCCCATATTTCCAAGAATAACTTTTCCAAAATTGATTCCTATACCAATTCCATCAAAAAACTCATTTAGTTCATTATCCGATTTAAAGTCTTTTTGAATTTCAATGGCTGCATTAATGGCTTCTTTAAGTGAATCACTACCTGCAAACAATGCGATTAAAGAATCACCTACATATTTATCAATTGAGCCATTATGCAGAAGTACGGTGTCAGCTTGTTTTCCTAAGGTTTTATTAAGTTTTTCAAGGAATTCTTCCGGAGTAGAAGTTGAAATTTTGGAAGTAGAACCTCTGATATCTGTGAACAATATTGCAAGTTCCTGAAAAGAAGCTTTTTCATCCAGATCAACCGTTTGTTTTTCCTGTATCATCTTTAATGTATGATCACCTACGTATTTGGTAAGTGCGAAACGCTCCCTCAAACCCTGGAGCATCTCATTAAAAGTTTTTGTTAGGATACCGACCTCGTCCTTGGATTTTGATTGAACTTCAACATTCAGATCTCCTTCTCTCACTTTAAGCATTGCTGTTGTGAGTCTCTGTAAAGGCCCCGAAAAAGCACCTGCAATAATAAAAGCAATAGGAACAATTACCAGAAAGCTGGAAGCAGCAATTAATAAAATATTTTTCTGGATAGTACTAAGTATCTCAAATTGTACATCTACAGGAACATAAGCAATATAGTATGCTCTTTCTTCAGTCCCGAGTGGACTTATAAATGCAAGTACTTCCTTATCATTTAAATTGGCTCTGAATGGGATGCTTATTTTTAAATTTGAAGTAAGAGAGTCAATTAGTCCCTTTCTTGAATTTACAAACTGGCTGTAAACAGACATATTTTCATTAACATTAGAATAAGCAATGGGTGTTTCTTCCAAAAACATGATTACATCAAGAGGGGTATTCTGTTTAAGTAAGCGGGCTTCTGAATCCTGAAATTTAGTACCCAAAGTTGTAGTCCCGATTATGTTGTTACCTGCATAGATCGGAATTGTTACGATCTGAAAAAGCTCGCCATTCACCGCCCATAATCGAGGCCACTCTATATTAATGGGAGGTTCAATTCCATTTAAGGCATCCTGAACACTTTTTCTTGATGAAATATCAGTGCCAGCCCTTTCTTCGTTATTCAGCCAAGCAAGTACTTTACCCTCATTATTTGTAACTACAAAAAGATCTGTTTTAATGAACAGAGCAAACTCGTTAACAGTAAAATTTACCGAAGCGGGATCATTCAACTCAACATTAGCTTTATATGTGGAATTTTCACTGATCAGATATGACGATTCTACTAATCTGTCATATTGAAGAGTTTGCTGTTGTTTGAAAAATCCCTGTAATTGACTGAAATCAAGTACTATATCTTCATTTAAAGTCTTGGAAAAAGTGTTGTTTACGGCAGTCAAGACAGTAACAAGGACAATCAGTGTTAACCCGATCAAAAGGATGATTAATTTGGTGCTTATTCTTAAACTCAAAATCAGTTTGCTAAATTAAAATTTGTCTCTGTGGTATTATCAGACTGTATTGAGATTGTTTTAGAAATAATATCAAAAGAAGGATTATAGACTCTGATTTCATAATCACCATCCGGTAAATTAGAAAGCCGGTATGTTCCGTCTTCATTTAGTCTTGTGAAGTGCGGAGTATCTAAACTCAATATTGTTGCTTTCATTTGTGAATGTACATCACAAAATAGAGTAATAGGACCTATTCCGGTAACTTTCCATTTTGGGGCTTCAATTTGTTTTGAAAAAACGTCGCCCGGTTGACGTCTACCAATATTAAATTTAGATCCGGGTGTCAGGGAGAATACATTATGGAAAAAGGGATCATCATTAATAAATTGAACAACGGTTCCCACTGTTACAGGTGTAACATTAGGAAGGAATGTAGCATCTTTTTGTCCTATTACTACCGGGTCTCCACTTATATCATTTGAAAGTGTGTATGAAAGTGGATGGGCACTTACAATAGTGTTCATAAATTTAGAACCTTCTTCAGGAGCTGAATCGGAAGACGATGCTGAACGAGAATTTGAAGTTCCTCTGCTTCTGTAACTGGAACCGCGAAACTGTCTTTTTCCTATGGTTTGTTCCGGAACAGTTACTTTTCCGGTGATAGTACCATTTATAGTGTCAATGGAATGTGTAAAAGAAAAACTTGATGGGATCTCATCTATATTATTCGATGAAAAAGCTGCCACAAATAAAATCACCGAAAAAGCTAGAATATATTTTACCATACTTTATATCTGAATACGTAAACTAATGAATACAGGATTGGAATGAATATAGAAAAACAAGACTGTTTTTCTAAAGCTCTTGCAACCTGATACTGGTAGTATCATCAGGGACTAAGTAAGGATTTACACTGTCATAAACTACCCAGGCGTCTCTGAAAAAACGTTTAACAAGTTTTGAAAATGATAATGCCCGGTCTCTGGAATGGAAATCTCCAACGTGAACTCTGTAATATGGAGTTTTAAAAAAAGTATAAGTTTCAGCTTGATAACCCGTAATGGTAGTATCAGACCAAGCTCTGAAACGCGAAGCCATAGTGTCAGCTTCAAAAACATTCTGGCCAGAATAAACCTGAATACGATATCCCTTGGTTAGATCTACTTCTACTTCTCTTTCTTTTTTAATACGGGAATAAACATTGGGCACTTCATTATTATTCGAAGAATATATGTCAGATAAACTGCTTATTAAATCAGATTCACTATCTGAAGTTCCGGACTCTTCCGAAGCAGACTCACTCATTTCTGAGTTGTCAGATTCAGTGTCTGAAATTGTTGAGTTCGATGTTGTACATGCAACAAATACCGTCCCGACTAACAGAATATTTATTAATATTTTTGTAACTGATTTCATTAAAATCCAACGGGATGCCATGTTGTTTTGGTCTCTTGAAAATCTACAACAAAATAAGGACTCGCAGAATCTGTTTCGTACCAGTCGGAAATATTTTTCTTAACTACTCTTTTGATGTTGTTGGATGATAATTCATCAATTTTAATCTTCGTTTCTTTATCCAGCTTATCCGTATAAAGAATGGAATTAACATCCATATGTGAACTGAAATGCTCAACTAACTCAGATCGTATTCCTGTAAGAATGTTTACAACACCGCCCGGAACATCAGAAGAGTTTAAAACCTCTGCAAAACTTATTGACGGAAGAGGATACTGCTCAGAAGCGTGAACTACACAAGTATTTCCTCCGGCTATAATAGGGGCGATTACTGACACCAAGCCTAATAAAGGACTGTTTTCCGGAGCTAATACAGAGACAACTCCTGTTGGTTCCAGAATACTAAAATTGAAATGAGCACTAGCTACCGGGTTTACAGAACCGAAAACCTGTTGGTATTTATCAGTCCAGCCGGCATAATAGATCAGCCGATCGATCGATGCATTGATATCAGCATTAGCTTCTTCTTTAGTAAAACCGATTTGTCCTAATTCTTTTACAAATTGATCTCTTCGGTTCTCCATCATTTCACCAATTCTGTAGAGAATTTGTCCTTTGTTGTATGATGTTCTTGAACTCCATCCCTTAAATGCAGCACGGGCAGCTAAAACGGCATCTCTGAAATCTTTTCGGGTACATCGACATGCATTAGCTAAAAAATCACCTTCGCTGTCAAATACTTTATAATAATGACCTGACTCACTACGTGGAAAAGATCCACCCACGTATGTTTTGTATGTTTTTTGAACTTCTATTCTATCACTCATAATAATTCCTTATTTCAAATTCAGGTAAGCAGATAATCCATGTAATCCACCTTCGCGACCAACACCACTTTCTTTATAACCACCAAAAGGAGAGGTAGGATCGAATTTGTTGTATGTATTTGCCCATACAACTCCGGATCTTAATGCACTACCCACTTTAAAGATTTTTGAACCCTTGTCAGTCCAAACTCCGCCGGCTAAACCAAATGGAGTGTTATTAGCTTTTTCAATGGCTTCATCAGCAGTACGGAACGATTGAACAGTGAGAACCGGACCAAAGATTTCTTCCTGAACCACTCGGTTCGACTGAGAAACATTGGTAAATAAAGTAGGGCGAATAAAATATCCGTTTTCAGGAACAGAACATTTACTTTGATAAACTTCAGCGCCTTCTTCCACACCTAATTCAAGATAACTGTTTACACGGTCAAATTGCTCTTTGGAATTGATAGCACCAATGTCTGTGTTTTTATCCAGAGGATCACCAACAATCAAAGTTTCCAATCTGTCTTTCAATTTCATGATCACTTTATCAGCTATGTTTTCCTGAACTAATAATCGTGATCCGGCACAGCAAACATGTCCCTGATTGAAATAGATCGCATTAATAATTCCTTCCACAGCCTGATCAATTGGAGCATCTTCAAATAAAATTAAAGCTCCTTTACCACCAAGTTCCAACGTGTATTTTTTGTCGGTTCCCGCAAGTGATTTTTGAATGATCTTTCCCACATTAGTGGAGCCTGTAAACGCTATTTTGTCAATATCTTTGTGGTTTACGATCTCAGCACCGGTTTGACCCGCTCCCGTTACTATATTAACAACTCCGTCAGGTAAGCCCGCATCTTTAACGAGTTCAGCAAACATCATAGCGGTGAGAGAAGTGGTTTCAGCAGGTTTAAGCACTACTGTATTTCCACACGCAAGGGCAGGGGCAATTTTCCACGCTAACATCAACAAAGGAAAATTCCATGGAATGATCTGTCCGCAAACCCCAAGAGCTTCAGGTTTTTTTCCGGGGAAAGCATATTCAAGTTTATCTGCCCAACCTGCATAATAGAAGAAATAAGCAGCAGCTAATGGAATATCCACATCTCTGGATTCTCGAATTGGTTTCCCGCCATCAATCGATTCAGCTATCGCAAATTCTCTGGCTCTTTCCTGTAGCATTCTGGCTATTCTGTAAATGTACTTACCACGAGAACTCGGGTTCAAGTCAGACCATTCACCTTTGAAAGCTTTTCGGGCAGCTTTAACAGCTTTATCAACGTCTTTTTGAGTAGCTTCCGCAAATTGGGTTACTTCTTCGTTACTGGATGGATTAATACTTTTAAAATATCGATCCTTAGATGGTTTTACGAACTTTCCTCCAATGAAAAGATCATATTTATCTTTGATCTCCAGGTTAGCAGAACTTTCAGGAGCTTCGGAATACTCCCATAATGAAGCAAAGTCTAACTTTGAATTAGGAGAAGTTGGTTTGTAAGTGGTCTCTTTTGTTTTTGTTTCAGACATAATAGACTTCAAAGTTAATCAATGGAAAAATAATCAGGCCCCTGATAGTGACCCGTTTGTTGTTTTACAATTTGCATCAGCAGATCATTTGCAAGAGAACTTGCTCCAAATCTGAAATACTCGTTGTTAAGCCAGGCAGCTCCCAAAGTTTCTTTTACAAGCACTAAATATTGAATAGCTTGTTTCGCAGTTCTGATACCACCGGCAGGTTTCATTCCAACCATTTTATCAGTCTTGTAATAAAAATCTCTGATCGCTTCTAACATAACCAATGTTACAGGTTGAGTAGCAGCCGGAGAAATTTTTCCGGTCGATGTTTTAATAAAATCAGCACCGGCCTCCATAGCTATATCACTAGCTAATCTTACATTCTCATACGTGTGAAGTTCCCCGGTTTCAAGAATTACTTTTAAATGAGCATCTCCACAAGCTTCCTTGATCGCTGCAATTTCGTCAAACACAAAATTATATTCACCTTCCAGAAAAGCTCCACGTGTTATAACCATATCCACTTCATCAGCACCTTCTTCAACGGCATACTTAGTATCCTCGATTCTGATAGGAAGAGGAGCCATTCCACTTGGGAATGCACTTGCCACACTTGCTACATTGATCTTAGTACCACGCAAGCTTTCTTTGGCAATTCTTACCATATTCGGATAAACACAAACTGCAGCAACTGATGGTATATCAGGCATTGAAGGATGTGGGCTTTTAGCCTTTTGACATAATTGTCGGACTTTGCCTTCAGAATCTTTGCCTTCCAGAGTCGTTAGATCAACCATGCTGAGAGCAAGTTTCAAAGCCTGTACTTTCGATTCTTTTTTAATACTTCTTTTATTAAGTCTTCCTACGCGTTCTTCGACTGCAACGCGGTCTATTGGGACTACTTCAAATTTGTTATTTTGGATCATAAATCTGTTTATTGTAGATAAGTAAGGTAAAGAAGATTTTCCAAATAATTAACCTAAACTAGGCATTCATTAAAAGTTGCTGTGTGCCCCGGAAAGTATCTCTTTAAACGAAAAATCGATTTGAAATCCTGATTCTGTTTTAATCTTAGAATCGGCCTCAAGCTGTTGTAATAAAGTGTCTATAAGAATAGAACCTAAAGACGATGAGTTTTTTAGTTTAGCTTTATCAAAACCGGCTCCGGAATCATAATAATTTGCAAAGTATGTATCATCCTTAAAAGTTAAAGAAAAGTGTATCAGATTAGCTTTACTAGTTGGATCAAATGCATATTTAAATGAATTGGTAATCAGTTCATTCAGTAAAAGCCCTAAAGGGATGGCTTGATTGATATTGATTTCAAGATTTTTATCTATTTCTAACTTTATGACTCCATTTTTACTATCTAAAGTTTGGCTTATCGAGTTGGTTAATGTTTGTACATACTTGTCAAAAGGGATGTTAGTAAAACTATCCGTGTTATAAAGTAACTCATGAACCTGCGCTATAGACTTGATTCTTTGAGCTGTTTCTTCTAGTACAGCGTTAAGTTTTTTGTCATCAGAACCAGTGCTTTGGAGGGATAATAAACCGGTAACTATAGCTAAATTATTTTTTACTCGATGGTGAATTTCTGAGAGAAGTAGTGTTTTTTCTTGCAGAGAATTCTCAATTTTTATTCTTAATTCTTCCTGTTCTGTAATATCTAAGTGCGTACCTATCATTCGTATTACCCTGCCATTCTCATCATATTCTAAGGCAGTACCTTTGTCTAAAATAGTTCTATACTCGCCACATTTACTCTTAACACGGATAATAATTTCAAAATTTTCTTTCTCTCCGGCTTCAATTAAACTGATTTCATTTATTATCAGACCTGAATCATCAGGATGAACCCTTGAAAAGAAGAAACTGTATGGATCGTCGATCTCCTGAGGGGCATATCCAAGCATTTCATACCAGCGGTCATTCATTATGCCTGTTTGGTCTCTGATGTTTGCATCCCAAACACCCAAATTTGCTCCTTTAATTGCCGTATCCAGAGTGAACTGACTATTTTGCACTTTCTTTTGCAGCTCTAAACGACGAGTTATATCCTGGGCAAGTCCTGTAAACCTGATAACTTCTCCGGTGCTATTCTTTTCGGGTGAACCAATTGCCCGGATGTATTTAGAAACTCCTTTTTCTGTATTTAATTTTAAATCCACATCATATGGACGGCCTGCTTGAATAGCTTCCAATAGGTTTTTCATATTGATGTCAAAGACTTCGTGATAAGCCAGAAATCCTTCAAAATCGGGAGGACCGAGTTCTTTATCTCTGTCATAAATATCATAAAGCTGTTCGGACCAATCAATTCTATTAGTTTTTAAATCCAAAGACCAATTACCAAGTTCTCCAACTTTATGTGCTTTCTTCAAACTATTATTGGTTTCAGTTAATTGAATTTCGGTCTCTTTTTGGTTAGTAATATCCAGAATAACTGTATCCCAGATTACTTTGTTTTCTGAATGTATCTTTTGGGGAGTCCCATTACCCTGAAGATATTTAACTTTGCCGCTTTTTGTTTTTATTCGGTATGTGAAGTTCCAATCAGACATATCTTTCGCAGACTTTTCAATCGTAGGCGCTATGGCTTCCAGATCTTCCGAATAGATGATCTCTTTCAGCTTAGAATTATCTTGTAAAATTTCATCCCTTGATAATTCATAAATTTCCATGCATCCTTCACTTATATACTCAATGCATGGGTTTTCAAATCCTTCGGTAATAGAATGCCTGATAATAACACCGGGAATATTATTGGTAAGAGAGCGCAACAGTGATTCATTCTCTTCAATTTTTTTAGATGCCAAGACTCTGTCCGTAATATCTTTATTTAAAGTATCTGAAATAACACTACCATTTTCTAGTTTCGAGATACTTCCGGCTGTTTCAATCCATTTTAGTTTACCTGAAGGTGTAATGATTCTAAATTCTAAATTATAATTGGCTTCAGCTTCTATAGCTTCACAATATACTCTGCTCACCCAATCTCTATCTTTTTCATGGATTAGATCCCATATTAAACTATCATCCTGTAAGGCATCATTTGCAGATACTTCAAAAATTTCTTCAGTTTTTGTGCTCACAAATAGAAACTGTCCTTCACCTGAAGGATTTAAGGTATACCTAAATACTGCAGTTTCTATATTTTCACTGATTTGTCTTAGTTGCATTTCGCTCTGTTTGAGTTTAAGTGCAGCTTTTTGTGACTTTTCCAGTTCTAATCCTGCTTTGAATTTGGTAGCTATTACTCCTGCTACCGTCTGCAAATCCTGAAGATGTTGTTCGGTATAAAATCCGTTTTCTTCATGCTCAGAATCAATGATTCCTATTAATTCATCATTTAGTAAAATCGGAACGGTTATCTCTGAGTTATTTGATTCGATATCTACAACGTACCTGGAATCAATACTCAGATCATTTACAATCTCTGGTTGAAGTGTTTTTGCAACGCTACCAACAATACCTTCTCCAAGTTTTAAAGTAATAGCACTGTTAATGCTACAATCAGGATTTTTTTTTGGTCCAATTGCGGCAATCTGTTTTAAAAGATTAGTCTGATCATCAAAACTATAAATCACACAATCTTCGAAATCAAAATGTGTCATTATTTTTTCTGTGATTGCATTTGCAATATCAGTAAGAGAATGGATATCCAGAAGAGAGGTTGTAATGTCATTAATTGCTTTTAGTAACTTTAATGAACGCTCGTGTTCCAATCTGTTCTTTTTAAGTTCTCTCCGAGCTTCTAAATTTTCCAGTTCTCTGGTTATGGAATGTGGTAATCTGCTAAGATTATTCTTAGAAATGTAGTCAGTTGCTCCACTCTCTACAATAAGTTCAACTGCTTGATCTTCTCCAATAAACCCGGAAACTATAAAAAAGGGAATATCTTCAACGCAAGATCGTGCTATTTTGAGCGCTTTAATACAACTGAATGAAGGAAGATTATAGTCGCAGATTACAAAATCGATCTGCTCCTTTTTTAACAGCTCATTGAATTCTTTTTCATTATCACAATGCTCGTAAGACCATTCAAAAGAACATTTTTTTAGTCTATTCAGAATGAGTTCTAAGTCATGAAGATTGTCTTCTACTATAAGAATTTTCAAATGTACCCTTTTTATAATCTGTTTTTTTTTTTGAAACCGGAAAGCTAATATGTATTTATCGGACTGTTTCATTGAAAATTAAATTAAAATTGCTGCGTATTGGATTATTCCGTTAATTCGTTGCAGTACACTGGTTAGTGTCGAGTTATTAAAACTAAATAGGAGACAATTATGGAAGATGTTATGATTAACTGGTTAGCTGTGGGAGCCGCTACACTGGTAGGGTTTGCAATTGGGTTTGTTTGGTACGGACCTCTTTTCGGTAAGGCTTGGATGAAGGAAGCAGGTTTATCGGAAGAAGATGTAGAAAACGGCAACATGGCTAAGATCTTTGGATTAACAGCTGTATTTCAGTTTATAATGGCGTATTGTTTAGCTATGTTTTTCGGAAACGATATTGACGCTGCTTCAGGAGCTATGTACGGTTTTTTAACCGGATTTGCCTGGGTGGCTTTAGCAATGGGAGTTTCCGGATTGTATGAACAGAAATCATTTAAATATATGCTTATTAATGGTGGATTCTGGACAGTAGTATTTACGCTGATGGGATTGATCATAGGAGCCTGGAGGTAGAAATTAATACAAATTTACTGGTTTTAGCTATGGGAGCAAGTCTTTTGGCTTGCTCTTCTTATGTTGAAAAGAAGACCGATAAAAAAGAAATTATATCAGAACCTGAAGATTCAGCTGATTTCAAGATAGCATATAATGTTGCATACGATCTTGATGCTGATAACTACGAGATTTTTGTAATGAATGCAGATGGATCTGAACAAAGAAATATTTCAAACAGACCGGGAGTAGACTGGGTATATTATGCCCACAAGGATCGTTTGTATTTTGTTTCAGACAGAGATTCTACATCCCGAAAGTATTTTCTCTACGAAATGAAATGGGATGGAACCGAAGTTCGAAGAATTACCGATTTTTTGGTTCATGATTCATGGATGAGTTCTCGCAAAGATGGAACTGAATTTGTGGTGGCTATAAATAAAGACGATGATTATGATACCCGTGATCTGTACATCATAAATATAGAAGGGGAGATCATTATACAATTAACTGATGATGAATTTCAAAATACAGATGCACATTTCTCTCCGGATGGATCACAAATTGTCTTCCGATCTAACCGTTCAGAATACGATGAGCTATATATCATGAATGATGATGGTACCGGAATCAGGCAGTTAACAGATTTTCCGGAAGAAGATGAATCAGCACTTGATTGGGAATATCATGCGGGGCCTCCACATTGGGTTGATTCAACTCGAATCAGTTACATATCCAAACAAAATTATAACTACAGTATTTTCTCTATTTCACCAAGAGGGACCAACGTTAAACAACTGACACCGGATTCAACCTCAAATGGATATTATTCTAATGAAGGCTGGCATTCATGGTCCAGAGACAAAAAATATATAGCGTTCAACGCCACAAATATGGTCGGTAACTACGACATTTATATTATGAAATCAGATATTACAGAATTGAAGAGATTAACCCGTACACAATGGTTTGATCAGGCTCCGGTTTTCGTATATCCTGAAGACTAAATCTTCAGGTCAAGATTAACATATTTTGTTCGTTGAGTATTAAACAGAGGTAATAGAATTCCTGTAAGCAGGATCAGAAAACCAATTACAAAAATTACCCAAGCTACTGTCATGTAATGATTTAAAATATTCAGATCAGAGAGAATATTAAGAAAGTCGTGTGAAGATTTTGGTAAATTTCCGATCAATGGCAAATCCTGAGTGTAAGCATCCGCGCAGTACGCTGCACTTTCAAGCCAAGCGAAACCCAACCAGAATAACGAAGCCTGAGATGCAAATATCTTTCGGTTTCTCCAGCTGACAATGAATAGTGCAAAAGGGATCAGCATCTGTAAAATGGTTCCTCCCAGTACTGTCAGAAATCGCCATCCGAATATTCCAAAGATGGTATGGCCGGCTTCATGTATGATCAGAGTAAGGTTATCCATCACAAAGTAAATGACCGAAAAACCGAAAACGTGTTTATAGCTTACAGCAAGCAGAATGTTATATTCGAGAGTCATGTAAAACTGTTTAACGATAAACCAGCTCCAGAAAATCAAAATAATGGAAAACCAATATGTTTTAAGAAAGGGAAGAGCTTTTTCTTTTAACGTGTTAATATCCATTTCAGAGAAGTTGATCGAATTTCTTTTTCCCTTTCAGAAAGTAATTCCGGATTATAGAAATGGACATTTTTCCTGATAGTGAATTTACTTTTGGACTGGAATTAGCTTTTCTTTTTCGTTGAACTTTAAACCAATCCAGAAAAAAGTGAAGGTGTGCTTTCGCGATGGCTGCAAACTCTTTAGGTTTTCCTTCTAATAATGATTTATAAGCTGCTATTACATCCAAAAGCAATCTTATTGGAAATCTGAGTATCAATTCAGAAGTAGAATAATTCTTCCAGATCATAAACAGATTGTTACGGAAATTATAGTATACTTTTCTTGGAGAACCCATAGCCAATGATCCTCCGCCTAAGTGGTAAACCGTACTTTCCGGAGTATACATTACTTTTTGGCCGGATCGTTTAACCCGCCAACACAGATCAATTTCTTCCATATGGAATTCGAAATCCTCATCGAAGCCACCTAGTTTTTCAAACAGCTCCTTTTTGATAGCTAATGCTGCACCACTTGCCCAGAAGATCTCTGAGACTTCATTATATTGGCCTTCATCTTTTTCAACTGTTTCGAAAATACGTCCCCTGCAAAAAGGATAACCGTACTTATCAATAAATCCACCGGCGGCTCCCGCATACTCGAAGTATTCCGGCTTCTTATAAGACAATAATTTGGGTTGAACAGCTCCAATAGTTTCATCCGACTCAAAGCATTCATTAATACCATGAAGCCATTTAGCATCAACTTTAACATCGTTATTCAGGAATAGAAGAATTTCTTTGGATGCTGTTGCAACTGCTCTGTTGTTTCCTCCACAATACCCGTAATTATCATCAAAAGTGGAAATAATAACCTCAGGGAAGTTTTCTCTGACCCACTCAACAGTTCCGTCGTCAGAGGCGTTATCAGCAAGTATGATCTCGAAATCAGGGTAATCTGTATCACAAACCGAAGGGAGGAAGGTTTTCAGGTGATGAAGTCCGTTCCAGGTGACGATAATGATGCTGAATCCTTTCAAAGAATGAAGTTTGTTTAGAAAGTGTTGAGTTTATATAGGAGAATTTAAGAAAAAGTGGTTTCTTTGATTCCATTGTTTTTGAATAAAGATGATAGCAAAAAAGAATGATGAAAATCGGGCTTATTTCGGATACACATAATTATCTGGATCCACAAACACTGGATTATTTCGCTGATTGTGATGAGATCTGGCACGCAGGTGATTTCGGGACTATTAAAATAGCTGATCAGCTTAAAGAAGTAGCTCCGGTTGTTGGCGTATATGGAAATATTGATGGTCAGGATATTCGAGCTGAATATCCACTTCACCAACGGTTCGATTGTGAAGGTGTAGATGTTTGGATGACTCACATTGGCGGTATACCCGGTAGGTATTGTATTCCTATTCGACAAGAGATGGAGAGCAATACCCCTGAACTATTTATCTGCGGACATTCTCATATTCTGAAAGTTGCCCGGGATCAGCAAATGGATAAAATGTTATACATGAATCCGGGTGCAGCTGGTCGGCACGGCTTTCAAACCGAACGAACTATCATGCGTTTCACCATTCATGCAGGTACAATCGAGAACGTTGAAGTGATAAATTTAGGCTCCAGAGTAGGCTGAAAATTAGAATAATACACTCAATTGAATCGATAATACATTATCATCTAGATTAGGACCATCGTCATCCGAAATCAGATATGAGCCTTTAAGCGTAATATTTCTCTGAAGTTTATACCCAGTTACGAATTCAATTCTGGTTCTTGAATATGTCCAATCGCGGAATATTTGGTTGATACGATTATCAGAACTATCCTTTTCATAGATTTCAATTTCCCCGTTTGAAATATGTTCATATCTAGAGGCAATGTATGCTCCCACAAGAAAGGGTAGATCGAATACAAACTCAGCTGAATAATGATCGGTTTCTGCCAGTCCTGTTTTTGGAGAATCTGAATTAGAGGTTTGTGGATCATAAAAGGGAGCTTTCCAAAAGCTGTTATTCCACTCCAGCATTAAGGTATAGTATCTGTAATTTAAAGTAAGGTCTGCACCTTTACTTTTTTGTTTGTAGGAAGTAATGTCGTAGATAAGTAATGAGTCATTGGCAGCGTTTTCCTGAAGAAATGTACCATTACTAACAGATAATCCAAGTTTTGCCCAAATCACAGGTTGTAAAGTGATTCTGGCCACCTTGGCAGGAGAATTATATTGTCCATAATCCAAATGTGTTGATACGGGAGCTAAAGTTGCGGCTGCATTGATCTCTAGCCATTTAGATTCCCCAAATGCATAGGAAAATCTTATCCCTTGTGAATACATTCTTGAATAAACCATTGTAGCTCCTTTTTCATCTTCTCCGTACAAACGGGAGATGTCTTCAGGATTGGAAATTCCATCACCTAAATGCCCGAAAGTTGTGCTTACTGGTAATCCTGAAGAATGAGACATTGGCAAATGCACAAATGGGTTTTCAGAAGAGATGAATTTGCTTGAATAGGAGCCATAGGGAGTGATAAACCTTCCCGCTGTTACAAGGAGATTAGAGTTAAGGTCAGGTGTCCAGTTTATATTGAGTAAGGAAAAAAAGGGATCACTTAACTCTTCTCCATCATAATAATCTGCTTGCAGAGCAGAATTTATAAACCATTGATCAGAAATATTCCCTGATATAAAAAGCCGAAGGTTAGGAGTGTAAATAGAAAGATTTTCTCCCGGAGTTTGATTGACATAAGGGGAAGAGTCTTCTCCGGCTTGTCTAAGTTCAAAATCTGCTAATCCTGATATACTTATCTGAGCATATACTACGGTTTGAATGAAAGCACAAAAAGCGAAAATTAAAGTCGATCGTTTAAACATGTCAATTCCCCAATTTTATTACTCTTTCCTTAGATTTTTCCTTCCAGACTATTTCATATATCTGAATTTCGTTCTCTATTCCTTTTACCTTAATGCTGTCGAGTTCTTTAGCAGGTATTTTACGTTCAAGATTTAAATACACTTCATTTGAAATCAAAATTTGATGTTTTTTTGCCGCTGAACATAAACGAGCACCTAAGTTTACTGTACTTCCCAATACTGTGTAATCCATTCTGTTTTCACTACCCATTGCACCCATAACAACTTCACCGCTGTTAATGCCGATTCCTACAGCCAAATTTCCTTCCTCATCACTCAAAACACCCGGAAGTCTTTGTTGAATTCGTATTGCTGCCTGTACAGCCAACTGATCTTTCTTGGAACCTTGAAACACTGCTACCAATTCATCACCAACAAATTTGTCTACATCACCGCCCATTTCTTTTACGATCTCAGCCTGGAAACTCAATAGATTATTCAACATATCAATGACTTGCTCAGGAGTGTGTTTTTCACTCCATGCGGTAAACCCTCTTATATCTGAAAAGAATACTGTCACATCCCGGCGTTCACCACCCGGTTGGATTCTGGTCAGATCTTTTTTGATGGCATCAAGTGTAGCTTCCGAAACAAATTTGAGCATTAACAAGCGTTCCTGTAATCCTTCAATTAACTGGTTGAAAGCACTTGTTAACTTTCCTATTTCATCGTGAGTAGTTACAGGAACTTTTTGACTAAAATCCTGATTTTCAACCCGTTGAACCCCTTCAACCAGCTGATCAATTGGACGTGTAATTTTTCGGGTTAAAATAATACTTATAAAAACAGACGCGGCTATCGCAAAAACTCCTATGCCAAATATTAAGATCTGAAGATTTTTTAGGGGGATTAGGGCACTTGTCAGAGATTTAGCAACTCCGTAGTATCCTTTAATTCCCTGAACTTCATCATTAAGCTGAAACATTGGAGCTAAATAGATCAACCAGTTTTCACTATCCAAAAGTATTTCAGATGTTGAAGCCTGTTTGCTTGTAAGTACTTCATAAGTTGCGTCATGAAATTTCTTGTTCAACCAGTTTTTATCGTCTGCCGAAATATCTCCAAATGTCTCAGCAACTATTTTATCATCAACATAGAAAATGACATCCATTCCTATATCCCGTGACAATTGCTCCGCTTCTAACTGACGAATCGGAAGTCCGTAGGTAAGTGAACCGATCAGATTATAACCCGTCCAGATTGGAATCGATATTACATTATAATAGCGTTCATTCTCTTTCCATATGTATGTTTGAGTAGGCATTTCGCCATTCAGTGCTTCTCGCACTCCGGCTCGGTCTGCAATAGAAAATCCCGGCAATTTATTTGAAGATAACTGCCCCAGAGGTACACCTTTGTTATCCGAAACCATCAAGAGACCAGCTGAATCAGGGTTTGTAAAATAAGATTCTGGTATAAGAGAATCCGGGATCAATGGGTCAAAATCCAGTAAGTAACGTAATTCTTTACGAATTTTCTGATTCACTGTGTTTGTATCAGAAGTCGAAATAGCCGCTTTAAGTGAAGGTATATCAGCAAGCAGAACTGCTGTTTGTCTTAGTTGTCGAAATCGAATGTCCTGAATTCTCTCAAAGATTCTGCCGGCTTCAGTAAAATTTTGATTTATATCATCTCTGATTCTTAATTCAACTAATTGGCCTAAACTATATAAAAGGCTCAAAACGATAACTAAAACCAGTCCAACAAATCCTGATAAAAGCTTCCATCGCAAACTTAAGAATTTAAGTTTCATCATTAAGGATTTAACGTGATTGTTTCCAGCCGAGTTGTAGCTCCTGAGGTAACCGAAACCGATTGTGAAAACTCACTATATCCCAAGGCAACTACTCGGATTTCATAGTTTCCTTCAGGTATATCTGAAAATATAAAATTATCGTTGCTTTGTATTTTTGTAACTGAAATTATGTTCAAAGGCAAAACATAAATCATAGCATACATATTGGAATGTATGTCACAAAAAACATCAACAACACCGGGTTTTTCAAATGTAACATCAAAATGTTCACCTTTCGGACGTCTTCCAACATCAAATTTATGGGGACTGGTGAGGCTGAATACATTATGATAAACAGGATCTGAGTTTTGTATTCTTACGGTTTGTCCTTGTTTTAAAGGAAGTATATTAGGTTGGAATTGCTGGTTTATTTGATTGAGATATTCAAGTTCAGTTTTACTTTCACTTACGCTGGAATTACCGGTAAGAATCACTAAAACTGAATCAGAGGTGGGAGAGGAAGACGATCTTGCTGGCCTGCCATACAAACCGCCACCGAAACGAACATTAGTGTTTTTGGGGGTTAGAATAATGTGCCCCTCAATTGATCCGGAGATAGGGGAATCAGTAAAAGAATAGCTATAGGGGGTGAGTTTGTCTTGTGTTTCCCCGTAGATGAAAAGAATTGAAACCAGAAAAAAAGAAAGAAATAACTTCATCTTTTATTTTTTTAATAATTACGCTATAAAAATTGAAAACGGCAAGAGTATAAAAACTTTGGATATGGACGTGTACTTTAATCACATAACGAAAGTTATTTTTTGCAGAATACTATTTTCTATCAAAGCCAGTTTTTAGTATCCTTGCCAAGGATTTTTAAATAAAACTGAAATTGTATTTATGACAAAACCAGCCATCCAGTGATCCGATTTTTTTCATTATTTCTTATGTGTGTGATCACTATAGCAACTTTTCAGGCTTGTACGGAGATCAAATCGGAACCTAAAGCTGTTTCGCCTGAATCGGAAAAGTGGATAATGGATGATTCCACTGCTTTGTTTTTGGATGAATTCAGTGCTGATTTCGAAGAAGGGCTCAAGAATCAACGAATTCCCGGTGGGGCAGTGGTAATTGTAAAAGAAGGTCGGGTAATTTTTCAACAAGGTTTTGGAGTTAAAGAAAGTGGGAAAACTGAACAAGTAGATGAACATACTGTATTCCGAATAGGTAGTGTTTCCAAAGGCTTTGCTTCAGTTCTGACGGGAGTATTTGTAGATGAAGGATTGGTGGGTTGGGATAAACCTGTTTCCGGTTATTTGGAGGATTTTAAACTACATGACCCTGAACAAACCGGTCGGGTTCAGATCAAGCATATTTTATCCCATACTTCTGGATTACCACGACACGCTTATACGAATTTAGTGGAAGACGGCCTTTCTTTAGATCGAATTATTCCGAGATTAGAACGAGTGCCATTGATCGCAAAAGAAGGGGAGCAGTTGGCTTATCAAAATGCGACATATTCTGTGATCGAAAAAGTTCTGGAAGCGCAAGCTGCACTGGACTTCGACTCACTGCTCCAACAGAAATTATTTGAACCTTTGGGAATGGTTAATTCTTCTGCAAACTACGACAGCATCAGATATTCAGAAAACAAAGCCTCTCCGCATGTGTGGTATTCCCGCTCTAAAGGACGAGTGCCGGTAAAAATTTCAAAAAAATATTACAATGCAATTTCATCCGGTGGAATAAATGCTTCTGCGTCTGATATGGGACAGTGGTTGCGTTTGCTGACCGGGTATTACCCCGAAATTATTTCTAAAGAGACTCTCAATGAGATTTTCGAGCCAATTGCTATTATCAATAACAAGAGGTTCAGTCGGTATTGGGATGGAGTAAATAAGTCTTATTACGGAATGGGTTGGAGAGTGCTGGATAACGAAGGGCAAAAGATCGTTTATCACGGCGGATATGTGAATGGTTATAGAAGTGAAATAGCGTTTGATCCGGATAATGGAACAGGGATCTGTGTTTTGATCAACGCCAATTCGAGCTATCCGTTACAAGTGATTCCCGGGTTGTTTGAGTATTTCAGATCAGATTCTGTTGAAGTTATTTCTGAGTAGTAGTTGCCATGGAAGCACAGGATCTCTAACATTGTTACGAGGCATATCTAGGATAGAAACCTGATTGATTTATAAAGCTAGAGATTTTAGAAAAACCTGGATCTCCTGCACATTTGTCTGAATTACTTTCGGAGCATCAATAACAAATCATCATTGAATATTCCCTGTTGGATATTCAATATTCTTAATCATTTTCTTTTCGCTTTTTCCCGTCGTTCCAGTTCTTCACTCAACATCAAATATTCACGGGAAGCATCGTTAGTGATAGAAGTATTTTCATGGGCTCGTCGCACCAGATAAGGGAAAGTGTTTTCTACAGAACCATAGGGTAAGTATTTCATGCTTCTGACACCCTGAGTAGCAAGATTAAAGGTGAGATTATCACTCATTCCGTATAACTGACAGAAGGAGATATTCGGATGATTTTCAACCTTATGTTCTTTAATTAGCTCAAGCAAAATAATGCAGCTTTCCCTATTGTGAGATGCACAACAAAAAGCCATATTATCCCGCTCCTGGAACCCGTATAAAATGGCTTCATTATAGGCGTCATCTGTATCACCTTTGGTGGGGTAAACCGGATCTTCAAAGCCAAGTTCTTTTGCTCGTTTGGATTCTTTATCCATGTAAGCACCACGAACTATTTTTGCACCCAGAACCAAGCCGGCTTTCTTTAACTCAGTATGTTGGGAAATCAATCGATCTCTAGAACTTTTCAAATACATCTGATAAGTATTATAAAGAACAGGGGCGTCGGTGTTGTACTCCTTCATCATTTTCATGACCATAATATCCAGAGCAGGTTGAATCCAGCTTTCTTCTGCATCAACGAAAATACTGGTGCCATTTTCATATGCAGTTTTGCAGATCAGGTCAAATCTGGCCATTGCCCGCTCCCAGTCAATTACTTCCTGTGAAGATTTAGCTGAAGTGGAATTACTATACTTTTCCAATAACTCAAAATCCGCAATTGCCGTGATCTTCATGCTTATAAGGGGGATAAAAGCATGTTTTCCCGCAAAGCGAATAGCCTTAATAAATTCCTGAGTAACGGCCTCATATTCTTCATCGGTGTCCTTTGCCTCAGCTCCGTAATCCAGAACAGTTTCGACTCCATATTCAGCAAGATTTTCCACAACCGGAATGCAATCTTTAAGATCTTTTCCTCCACAAAAAACTTTGTAGAAAGTGTTATAAACTATTTGATCAGCAAACGGAATTTTCCATTCCACGGCAAACATTCCCAGTTGACTCATGCTCAAAACCAGATCAGGATATTGATGCATGATGCCGTAAATCCATTTCGCGAGTTTTAAATCCTTTGTGGATTTATACTTGAAAGCTATTTTAGTATTTGTCAGTAGTTCTTGCATGCGTAAAAATGGAAGCTCTTTTTTGGGCGTGTCAATGATAGTGAAAATTTTATAGAATCCATTATCGTCGACCTACAAAAAATGAGTACCGCCATAATCCTGAATAAACACTTTTGGTTTCTGAATGCTTTATTTGAAAAGTGTTTTTTAATTGGGTGAATAAACTTCCTGAAATTTCTACATGATTGAGATTCATCCAGTGCTCAAAATTTTTTAGAGGTGTATGATCGAAGTCTACTATTGCAACCAAACCATCTTGAGCTAAAGAATTGTGTACCAATTCTAAATAATTGTGACTATCTCCGAACATGGACAGCGAGTAAGAACACACGATAAGATCAAAGGGTTCGCTGTTGCTTAAAAAAGTATTGAAGGGAGTGTGAGCTAATTGTATACGCTCAAAAGGCTTTACTTTAGCTGAAGCTTTGTTCAGCATTTCTCTAGAGGCATCAACTCCAATGATATTGGCATCAGGAAACCGCTCAGCCAGTTTGATGAGATGTTTTCCGGTTCCACAACCCAGATCTAATATTCTTTCGGGTCGGAAATCTTCAGGTATCAATTCAAGCAAACGATTTCGACCAAAAAGAATTCCCCAACGTGTAAGATCATAGATTCTGGAATGTACTTTGTAATATGAGTTTACAGAATCAAACATCTAATTCAAGAAGAAAAGTGGAGGGGTAGGTTCCGACTCTGTCGTTCTGCAATAAATAATCCTGGGAAATTGGGACAGTTATAACTTTGCTTTGAACAAACCGTGGTAAGAATTCCATGTTTTTATGAACAGAACGCATCAGGACTTTAGCTTTTGGCTTAGCCGATTTAAGAATAGCGATCCATTCTTTTTCCAGTTGATCGGTACCATTTCCAGCAAGCCAGTCCTGATGATCTAACAAAACAAAATGAGAATACTTTTTTGAGGAAGTATTTAAAAATTCAGTTACAGTTCCGGTTGAATGGGATAGGTTATTCAGTTGTGATCGAATCAGTTCATAGTTTTCTTCTTTGAGATAATTAGGCCGGCTAGCTTCTGAATATTTTCCTTCCAGATAAAGCTTCCAGAAGTAATTGTTGTTGACACCGTTCTCCACGAACAAATTCCAAAGTGTGATCTTCATATACTCGTTGAGATCTGTAATACTACTGCGTTGAGTATCAGGCACCCCGGCAAGACTTAATATGAATTTAGACTTCCAGAAATACTGACTGAATCCTTGCCAAAGTGATGGAGCTATTTCTGTTTCAAATATTCGGGCTCTTTTATCGTGTGAAGTTTCAGTGATAATAGAATTTACTGCAGAACGTAAACCTTTTATATCGATCAAAAAATTTAAAATTCCTGCAAAATAACCTGTTAACCCGGAATTATAGAAACCTTTATCCTGGGAAAAACAATGGATATTACTATTCCAGAATTTCAGGGAATGTGGGTTTAGTAAGTGCTTTATATCATTGAATATTGATTGATAATACTTCGTTTTCCCTGTCAGAAACATAGAACACAGTTTCTCAAAATTTCCGAATTCAAAAAGTGCACATTTCAAATCCAAAAGTGCGTTTTGGTATGGATTGATATCGATGCAATCGATGGAACGTGGATTATCCAGAAGATAGTCGAACGCATTATCTCCTGCGCTCGTTATCATTAGCAGATCGCTGGTCGGGCGGAGATTAATTAGATTTCGGTCAACTTCGGGATCTTCCCAGCTGGTATTGTATATAAGAAAATGAGACGTAAGGTATTTAAACCAAAGATTCGAAAGCGAATTTTTCATTAAATAAACTTAGCATATTTTTCAGGAAGGTTCAGCTGAAACATCCTAACAATTTGCCGTCAAATTTGTATTTTTAAAATCAATTAAGGAAACACATGGATACTACAGAAAGAAAGAAAAAACTTGAACAAGGGTTAGAAAAAGCCGGAGACATTCTGGAGCAAAAAGCGATAGAAAGTTATGATAAAGCTCTAGACAGACTTCAATACGAAAAAGACCGCCTGGAAAGAGAATTGCGGCACGAATACAGAAATGCTCGCCGGTATGTTAGAGCAAATCCAGAGCAGGGTTTAGGTGTGGCTTTTGTAGCCGGACTATTTCTTGGTGTGTTGCTTACCAGAGGCGGAAAAGACTAATTAACTGAACGAATGGGAATTAATAAAGATCACCTAAATGAACTCTATGAGCGCGTGGATTCGCTCAGGAGGTATCTTTGACTACGACAAAAGAAAAGTCCGCATAATAGAACTTACCGAAAAGACTCAGGATCCCGAGTTTTGGAACGATCCGTCTTCTGCACAAGCGATAATGAAGAAGATGGATAATGAAAAAAGTCTGGTAGAATCCTGGGATGATCTAAATGATCTCCGTGACAGCATCAATGTGTTTCTTGAATTTGAAGAGATGGGCGAAGATGTTGAAAGCGAGATCGATGCAGAATATGCCAAGCTCGAGAATAAACTGGAAGCATTGGAATTGAGGAATATGCTCAATGGTCCGGATGATCAGAGAGATGCGGTGGTAACTTTCAATCCCGGAGCCGGTGGAACGGAAAGTCAGGATTGGGCTCAGATGTTATACAGAATGTATGTTCGCTGGGCTGAAAAGAATGATTTCAAAGTTTCCAATATAGACTATCAGGATGGAGATGTAGCCGGATTAAAATCAGCGACTATTGAAGTACAGGGAAACAATGCGTACGGTTTTCTTAAGGCGGAAAGCGGTGTTCATCGTTTAGTAAGAGTTTCTCCATTCGACAGTAATGCCAGAAGGCACACGTCTTTTTGCTCTGTATTTGTTTCGCCATTGATCGATGATTCCATTGAAGTGAACATCAACGAAAGTGAAGTTGAACTTCAGCGTTTCCATTCCAGTGGTGCAGGCGGACAGAATGTGAACAAAGTTGAAACCGGAGTACGTTTGATCTGGGAAGGTGAGCTTTCTGATGGCAGGATAGAGAAGGTAGTTGCTGAATGTCAGCAGGAACGTTCACAGCTACAGAACAGAGAGAAAGCTATGGTCTTGTTGAAGTCCAGAATCTACGAACTGGAAAAAGAAATTCAGGAAGAAGAAAAAGCTAAACTCGAAGGTTCGAAAGGAAAGAACGAGTGGGGATCTCAGATCAGAAGTTATGTATTTGATGATCAACGGGTAAAGGATCACAGAACCAATCACGAAACTTCTAATGTGAATGGAGTTATGGATGGAGATTTGGATGAATTCATTAAAGCTTATTTGTTAACCATCTCAACGCAACCCCAGTAGCGATGATCAGGGTAGGAGTAACCGGAGGAATTGGTTCAGGTAAAACTACCTTGTGCAAAGAATGGGAAAGATTGGGAGCTTTTGTGGTTTATGCAGATGATCTGGCAAAAAAGCTAATGATCGAAGATGATGAACTCGTAAAGAATATAAAATCTGTTTTTGGTAATAAGGCTTATCATGAAGATGGTAGTCTCAATCGGCATTATCTGGCCCAAGAAGCATTTGAAAAAGGAAGAGTGAATGAATTAAATAATTTGGTTCATCCGGTGCTTTGGAAGAAGGTAGAGGAAATATCAGCCCAAAAGGAGAGAGAGGGAGTGGATGTTTTCGTTAAAGAAGCGGCTATTCTTTTGCAAAACGGCAGACCAGAAGATGTGGATTTTGTTGTACTCGTTGAAGCGGATGAACAACAAAGAACGGAGCGTGTTGTTAGGAGAGACAATTCCGACAGAAAAAAAGTAGAAGGTCGGATTTCAGCACAACAAGATTTTTCCACACTTACAGAGTTAGCAGACTTTGTAGTCACAAACGATGAAGGCGTTATCGAATTAAAGGAAAAGGCCGGATTGCTTCTGAAAGAGATTAGGAAATTTTAAAAGGAAATTGACTAAAAAACATTCATATATTACAGAAAAGCGCTTCCAAATAAATTATTAGGGATAATGACTACACAAAAAGAAGAAAGGCTTGTAACGCTTGAAGAATTTATAATTCAGGCACAAAACAGATTTCCGGGAGCTACAGGAGAGCTTTCACAATTGTTAAGGGATATCAGTCTTGCTGCTAAAATTATTTCACGTGAGGTTAATAAAGCAGGTATAACCAATATTTTAGGGTACGATGGGTCTACAAATATTCATGGTGAATCTGTAAAGAAACTGGATCTTTTTGCGGACTCTCAGCTTATTTCAGCTCTTGAGCGTTCCGGTATAACTTGTATGGTTATTTCTGAGGAGAATGATGGTATTGTTCAGTTAAGTAGTACAGGTGGAAAATACATCGTTTACATGGATCCATTAGATGGATCTTCAAATATTGATGTAAATGTGTCGATAGGAAGTATTTTTTCGATTTATATGAGAGAGCCACGTTTTGATCAAACTTTAAGGGAAGAAGACGCGCTTCAACCGGGAACTAAGCAAGTAGCTGCCGGATATGTATTATATGGCTCATCTACTACACTAGCTTATACTACTGGTTTGAATGTTAGTTTATTTACTCTTGATCCAAGTTTGGGTGAGTTTATTCTGAGTGATCGCAAAGTTCAGATTCCGGATCATGGTAAAATTTACAGCATCAATGAAGGAAGTTATAATTCATGGGAACTTGGACTGAAAAAGTATATAAAGTATTGCCAGGAAGATGACTCGGAATCAGGTAGGCCATATTCTGCAAGATACATTGGTTCAATGGTAGCGGACCTTCACAGAACACTTATAAAAGGTGGAATATTTATCTATCCTCACAGTAAGCGATATCCGAATGGTAAGCTAAGATTGATGTATGAGTGCAATCCACTTAGTTTTATTATTGAACAGGCCGGAGGAATGGCAACAGATGGACATCAGCGAATAATGGACATAGAACCAACAGCCATTCATCAGCAGACACCGATCTACATAGGCTCAAAAGAGAATGTGTCGCATGTAATGGACTTTTTGCACGAATTTGCAGATAAAGAAGAAGCAGAGTTAGAAATCTGAGTTAGATGAAAGAATCCGGTTCGTAATTTAAACCGGATTCTGAGGCAGCTGCTCAAAACCTCACTTTCATTCCTTCTTTAATATCATTAGAAATACTATACCCAGCGTTTGTCTCAACTACATATTTCGCAGGTTCTCCCGATGGTAATGTTTTTGAAGAAAACGGGGTTGTGCTCTTATATATATTCACAATCACACTGTCAGCATTTACGTACATGATGTCTAGCGAAAGCGGGGTGTTCATCATATAGAAGCTTTGAGGTTCTTCAGTATCAAAGTAAAAAACCATTCCGGCATCTGAAGGCATTGAATTTACATCCATCAATCCTTGATTTCTTTCAGCAGGATCATCCGCTTTTACAAATCTTAGCGTTGAAACGACTTCTCCATCAGCATTTAGGAAAGAAAGTGTATTCGAGTATTCAAGAACACGTCCTTTTTTTTCGGTTTGTTCTTTCTTTTTTGACTCTCCACAAGCCCCTAAAAATGCTATGGAGAGTAATAAAACAAGTAATTTATTTAACATTGAAATCTACTGAATGTTTAGTATTGCCAACTTTGTATTCGATGGTGTATTCACCTTTTTGAATGTAAGATTTATTCCCCTCTCTGTCAGTATCAATTACCAGATCCCATTCAAAAACATTGAATCCGTAATCTGAATCTGCTTTTGTTGAAAACACTTTATCGCCTTCTTTATTACTCACGGTGATCTCTACGGTTGCTCCGCTTTTATTAGACACATAATACATCAAATCCACACTTGGATTAAATGGATCCCTGTAAGGAGCAAACTGTGAACCCCATCTGCTGGAATGACGAATATCTTCCGGAGAGAAACCGGTTACTCGCTCATTCATTCTTTCAGAAAGCTTTTGAAGAGGCTTAACATCCATTACCCAAATACTTCTTCCATGAGTACCAATTACAAGCTCAAGCTCACGAGGATGAACAACCATATCGTAACTGGCTACATTTGGCAATTGGTTTAAATAATGCCATTCTTTTCCGTCATTAAAGCTGATGTATGTTCCATGATCCAGTCCGGCATAAAGAATTGAAGGAACTACAGGGTCCTGAACAATCACATTAGCTACTTCATTTGGAAGGTTACCTTTTAAAGATGTCCAGGTTTTACCAAAATCAGTTGTTTTGTACAGATAAGTATCGAAATCATCGAATCTGTATCCATTCAGAGAAACGTAAGCCGTTCCTTTATCATGAACAGAAGCATGAACTTCACTTACCCACAGATCTTTAGGAATGCTACCGGTTATATTTGTCCAGCTGGCTCCTCCATCTCTGGTGATTTGAATGTTTCCATCGTCAGTACCCACCCAAATTTGATTGAAATCAAGGGGGGATTCTGCAATAGTAGTGATGGTAGAGTAGGGAACATCGCCATTCGGATGATCGTTAGTCAGATCAGGACTAATTGCTGTCCATGTTTCCCCACGATCTAAAGACCTACTTAGTTTTTGAGATCCAAAGTAAACTACATCAGGGTTATGATGGCTTAAGTTAACCGGAGTATTCCAATTATAACGGTATCGAGGTTCACCTACATCATGACGAGGAGTAATTCCTGTAGTTGTTTCTTTTTCTCTGTCTAATCTAAAATAGTTCCCATATTGAAATCCCACGTAAACGATATCAGAATTATCCGGATTCGCGTAAACATGCATTCCATCTCCACCAAACAAGCGCTCCCAAGGACGATTTCTGTTTGGAGTTGAGGTAGAAGGACCAACAAAAGTACCATTATCTTGCAAGCCTCCATAAATGTTATATGGCTCTTCCATGTCTACACTTACGGTATAAAATTGACCAACAGCTTCTGAATTGTGATGAATGAAATTTTCACCTCCGTCATGGCTTTCATACAACCCGCCATCGTTACCTAAAAGTATATGTTCAGAATCGTTCGGGTCTATCCAAAGTGCTTGTTGATCTGCGTGAACCGGATCATTGGCTGCTTTTCGTGTCCATGTTTTCCCGCCATCAGTTGACTTTATAAAGGGGACTCCTAATGCATAGATCGTATTTTCATCATTCGGGTCGACTCTGATTTCTCCAAAATAATATCCATAAGTATTATACACACCTGGAATTTCGTAGTCGTGAGTGATTTTCCAGCTTTCGCCACCATTATCAGAGCGGTACACCTCTAAGCCTTTTATACTAGTATCAAATAGTGCAGCATTGGCATCGCCAAGAAATTCACCAAGGGCGGCCGGCTTGTACTTTCCTTTTTCTACGTCTGCTTTAACACTCTTTGCCGTATACTTTTCCGGAAATCTGTTTCTTCGGAGGAAGCTTTCAAGTTTTTTGTTATCGAGCTTCATAAAATCTTTTACTGACATTTTCACAAATGAAGTTTGAGTTAATGCATCGCTGTCATTTTCCCTTTCTTCTTTCATTTCAAATTGATTATCAACAATAGCGTAAATAACATCAGGATTACTTAGGCTCACGTCTAAACCAATTCTCCCAACAAAATCTCCCTGAGGAAATCCTTTTACTGATTTGCTCCAGGATTCACCTCCATCGGTTGATTTATAAATAGAAGATCCGTTTCCACCTTCTTTAAAATTCCACGCTTTTCGATCTTTCTCCCAGGTAGAAGCCCAAAGAATATTAGGATCAGTTGGGTGGATTACAAGATCAATCACTCCGGTGCTGTCGTTTACAAAAAGAGTTCTGCTCCATGTTTCGCCACCATCGGTAGTTTTATACACACCTCTTTCATTGTTATATGAATACAAGGCTCCCAATGATCCAACCCAGGCAATATCTTCATTTGTAGGATGGGTTACGATTCTTCCAATATGCTGAGTGTTTCTCAACCCCGTGTATTTCCAGGTTTCTCCGCCATCCATACTTTTGAAAACGCCTGCACCGGCATAACTGGAACGACTGCTGTTATTTTCTCCGGTTCCAACCCAGATCACATTTGGGTTTGCTCTGGAAATAGCCAGATCTCCAATTCCTAAGGCGTCTTCATGATCGAAGACAGGTTTCATGGTATTACCGCTATTCACAGTTTTGTAAACTCCACCTGAAGCATAACCCACATAAAATATTCTGCTGTTCTCTGGATGTACGGCAATATCAGAAACGCGACCACTCATAACCACCGGTCCTACATTACGGAGTGGATAGTTTTTAAAAGCTGATGATTCTCTGAGTTTGTCGCGCTGCTCAATAGAAGTGTCTAATTCAGCTTTTGTTGTGGACTCAACATGTTGAGCGCTGGAATTATCAGAGATAAAAAGTGCAATAAGTAAAACAAGAAAGGAAGAAAGAATCTTTTTCATAATCGTAGTTAGTTTGAAATGTGAAGGATGATATAAAATGATGAGTAAAGATTTAGAAAAAAGTTATTAAGCCGTTCAAAAGATTTCAGATATTTGAAAATAATTGGCTTTCAATATGTTTTTATTGTTACTTACCTGTCATGAAGTATAAAAAGGTACATATAACTCTCTTAATTGTATTTGCGGGCAGTGTTCTGGTATCAGCTAATAGTGGTTTTAGTAGTAAAAAGATTAGTATCAGTTATGGTGATTATTTTAATGGTTTCGGAGAGCATATTGGAACTGATAGTTTAAGTGATGGGAAAATCTATATTGCGGAAAAATGGAAATCCTTAATAGTTAAAAATGCTCTTAAAGAAGGAGGAAGGGAGAATATTCTAATTGCAAAATCTTCTTCGTATGAAATTCCAAGCATTAAAATATTATATGAGTGCTTAGACGTGTTGAAGAGAACAAAGGCAAATGGAGGCTTGAGAGAAGAGGTTTCTGTTTTGTTCACAGATGGAAAAATTACTAGAGGTAAAACAGGGCCAAAGCCCATATTCGGTCAAAATGTAATGATTCAAGAGGTATCAATTCCTGCGTTTCCTGATAAAAAGCAAGATAGTGATGTGGAAGTTGTTATTCACTCTCATGCAATCGGAAGTGTAATAGATATTGATAGATTATACTCAATATCAGCTTTCGAAAAGTCCAAGGCAGATCAAGTAACATTCCATAGATTTAAAATGAACATAATTGTAGGTCATCTTGGCAATGCTGTTGTAAATCCAATCGGAAATACTGTTCATAATAAACCGCTGGGTATTGTGATCTATTATAGAAAAACATGGTCAGAAGTTGGGATTAGGTTTAGTTCAATAGATAGGATTATAGATTATTTGCAAGAAGACATGGTTACTGTAAGGTGAAAGGCAGGAAATAGAAATTTTAAACCAGCAGAGCCTTCAGGCTCGGCGGTATGCTCGAAATAGTTTTAACTAATGGAAGCAGAGCTTCCGGGGTCGTTCCGAACCGGAGGTACGGAACGAGGAAAAAGTAGAAGGGTTTATAGCCCGATCAATAGAAAGTATAGGAATACAGATACCTAAATTTATTTTTAAACATCAAAAGGCAATTTAGATGTACTTACTTTTTTTTAAGACTAAAAGGGAAGCTATTACAGAATGGATCATTCACTTTTTTGAAGGAATAGGTGTAGATCCAATTTTAGGAACTGCAATAATTGGAACAGTTGCGATTTTGTTAAGAATTAAATCTTTTTTTAAGGAAAGAGAGACTAAAAAAAAGTACAGTGTGCATAAGTTAATTGAAGATACAATACTGGTTCTTGCAACGGTTACTTTGATATTAGTAATAATATATCAAGAGTAGATATTTAAACTCTACAAATAAAGTACCCCACTGTGCAAGCGTGTAATTAAAAAAACTGGTTCAAGTGTCCACTTGGACTTTTTTTGTTTACCCCCAAGCATAGTTCGGGTCCCAAGCTCTTTTAAGTCTGTGACTTAAAGAGCAATAGTTCAGCAAGTTTGTAACTTGCATTACAGGCAATGCTTTAAATTATATGGTTTAATCTAGTTCCATAGCTCTGCTGCGGAATTCAAACGGAGGAGCTCCGCTCAGAATTACACCTTAAACTAGTAGAGCCTTCAGGCTCGGTGGAAAGGACGTGAAATTTTATATAAGACTATGGAATAC
The DNA here is from genome assembly GCA_017643645.1 of Balneola sp. Classification (GTDB taxonomy): domain Bacteria; phylum Bacteroidota; class Rhodothermia; order Balneolales; family Balneolaceae; genus Balneola. Next base: position 87,399 of record JAEPNB010000007.1, read on the forward strand.
ATTTTATTTTTAAAGAATATTCTTTTCTTCAAAACAAACCCCATATCAATCTTTGAAAGATTCCATAATTAAGGCTATATTTAGAATCTAGGTGAGCGTCGTGAAGGCACTCGCTTTTTTTTGTCCTTATTTCCCGGATCATGCAGCTTGATACCATACAAAAAATTAAAGACTTAGCGGCTCCTTTAGTAGAGTCTAAGGATCTCTTTGTCGTTGATATAGAACATAAAACCGGTAGTGGTTTGAATGAAGTATGGCTATATCTGGACGCACAAGATCGTGGAGTTAATCTGGATGAATGTGCAGATATCAGCCGTGAACTAGGTTTTTTGATAGAAGCACACGAGTTATTTGAAAAGAAATATCGACTAAATGTTTCGTCACCGGGACTTAGCAGGCCTCTTTCTGATGTACGTCAGTACAAAAAGAATCAAGGTCGAAAAGCTAAGGTCAAATTCAAGAAAGAAGATGAATATGACAAAACTGAAGGAACAATAGTTGGTGTGGATGAAAACGGAATTATGCTAGAAGACCAAAACGGGAAATCTGTTAAGGTTTTATTCGACGATATTAAAGAAGCAAAGATCGTCCCAAATATTTAATACATACTTAAGCAACGCTGATGCAGAACGACTTATCAAAACAAATTATCTCCTCATTTGCAGAAATCGCAAAAGAAAAAGGAATTGATCGCGATCTATTGCTATCAATATTAGAGGATGTGTTCCGCACAATGATTCGTAAAACTTACGAAACCGATGATGCATTCTCAGTGATCCTGAATGCCGACAGAGGTGAACTTCAGATATTACACATTCAGGAAGTAGTTCCTAAAGAAGAACTTACCGATGAAGTTGCAGAAATTTCTCTGGAAGATGCTAAAAAGATCGATCCGGATATTGAATTGTATGATGAATTAGCACAGGAAGTTCAGATCGTTGACTTTGGTCGTCGTGCAGTAATGATGGCTCGCCAACAACTGGCACAACGAATTCGTGAGATCGAAAAAGATAATATTTACGATGACTACACAGATCGTGTTGGCGAAATTATTTTAGGAGATGTATATCAGGTTCGCCAGAACAAAGATATTTTAGTAAATCATAACGGTGTGGAATTAATGCTCCCTAAAAACGAGCAGATCTACAAAGACCGTTACAGAAAAGGAGATACCATCCGTGCTGTTGTAACCGGCGTTCACATGCGTAATGGTAACCCGACTGTTATTATCTCGAGAACTTCTGAGTTGTTTTTGGAAAGATTATTTGAAAATGAGATTCCTGAAGTATTTGACGGAATCATTGATCTGGTGAAAATAGCTCGTTCTCCGGGAGATCGTTCTAAAGTAGCGGTTATTTCACACGATGAAAGAGTTGACCCTGTAGGAGCATGTGTTGGTATGAAAGGAATTAGAATTCATGCTATAGTACGTGAACTCCAGAATGAAAATATTGATGTAATTAATTACACTGCTGATAAGCATGAGTTTATCAAAAGAGCATTACAGCCTGCTGAGGTTCTTAAAGTAGAACTAGATGAAGAAGGCAAGAACGCAAGTGTATTGGTTCCTGCTGATGAAGTATCAAAAGCGATTGGTAAAGGTGGAGTTAATATCCGTCTTGCATCAAAATTAGCTGAATGCGAAATTGATGTATACCGTGAAGTTGAAGAAGAAGACGATATAGACTTAGCAGAATTTGAAGAAGATTTTGGCAAAGAAGCGATTGAAGCTTTGCATGAAATAGGTTGCGATACCGCTCGTGCAGTATTGGAAATGAATGCTGATGAGTTAGTAAGCAGAACAAAAGAAGTAATTGACGAAGAACTTGCTAAAAAGATCATGGATATGATCAGATACGAGTTCGAAGAAGAAGGTTAATTTGCAGGGAATAACATCCGGTTTGTAATTTAACTTTCAATAGACACAAAAAATCATATATGTCCATAAATAGACCAAAACCATTATTTAAAGTTGCTTCAGAGTTTAATGTAACAACACAAACTATTGTTGATGCACTGAGCGATGACTTCGAAGTAGCTAACAGACCGAATTTCAAAATAACACCGGAAATGTATTCGGTTTTGGAAGGGATCTATGGCGAGGATAAAGCTAAAAGTCAGGATCATGAAAGATCCCGCGAAGAGTATGAAAGTCGTCGTAGTTCTATCATGGACCAACGAAATGAAAGTGTAACTCTGGATTCACTTGAGCCAATTGATGAGTCTCTTGGCCTAGAGCCTGAAGATGAACCTGCGGCTGATGAGAAGGAAGAAGATTTACCGCTTGAACCTGTTGAAGAAGTTGAAGAGCCTGAGGTTGAAGAGGAAGAAGAACCTGAAGTAGTTGCTGAAGAAGCAGCAGCAGCTGAAGAGGAAGAAGAAGTAGCCGAAGAAGCAGAGGAAGAAACTACAGCTGAACCAGCTCCTGAGAAAGAAGAAGTAGTAGAAGATCAGGAAGAATCTGAGGAAGAGGAAGAAGATGAAGATTCAGAGGCTGAAGAAGACGCTGATGATGATGAGGAGGAAGTTGAAAGCGAAGAAGATTCTGATGATGAAGACGATGAAGAAGATCAGAAAGAAGAAGAGCCTGAAGAAAAAGAAACTATAAAAGGTAAAGCAGGCAAGTTAAAAGGAACGAAAGTTTTAGGTAAAACTTCCTTTACCAATGACTTAACAGGTGCTACCAAGAAACGTAAGAAGAGAAAACGTCGTAAGGATCGTGATGATTCCAAACCCGCTACAACAGCTAAGAAAGACGACGATAAGAAATCAGCAAAAAATAAAACCCGTAAGAAGCCAAAAGGTAAAACAACTGGTAAATCTGAGGTAGATGAGATTGATGTGGATCGCATGATGCGCGAGACCATGCAGAAGATCCAGGGTAATTCCAATGTTGGTAGTAAGCGTGGAAAAAGAAGACGTCAACGTAAAGAGGAAAGAGAGGAAGAACTGCAACAAATGCAGGAAATGGAAGAAATGGAAGCAGGTGTCATTGAAGTCACCGAATTCATTACTGCCAATGACCTCGCTGAAGAACTGGAAGTAGGCGTTAACGATATTATTTCTGCATGTATGAGTATTGGCTTGATGATCACCATCAACCAAAGACTGGATGCGGGAACTATAGAATTAGTGTCAGAAGAGTTTGGCAAAGAAGTCAAGTTCATTGATGCTGAAGAAATGGATGAAGAACTTGAGATCGAAGAGGACAATCCGGAAGATCTTAAAGATCGTGCTCCGATTATAACTGTAATGGGTCACGTTGATCACGGTAAAACTTCTTTATTGGATTACATTCGTGAAGAAAGAGTAGCAGAAGGCGAGGCCGGTGGTATCACGCAGCACGTTGGTGCGTATTCTGTTATGCATAATGAAAAGCAGATCACATTCCTGGATACTCCGGGTCACGAGGCTTTTACCGCAATGCGTTCCCGTGGTGCTCAGGCAACAGATATCGTAATTCTGGTAGTTGCTGCTGATGATTCTGTAATGCCCCAAACTATTGAGGCAATCAATCACGCAAAAGCTGCAGGTGTTCCAATGGTAGTAGCGATCAACAAGATCGATAAGCCGGGTTCAACTCCTGATAAGATCAAACAACAGCTTTCTGATCATGGAGTGATCGTTGAAGATTGGGGTGGAGAAACTCAGTTTGCACTTGTTTCTGCAAAAACCGGTGAAGGAATTGATGAGTTACTGGAAAAAGTTCTTATCGAAGCCGAACTAAGAGAATTGAAAGCTAATCCCGGCCGAAGAGCAAACGGTGTTGTGCTTGAATCCAGACTTGATAAAGGAAAAGGTATTATTGCGAATGTTCTTGTCCAAGGTGGTACACTTAAAGTTGGAGATCCATTTGTAGCCGGACCTTGTTTTGGTAGAGTTCGTGCAATGGAAAATGACCGCGGTGAAAGAATTAAAGAAGCAGGACCAGCGACTCCGGTTCAGCTTATGGGTTTCGATGAAATGCCTCAAGCCGGTGATTCTTTAGTAGTAGCTGAAGATGAAAAAACAGCCAAAGATGTTGCAAGTCAACGTAACCAGATACGTCGTGAGCAGGCAATGAGAAAAACTAAGCACATGACTCTTGATGATCTTTCAAGAAGATTGGCTCTTGGTGAGGTTTCTGAACTGAATATCATTATTAAAGCGGATGTGGATGGTTCTATTGAAGCACTTTCAGGTTCATTACAGAAAATTAGTAATGATGAAGTAGCTGTAAATATTATTCACACAGGCGCAGGTGCAATTTCTGAATCTGATGTATTATTAGCTTCTGCTTCTGATGCGATTATTATCGGTTTCCAGGTTCGTCCAACACAACAGGCACGCAAGCTTGCTGAAACAGAAGAAATTGATATCCGATTATTCTCAGTTATTTATGATGCTGTGGATGAAGTTAGAGATGCACTTGAAGGTCTTCTGTCACCTGAACTGAAAGAACAAATTCTTGGTAACGTTGAAGTTCGTGAGATCTTTAAAGTATCTAAAGTGGGTACAATTGCAGGTTGTTATGTACTTGATGGCAAAATCGACAGAAATAACCCGGTTCGTATTATTCGTGATGGTGTTGTTATTTATGATGGCGCTGTTGGAGCATTGAAACGATTTAAAGATGATGTGAAAGAAGTAGCTGCCGGTTATGAGTGTGGTATCAGTATTCAAAACTACAATGACATTAAAGTTGGCGACAACTTTGAAAGCTACAAGATCACTGAAGAGAAACGTACGCTGGAAGACGCAAATTAAGTAAAGAAGAGGTTTAAATGAGTATTAGAACAGAACGCTTAGGCGGTGTTCTAAAACGTGATTTAGGTGAAATTCTTCAACGAGAATATCAACCTGTCGGTACGTTTATCACCGTTACAAAAGTATTGATGACTGACGACCTTTCTATTGCAAGAGTGTATCTGAGTGTTTTTGCACCGGGAAGAGACGAAAAAGCAATTTATTCGCATCTCGATGAGCATATCGATGAGATCAGACATACTTTAGCCGGCAAGATCAGACATCAGGTTCGTAAAATTCCTGAACTTCATTTTTATGTGGATGATACAGCTGAGTACGTAAATAAGATCGAGAAACTCTTCGATAAAGTAGATCAGCAACCTAAAGCTCCCACCGAAGACGAAGAGGATTAAACATGGCGAAAGCCCTGCCTCTGGAACAAATTCAGGTTTTTGATACCGAAAATTTACCTTCCCCGGATTTTGATTTTGGGACAGCTTCCATTCTCCTTGTAAACAAACCGCAAACGTGGACTAGTTTTGATGTGGTCAGATATGTTCGAGGAAGATTACGGACTAAAAAAGTCGGACACGCAGGTACGCTTGATCCAATGGCAACCGGTTTATTGATTTTATGTTCAGGAAGAGCAACGAAATCTATTTCTCAGCTTCAGGAAATGCCTAAAACCTATATAGGTGAAATTACATTTGGCGGGTCAACTCCTACTTATGATGCTGATTCAGAGATCGATGAAACTGCACCAACCGATCATATAACTTTAGACAAGATCGAGAACGTACTCGAAGAGCATTTCAACGGTGAAATTTCTCAGGTTCCTCCCGTGTATTCAGCATTAAAAGTTGGCGGTAAGCGATCTTATGAATTAGCCAGGAGAGGAAAAGCGGTAGAATTAGCGGCTCGACCTGTTACGATTCATTCCTATCAAATTATCAGTTTCGAAAATAATAAACTGTTGATCAGCATTACTTGCAGTAAAGGAACCTACATCCGATCTATTGCACATGATCTAGGAAAATTGTTAAACTCGTTGGGACATCTATCGGGTTTGGAACGAACTGCGATCGGAGAGTATTCTTCACAAAAAGCTTTATCACCTCACAAAATTGATGAATTGTTAAATGCCAAAGACTGAGCTCATATTTCTGAAAGATATTGATCGAAATTCAAATTCGGTTGTAACCGTAGGGACGTTTGATGGGGTTCACCTTGGACATAAAGCACTTATTGAAACAGTAGTTCGGAAAGCAAAAGAACGAAATGCCCGCAGTGTTGTAATTTCATTTGATCCTCATCCGCGGGATATCATCAATCCGGGAAGTGCCGGAATAAAACAATTAACTACTATCCGCGAACGCAGAGAGATACTCGAAGAAATCGGAATAGACGTTTTATTGATTATTCCATTTACAAGAGACTTTTCTTTATTGAGTTCTGAGGAATTTGTGAAGAAGATTGTTTTTGAAAGGGTAGGAGTAAGTGAGTTTGTAATCGGATACGATCATCACTTCGGGAAAGACCGTACCGGAACCATCGAAACTGTTGAAAATCTGGGGAGAGAATTAGGCTTTGATGCCTTCGTAGTTTCAAAAAGAGAAATGGGTAATATCACAGTAAGCAGTACTACCATCCGTAGAGAAATATCAGAGAACGGAGCGGTAGAGCAGGCTGCGAATTTATTAGGTCGCGATTACTTGTTGAATGGAATTGTAATTCACGGTGATAAAAGAGGAAGAAAGATTGGATTTCCGACAGCAAATCTTAAGCCGGAACATCCCAATAAAGTAATTCCGAAAGACGGCGTTTATGTGGTTAAGGTCAGGGTTGAAGGTACTTGGTTCAATGGCATGATGAATATTGGCAACAGACCTACATTCAAAGAAGCTCAGAAAGCTTTGGAAGTAAACATCTTTGATTTTGATAAAGACATTTATGGTCAAACCATTCAGGTTCGTTTTTTGAAGAGATTACGAGATGAAATTAAGTTCTCAGGTATTGATGAGTTAGTAGCTCAGTTAGCTAGAGATAAAGAAAATGCATTAAGGGAATTATAAAAGAGTAAGCAGAATCAACCATTATTTCTTCTTCTTACAAGAGTTACAATACCACAAAATAAAAGCAGCTCGTCAACTTCGTTATTTACTTCAAACGAATCTCCTTTATATAACTTTGATCTAATTAAGGGATTATTCGCGCTACTGTATATGCTCCATTTTCTGTAAAAAAAATTATCGCTTTTCCATATAAATTCTTTATCAAAAAGAGCAATAGAGGCTTTAGTTCTCCAAAAGTTAAAAACGATTTTACCGATTTGTTTTCTGCTATTCATATCAATAACATTAATAGTCTTATGACTTAAGCCTTCTGATTCAAAGAAGTACTTTTTTCCATTAACTTTTACATAAGAATTACTGGATAGTCGTTCATTTCTTATTTCTCCAACTAGATTTCCATTAATGAAAAGGTCATATCCTATCGCAATAACGTCTTTCTTCCAACTAAGTAGGGCCATCTTATATGAATTAATTTATAAACAAATTAAGCTTTGAGGATTTATTCTGAAACTATGTTCTGACAATAGTAGAAAGCTATATTTTATTTGAATACTCGTTGTTGGTTAGTATTAAAAAGCTTATCTTTGCTACCTATATTAAAACGAGTTTAAGAATAACTGAATTGTAATGAGCATTACTGCAGAAGAAAAAAAAGATATTTTCAAAAAACATGGCGGAGAAGAAGCCAATACCGGTACAACTGAAGGACAAATTGCCCTTTTTACGCACCGTATTAATCATCTTACTGAGCATTTAAAAACGAATCAGAAAGATCACGCTTCTCGTCGCGGGTTATTGAAATTAGTAGGTAAGCGTCGTCGTTTGCTTAACTACCTGATGAAGAACGACATTCAAAAATACAGAGAGCTTATCAAAGAGCTTGGTATTAGAAAATAATTTAAAGGCTCCACCTATCTGGAGCCTTTTTCAATTCTCCCACTTAATTATCTATTTGTGTAAAAGCCAATCTTTAAGGTTAGTGTGGGATAAAGCAATAAACAAAAGACAAAAAGAAATAAATGAAAGAAGATTTTAGAAGTATAGAATTTGCACCGGGAAAGGTGCTATCTGTTGAAACAGGACGCATAGCTAAACAAGCAGACGGTTCTGTTGTAGTTAAAATGGGCGATACTATGGTACTTTGTACTGCAGTAAGCGCTAAAGAACCAAAGCCGGGACAGGATTTTTTCCCGCTAACGGTTGACCATAAAGAAAGTTTTTCTGCTGCGGGACGTTTTCCTGGTGGATTTATGAAAAGAGAAGGGCGCTCTAATGAAAAAGAGATCCTTTCCAGTAGATTAATTGACAGAGTTTTAAGACCATTATTCCCTAAAGGATATGTTTGTGATACTCAGGTAATCTCAAGTGTGATCTCATCTGATGATGAGCACGATGGAGATGTTTTAGGTGGAGTTGGTGCTTCACTGGCTGTACACTTATCAGACATTCCGTTTGACGGACCAATGGCAGAAGTAAGAGTGGGTAGAGTTGATGGCGAGTTCATCATAAACCCAACAGTTACTGAATTAAAAGACAGCGACATCGATATGATCGTTGGTGGTACTGAAGACAGTATCCTTATGATTGAAGGCGAGATGGAAGAGATCTCAGAAGCAGAGATGCTGAATGCGATCAAAGCTGCTCATGGGGCGATCAAAAAGCTTTGTGATTTCCAAAATGAGCTTCGTAAGGAATTAGGAAAAGAGAAAAGAGAATTTGTTTCTCCAACTCTTCCTGAAGATGTAGAATCAAAAGTTTCTGAATTAGCTTCTGACAAGATCAAAGAAATAGTAAATATCGGTCTTGGTAAAGAAGAGTACAACGCGAAGATTCGTGAAGTAAAAGACGAAGTAATGGAAGCTCTTGAGTCAGAAGAATATGACGATGATCAGCTTTCAGTTGCTAAGAAAGTACTTGGTAACATCGAAAAAGAAGAGCTTCGCAATATGATCCTTGAAAAAGGTCGTAGAATTGATGGTCGTGCAACTGATGAAATCAGAGATATCTGGACTCAGGTTAGTTACATGCCGAGAACTCACGGTTCTGCAATTTTCACAAGAGGTGAAACTCAGGCATTAGTTTCTGCTACTTTAGGAACACGCCGTGATGAGCAAAGTGTTGACACATTATTTGATCAGGAAGCTAAGCAGTTTTATCTGCATTACAGTTTTCCTCCATATTCTGTTGGAGAAGCAGGATTTTTAAGAGGACCGGGACGTAGAGAAATCGGTCACGGACATTTAGCTGAGCGTTCTTTAAGAATGATGATGCCGACCTTCGAAGAATTCGGATATGTTATCCGTATTATTTCTGATATCACTGAATCAAACGGTTCGTCTTCAATGGCTTCTGTTTGTGGTGGTTCAATGGCACTTATGGATGCCGGTGTACCGATCAAAAAGCCGGTTGCAGGTATTGCAATGGGAATGATCGTTGGAAAAGATAACACTGCAATTCTATCTGATATCCGCGGAGAAGAAGATTTCATGGGTGACATGGACTTCAAAACGGCAGGAACGTCAGACGGTATCACTGCTTGCCAAATGGATATGAAAGTTCAGGGCATCAGCTTTGAAACTATTGAAGAAGCTCTTGAACAAGCTCACAAAGGAAGATTACATATTCTTGGCGAAATGGCTAAAACTATTTCTTCACCAAAAGAAAGCATTTCACAATATGCTCCTCAGTTCCTGAGAATGGAAATCGATGGTAGCGATATTGGTGCTGTAATCGGACCTGGTGGAAAAGTGATTCAAACACTTCAGAAAGAAACCGGAACTGAAATTATGATCGAAGAAGATTCGAATGGTAAAGGTCAGATCACGATTTCAGCTAACGATCTCGACAAAGCTGAAGAAGCTAAGAAAAGAATCAAAATGATTGTTGGTCATCTTGAAGAAGGCGCTACATACAAAGGTGTTGTTAAGTCGATCAAAGACTTTGGTGCTTTTGTTGAAGTTGCTCCTGGTAAAGACGGACTACTTCATATTTCAGAGATCGATCACACACGTGTAGAGAAAGTTACTGACTATCTATCGTTAGGTGATGAGATCGAAGTTAAGCTTCTGAAAGTTGAGCACGGCGGAAAACTTCGTCTGTCCAGAAAAGCATTGATCGAAAAAGAAGACTAAACCAGCTGGTTACGATGCTCTGCGTCGTAACAAGTTCTGCTATCTTTTTTAGAAAGAATTAAAGGCGCTGTTCAGTAATGAATAGCGTCTTTTTTATGTAAGTCACTCAGAGCAAGTCAACGCAGCAAAGCGGAGATCACGTAGTGAAGAGTCTGCACAACTAATGAACTTATCCATAATTGCTTTATGTAGATTATTCGCTCCGGGTTGTAGATGTTAGATAATTCACTTAAAAAATTTCACTTGTTTATAATCCTGAGGATTCATAAAAAAGCTTCCAATTACACCGACCTTTAGAATTATTGGCGAGCCAAGAACGTAATGAAATCGACGGCTCCAAAGGAGCAATCATTACACTTCTGACTGATTCTTGAATATGTATCATACGTTCGTAGACCTTTTGTAATGATTAGTCGATGTAATGGAGTTCGCGCCAATAATTCTTGTCGGGAGCTTTTGGTACTTTTGTCGGTACAAAAGTACATAGATTCATGGGACTGAATCTTTTTAAATGGCTTGACTTAGCACAAGGGTACCTACTTTTGTCTTGATATCCCGTTCGAATGGGATAAAAGATCAAGCCGAAGTATATAAGACAGGTTCACTGATCATGCGCTGAATAATCCTAAAGGTCGTCGTACATTCTGAGAAAATGATGAGGCTCTTAACCAGAAAGGACTATCCCTGCTTCGCAGACGCATACGGATCATGTTCTCTAATCCGTCTTAAATACTAAGGGCGAATTTTTCCAAAACTATCACTATTTAAATGTCAACGAATTGCATGACATCTATATGGATAACTATCATATATAAAATAGAAAGGATTTATTGCAAACCATTACTGATTCTCGATATCAATAATAGTATCTTTGAACACATTAAAAAATAATAGAAGTACTCGTTTAATTCCTTATGGAAAACCTTAAAGAAATTGATTTTGTAACCAAGACCACTCTTCCGAATGGTCTTAGAATTGTAACAGAAAAAATAGAAAGTGTTAAGAGCATTTCTGTTGGAATCTGGGTAAAAACCGGATCCAGAAATGAAACTCCTAAACAAGCGGGAATTACACATTTTCTGGAGCATATGTTGTTTAAAGGAACTGATAAACGCTCTGCTTACGACATAGCTCTGAGCATGGAATCTGTGGGTGGATATCTGAACGCTTTCACATCATCCGAATACACCTGCTATTTTGCACGTTGTGTAAATACACAGATCGAAAGAGCTTTGGATGTGCTTTCTGATATGGTTTTGAATCCAAGTTTTCCGGAGGAGGAAGTTGAAAAAGAGAAGAAAGTCGTTATCGAGGAGATGAAAATGTACAGAGATTCTCCGGATGATTATCTTTTTGAGGAATATAATACCAGAATGTTCCAGGGACATGAACTAGGTCGTCCGGTACTTGGACTTGAAGAAACAGTTTCATCGTTTACCCGAGAAGATCTGTATGAGTATATGGAAGAAAGATATCGTGCCGGAAATTTACTGATCTCTGTTGCCGGAAATGTAGAACATGAGGAAGTTGTTAAATTAGTTTCAGAATATTTGGGAGATCTTCCTGCTCTGGATGTTGATAACGAAGAACAGCCACTGAATGAGTTTGATACAAGTAAACTAGAACTCACAAAACCGATCGAACAAACGCATTATATTTTAGGAAGGAGAGGATTGAATTTTGATCACGATGATAAATATTTGCTGCTACTCGCTAATACTATTCTTGGTGGTGGAATGAGTTCAAGACTCCATCAGAATGTGCGTGAAAAATACGGTTACTGCTATTCTATTCAGACGTTTAACCAATCTTATACTGACTCCGGAATGTGGGGCGTGTATGTAGGAACGGATAAAGATTATGTTGAGCATGTTCACGAATTGGTCGTGGCAGAGTTGAAATCTATTAGCGAAGAATTAGTACCGGAAAAAGAACTTGAAGAAGCTAAATCTCAATTAAAAGGAAAACTGCTACTTTCTCAGGAAAATACCAGTAACCGAATGATGAGATTAGCAAAAAGTGAACTATATTTTGACCGTTTTGTAACTTTGGATGAGCTGGTTGAAAACATTGATACAGTTACATCAGAACAGATTTTACAATTTTCAAAAGATTTCTTTGACCAGAAATACTTTATGGAAGCAGTCTTAACCCCGGAATAAATTGGTCATCCTGAGGATACTTCCGAAGGATCTGCTCAAACCAATTGATGTGCAGATTCTTCGCTTTCGCTCAGAATGACTTAAATATTTTATGATATTTTGAAAATGACTTATATAAACAGATTAAGCGAACACGTTGATAAGCAAGTAACTTTAAAAGGCTGGGTTTATAACTATCGAAGTAGTGGTAGTCTGGTATTTATTGAAATGAGAGATGGAACAGGAATCACTCAGTGTGTGGTTGCAAAAGATGATGTTTCAGAATCTGATTGGGAAGCTGCAACTTCGCTTCGCCAGGAAAGCTCGCTTGAAATTACCGGTACAGTTAAAGCTGATGACAGAAGTATCGGCGGACATGAAATTCATGTTTCTGAAGTAAAAGTGGTACAGATCGCTGAAGATTATCCGATCACACCAAAAGAACACGGCGTTGAGTTTTTGATGAATAACCGTCATTTGTGGTTGCGTAGCCAACGTCAGTGGGCAGCTATGAGAGTTCGTAATGAGATCATTTTCGCGATTCATACATTTTTCCAGGAGCGAAATTTTGTACAAATGGATTCTCCAATCTTTACCAGTAATGCAGCTGAGGGAAGTACCACTCTTTTTGAAACCGATTATTTTGATGAAAAAGCGTACTTAGCTCAAACCGGCCAGCTTTACGGCGAAGCTATGGCTATGGCTCATGGATTGATCTATACATTTGGACCAACTTTCCGGGCTGAGAAGTCGAAAACTCGTCGCCACCTTACTGAATTCTGGATGATAGAACCTGAAATGGCGTATTATGATCTGGATATGAATATGGATTTGGCAGAAGATATGATTCGATTCATTACAGCTAAAGTTGTTGAAAAGAGAAAGAACGAATTAGAAATACTTGAAAGAGATATTTCTAAACTCGAGAAAGTAGCTGAAAATCCTTTCCAGAGAATTACCTATTCAGAAGCTGTTGAACAATTGAAGAGCAAAGAAACTGCTGATATGCTGGATCAAATGATCGAAGATCGTAAGCAGGAAGAAAAGGACATCAAGCAGGAGAGAGAAGAAATCAAAAAAGAGCACGGTTCTGCTAAGAAATGGAGAAAGAAGCAGATCGATCAACGTGTCATTGAAATTGGTCAGCGTTTAGACCAGATTGAAGAAGATTACAGAAATATCCCTCAATGGAAAGAATCTGCTCAAAACTTTGAGTGGGGGAATGACTTTGGCGGAAGTGACGAAACAGTACTAATGCTTCAGCAAGAAGTTCCGTTGATGGTTCACAGATGGCCTGCTGAGATCAAAGCTTTTTATATGAAGCGTGATCCAGAAGATGAAAGACTTGTTCTTGGTGTGGATGTTCTTGCTCCGGAAGGATATGGCGAGATAATAGGAGGGAGTCAGCGTGAAGACGATCTGGAATTCTTAGAAAATCATATCGAAAAACACGATTTACCAATGGATGTATTCGGTTGGTATTTAGATCTGCGGAGATTTGGCTCTGTACCGCATTCAGGCTTCGGCTTAGGTCTGGAACGAACGGTTGCGTGGCTCTGCGGATTATCTCATGTTAGAGAGACGATTCCGTTTCCAAGAATGATGGGGAGATTGAGGCCGTAAGTTTTAAGAAATTTCAAATTTCAAACAGCAAATTTCAAATTTGGACTTCCTTGTAGGTGTTAGATAATTCACTAACAATAATTCTTGTTGGGAGTTTTTTGTGCTGGCTTCTGTGCTGATGAAAATCAGTAGCGGTACAAAAGTACTTCAACAAAGAAACTGAAATTTCTATTCAGGGATTACCCTGTCTTTCCATCTCCATCAATATCTTTACCAACATGAGTTTCTAAAACCTGAAGCGTCTTGATCAGAAGTGCTCTTGTTTTTTGAAGTTCCTGTTCTAAGATCTCAACCCTATCTTCCAATGTATCAGCTTGTGCTTGCTGTTTCTCAAGTTCATCCTGTTGCATTAGGTCAAAGAATATTCCCATAGTGTTCCTTAGTTATTTTTTATTGAATTCATTAAATCATTCAGCGCTTTTTCAGAATACCATTTTCCAGCAGCAACTACATTATAAATGGAAGAAGTATTGGTAATATCCTCAAGAGGATTGCTCTCAAGAATAATCAGATCAGCCATTTTACCTGCTTCAATACTTCCATATTTGTTTTCCAATCCAAAAAATTTGGGTCCGTTTATTACAGAAGTAATTAATGCTTCCTGCGGAGTAAGCCCTGCGTTTACCAAAAGTTCTAACTCTTTGTGGAGCGATTGACCGGGATAAGTAAATGAGTTGAATGGTCCAGAATCGGAACCGGCAAGAATATTTACCCCTGAATCGTACATCGGTTTAACCATATTACTGAAACTTGTTACCCAAAGCGATCTGGTTTGAGTATAGCTGTCTCCACCTCGTTTCGCAGAGTTTAATCGTCTTTGATAAGTTTCGATGATATCTGGAGAAATGTAATTCAATAAAGAATCTTTAGAATGATCTGTAATCAATAATTCAGCTAGAGTTTTGCCAACATGAAGGGTAAGGGTAACATAAAAACCTGATTCCCCAAGTTTTTGGTAGGATTCTAATGCCAGTTCAGAATCATAGGTATTCATTAATGGTGTTACCATTCCGTATCCAACTCCTGCTTCAGTGAGACTATCAGCGATAGAGGAAGTTTCTTTAAGCGCATAATACAAATGTTCAGTTCCATCCAATCCTAGTTTTACCGCTTCCATCAAATCAGCAGAAAGGGGCATATGTCCGGTAGTTTTTAAACCTCTGGATTCCGCCTCCTTTATAATTTGATAAAATGCTTCTTTAGTAAGGTTCCCATCATAAATCTTAACAAAGTCTGCATCTATGGTTTCCAGTGAATCAAGTGCTTTCAAAGCTTCTTCTTTATTTGTTACTGAGATAGAACCTTCCCAGGCAGGACGTGAGCCATCCAACTTAGGACCGGGGGTAAATATTCTTGGACCATTAAGTTCACCTTTTCGGACTCGATCATTCCATTCGTGAATAGCAGGAGTAATATCTCCGCCACCATCGCGAACCGTGGTTATTCCAAATGCCAGCAAAAGAGGTAATAGATTTTTATTTGCTTCTACGAGTTCTTCACCACCACGAAAGTGAATATGATTATCCCAAAGTCCGGGCATAACATATTTTCCATTTAAACTGATAATCTGCTCTGAATGATAATTACCAAGATCAGAAGCGTCATCAGTAGCCAGAATTTTATTTCCTGAGATAGCTATTAATTGGTTTCGAATGATTTCTCCATTTTCTACATCAACAATAGAAACATCAGTGAGTATAAGGTCTGCTTGTTTTTGAGAAGAACAGGTGATAAAAAAGTAAAAAAGGAAGAGAACAAGGAGTCTATTCATAAGCTAATTTTGAGTGAGTGATATCAACGAATCTATTTCGGTAAAATATAATAGTGAATCTTCTAACCAACCATAATGAGAACTGTTTGGTAATATCAGAAGCTTTGAGTGTGTAAATACAGAATGGGCTTTTTCAGATACTGCGACCGGAATAATATCATGTTTTCCTTGCATGATCAGAACAGGGCTTTCAAATTCTTTCAGATATTCAGTTACATCATAACCGATTCTTCTCATATCCTGATAGACAAGAGCGTTTATTTCAGAATTTCCTTGAGTCAGGCGTTCTGCAACTTTTGGCACATACGACTCTATCATTTAAGTAAGCCGGTGCCAGATATTTACCTCTCTGTAAACTTGCAAAATAAGTGGTGTCGCCATTTTGAATTTTTCGGGTCCAGTAGTTCAGCGAGTCTCTTTGTAGCGATGTGAGTCTGCCGGTAATATTTAAAGATGAAAAAAGGCTCATATCCAATCCACCGGAGGAGGATAAGATCAAACCGGACACTCTAGTTGGGTGCTTTGATGTATAATAGGAGGCTAGTATTCCACCGAAAGAATGTCCCAGAACAACCCATTCTTTAATATTTAATTCTTTTCTGATGGCTTCAATGTCTTTAACCATCAAATCCAGAGTAATATTTCGTGAGCTTATTTCAGAAAGTTCAGATTTTCCGGTACCTCGCTGATCGTAAATGATTGCTTTGTAAGATTTCCCTAAAATCTCAGCCAACCCTGAAAATCCATCACTATTCATTCCCGGTCCGCCATTTATGATCAAAACAGGTACTCCGTCTCCAAACACTCTGAAATGTATTATACCTCCGTTTTCTTCAATAAATTCAGACTGCTGGGCAACTCCAATCTGTGACAGGAATATAAAAAGCCCGGTAAGAAGTGAGTAGAAAATGTATTTCATATATAATGCTTTTGTCTGATGACATAGTAATGAAAATGGTATTTCAAATTTTGTAATAAAGTTTAAGAATTCATCATTTCATTAGAACTCACATTCCTTATCTTCATCACCTGATGGCAGCGAAAAAACGAAATAGCAATGATATCTATCAGCACTTGATCAAAGAGATCAAGTCTCCTGATATGAAACCGATCTATTATTTATTCGGTGACGAGGAGTTCTATTTAGATCAGTTGCTGGATAAGTTTTCAAATGTCATCCAACCCCATGAAAAGGATTTTAACTTTGATCTGCTGTATGGACAAGATGTAAGTCCTGCAAAGGCGTTAGGTGCTGCTCGCAGTTTTCCGATGATGGCAGAGAAAAGAGTACTCATCATTAAGAACTTCTTACAGATCGGAAAGGGAGCAGGGAGTGAAGGTTCCATTCAGGATTTTATTTCTTACATAGAAAATCCAAATCCCACATGTTTACTCGTTCTGTTTGATACCGGAAAACCGGCCGGGAACACTAACCTTGGAAAGGCACTATCAAAGAATAAGAATGTAGGCTATTATCAATTTGAAGCCCTGCCTGATTACTTGATTCCGGATTGGGTGATCAGCTGGACAAAATCTCATCACAAAAAAACAATTGAGCCGGCTGCCGCTCAATTACTGGCCCAGTTTGTAGGGAATAATTTACAGCTTTTGTCTACTGAAATAGACAAAGTGTGCACTTTTCTGGACACTTCTGAAAACGTCTCAGAAGCCGCTGTAAAAAAAATAATCGGCTCATATCGCGAGTATACGGCGATTGAGCTCAAAGAAGCGCTCATGAAGCGTAACTTGGAACAGGCCTTATACATATCGGAACAGATGTTGCAACACACTAAGACAGACACGGGAGAAATTATTCGACTCGTGGGGTTCTTTAACAGTGTGTTTACAAACATCTGGCAAATTCAAAGGCTTGCTGAGAAAGGCAAAGCCAAGAATCAGATCCAAAGCGAACTCGGTATTGCTAGTGCCTGGTACTTTAATAAGCTTTGGGATGATGCTTCGAATTTTCGCTACAGCGATATGCCGCGTGTTTTTGAAGCCCTTTTGGACGCAGATCGCTCCATTAAAGGGTTTACCACTTTAGACTCCACTTCGATTTTATTTCTTCTTGTTAAGCGAATCATCGGTTAATCCGACTTCGCGCTTCATAACAATTTGAACTAAAACTTAGTGGATTAGAAATGGACGCATTTAAAGCAGTATCAGTAAAAGATTACAGTGATGAAGATCTGATGGAATATTTCCAGAACGATCACGAACCTGCATTTACAGAACTGGTCAGACGTTATCAGGACCGCCTTCATAATTTTCTATACAGATATACGCATGACCATCAGGATTGCGAAGATTTAGTTCAGGAAACCTTTCTGAGAGTACATAAAAGCAAAGCTTCTTATGAGAGAATTGCGAAGTTTTCTACATGGATGTACACCATCGCTTTAAATCTTGCTAAAAGTTTGTACAAGAAAAAGCAGAGAATGTATAAGGTTTCTATTCATAAAGATCCGAATGATTCGGAAGATTTTGAGATGCATATAGAAGATCCAAATATTCTTCCGGATCAGGAATTGCACGAAAAATTAAGCCTTGAGCAACTTGAAAAGGCATTAATGTCGTTACCGGAAGATTTCAGAGAGGTAGTTATGTTGAGAGATCTTCAGGATATGACTTACGAAGAAATTTCAGAGACTACTGGTATTCCGATGGGTACAGTGAAGTCCAGAATTAACCGTGGTAGAGCTCAGGTTCAACATATGATAGAAAGTTATGTTGATTTGGGAACTTCTTTCTGAAAACTGAATACAAGGTAATGAAACAAGACACTAGCATTACCTTTTATGAAATTTTTAGATAAAGAATACCATCCGGTCATAGAAAACTATATAGCTGATTACGCTGAAGATAATTTAGAGCTGGTCGAGAGAGCCACTTTCGAAGAGGTGCTTGTTCACGATGACGATCTTCGTGAACTTGCATTCTCGGCGAAAGAAGGAAAAAGGCTTTTGGGCATGCTTCAGGATATAAAAGCTAAGGAAGGATTTTTAGAGCGATTGAATGATCGGATTGCCCAATCAGAGAACTGATTATTAAAAGACGAGGTAATATAGCTTCGTCTTTTTTATTGCTTAAATTTACAGTCCTTTATTTTGAATAGATACTGAGAATCAATTTCTTTCAGGCTTAGATCAATTAACTAACTAAGCTCTGATGAAATTTCGTATTTGTGTCTCACTCTGTATTTTATTCGCCCTTTTTTTTAATGATATACTTTCCGCCCAGGGAAAGCTCACTTTTGAAGATGTTATGAAATTCGATGACATCAACTCACCTGTAATTTCTAGTCAGGGGAATTGGATCGCTTATGGCGTTTGGCCAGACAGGGGCGACGGAAAAGTTGTAGTTCAGCATACCTCAAAGAAAGATAAATATGAAATTGAGATGGGCGCAAATCCTCAAATTTCTCATAACGAAAATTGGGTAATTGCTTACCGGAATGTTCCATTAGTAAAAGAATTGAAAGCAAAGAAAGATAAACCTAAACGCGGACTTTCGATCCTTAACATTGAGACTGGTGAAATCATACAGTTAGACAGTATATCATCTTATTTGTTATCTAACGATGGTAACTGGTTGGCATTCAAAAGATATCAATCAAAAGAAATAGCAGATCTGAAACACAAGAATAAGAAACTTGGAACTTCAGTAACGTTATGGGATCTGGAGAATAATGAAAAAGCCGAGCTGGATTTCGTTTCAGAAATGAGCTTCGATAGCTTATCAAATTACTTTGCTTATTCGGTGATCGACACATCCGGCGAAATGAACGGACTTTACATACAGGATTTTAAAACTAATGATAAAGCTACCATTCATTCATCAAAAGATGGATACTATTCGAATCTGACTTGGGATAATAAAAACCCTCAGATAGCATTTACTAAAGCGAGTTTTGATTCCAGTTATACTGATAGCGATGCAAGTCTGCATATTTGGGATGCTTCTGATAATGAACTTAAAACACTTGTCACTCCTGAAGATGTGAAAGATGGTTGGGCGCTAAGAAGTACCAACGATCTTCAATTCGAACAAAGTTATAAATTTGGTCATCCGAGATTGTATTTCGGATTAATGCCAAGAGATAAGGTAGATCTCATCACAAAAAAAGAAGATAAAGACGATGAAGACATTGATATTTATGCGGTGGGTGACATCATTGAAGACAGAGGAATGGATCTTTGGCATGGAGATGATCCCAGGATCAAGACGCATGAAATTGCCACGTTTAATTCACGCAAAAACAGAACATATATCGCTGTTTATCATTTAAACGAAGAAGAATGGGTACAGTTAGCTGATCAGGAAATGCCATTCATTCATGTTTCTGATGGTGACAATTATGTAATGGGGAGTTCTGATGAACCCTATTTAAGAGATATCACACATGAAGGATTTTTTCAGGATTGGTATTTGGTAGACTTGGAAACCGGAGAAAGAACTAAAGTAGCAGAAAGGATTTCAAATGGTGGAGCGATGCTGACACCTAAAGGTCACAGAGTGTTGTATTATAACGACAAGAACTGGCATGTTTATAATGTAGATACCAAACAGACCAGAAATATCACGGAAAATCTGAGTGTGCCTTTTTATAACGAAGATCATGATTATCCATCACAAGTGCCTGGATATGGTATAGGAGGCTGGGTGAATGGGGGCGATGCTGCATTAATTTATGATAAATATGACGTTTGGCAGATTCCATTGATCCGGGGAAATATCAGAAATATTACAGATGGAAAGGGCAGGGAAGAGCAAAGGATATTCAGACTTCGTTCTCTTGATGATGATAACATATTCAGAAATGATGATGATCTGCTCCTTACTTCATATCACGATCTGAAAAAGAATTTTGGGTTCTATTCTGCGAAATTAAATCAGGAAGGCGTTAAAAGGCTTCTGGAGGAAGACAAGAAGTTCACATTTGTTTCGAAAGCAGACGATTCTGATAAGATCTTGTTCAAAAGAGAAGCATATGACGAGTTTCCAAACCTTTGGGTTTCTGACGATTGGAAGTTTAAAAAGAGAAAGCAGATATCTAAACTTCATATGGACCTGAAAAAGAAATGGAATTGGGGAAGTGCTGAGTTAGTTGATTGGCTTAGTTTAGACGGGACTTACATTCAGGGAGTTGTAATCAAACCGGATAATTACGATCCGAATAAGAGATATCCCATCATGACTTACTACTATCGTTTTTTTACTAATCGATTGCATGATTTTAATGAGCCTAAGACCAATCACAGACCTGTTTTTGCTCAATATGTTAGCGACGATTATGTAGTATTTCTACCGGATATTCGCTTTGAAATCGGCAGACCGGGATTTGCAGCCACTAAAAGCTTAGTACCGGGAATTCAAAAACTTATTGAATTGGGAATTGCTGATGAAGACAAATTGGGACTTCACGGACATTCCTGGAGTGGTTATCAAACAGCTTTTATTGTGACTCAAACCGATATTTTTGATGCGGCAGTTTCAGGAGCTCCGGTTAGCAACATGACCAGTGCTTATTCAGGAATACGTTGGGGTTCAGGACTAGCTAGACAATTTCAGTACGAGAAAACCCAAAGTCGTATTGGACAGAGTTTGATAGAGGCACCGGAAAAATACATTGAGAATTCTCCCGTATTCTTTGCGGATAAGATCACCACACCAATGCTGATTCAACACGGAGATGCAGATGGTGCCGTTCCATGGTATCAAAGCATTGAGATGTATCTGGCTATGAGGCGGTACAACAAAGATGTGATCTTTCTTCAGTATCATGATGAGCCGCATCATTTGCAGAAATTTCCGAATAAACTGGATTACGCAATCCGAATGAAGGAATATTTTGATTATTACCTGAAAGGAGTAGGGGAACCGGAATGGATATTAAGCGGAGAGACTTTTCAAGGGAGATAAGTTTAACGGCGTTGCATATCGTGTGTATAAAATTAAGGAAAAAGGTTATATAACACTTTTTCCTTATAGAATTTAATACCTCCGGTATTATGAGCGTGGGCTTGAGCCTATTGTTAAATCGTCACTAATGTAAGTAGTATTAGATAGATCCTGAGGAGTGGCATTGCCAAATGCAGACATCCCTGTTCCCATAATAAGATCACCATTCATATTTAATTCAAATCCCCAAATTCTAATTATATTATCCTCAATTTGGTTATTTATCACTACCCATAATGCACATTTATTTCCTACCCAGAATTCTGACCATGTAACATTACTGTTTGACGGACCGACTTTATATGTGCCTTTAGTAGAGTCACTTAGAGTAAGAACGCCTTGTGAACCACTATTTTCGTGAAAAACATACAAAGTTTTATTTTTTAATGTATTAGACATTTTTGTACCTCTTTTTTTAAAGTTTTTAAGCTCTAAACTATATTAGAGTTTAATAATATATATAAAAGGAACAGAAAATTAGAATTAATTCTAATGGATTTTAATAATTAATAACTTAACTGATAAGTACTATTATTACTGTATTTAAATAAAAATGTATGCCGTTCAATTAAGAATAGAACCTTGTTGATTCTGGCTCCTTTATTTCATTATTAGTTCAGATGTTTCAATTAGCAACTTATTGATCAATCTCCCTTTTGCGAATTGAGTAATGATAATAGAAACCGAAGCATTTAATTCAGGAATGTAAGTAGCCTGAGTGCTCCAGAATCCTGAATGAGAATACATGTCCATTTCATTAAAGTTGAAGTAAAAGATTCCCATTCTGTAATCACTGGAAGGGGTATAGCCCTCAGGAAAACTCACTTTTGTAATCATAGTATCCAGTGTGTAAGGTTGCTCAAAAACGTTTCCGGTAAATAATTCTTGATAAAATCTGGCCATGTCTTTGGTGTTTGCAACCAAACCACCACCTCCATAAAGATCTAAAGATGGATCAAAATTGTAAGTGTCTATTTCTCGAAAGTATTGATGCATTCTGTCCGGTGCTGTTGAGGGCTCTTGCTCAACTTTTTCCCACCAGGTGGCACTTAAATCAAGTTTTTTGAAATCAATGAGCTCGTGAACTGCTACTCCGATAGGTTTTCCAGTTACATTTTCAATTATCTCTCCCAGAAGAATATATCCAGTATCTGAGTAACTGAATTGTTCACCCGGCTCAAATAAAGGATCGCCCCAATCAACGCAGCCTTGAACTTGTTCAGTTCTGGTCCACTCATATGAAGGATCAGCAAATACTTTTTCGATGTACGTGTTTGATCCGGCGTGATCAAACAACCCGGAAGTATGTGTTAACAGATGTCGAACAGTAATTTTAATAAGATCATATCCATCACTTTTAAGAATTTGAGCGTGTTTTTCGGAGATGTGTTTAATGATAGGATCATCAAGTTCAAGTTTTCCTTGTTCCCAAAGCCTTAACACAGAAACTGCTACATAGGTTTTGGTATTGCTGGCAATTCGGGCTGTACTATTTTCGGATAAAGGAGCTCTTGTTGAAATATCAGAAATACCGGAAGAAATTGAGTAGGAGAGATCCAGATCAGGTGCTTCTACATGCAAAAGAATTCCAGGGATGGTAGAATCTTGTTCAATAGCATTATCAATAAGCTCTTGAAGTGAATGTTTTAGCTTTTCGGCTTGATAGGCTTTTGCAGAAGAATAGCTGATCAGCAACAGAAAGGGAAGTAGAAAGACTTTTTTCATTATTCGGATATTAAGTTTCTTGAATCTACATTTGAGCAGTTAATGAAGCAATTTATCCGGTACCAAAAAGAGCTCATTCACAATCTATTACGTCTTACAGATCAATAATGAGGACAAAAATTGAAACAAGAATCTTCTATTTCTTGAATATAATAGTAAAAGAAGTGCCTTGATTAACGGTACTATTCACAGAAATTTTGCCGCCTGAGTTTGTTATATGATTATGTACAAGGTAAAGCCCGACTCCTTTACTGTCTTCATGATCATGAAATTTTTGGTTTAGCTCAAAAATCCTGTCAGCGTTTGCTTCGGTGTCGAAGCCGATACCATTATCGCTGAATGTGAAGGTGACTTTATTGCTTTCTTCGACCGCCTTTATTGTAATAACGGCATTCCTTTCAGGATGCGCATACTTAATTGAGTTAGTTAGCAGATTAAGTATTACACTCTTTAAATTACCCCGGTTAAATGGAAGAGATATATCCGGAGAAATGTTCGTTTTTATAATAGTCTTTGTTTCTCTGATCAACGCTTCAACTGAGTTTACTACTTCTTCAACCGTTTCACTGAGCTTATTTGTTGTTATTGCAGAATAGGCTGAATTTTTTTTATTCAGAATATCCACATAATCGTTCAAAGTGCTTTGAAGTTGGTCAGTTGCAGACTTCAGAATGTTTATAAACTCTAGAGTTTCTTCATCTTGAATCTTACTTAAATCCAGTAAGCTAAACACAGACATGAGGTTACTTACCGGTGTTCTAAGATCATGAGAAGTTGTATAAGTGATATTTTTTAGTTCTTTATTGATCTGAGTCAGATTAGCAATTAACTCATTTCGTTCTTCTTCCTTTTGCTTTGACTGAGTAATATCTTTTGCTACGGCATAAACCACACCATATTGATCTACAGGAATTGAAGTCCATGAAAGCCAAATGGTCTCACCGCTTTTAGTAAGATACCGGTTCTCGAATTTCTTAAAGGCTAACCCTTTTATAAGACTTTTTCTGTATATCCAGGTGTGTTCCTGATCCAATGGGTGAATAAACGACTTAATAGACCGTGAATAAAGTTCTTCTTCTGAAAAACCCAACACTCTGGTAACGGCAGGGTTAACTTTTCTGAAAAATCCATCAAAACCTGCTATACAAAAAAGGTCGTGGCTGTCATTAAAAAAAGGTTCTAAGGGATAATCTGTTAACGAATCTTCAGCTTTTGCTGTTTCTGCTTTACTCATCAATCAACCGCGTTATATATTTTATGTTGTTTTTAACCCCATCCAAAAAAATTGAAGCAGCTGTACACGTATATTACAGCTGCTAACAATGATATAAAATTACCAACGAGAAAATAATCGTTAGAAATTTTGGAGTTTTTGTCCTCGTGTAATCGTGTACCTATTTTTAGTGCTCCAAAGGCGATGATCACGTGCGGGTAGCCTGCCAGAATTCCTACAGACAGAAATATCCTTTCCAAAACGCCTTTACCAAACGAGCTCCAGCTTGTATTTGAATGCCCCAGAATAACGTTGATCGAAATATTAGCGAACAATTCCATCACTAACCAACCAACGAGCATATCTCCAATCATAGTTATTTGATGTATGTTTTGATGAAATCCTTTAGCAGATTATACTCATTGATCATCAAAGTTTTTCGTCTTTTCCAGATCTGATCGCGGTTTTTATCATGAAGATCGCCTACTTCACTATTGTTGTCGTTGTTGATCATATCCAGTATCAAAGGATAATCTTCTTTTTTCCAGTTCAGGATGATTGTATCCAATACTTCAAATATCCTTGAAAGCTGCTCTGTTTGTTTTTTATTCTGAAGTTTGAACCGGAAACGCTTACGATTTCTTTTTTTGGATGAAAGCATTTTTCGCGCTTCTGTTAAACCTTTGCCCATCATTTCATAAGCTATATCGGGATTTATTTCCGTTTCGATCTCGCCCAGTAGAAGCACGTAATGAAGTTTAAAATCAGGTTCTGTGCTCAGCAATTCTTCTTCAAGATGAAAAAGCAGATCTATTCCGGAAGAAACCGAGCTCAGTATTCCCTGAAATTCATCACCCAAAGTAATGGTAAGAGGAGAGAGGATGGCTTTACCTAACTTCTTGTTTGTACTTTCAACAAGCTCTTTCAAACCTTTGCTGAGCACCTCTCCATCATAATCGGAGCTGTTAACTACATCTCCCATAAATATGGGATAGCTATGTTGTTTTTTAGGCATGTTGTATTGTATCAAAAATATTGAAACAATGCAATATGTTTCAATAAAAATGAAACAATAGAATTTGTATCATTAAACCATTCACGAGCGGTGCGAAGTGATCTCCCGGTTCTAGTTTGATTTAGATGGAGCAAGAGCTCAGAGTTTTCTAAATACAAACGAGATAAGTCTTGGTATTTCCCTTTTCGACTGCTCATCGAACCATTCTTTAATTTCCACTAAAGAAAAGCCATTAATTTCTGCACTTTGAACATAGTCAGAAATGTGGTGGATGAAGACTTTTAATTCCTGAACCCCATTTTCAGTTTTAAATTTTGCTTTACTTCCGATGTATTGCTTGAAAGGATGTAATTCACTAATAAAAAAAAGTCCATTTTCACTAAGTTTTTGATTTGCCTGATTGAAAATATGATTTAAATCCTCGATATGTTCCAGTGTTAAACTGGATGTTATCAAGTCTGCAAATTGATCTTCAATTTCCCAATCCTTATTCAAATCCGACTGTTTAAATTCAACCTTGTCACTGACAACTTTCTCTTTGGCAATTTTCAGCATCTCAGTTGAAAAATCCAGGCCAATAATCCGTTCTGCTTTATTCAGTAACCAGAAGGTATTCTTTCCGGTTCCACAGCCTAACTCCAGTACATTTTTGAAGTTGTACCTGGATAAAGTTTCAATCGTTGATTTAATGTCTAAATCTCGGGTTTTATTCTTATTGCTATCGTATTGTTCAGCCCAGGAATTATAAGACTCTTTTATACACATTCTCTGTTTCTTGTTAATTTTACCATAGTCTGCTTAATGTTATTCGTAAAATCTTAGTGGAGCGATCTCATGATACAAGCAGATTTGTTATCAAGCACAAATGTAGAATCTAAATTTTTTTTTCTCAAGCTGCAGGAAAGAGACTTGATCTAGCCTTAATAACTTCAGGAGTAGAGCGAAGTCCTCGGCAAATCTTTGCATAGGGTATACTTGGAGCAGGAGCTCCTTCTGGTTCTCCCAAGCAGGAACTTGGGAGAGAGGTTAGAGAGAGAGGTTAAAGATCTTTTGGGTTTAAATTTTTGAAGCAGAGATAAATTCAAGTCCAAGTAGTAAGTTTTTTCTTTTTTTTGTACCAACTTGAACTTCTTCATTAACTTCTATCAAATTTTCACCAGCAAATGATAGTCTAACAGGGCTAGGATCTGGACGGAGAACTTTTTTTACTTCTCGTACTGGTTCTTCATAAAAGTAATTTCCTTGAATAGTTTTAGCTTTAATTAAAAAATCGGAGTCATACTTAAGGTTTATCAAATCATCCGCTACATGATTTTCGGCAAATAAGTATTGAAATGATCCGAAATAGCTGATAAATTTTTCGTCTATGATGTTGAATTTTCTTTTAACAGTCGAACCATATGAATAAGAGAAAGCTTCGCACTCGTGCCGGTCTGCTCTTTCAAAATTTTTAAGCTTAGCATGAAATGTTATTTCTGTATCATAATAAAGTTTTGGCAATGCTTGAAATCGTTTAATTGAAAAAAGTAAATCTTCAGTGTGAGCGGCTTGATCTTTTTCACCTATTTCAAATCCATGCTTTGGTAGCTCATTTAAAAGAGACTGGACGACTTTATTAGACAAATCTTCTTTAGTGCTAAAAAAGTCAATCGTATTATTATTGGCTATCTTATTTTTAAAATTCACTAATAATTCACTTTCTGTTCCTTTAGAGATAAATTTTGGAGAAATGGGAGTGTTTTCATCCATAAAAAAAATAAATTTAGGTATTTTTAGATCACAAGCCTTTTCATATTCAAGCTCTACAAAAGATTTGTTTTTATCTTTTTCAATCGACCCATATCTCCACCCAACGAACATTAAAAAGATATCTGACTTTTTTACTTCTTCTAAACAAGTTTCAATTGGTTTTTGATCTCTAGCTCCAAAAAACTCTTGTGCATTAATAATTCCAGCTTCATTTTTAAGTTTTTCAATCACAGCTGTTCTATAATCTTTGAGATCTAAATAAGTAGAACAGATAAAAAAATTAATATTGGAAAGTTTAGTCCTTCTAGTCATGATAAATGATTAATAGTTTATTAATTTCTTAACCCTCTCTTCAAAAACATTCCTTTTCAAAAACTCATCTTCTAAAGCTTTGTTAAAAGGGATGGGCATATCCAAAGAGCCGCATCTGATTACAGGAGCATCCAGTTCTTCAAAGCAATGTTCGGAGATCAGAGCTGAGATTTCAGCCATTGGACCCATGGTTAAAGAAGGTTCTTGTAACAGCAACACTTTGTGAGTTTTGGCAACAGATGTCTTGATCGTTTCCAGATCGAGGGGAAGGAGGGTTCGCAGATCGATCACTTCCAGTGAGATTCCTTCTTTGGCTAATTCTTCTTCTGTTTCCAATGCCCACCAAACACCCATACCGTAAGTAACTATCGTGGCATCAGTTCCATCTCTGCGAACTTTGGCTTTTCCGAGTGGTTCGTACACCGCTTTTTCAGAAACATCTTCCCGGATACTTCGGTACAGTTTTTTGTGCTCAAAGAATAACACCGGGTTCGGATCGAACATGGAACTGTACAGTAAATTCTGAGCATCTTCGACGGTAGCCGGAACCACAACTTTTAAACCGGGAATTTGCATAAACCAACCTTCCGGTGATTGGGAATGAAAAGGACCTGCACCAACGCCACCACCGTGAGGGGCACGAATGGTCATATTTACGGCCGGACTCCATCGGTAATGAGATTTTGCAATATTATTCACGATCTGATTGAATCCACAGGAAATGAAATCAGAGAACTGCATCTCCACCACAGGATTCATTCCCGCGTAAGAAAGGCCTAAAGCGGCCCCTAAGGCTCCCGACTCAATAATTGGAGTATTGCGTACTCTGTCGGCCCCGAACTGTTCTAAGAAGCCTTCAGTGATCTTAAACACTCCGCCATACTCTGCAATATCCTGTCCCAGAATAATGGTAGAATCATCTTCTTCAAATGCTTGCTTCAATCCGGCCTGAATGGCATCTACAAATCTCCGTTCTACTTTTTTACCATTGCTGGGGGCAGGTTTTGAAGTCGGTGCTTCTGCATAAACCGCTCCCAATTCCTTTTCTTTGTTCCAAACCGGTTCATCAGCTTTCAAAGCTTTATCCAGATCTTCTTTGAAGGAAGCTTTTACTTCTTCTTTGATCTTATCAAACTCTTTTTGATCTGCAAATCCTTCTTTTTCTAAGTATTGCTCGAACCTTAGAATCGGGTCTTTTTCAGCCCAGTTTTCAAATAAAATATCGGGAACGTAATGAGTTCCTGATGCTTCTTCGTGTCCACGCATGCGAAAGGTTTTAGCTTCTATTAAAACAGGCTCACCCTTTAAAGCCAGTTTTCGGGCTTTTTCAACAGTTTCCATCACTTCAAGCACATTGTTTCCATCGATATGAAAGCCTTTCATTCCATATCCTTTGGCACGATCCGAAAGCTTTTCGCAGGCAAATTGCTCATTTGTCGGCGTTGAAAGTCCGTATCCGTTGTTCTCAATAACGAACACAACAGGAAGTTTCCAGACGGCAGCTAAATTCAGTGCTTCATGAAAATCGCCTTCGCTGGTGGCTCCATCTCCGCAAAAAGAGAAAGCAACAGAATCTTCTTTCCGAATCTTTGAAGCTAAAGCGAGTCCATCGGCAACCGGCATCATTGCGGCTAGATGAGAGATCATGCCAACGATGTTGTGCTCCAGAGTTCCGAAATGGAAAGAGCGTTCGCGTCCACCACTGAATCCATCCGCTTTACCAAAAAGTTGGCAGAATAAAGGGTAGAAGGGAACTTTACGAGTAGTAAATACACCAAGGTTCCGGTGCATGGGCAGGATGAAGTCTTCTTTTTTGGAAGAAAGTGCGACACCAACTGCAACGGCTTCCTGACCAATTCCTGAAAACCATTTACTGATTTTGTTTTGCCTGAGAAGGTTCAGCATGCGTTCCTCGATCTGTCGAGGAAGAAGGAGTGAAGTATAAATTTCAATCGCTTTAGCTTTCGAAATTTTTTTAGAAGTCTTAATCATTGAATTTTTAGAAATATCCGTATCTTGGGGACTTTGAAAAAAGATTGATGAATTTTTTGAACTTTTTTTAAGTATAACTGTTCATCAATAATAACCAAAGCGGTTAATCCATACTATTAATTTTTTAACTATCCTGATTATTGGAAGCACTTGGAAGACAGATCTTAGTTGAATTTTATGATTGCGACAGCTCCTCAATAAATGATGTTGAATTCATTGAAGAAGCGATGCTTAACGCTACAAAAGAAGCTAATGCGACAATTATTTCGCATAATTTTCACAAATTCAGTCCTTATGGCGTTAGTGGAGTAGTTGTGATCGCTGAATCGCACGTAGCCATACACACCTGGCCGGAATATAATTACGCTGCAGTGGATATTTTTACCTGCGGTGATACAATCGATCCCTGGTTGATCCAGGAGTTTCTTAAGGAAGCGTTTTCTTCCAAAAATATATCCAGTATGGAAATGAAAAGGGGTTTATTCAAAGTGCCACAGGGACAAAGATTGCTTTTCAAACCATCAACAGAAACAGTAAAAGAGAATTAAGATAGAATGAAGTCTAAGATGACAATGGTAGAAACCCCGAATGTATATTGTTTGGTGTCAGGGGCAGCGGAAGGAAACACAAGATTGAACGCTTTTGATAATGCACTACTTGAAGCTGGAGTTGGAGATACCAACCTGATGAGAATGAGTAGTATTTGTCCTCCGGGAGCAAAAGAAGTTTCCAGAGATGAAATTGAATTACCGGGCGGTGGATTGATTCCTTTAGCTTATGCTCATATTGATTCACAAACTCCGCAAATGTGGATCGCTTCTGCAATTGCAGTTGGTATTCCTGAAGATGAAACGCAACCCGGAGTGATCATGGAATTCGAAGATCATACCCGTTTAGAATATGTGGAAACTATTGTGAAGCAAATGGTTGTGGACGCCTTCGAATACAGAAAGAGAGCTCTTAAAGAGATCAAGTTTGTTGGTGTTGAACATCAGGTTACTAAGTGTGCTGCTACGTTTGCTGCTGCGGTTCTTTGGTATGAGGATTAGTTTTGAGTTATCAGTTTTTAGTTAATAGTGAAAATTTAGATGTAGAGAAGATATAGAATGGAAGAGACTCAAAACTCAAAACTAAACGCTCAAAGCTACACTGAGTATTATCACAAAAGAACCGGGCTCACCGTTGGAGTAAACAAAGTTCTGTTTTCTGAGCAAACTCCGTATCAGAAGGTTGAAGTTTTTGAAACGGATACATGGGGAAATCTGATGACCATCGATGGAATGGTGATGCTTTCTGAGAAGGATGAGTTTGTTTATCATGAAATGCTGGCTCATGTGGGCATGTTTTCACATCCGAATCCTGAGAAAGTGTTGATCATAGGTGGTGGAGATGGTGGAACGGCCAGAGAAGTACTTAGACATTTTTCAGTCAAACAAGTTGATATGGTGGAAATTGATGAAGCAGTTGTCAGAGCTTCAAAAGAATTTTTACCCGAAGTGGGAGCCTGGGAAGACCCTCGCTTAAATGTGCTTTTTGAAGATGGTATCGCTTTCGTTAAGAATTCGATTGCTGAATATGATGTAATAATTATAGACGGTTCCGATCCTGTTGGTCCTGCAGAAGGGCTGTTTGAAAAGGAATTCTTTGAATTATGTTTTACAGCTTTAAAGAAAGACGGCGTGCTTACCGGACAAACGGAGTCGCCATGGGTTGAAGAGTATCATTCAAGCATTAAACAAGTTTTTGATGCATTAGAATCAGTATTTGATGAATCTTCTATGTATCTGGGTTTCATACCATTATATCCGGCAGGAATGTGGAGTTTTGCTTTTGCTTCGAAAGGAAAACGGCCAGAGGAAACGGAAATCTTTGAAAGAATAGAGAAGGGATTATCAGAGTTCGGAAGTGATCTCAAATACTATAATAAAGAAGTTCATCAGGGATCGTTTGCATTACCGAATTTTGTAGCCGAAATTATCCGCTAGACTCATCGTTTAGCTTTCATGACTAAATTCCTTTTCTCTTTAGTATTATTGATCATTATACCAGGGATAGGTTTTGCTCAGGAAAGATCAATTCAGGTACTAGAGAACGGTGAAATCTCCCGAAGTATAATCCTGTCAAAAGAAAATCAGGAAAGTACAATCCAACAACTCACAGCTTTCTATTCTGATAACGGATATTTCGATGTTCAGATTTCATCAACAGATGAAGAGCCAATTTCAGTTAAAACCGGACAAAGATATAAGTTGAGTAGTTTGGTTTTTGAATTAGAGAAGGACAGCACTTTTGCTGATAATGAGTTAACGGGAGAGTTTTATTCTGTAGAACTCATCGAAAACAGGTTGAAAACTGAATATGATAAGTTCATAAATGAGGGGTATCACAATGCTGAATTAAGAGTTTCAGAGATCAAGCTGGATTCTTTGGATCGATCAGTGTCGGTGATTGTATCAAGAGAAAAGGGGCGAATAACATTGTTAAGCAATATCATTTTTAAAGGAAACAGGATTAGTTCTCAAAGTTATTTATCCAGATTGGCTCAAATGGAAGATTCTCTTGTGGCTTCAAAAGAAAACCTGGACCGGATCAGAAGAAACCTTATTTCCAGTGAGTTAGTAGAGCAAGTCTCAGATCCGGTTATTTATTTAGAAAATGACAACTATGTAGTCCTTTTTGAAGTGAAAGAGCAAAATCTGAATCAACTGGATGGCTTGATCGGTTTTGTGCCTGATGAAACAGGTAAGGGACAAATTGTTGGAGATCTGGATATATCGCTTTGGAATGTGCTAAGAGAGGGCAATGCCTTCGAATTACAATATCAGCGCTTAAAACCGGAAACTAGTCGCTTAAAACTCGGAATATCTCAGGATTGGATAGCAAATATTCCGCTAAGCATTGGAATGGATTTCTCTTTCTATCAAAACGACACAACTTATCAAACGAGGAACATTGGCTTGTCGGGCAGTTATTTCCTTAATTCTGAATTTAGTATTAAAAGCAGGATATATTCTCAAAGTTCGATATCAGGTTCCACCTCGAACTTTTCAAAAGAACCGGAAGGGAAGAAGCAAGGCGGTGATCTTGGATTTAACTATTCAAAGCTGGACAGGAGAGAGGTTCCGACTTCAGGCTTTTCTTTAGATGTTATCTACGGAGTTGCTAATAAAGATATTGAGGAGGATTCAGCACTGGCTTTTCGTCAACAGAGATTAGAGACGAAAGTAAAAGGTTATATTCCTCTGTTCGAGAAATCTGTTTTAGCGACGAGCATTAATGGGTTTTATGTAATTGGAGATCAGTTTACCGAAAGTGATCTGGTCAGATTTGCAGGAGCTAATTCACTTAGAGGCTATTCAGAAGAGCAGTTTACAGCATCTGAATTACTTTGGGGAGATATCGAATATCGTTTTCTGACAGATCAGTATTCGTATCTGTTCTTGTTTACCGCAGCCGGTGTTTATAAAAGACCACAATTATATTCCGAAACAGATAATAGCTTTATCCAAAAAGATTTTCTTTACTCAGGCGGATTCGGTTTGAGCTTCAGAACTGCAATTGGAAGATTGAAATTTACGTATGCACTTTCATCTACCGAAACATTTGGAAACGGAAAGGTGCATTTTGGAATAAGTACGGGTTTATAAATTCTTATTCCTTACAATGTTCAGCTATCAATTCGTCAACATCTTCCGAATCCAGTGCTTTTGCTTTATTGAAATCGGAACAGGCTTTTTCTGTCTGATCCAGCTTAAGATAGCTTTCGCCACGCTCTTTAAATACCACAGGATCAGCATTATAGATTTCAATTGATTTTGTATAATCGTCTATGGCCTCTTCATAGTTCTCTAACTTAAAATGGGTTCTTGCTCTGTAATCATAAGCTTCGGCATTGGTATCGTTTAATGCTAACACAGACTCAAAATCTTTTATCGCATTATCATATTCATCAAGCTTTAGTTTAGAAATACCACGATATAAATAACCTTGTTCAGATTCAGGATTTAGCTCCAATGCTTTTGAAAAGTCATTTATGGCTGACAGATGGTTCTCAGAGTCTTGATAAGCATAACCTCTGTTCAAAAATAATTGAGCACTAGAGGAATCAATTTCAATTGATCTTGAATAGTAAGCAATAGAAGAGTCATACTCGCTAATTCCATAATAAAGCAGACCAATTTGGTTGAGCTTTAAAAAGCTAGTATTCGTTAATGAATCATTTTTGAAAACACTAATAGCTTGATCTATGTCGCCCAATCCTTCATAGGCATTCGATAAATAGTACACTAAATCAGGATAGATACTTGTTAAGGTTTGAGTATATTTGAAGTTAGAAATAGCTGATTCATAATTCTCTAAATTCAATTGCACGAGGCCTTTTCCGTAGAACGCATCCGCAAAAAGAGAATCTAACTGGGTAGATTTATCAAAGTCTGAAATCGCTTTATCATACAAACCAAGATAAAAATTAGTGTAACCTCGTACAGAATAAGCTTGGTGACTGGTTGAATCTAATTGAAGAGCATAATTAGCATCAGATTTTGCGCTTTCATAATCACCAATAAATGTTTTAGACTCAGCAAGGTTAACGTAAGGAAGTTGAAAATTAGGAACCAATTCAAGTGCTACATAAAGATCTGAAATAGCTCTGTAATAGTCTCCAATTTCATTTCTGCAGACAGCCCTATTATTGTATGCAGTTGCTTTTGTATTTACGTCAGACTTTGCTTGGTAAATGACATCTGTGTACACTTTTATAGCTTCGGGACAGTTAGATTCTTCCATTAATTTATTCCCGTAAAGTAAACGGTCCATCAAATCTTCGTTTTCAACGGAATTACTTTGAAATTCTTGAATCTTTTCCAGGAACGCCGGACAAGAAGTGGATAGGTTTTCACCTAGAAGTCTGCCAAAATCTTCATCTATTATATCCAAACCAAACTCTCTTGTGGTGTCTTCCCACACCTGCTCGATAACGGATTGGTTTTCCAGAACTGATTCTTGAATGCATGATTCTATGTTTACGATGAAGTCGTCCATGTTTTGAGAAGTAGAATCATTGTTAATGCACTCACAGATATCTAAGCTAATCAAATCTACAACAATTTGATTTTGAGCCTGAATAGTGAGATTTAAAAAGAAAGAAGAAATGAAAAGCAATAGAGCTTTTAAAAGTGTTTTTATTGGCATTAAATATTGTTCGTTAGTTAATTATTTTGATGATAGATAAGTAGCTTTACTAAATCAAATCCATTCCTGATCTTTTTCATCAACAGAGCGTTCAAATTCAGTTTCTCCGGTATGTTTAGTTCCCTTGGGTTCTATTAACATTACCCAGCATTCCTTTTCTGCAATCGGGAAGTGATCCACTCCTCTAGGAACTACATATAGTTCACCTTCCTTTAATTCAATTTCCTTATCTCTGAATTTAAGTAATAACTTTCCTTTTACGATAAAGAAGACCTCATCTTCATTAGGGTGATTGTGCCACACAAACTCACCTTCGATCTTTGCGAGTTTTATAAGTTGCCCGTTACATTCTGCTATTATTCTTGGAGACCACTGGTCATCGAACTGGCTGAATTTCTTCAGTAGATTAATTGATTTACTCATCCTGAAAGAAAATAAAAAGGCCATGCAAATGCACAGCCAATTAAGAAAAAGTTGTAATTATTTGAATCAGAAATTATTCATCATCTAATCCATAAAATTCAGCAACCTGATTGTAGTTTCTGTAATCAAGACCTTTGCTTTTAAATAGCAATGAAGGGGGGATGGCTACTACTCGTAATACATCTCCGTCAAAAAGGTCTTCATTTACTTCATTATTATCAGCAACCTCACCTTCTAATAAAAGATCGAAACTGTTTATGTCAAACACATATCTGAGGTTTACAAGATCATCCTGAAAAGGAGTACTGAAAGGCAATGCATGCCACGAAGTTGTTCCTTCGAATTGCAGATATCCAAGAACTAACCCTTCATCGACTGTGGCCTCATCCAAAATGTCCCACTCAAACTCGTTAATGGAAACAAACTCATCAACAATATCAAAATCGTCGGCAAAAATTGTGCTGGTACTGGAATAGATTTGTACTCCATCTGCTCCCGGAGGGCCCTGTGGACCTTCATTGGTAATTGTACATGCCTGAGTAAGTAGTAAAATTGAAAATAGTGGTAGTAAAAATTTTGATTGTTTCATGACTTGCTCCGTTAATGTTGAGACTTCTTTTTTAAAGCCTGAAAGAATTTATCTATCTGCAAACAAGGTTGTTATCACATGTTTGGGTTAGGCAATTGATGCGATATTTTAAGTGAGAAGTGAGAAGTGAGAAGGAATAAAGAATCAGTGCAATCAGTGATCAAAAAAGCCCTGACTCAATTAAGGATCAGGGCTGTGAAGAGCGAAATGTGATGTCTGTTATCAGTTGGTGAAGTACATGATAGTTGCAATCACCATAAAGTTAATGATACTGAGAGGAAGCAATCTTGCCCAACCCAATTTCATTACCTGATTGTATTTGAAGCGTGGAATCGTCCAACGAACCCAAATAAATACAAAGCACCAGAAACAAACTTTTAAGGTAAATACTGATACATCTAAAATGCCTTTTAACCATATATTCATGTCTGCAGGTATATAAAGATCAGCAAAAGGAAGATGGTAACTTCCAAAGAAGAATGTGGTAATTAAGATACTTCCGATGAAAACGTGCATGTATTCAGCCAGGAAGAACATTCCGAATTTCATGGAGCTGTACTCTGTGTGGAAACCTCCAACTAGTTCCTGCTCTGCTTCCACAAGATCAAAAGGAGTTCTATTAGACTCCGCAAATGCACAAATTATAAAAATAATTGCACCAAGAGGGTTTACGAAGAAGTTCCACCACATAGATTGTGATTCTGCAATATCAATGAGACTCAAA
Organism: Balneola sp.; assembly: GCA_017643645.1. Lineage (GTDB taxonomy): Bacteria > Bacteroidota > Rhodothermia > Balneolales > Balneolaceae > Balneola. The sequence continues at coordinate 123,755 of JAEPNB010000007.1, forward strand.
GAACCGGTCATCAAAATTACAGAAGCTACAGCCATACCCATAGGCAATTCGTAGCTAATCATCTGAGCCGCTGCTCTCAAACCACCAAGAAGAGAATATTTACTGTTTGATGCCCAACCTGCCAGCGTTACTCCATAAACACCAAGAGAAGCCACAGCAAGTAAATACAGAACAGCTGCATTTATATCAGTTACATATAATCCTGCTCCAAAAGGAATAACTGCAACAGAAAGCAATGCTGTAATTACAGGAATCATCGGAGCAATTGCGTGAAGCTTTTTGTATCCGTGAGTAGGTGTTACATCTTCTTTCAAAAGAAGCTTAAGTACATCTGCTAAAGGCTGTAACAGGCCAAAAGGTCCAACACGATTCGGTCCAACACGATTTTGTATAAAAGCAGCAACTCTTCGCTCAGCATATACAAGAATAGCAGCTGAGTTCAAATAACTAATCATCCCAACTCCTAGAACGATTGCCCAAACAGGTATTGCCAAAGGTCCGATTTCAAGAATAGCTGGATTCATTATACAGATACCTCTTCTTTATTCATTCCGGTTAACTGGATTCCATTTTCATCGTCCATTTTCTCATAACTAACCCCTTCAAAACTTGAATTTGAAGAAGCGATCTCATCCATTATTTCTCTGGATGTACCAAACTGAACAGACAATCCTAATCTCTTTCCAAGATTATTCATGAGCTCCCAGGTTGGGGTACAATCAACTTTGTTATCTTCATTAACCCAGTTGTCGAAATTGGTTCCGTAACGATCAAGTCGACCTTCTGACATCTCAAGATCCAGTTTACGATGAGTGTACTTAGTTTCTTTTGCAGGAAGCGAGCGTTGAATTCTGCCTTCTACGTTTACATAACTTGCAGCATGCTCCGCAATACAAGTAATTGGGATCACAAGATCTGTTGATTTTGATGTTTCCGTCTCGTTAGTAGCTAGTGAAATCACATATGGCTTTTTGAGATCTTCAGAATCAAGCACTCCACGATCTACTAACTCATCATTCAGTAGTACTACAACTTTCGCTGATTTAATTGCTGCTTTAAGATCTTCAGTTGAAGTCTCAGTAAAACCTAGCGCCTTAACACCTGCGGTATTTGGAGCTTGATCATCTGTTAGCAAAAAGTCATCACCAAAGCCTTTTTTAACATCAGGGGAGAAGTGGAAAACATTTACGCCCCAAGTGCTGAATGTTTTCATCAAAGCATAATTTTCCTCAACGGATGCATGAGCCGATCCTAATACCAGAACATCAGTGGGTTTTACAGCTTCAAGCTTTTCTGCAAAAGTCTCAATTGCATTATTCCATGAAGTTTTGATCTGATTATCACCATCTGCTTTAATAGAAGGTCTTGAAATACGATTCTCATTGAATTTCGTGTAAGCCATGCGAGCTTCATCCGGCATCCAGTGCGTATTTACGTTCTCATTATAACGAGGTGTGAGGCGTAATACTAAGTTATCACGAGTCCAAAGATCAACATTGGTGCCTTTACCACCTGTAATGTCGATACTTGGAGTTTGATTCATTTCCCATACGCGAGCCTTAAATCTGAAGTCGGTAGAAGTAAGCGCTCCAACCGGACAAATATCCACAGTATTCAAAGAATATGGATCATCAAATTCCATTCCGGGAGCAGTAATCGGATAGTTTTTATCGCCTCTTGAGGCAATTGTAAGTTGATGTGTGCCGGAAATTTCTTCCGTAAATCTAACACAGCGTGTACAGTTGATGCAACGTTCAGCATCTAAAGTTACTCTTGGTCCTAGTTCAACTCTTTTAGGCTTATGAACTTTCTTAACTTCAAAACGAGAGCCTTCAGGTCCGTACTTATAAGTCTGAATTTGAAGAGGGCACTCACCGGCTTGGTCACAAATCGGACAATCAAGAGGGTGGTTGATCAGGATCAACTCCATAGTGTCTTTTTGAGCACGTGCTACTTCTTCACTGGATTCCTGAGTATGAACAACCATTCCGTCTGTCATTTCCATACTGCAGGAAGTCTGCATTTTAGGGAACCAACGAATAACTCGTTCACCATTTTCATCCAGTTCGTATTCACCTGTTTCGCGATTCTGTACAGGGGTTCCAACTTTTACATAACACTGGCGACAATTCGCAGGCGCGCTCATTTCAGGGTGGTAGCAGAAGAATGGTACTTCTTTACCATTATCCAAAATGAACTGGAGCAATTTAGGCTTGCCCTCAAATTCGTATCGTTTACCGTCTATAAATATTTCTGGCATCTTATGATTGTTGATTTTTGAATGATGACTTTTGATTCATTCCAATATGTAAATCAATGTTCATTATTTTCTTTGTTGTGCTGTTTTTCTGGAACTTATAAAAATGGAAGCCAATTCATAAGCTTCATTTTTTAATGGTTCAACCAATTTCGTGTCAATAAGTTTTTCATCAATAATAAATTCCATCCAAAATTCTGATTCATCTGCTTCTTCAATAACAATACTCAATTTGGCAACAAAAGAAGCTTTACTGTGAGCTACACATGCTGCACGATAATTTGCTGCTACTGATGTTGAACATCTTATTAATTGCCCTTTTATATGATTACCTAAGTACGTGTTTGGTAAATTAGTAGCAAGTTTGATGCACCTGTGAGCAAATTCTTTTGTTCTTTTTATTAACTCATCCTTTGTCAAATTTAATCATCAATCAAAAATTATGAATCAAAATTCCATTAAGCTAAAGCGTAAGTGCTTTTTTTGCACCGAGCTTCAAATTCGTCTCTAAATCTGTCAATAGTATGCAGCAGCATCAGCAAGTGCACAAATAGTCCGTCCTTCCATCTGTGAACAAAGATCGATCAATAATTCCAGATCTCTGATTTCACCGTCACCGTTTCTTATCTTCAATAAGATCTTTTCTAACCAACCGGTTCCTTCTCGACATGGAGTACATTGGCCACATGACTCGTGATGATAGAAATGAGAAATTCTCCACAGCATTTCAACCATGTCCGTATCTTCATCCATCACGATCATTCCAGCTGTTCCCATCATAGAACCGGCTTCACGCAATGAATCTGCATCCATATTAACGCCTTCAAGAGCATCACCTCTAAGAATCGGAGTGGAAGAACCACCGGGAATTAATCCTTTAAGTTTCTTTCCGTTTCTCATTCCACCTGCAACTTCTTCGATCAAAGTGAGAACAGGCATTCCTGTTGGTAATTCATAAACTCCGGGTCTGTTAACATGACCTGAAATTCCATAAAGAACCGGACCGGGATGAGTTTCTGCTCCGATTCCGGAAAACCAATCAGCACCATTTTTAATTACTAATGGCACACAAGAAAGTGTTTCAATATTGTTTATGGTTGTTGGACGTCCCCATAACCCTTTTTGAGCAGGGAAGGGAGGTTTAACTCTTGGATATCCACGTTTTCCTTCCAAAGATTCAAGCATGGAAGTTTCTTCACCACAGATGTAAGCTCCTGCTCCGCCTGTAACATGAAATTCCACATCAAATCCGGAACCAAGGATATTTTTACCGATAAAGCCTTTATCGTAAGCATCTTTAAGAGCTTTCTCCATCATTTTGATCCAGGAGTAATACTCACCACGGATATAAACGTAAATGGCAGAACATTGCATTGCATAAGCTGCAATAAGAGCTCCTTCAATGAAAAGATGAGGATTGTATTCGAAGATCTTGCGGTCTTTAAAAGTACCCGGCTCTGATTCATCACCATTACAAGCTAAATATCTTGGTCCGCCGTCAGGTTTCGGCATGAAAGACCACTTTAAGCCGGCGTTAAATCCTGCACCGCCACGTCCACGGATATTTGCAGCTTTAACTTCATTAACTACTTTTGTGGGGTCCCAATCATCTGATAAAACCTCTTTTAGAGAGTCATAACCACCATTTTTGGTGTAAACGTCGATCTCATGAAGATTTGGGATATCCGGGATAATTACGGGAGTATATGATTTCCAATCGAATGACATTTCTTAACTCCTTTCCGTGTGTTGTGGCATACCAACCGATTCAAATTCAGGCATTTTATCTGCTTTCAAGCTTTCAATGACTTCATCAAGCTTTTCTTCTGTAAGGTTGTTTACGTAGACATCATTTGTGATCTGCATCATTGGGGCATAACCACAAGCTCCTAAACATTCCACAGATTGGATACTAAACATTCCGTCTTTGGTAGTTTCACCAGCTTTAATGCCAAGCTTATTTTCAAGATAATGCAGCATATCATATCCGCCACAAAGTTGGCAACTTGTAGTAGTACAAACATCGAGTACATACTTACCCATTTTCTCTTTGTAATACTGAGTATAGAAAGTTGCAACACCGTGTACATGGGAAACAGGCAGGTCTAAAGTTTCAGCAACCAAATGCTGTACTTCAGGTTCTACATGTCCAAATCTTCGTTGAGCAACCCAAAGAGTAGGTAAAGTAGCCGGCATTACTTCCGGGAACTTAGCTTTGATGGTCTCAATCTCTTTTAAATCTTCCGGGGTGAATTCGTAGTTATTCGCCATTATTTATCTGCTTCTCCCATTACAGGGTCAACTCCACCAATCACAACTACGGTATCAGCAACCATCTCTCCATCGAGGATGTTTTCGAGTACCTGCAGGTTTCTGAATGAAGGAGTATTAATTTTAATTCTCCAGGGATGTCCGGTTCCGTCACTTTGAATATAATATCCAAGCTCGCCTTTTGGAGACTCTACAGCATGGTAGCATTCTGCTCCGGCAGGCGGACAAATTCCTGTATCGGTCATCATAAAATCGTGAATCATACCTTCCATTGAGTAATAAACCTCATCTTTTGAAGGGTAGGCATGCTTAGCATTGTTAGATCTGATCGGGCCTTTTGGCATTTTATCTAAACACTGCTGAATAATTCTGATACTTTCTTTCATTTCTTCCATACGCACAAAGTATCTGGCAAGGTTATCACCTTCCAAACGAGTAGGAACTTCAAATTCTACTTCGTCATATTTCGAATATGGAGTAATAATTCTTTGATCAACAGCAAAACCGGAAGCTCTCAAAACAGGTCCTGTTGCTCCAATGTCCAGAGCTTTGTCAGTTTCAAGAACACCAACATTCTCATTTCTATCGATGAAAATTCTGTTTCGGTCTAAAAGTCCATGCCAGTCTTTAAGTTCTTGCGGGAACTTGGTGATGAACTCTTTTATAATTGCGGAAGCCTCACTGGTCAAATCATTAGCAACACCGCCAATTCGTGAGTGAGAAACGGTAAATCTGTGTCCTGCAATCTGATCCATAATATCATAAATCTTTTCACGCTCACGGAATGTCCAGATAAAGAAGGAAATTGCTCCGGCATCCATAACCATTGTTCCCAACCAAAGAAGGTGAGAAGAGATTCGAGCTAATTCACAACCGATCATCCTTATATATTGAGCTCGGTCAGGAACTTCAACACTTGCAATTTTTTCGACAGCCAAACAAAGCGCAACATTATTGCTGTAAGGAGAGAGATAATCCATACGATCTGTGTATGGCATAAACTCCTGATACGTTTTGTTCTCAGCAATTTTTTCAACGCCTCTGTGCAGATATCCAATATCGAGTTTTGTTTTCTCGATGGTTTCTCCACGCAATTGAAGAACTAATCGAAGTACACCGTGAGTTGCCGGATGCTGAGGACCCATATTCAGGATCATCTTTGCATTTAATGGATCATCGATATCCACATCTTCGATAGTAGTATGCTTGTCTTCAAGACTTTTATATATACTACGTTGATGTTTTACCTGAAACTGAGGATTTACTCTACTGTTAATGTCTGTTACTTTCATATGCCTTACTCCGTATCTGGTGTTGTGTTCGGCAATTCAATGGATCCCGGAATACCTAAAAGTGGAAATTCTTTTCTCATCGGGAAGTATTCAAAATCTTCAGGCATAAATATTCTTCTCAGATCAGGGTGATTTTCAAAACGAACTCCGAACATATCGTAAACTTCGCGTTCGTTCCAACCTGCAGCCTTCCAAACCGAAGAAACTGATTCTAATGTTGGATTTTCTTCTTCTACACGAACTTTAATAAATACTCTAGTTTGTGTACGAAGGTTCATAAGGTTATAAACAACTTCAAAACGCTCGTCAGAAGTGTACCGATCGTTGCCAAAAACATCACAAAGAAAAACAAAATGCTGCTTCTCTTTAAGATATTTTGATATTTCCAGAATTGAATCAGCTTCAACTCGTACAAAAGTGTCTCCGCTACTTTGATAGACTTCTATAAGTTTATCAGAAAAAGTTTCTGTAAGCCCATCTACCAGAGTTTGTAAAGTGTCATTTAATTCTAAGCTCATAGACTAGGTATCCAAAAGAACAGAATGTTCTGTTTTAATTTTGTCTTGAATTTTCATTAGTGCGTGTATTACAGCATCCGGTCTTGGTGGACATCCGGAAACGTAAGCATCAACAGGTAGGAAATTATCTACTCCCTGAACTACGCCGTAGCATCTGTGCATACCACCCGTAGAAGCACAAGCTCCCATTGCGATACACCACTTCGGATCGGGCATTTGATCCCATATTCTTCTGATAGCGTGCGACATTTTATAAGTAGTCCAACCTGCAACAATCATTACATCACTTTGACGAGGGGAGAAGCGAAACACTTCTGACCCAAATCGGGATACATCGTACTTCGGACCAGCAAAAGCCATCATCTCAATAGCGCAACAAGCTAAACCCATTGGCATTGGCCATGCTGCATTTGCGCGTCCCCAATTTATTAATTTGTCTAAGCGGGTGGTTAAATAACCTTCACCAAGTGCGGATTCAATTCCCATTATAAATTCTAAATTTTATTTGTTTTAAGATCCCAGTCCAAAGTTCCTTTTTTCAAGGTATATAAAAGACCGATCAGAAGTATAGTTATAAATACCATCATCGAAATGAACGTTCCAAGTCCTAAATCTAAATATCTTACTGCCCACGGATAAATAAACACAACCTCGAGATCGAACACGATAAATTCCATTGCAACCAGATAAAAACTGATCGAATATCTTTCGCGAGCTTCCCCAACAGGATCCATTCCACTTTCATAGGGATTCAATTTGTGCTTGTTTGGGCGGTATGGGCCAAGTATTCTTGACAGAGTCATTAATAGAAGAGCCAGAACAATGGCGATACCAGCAAGAATTAAAATAGGAAAATAACTGTCGAGCATAGAATTATTAAGTCACAATTTATGAGCTAAAAGTTAGCCTCAATGTTTGGCAATGTCAATGAAATCGGGCGTGAATATAGGCTTAAATTTACTTTTTATGAGCAGGAATTTTTATTAAGAATAATTCTAAATAAAATGAACGCGAAAGCTACTCAATTCGGTTTAACACTTACATAAAAAACCGTACATTTATAGAAAAGTACAGAAAGGTTATCGTTTGAAGAAAATAAGAATGGAAATTTTAGGATTATCAACAAGCCCAAGCAGCGGAGGGGCCTATGCGTTGATATTATCCGAAGTAAAAGGTAATCGACGTCTTCCTATCATCATTGGTTCATTTGAGGCACAAGCTATCGCTCTTGAGCTTGAGAACATCAAACCACCAAGACCAATGACTCATGATCTTTTAAAAAATATGATTCTCAGCTTCAATGCAGAGATCAAATATATTTTTGTGAATGAGTTATCAGAAGGAACATTTTATGCACAGGTTGTGATGGATAGGGATGGTGAAATTGTAGAACTGGATGCGCGCCCAAGCGACGCGATTGCACTTTCTGTGAGGTTTGGTTCAGATATTTTTGTTTCGGAGAGCGTATTAAGCGAAGCCGGAATTTCTACTGAGCCTGAATCTACCACTTTGGAAGAAGCTTTGAATGTCGAAATTGAGGAACCCGTTAAGAAAAGCTTATCCAGACTTGAAGAGCTTAATCAAGCTCTGAAAGAAGCTATTGAAGCGGAAAACTACGAGAAAGCTGCAAAAATCAGAGATACTATTCAAAAACTTAAGGCCAATTAGTGACTAAAGAAACTTACTCTTTCGATAAGCTTCCATTTTCGAAACTATTTAAAACCTACGTAACGGATTATGCAGACCTCAATGATTTTTATTCTGTAAATCCTTTTTCTGATTCTGAGATCGCTTCAAAAGCCAAAAGAATTCAAAAGCAGGAGTCTCACAAAAAGTTTATCAATGCTCTCAAGGATTTACATTCTGAATTGGACATTGAGCAAAACGAACAAGTAGAGAAACTGGCTGATTCTGATTCTCTGGCTATTGTAACAGGTCAACAATTAGGAATTTACGGAGGACCGGTATTTACCATTTATAAAACCATTTCTACCATTTTGCTTGCCAAAGAATGGGAAAAGAAATTAGCACGACCTGTGGTTCCGGTTTTCTGGCTTGCAGATGAAGATCATGACTTCGAGGAAATAGCATGGTTTGGCATTCCCGGTAATGATGAGTTTAAAAAGCTTGAGTATATAGACCAATCAAATGGAAAACTTGTATCAGATATTAACATTAATGACGGTATTGAAGAATTAAAGAGTTCGATTAAGTCTGAAATGTTTGATACAGATTTTACTGATGAGCTTTGGGATCTGTTTGACAGATGTTTCAAAAGCGGTGTGACATTCAGAAAAGCTTTTGCTTTAATGATGGATGATCTATTTGGAAAGCACGGCTTATTAATAGTGGGAAGTAATTTCGAACCGATAAAGAAAATTGTAGCTGATACTTTTAAAAAGTCTGTTACTCAGGCAGAGGCAATTAATAAATCTCTTGAAGAACAATCGGGTAAATTAGAATCCAATTTTCATCGTCAGGTAGTACTTGGAGATTCTAATCTTTTCTTTATAGATGATGATGAGCAAAGATTAAAGCTGGATCATGAAGAAGGTACATGGAATGCCGGAAACAATAGTTGGTCGGAGCAGGAATTACTGGAACTGATTGACAGCAAACCCGGTAAATTTTCTCCGAATGTGTTTTTGAGACCTGTGATTCAGGATCAGCTTTTGCCAACTTTAGGGTATGTGGCAGGCCCCGGTGAAGTAGCGTATTATGGTCAAATGAAAGAACTTTATCCTAATTTTGGTCTTGAGATGCCCGTAATTTTTCCACGTTTCAGTGCTACTTTAATAGAATCGGGTATAGACAGAATACTAGATAAAATTCCTTTTGAGTTTCACAGATACGGTGAAAGAATTGAAGATCTGGAAAAGGAATATGTGAAAATCTCTGAATCGACGGATGTAGAAGCTTTATTCAGATCTTGGAAAGACAGTATTCAATCTGCTTCAGCAGATCCAAAAGATGTAATTAAAGAAATTGATGGCTCATTAGATGGCTTGGTAGGGAAGACCGTTTCAGGTTTTGAAACAGAATTGGACAAGTTAAAAGGAAGGGTTTACCGATCTATTAAACAGCAGGAAGAAACTCAGCTTCAACGTATCAGAAAGATCAAAGCTCAGCTTTATCCGGATAATGGACTGCAGGAGCGGATGGTTTCATTTATGTATTTCATGAACAAGTATGGAGTTGATGTTTGGGATGACCTGTTGGCAGATCTTGAGAAAGAACCACTGCAATTAGACTCTCATCATTTGATAAGATTATGAAGTCTGTCTCTGATCAAAAATCAGAATTAAGAGCCCGAATGTTAAAGCTCAGGAAGTCTATTGATGAAGAAGATTGGCAAGCCAGATCCGAGACTATAATTAATGAACTTAAAAAAATCCCGGAGTTTATTAATTCAGATGTAATTCACTGTTATGTCTCGATGAATGATCGTAAAGAGGTTAACACTCACTCCTTATTGAATGATCTGATCTCTTCCGGAAAAAAAGTAATTGTTCCTGTTACAGATTTTGAAACCGGAGAATTGAAACACTCTGAATTGAGGTCGTTTGAAGATCTGAAAAAAAATAAATGGGGTGTGCCGGAACCGGATGAAATTCACCCTCAAAAACAGAAAACAGATCTGATCCTGGTTCCTTTGTTAGCTGCTGATAAAGATTTCAACAGGCTTGGCTACGGGAAAGGGTTTTATGATCGTTTCTTAAAAAAAGAAAATGCAGTTAAAATAGGGCTACTTTTTGATGAGTTTATTCTCGATCAAATTCCCGTTGAGAACTTTGATGAGAAGCTGGATATTTTAATTACTGAAAAAATGATTCTAAGATGCAACAATAGCGATTTGGGTTCGTAGTAGCGCACAGGAGAAAAAATTATGGCAGAACAGACACGACAAAAAACCGGATCTAAAACAGGCTCAGCAACACTAGAGTTTGAAGACTTTGAATTGCAATCCGCAATGCAAGACTTTCTTAAAGAAGAACCTAAAGAAGAAGGCAAAGGCGTTTGGAACTTTTCAACGTTTGCCGGACTTGGCATGCTTTTTATCGCTTTTACTTTTTTGCTTCAATTAATAGGTTTTCCGATGGGGCAAGGACTCGCAGGTTTTTCTCAGGATGCAATTAGCGCGTTGCCTATTATTGGTGGAATTCTTGTGACTTTAGTTGGATTTGGTTTCTTAGTTGGGGACAGAAAAAAAGAAAAAAGAGCTAAGAAAGAAACCCGAAGAAAGCGGAAAGCTCAAAGCAAAAAGAATATATACTCAAACGATATTCATGGCGCTGAAGAGTTTACAAGTACGCTGAATAATGATCTGGATTCTTCCAAAAAATCTTCAAGATCCGGCGACTACAGCTATGATAATTTCGGATATCGACATGCAAAAAGGTTGATGAAATCCAGAACAAATAAAAAGATTGCGGGAGTTTGCGGAGGTTTAGCTAAATATTTCGGATTAAGTTCTACCGTAGTTCGTTTCATTTTTGGCGCCGTTTTTATCATGGGATGGGGAACCAGTTTACTAATTTACATCGGTCTTGCTTTGGCTATGCCAAAAGAGCCTATCGAGATGATGGATGACTTTGATTTTTGATCACTGATTTTCTGATTTAGATTGATTAAAGATTTATTTCAATTTCATAGCAAAGTCTTCCATACAAATAAATATTTTTTTCAATCCTGTCTGCAATTCTTCTTAGATTCACTACATGCTAATTACATTTGAAGGAATTGACGGAAGCGGGAAATCGACTCAGATTTCTCTTTTAAAAGAGCATCTTACTAAATCCGGGAAAGAAGTACGAGTACTTCGTGAACCGGGTGGAACAGATATTTCTGAACTAATCAGAGGGATGCTGCTGAATCCTGAAATTGAGATCGATCCCGTAACTGAACTATTACTTTTTTCATCAGCCAGATCTCAACTTATAGCTGAAAAAGTAAAACCACTATTGGCCGATGGCGTTGTTGTGATTCTGGATCGGTTTTATGACTCAACAACAGCATATCAGGGTTACGGTAGAAAGAGTATTCCTATTGATCAGGTACACCAGATCAATAAAATCGCTTCTCATGAAACAGCTCCTGATGTTACTTTTTATTTGAGACTCAGTTTGGAAGAATCCGCAAAGAGAACTGCTCATATGCAGAAAGACAGAATGGAACAATCCGGTATTGAGTTCTTTGAGAATGTGATCAAAGGTTTCGATGAACTCTCTGAATCAGAAGAAAGATTTGTGACTATTGATGCATCAAAAAGTGTTGACGAGGTTCATGATCTGATCCTGTCTAAGCTTCCGTTTTAGTTATTCCTTTTCAAAAATATCAAAATTTGGCTAAATCCATCATTCGCTGAAAGCGGGGTGATGGAACCTGAAAACTCTTCTATATTCGAATAATAAATGACGGTGGATTTATAAGATCTGAAGTTTAAACCCTGTCAGGGTTATGAATACAAGTCTTATTCAAAAATCCATCAGCCGGAGTACCGACAGATGGATGGGTAGATTTGTAAAATTTATTTATCACCTTTGATCTGAGCTATTGGAGTCTTGCTTAAATTTGGCTTGAGCCAATAAAACAGGGACGGAAGAACAACCAGATCTGCAATAACTGCAAAAAATATTGTTGAAGAGATTAATATCCCCATTAAAGTAGTTGAAGTAAATTCACTGGTTATTAAAGTTCCGAATCCCAGTAAAAGAATCATACTGGTTATAATAATGGCGCGACCTGTTTTTTGAGTGGTTATTTCCAGAGCATCCTGAAAGCTTAAACCTCGTTTTAACTCGATTCTGAATCGCGCTAAATAGTGAATGGTGTCGTCTACTGCTATACCGAAAGCAATAGTAAAGATCACGGCAGTTGAGGGTTTTATATCCACTCCCAAATAACCCATTATTCCTGCAATTAAAACCAGAGGCATGATATTTGGAATCAAAGATATGATTACCATCTTCAGATCTTTGAACAGAAAAGCCATCAATATTGAAATACATATAAAAGCCAAGCCTATACTGGAAGCGAGGGAATAAACCATTTTACCAACCAGATTTGCACTTAAAACAGTTGATCCGGTAACGGTAATTTCTTCATTGTTAAAATTCTGAGACAAGTACACGTCAATAGAATCTCTGATCTCATTAATTCGTCTGGATCCTGCATCTTTAGTTTGAGCTGCGATCCTCAGCTTTTGGTAATCGAAATCTGTTACATTTTGTAAGATGTCATTATCAGTTATTTCCAATAATAGTAAGTACTGAGCGATAAGATTCTGATCAACAGGAAGAGAAAATTGTTCGGCATCTTCCGGAGACATTACCTGATGTAATTCTTTTAAAAGAGTACTGAAAGAAGTAGCTCGTTTTATTTCAGGATATGACAGCAGGTGTTGCTGCAGATCGTCTATTCTTTGTATCAATTTCGGATCAGTGATTCCTTCAGATTCCTTTGTATCTATTACGAATTCTAAAGGGAATGCCGGAGCTAGGTTTTCAGAGAAGAAGTTACTGTCTTTAATCAGTTCAGAATCTCTGCTCACATCATCAAATACGCGACCATTTACCTGAAGTTGATAGATCCCAATCCCAACAACAAAACAGATCAGCAATGCACTCAAAGAAATTGCTTTATAATGCCTTCTGTTAAAAGCGGAAACCTTTAACAGTTTATCTCCAATCCATGGATACAACTTTCCACCTGTTTTACGAAAGACTTTTTTAATATTTGTGATTCTCAGAATTGCCGGAAGGAACAGAATGGTAATGGTGTAAGCAATCAGTACACCTACGGCTGTGTAAATGCCAAAACGCTTCATCGGAACTACAGAGCTGGTCAATAAAGTACCAAATCCAATTGCTGTGGTTATACTGGTAAGAAAAGTAGCGCTGCCAAGCGTAAGCAGCATTTCGATTATAGCTTTTCTTTTTTTGAGTCCGTTTTGGACAGCATCATCAAACTTGGAGATCATATGTATGGAGTCGGCAACCCCAACACAAAGCAGAATAGGGGCTATGGTGCTGCTCATTATTTCAAGATATCCACCGCTTAAAGTAATTACTGCAACGGTAAACAGAACCGTAAACCATACTATAAACATAGGAATTAATACCCCGGATATGCTTCGGTATAGATACCACAATAGTAAAATGATCAGAACAGAAGAAAAGGAGATATAGAATATGACTTCCTCGTTGAGAATATTCACATATTGATTTCTGAAAAAAGGAATACCGGTGATCTTGAAATCTTTGGAAGGGTAGTTGCTTAAAGTTGTCTGCAAACGGTCAATAATTTCATTGCGCGTTTCATAGGTATTATTTTCCTCATCTATCTCAAGAAAAAAAGCTGTTGTAGTGCCTGCTTTATCAATCAGAAATCCTTCTGTAAAAGAATCGGAAGTGATTCTCTCTTTGATGGCATTCAAATTGGTTCGTAAGGAATCAACATCAAGAAAGGGATCAAATTTAAGTGTGCCTTTCAGATTGACCATTTCTTCAGCTGACCAAATGCTTTGAACCTCAGTTACATTGGGAATAGTTTCCAGAGTATCTACAATTGCTTTCAGATCCAGTAGACTCGAAACAGTAAAAAGAGAATCTGATTTAAAGCCTACCATGATCACATTATCATCTCTGCCAAACTCATCTTCTAACAAACGATATGATTGAACGGTAGGATCAGTTTTCGGATAAAAATTTTCCAGATCGAAATCGGTCCTGATCTTTGACGCCGGAAAGATCGCAGCTATAACCAGTAGAAATATAAAGAAAGTGACCAGTCTGGGGTTATTGATCACAAAGTCAGCGAATTTATGCATTTAATCGGTGCAGAAGTAAGATGATAAGTTAGTTCATGAGACAAACTGAAATTATCTGAAAGAAATTCCAATCAAAGCAATCCATGTGCAAACGCTGTTCGTAGTATGAAGTGAAATTAATCATAAATCATAACAACCAATCACAATGAATTTCAAAAAAATAACATACTCCATTCTGAGCCTTGCATTAATCGGCTCTATCATAGTATATGCAGCGGATCATATCGATGCTCCGGCAGTAAGTGGTACAAAAGCTGATATTACAGACTATTATGCTTTTGAAGGCTCTTCAAGCAGTAATTTAGTATTTGTAGCTAATGTTCAGGGACTATTATCTCCTTCGGCAACCGCTGGTGCAGAGTTTAGCGAGAACACCATGATTCAATTTAATATTGATAACACAGGTGATAATGTAGAAGATCTGGTAATCCAGGTAATTTTCGCAGACGGCGTAGCATATGCTTACGGCCCGGTAGCTCCATCTGAAACAGGTTTGACGAGTGGTGTTGAGTTTAACGCTACAAATAATGCTTCAGTAGCAATCACGGAATACGGAAACTCAGCGAATATTGGTACTAATAATGGTATCACATTATTTGCGGGACCTCGTGATGATCCGTTCTTCATGGATTTTGCACAATACGGTGAAATTATAGCAGGAAATGCTTCCAGCTTTAACGATCCAGGTTCAGATACTTTTGCAGGAACCAATGTAATGAGTGTTGTAGTGGAAGTACCTAAGTCTACTTTAGGAAGTGCTGAAACCATCAATACATGGGTTCAAGCGAAGAATCGCGTTAACTAAGACGAACTAATTATATCAAGAATTTTAAAATTATTATCAAAATGAAACTTTCAAAATTATTTACACTTTTATTGGTTGCAGGCTTAGTTTTTACCGGCTGTAGCAACGACGATGACGACGGTTCATCAACTCCTATTGCTGAAGATGCTCGTTTCACAACAGCAGATCAAATGGGACGCCCGGCAGTGAACACAGTATTTATTTCTGCTTCAAGTAAGAACAGTTTTAATACTACACTTCCATCAAACCAAAGCGCTGCTTTTAGAACAGAGATGGAAACCAACCTTTCAGGTTTAAGTCCTGCTTATGCTAATGAATCTGATGCTAATGCATTAGGCCAAAACAGAGATGCTTTTATAGATCTTTTAGCAACGGATGTACTTAATGTTAGTCTTACCGGTAAAACTACGTTCTTCGACGGAACAAATGTACTTACTGGTAGAGCGCTTGCTGATGATGTGATCAGTACTGAATTACTACTGATTTTCGGTGGTGAAGATGGAACTGAATTTCCGGGACTATCTGATGACAATGTGGATTCTAACGATAAAGCATTCTTAAGTACATTTCCATACTTAGCTGCACCGTTCTAAACAGAACAAAATCTTATTAAGAGCCCCGATTCTGGGGTTCTTTTTTTATCTAAAAACTTAAAAAGCGTTGATTATGTTAAATCGAATTTTATTCGGGATTCTATTAGTATGTACCACAATCAGTTGTACCCAGAATCCGGAACAGATTGTAAATAAAGAAGAGATCAGGCCATTTATAGATGAGAAAAAGTTTGTTCAAAAAAGTGGCATTGAAAAAGTAAATGAGGATATAACTTTTTGGACTTCGAAACTGGAAGAAAATGAAACACCTGTTTATAAAGTTAAACTCGCTTCAGTTTATCAGTCAAAATTTGGAATCACAAAAGATGTAAGCTATCTGGCAAAAGCGGAGAAGCTTCTTACAGAGTCAAATAATTTCTATAAAGAACAAAACGCCGGAGTTCTACAGGCATTAGCTCAGTTATCTATTACCAAACATGATTTTCAAGAAGCTATTGAATATGCTGAACAAGCTCTCACAATAGGAGAGGATAAGCTACTCAGTCATATGATCATTTATGATGCAAGTATGGAAACAGGAGAATTTGAACATGCGAGCTATATTCTGGAAAATGAGATTACTAATAAATCCTCCTTTAATTATCTGATCAGGAGATCACAATTTGAAGACTATTCAGGAAACGCATCAGAATCTATAAGTGCTCTTGAAAAGGGTGCAGAACGTATCGATTACAGCGAGTCACTTTCATCATGGGCTCACAGTAATTTAGGTGATCGTCTTGGGCATGAAGGAAACGTTCCTAAGTCTTACGAAATGTTTCTTAAAGTATTGAAAAAGAAAAATTCCGGAGCTTCTTATCTGCATTCTTTAAAAGGAATAGCGTATATCGCGTATGCACATGATGGAGATACCGATTTTGCTAAAGAGATTCTGGATTTCGTTCACAGTAATCAGGAATCACCTGATGCATTACTTATGTATGCTGAAATTGCTGAATACGAAGGCGATGATTCTCTAAAAAGAGAATATTTAAATGAATTTTACAGCAAAGCATCCGATCCGAAATATTACGGAATGTATGATGCAGAATTGATTCAATTGGCTGCTACGGAATTCGGTGATTTTGAAGTAGCTGAAGCTTTGATCCAAAAAGAATTAGAAAACAGACCAAGCCCAATTACTTACGATCTTCAAGCCTGGGTTAAGTTTCATAAAGGCGAGATTGAAGAAGCCAGATCTATCTTAGAAAATAAAGTTCTTGGTAAAACCTACGAGCCTGTACCTGCTTATCATGCCGGAATCATTTTGAAAGAAGCCGGTGAAGCAGAAAAAGCCAACAAACTTCTCAACTATGCTAAAGAAGCAAGTTTTGAGTTAGGTCCTGTAACAGTAAGAGATATCAATTCTAAACTTTAGTGGTCCGGATTTAGAAATATGCCGTCAGCTTGATATATCCAAACGAGCTGGTTGCATAGTTCTTAAATGCAGACTTAAATTTTTGCGGGTTTTTCATTTCTTATCAACTGTGATTTGGTTTCCAAAATCAGAGATTCTATTTTATTAGGAGTGAGCAAATTTCTAATAAATAAAACACGGAAAACTCTTTCTCAATTTTTAATTGCGGCTGGGTTACTATGTGCATTTTTTGGAAACGGTGTTCACATCCATTCTTTTATAGATCATATTTTTGATCATGGTGATGTTCATTTAGTTGTACATGCACACAGTCATTCAGATAAAGCTGGTGACGATCATACTTCTGATTCTGAAAATGAAGATCATGAAGTTGCTACTATTGATCTGTTTGGAGTCATCGCTCAATCCAGAGTGATTTCAGTCCAAAATGATGTACTTCAGAATTCATTAGCGATTTTACCACAAAGTGATTTTATCATTGAAGGAAGAAAATTACTATATCTAAATCTTCCACCCCCGGATATTCAACATATCAGTTTAATCCCGGTTTCTTTTTCTCTCAGAGCTCCTCCCTTAGCGTAAGCTTTTTTCAGGCTTTCTTGCCTGCAACCCACAGTTACATTTTTTAATCAAACATTACTACATATGAATCTATCCAATATCTGGATCAGAGTTCTGGCGGCAATTATTATTGTAATGCCTTCTTTGATCCAAGCTCAAAATGTCTCTATTACTTTGAGTGAAGCAGTGGAAAGCTATAAAGAGAATAGCTTGGAACGTGCTTTAGTGAGACTAGAAAAAGACCGTAAAATTGGTGAAGCTATAAGTTATAAAGCTTTTCCAAATCCTGAGCTCAGTTTATTTCACGAAAACTTGAATGCAGGTTCACCTAATTATGATGAAACAACAATTCAAATTTCTCAACCATTAGAAATCTTAGGACAGCCTTTTCTTAGAAACAAAAGTGCATCTGCATTAAATAGAGCAGCTGAATCAGAATTTCAATTCAAAGAACAACAGCTAATTGGTGAGTTAAAGTCACTGTATGTCTATTATTGGTTTCTTTCAGAACGCCTAAAAGTGGTTGAAGATGCTCTTTCAGTTGTAAATGAAGCTCGAAAGTCTGCTATTGCACGAAAAGAAGAAGGTGCTTTTTCCGGAATGCAAATACAAAGATTTAATATCGAATACAGTAAGTACCAAAAGTTGTATGATAAAATTCGGTCAGATCTTAATCTAAGCAGGAATCAACTAATGCTTTTGATTTTTCCTGATCTGGATGAAAGCTCCACAATAGAATTTGTAGAGGAGTTTGGAATAAAGACCATTTCAGAAACAAAAGATTCTTTTGTTGAATACGCTTTACAAAACAGAAGTGATCTTCAGCAACTGAAATCACTTATTGAGGCATCAGAATTACAGTACAGGGTTGAAAAAAAGGAACGTTTTCCTGACCTGAATATAGATTTGGGATATAAGAATCAATCTAATGGTTCTGAAGGTTTTGTAATAGGTGGTTCCATCAAATTACCCATCTTCAATCAAAATAAAGGCAAAATTCATACTGCAAGATCTGAATACAGAATGCAGACTTCTACTTTAGCTTTAGCAAAGCGATCTTTAAAAAATGAAGTTTATAGTGCTTACGAAGAAGTAGTTTTTTTGGGTGATCAATGGGAAACTATCCAAGACTTCTCAAGCAACAAATCTATTCTTGAAACAGCACAAATTGCTTATCAAGAGTCTCAATATTCTTTATTAGAGCTTTTGGATGCAACTGAAGCATATGTAACAGGGCAAACACTTTTCTATCAAACCATCAAAGAATATAACCAAGCTTTATTTGAGCTTGATGTTGTTTCTGGTGGTAAACTTTTTTCTAATAATTAAACAACATACCAATGAAACAATTTATATCAATTTTCACGATCTCAACATTATTATTACTAACCGCTTGCTCAGGAAATAAGAGTGAAGCTGAACATTCCCATGGAGAGGATGGGGATCATACTCATGAGGAGCCTGCACAACTTCCATCAGACAGTGCTCCTGTTCGAATAGGAAGCAGTGCTCCTGATTCAACTCATAGTCACGATGATGACAGTAATCACAGTCATGGAGAAGATACTGGTCATACACATGATACAGATTCAACGAATGTAAAGGCTGAAGATACACATTCGCATGGCGATGAAGATCACAGTCATAATTAAAACACTTTTCACAAAATATATTAAAACAAATAGCTATGAAGTATTTATTGAATATTATTCTAATAGCTTCGATACTGATTTTTTCAGCTTGCAGTAACGAAGATGAAAGCCATTCTCATGGAGAAGGCGGGGATCATACACATGAACCAGTGACCACACAAGCTACCGACGAAGGTTCAAACAATCAGATCGATTCCGGTACAGAAAGCGAAGTACTTGAAGGAGCCGGAGTGATAACTCAATGGACGGATAAAACCGAGTTGTTTATGGAGTATCCTGAACTAGTTGTAGGTCAGGAAGCTACTTTTGCAGTTCACTTGACTCGACTTTCTGATTTCAAAGCAATATCTGAATCGAAAGTACAATTTGTATTCTCTTCAGAAAGAGGTTTAGAAGGTTCATTAACCGAAACGGAAGTTCAAATTCCCGGAATATATGGACCGGATGTCGTTTTTGACCGAGCCGGACGATATGACCTGACCATAATCATTCAAGGAATGGTGAACGATACTTTACAGGTGAAAGGAATTCCAGTGTATGCAACAGCTGAAGATGTGCCTGCTACCATGGAAGAAGAAGATCCAAACCTTATTTCTTTCTTAAAAGAACAGCAATGGAAAATCCCTTTTGGTACAAAAAAAGTGGAGAGACAATCTTTGACCAGAACTGTAACTGCTCATGGTGAAATTGAAGCCAGAAACAACGGACAAGCTTTGATCACAGCTCCTTTTTCAGGAATCATCCTTCCGGCATATAATAGCAATCTTCCTACAGTAGGAACTCAGTTATCAAAAGGGGAGTCTATTTTGATTTTAAATCCTGCCATCCAATCTGCTGATGGTGAAAATTATGCTCAGCAGTTTATAAATGCTCAGGCAGAGTTAGAGCTTGCAAGGAAAAATCTTGACAGACAAAAACGGTTGTTTGAGAGAGAAGCTATACCTGAAGTTGAACTTGAAAAAGCTAGTATCGAATACCGACGGGTACTCATTCAATTTCAAACCATAAATGAAATTGTTCAAGTGGATACTTCTTCTATTGAAACCTATGGTGAATCAGAGCAATCGTATAGATTTAAACTGAAATCACCTATTTCGGGTACTTTTTTGGAAAGTTATATAACCCCGGGCAAACAGGTTAATGCCGGTGATCCTTTATTCTTGATGGCAGATATGTCTAAAGTTTGGCTTAAAGTTAATTTACCTGCTTCTGAACGAAAATCCGTGGCCTCTGTTGGTTCTGCATCGTTTTCTATACAAGGTGATGATCAAATTTTTAAGACAGATGAGCTTAACGGAAGATTCATCAGTAAAAGTAGCAGTATAGATCCTACAACAAGAACAATTTCAATGATTTACGAAATAACAAATCCTGATGGTTCTTTTCAAACAGGGTTATTCGCTGATGTTCATGTAAGCACAAAAGAGAGTTTAAATACAATTGGTATTCCTGTAAGCTCACTTATTGAAGAAGAAGGCAGTTTCTTTGTGTTTGTTCATGTAGCTGGTGAATCTTTTGAAAAACGAAGGGTAGCAACCGGAATTAAAGATGGGAATATGATCGAGGTCAAATCAGGACTTAACGAAGGAGAACACATTGTCACTGTAAATCCTTATCAGGTTAAGCTTGCATCATTATCATCAGAAGCTCCGTCTCACGGACACGCTCACTAAAGGAAAAGGAATAAATTATGTTAGATGCAATTATCAGAGGAGCGTTAAGACAACGTCTTATAGTGTTGGTTTCCTCGTTAGCACTTTTAATAGCAGGTATATTTGTTGTACGGGACATGCCTGTAGATATTTTCCCGGATCTTACTGCACCAACAGTAACAGTAATGACAGAAGCTCATGGGATGGCACCGGAGGAGGTTGAAAGACTGGTTACTTTACCTGTTGAAACAGCAGTAAACGGAGCAACCGGAGTTCGAAGGGTTCGTTCTTCTACCGCCAAAGGAATTTCAATTGTTTGGGTTGAATTTGAATGGGGAACTGACATTTTTCAGGCACGGCAAATCGTAAATGAAAAACTTCAAATGGTAGCAAGTTCACTGCCTGAAGATGTTCCAGCACCTATAATGGCACCTATTTCATCCATTATGGGAGAGATTATGTTAGTGAGTGTAAACAGTGAGAACCATTCTGAACTTGAAGTAAGAACGGCGGCTGACTGGGAAATAAGAAGGCGCTTACTGGCAATTCCAGGAGTAGCGCAGGTTATACCAATTGGAGGTGGCAAGAAGCAATATCAGGTACGAGTTGATCCGGAAAAGCTTCAACAATTTAATGTTACACTCGATCAGGTGCTATTTGCGGTAAAAGCCTCGAATAAAAATTTCTCCGGAGGATTCGTTAGAGAATATAGTAATGAATATACCATTCGGGGGATAGGCAGGGCTTATTCTATAGAAGATATAGAACAATCTGTGGTAACAGAGAGAGGCAATCAACCTATTTTGATAGGAGATGTTGCTACAGTTGAAATTGCAGCAGCTGAAAAAATTGGTGAAGCATCCGTAGATGCTGAACCTGCGGTTATTATCTCAATTCAAAAACAGCCGGGAGCCAATACACTTGAACTTACCGACAAAATTGATGAAACGTTGTCTGAGATTGAGGGAAGTTTACCAAGTGGATTCTCCATAAATACACATTTATTCAGGCAAGCTGATTTTATTGATCTTGCTATTGAAAATGTTATTGAAGCACTACGAGACGGAGCAATTTTAGTAATTATTATTCTGTTTTTGTTTCTAGCAAATTTCAGAACTACTCTGATTTCATTAACTGCAATACCACTTGCTCTGGTAGCTTCAATATTTGTGCTGAAATTTTTTGATATCACTATAAATACAATGACACTCGGAGGTATGGCAATTGCGATTGGAGTGATAGTAGATGATGCCATCATTGATGTGGAAAATGTTTTCAAACGTTTAAGAGAAAATTCAAAATTACCTGATGCTAAACAAAAAGCATCTATCGATGTGATCTTCGAAGCATCCAAAGAAATTCGTTCTTCAATAATAAATGCCACCTTAATTATTATGATCGTATTTCTACCCTTATTCTTTTTAAGTGGGGTAGAAGGGAGAATGCTTAAACCATTGGGGCTTGCATATATAGTGTCTATCGGAGCATCATTAATTATTGCAATGACTGTAACGCCTGCAATGTGTTATTACCTGCTTCGAGGTGAAGGTGTAAAAGGTAAACTCGAAGAAAGTTGGTTTACCAAAAAATTAAAATCAGGTTATGAAAACGTACTTGATTTCACCCTTCAATTCAAAAAAAGCATTTTGCTTGGTACACTTGGTCTGTTCATAGTAGCTATGATTGCAGTACCATTTTTAGGACGATCTTTTCTTCCTGAATTCAATGAAGGTACATTGGTCATAAGTACAGTAACCATTCCGGGCACTTCGCTGGATGAATCAAATGTGATGGGAACAAGGATTGAAAGAATTTTACTGGATCATCCCGGTATAATTTCCACGTCAAGACGAACGGGGCGGGCAGAACTCGATGAACATGCTCAAGGAGTGAATGCATCAGAAATTGACGCTAAGTTTGAAGTTCCTGAAGGTTCCTCAAAAGAAGAAATGCTTAACGAAATAAGAGCAGATCTTTCGATTGTACCGGGAACCAATATCACTATTGGGCAGCCCATCGGACATAGAATTGATCATATGCTTTCCGGAACACGTGCAAATATTGCCGTTAAGATCTTTGGATCGGATCTGTATGAGCTTCGTTCAAAGGCAGAAGAAGTTCGTGTACAAATGGAAAATGTAAATGGTGTTGTAGATCTGTCTGTGGAGCAACAACAAAACGTACCTCAAATTCAAATAAAGCCTGATCGTAGAGCACTCGCACGATACGGAATTACAATTGAAGATCTATCTGAGATGGTTGATGTTGCTTTTGCCGGAGAAGTGGTTTCCCAAATTTTGGAAGAGGATAAGATGTTTGACCTGACTGTTCGTTTTGATGAAAATAATCGGGGAAGTATGGATAAAATTAAACAAGCACACTTTAATCTTGAGAATGGAGCTATTATTCCATTATCCGAATTGGCGAGCATTGAGTCCAAAAGTGGCCCCAATACGATAAGCAGAGAGAATGTCCAACGAAAGATCGTGGTATCTGCTAATGTTTCAGGTCGTGATTTAAGAAGTACTGTGGATGAAATAAGAGCTAATGTGGAAACTAATATATCTTTTCCTCAAGGCTATTTTGTAGAATACGGAGGACAATTTGAAAGTGCAGCTCAGGCTACGCGTACAATATCCTTACTGAGTATAATTTCCATACTGGGAATTTACTTGCTTCTGTATCTGGAATTCGGATCATTGAAAACAGCATTATTGGTAATGGTTAATCTTCCTTTTGCTTTAATTGGAGGTATCTTTACTGTAATGTTTACCAGCGGTATTGTTTCAATTGCTTCCTTGGTTGGATTCATTACACTGTTTGGTATTGCTACAAGAAATGGAATTCTAATGGTATCTCATTATCAGCAATTGCTTTCAGAGGGCAAAGAGTTTTTAGAAGCCATTCGACAGGGTTCTTTGGAACGATTAAACCCCATATTAATGACCGCTCTTACAGCAGGTCTGGCTTTGATTCCGCTCGCAATTGCTGTAGGTGAACCCGGAAATGAGATTCAGTCTCCAATGGCACAGGTTATTTTGGGAGGATTAATAAGTTCTACATTACTGAATATGATCGTAATCCCAGCGCTATTTGCACAATTTAGTTCTGAAACTATGAATTAAATAATTAGAAAAATGCAGTCAGTTTTATATAGGTAAATGAACTGGCTGCATAATTTTTGAAATTAAAATGTCCGTAGAAATTTTCGCTTTCTTTACCTCCAAAAAAATGAAAGCCAAGAGCTGTTTTAAGTCCGTCCATGATATCGTATTGAGCTTCCGGATTTATCCAAAAATCACTTCCTACATAGTTGTATCGCCCAAATCCTGACAATAAAAGATTATTTCTTAGAAATGATTTGTTAAGTTTTAACGTCGAGTAGAAAAAATCTTCTTCTTGAAGAATAAGTTCATGGTAATGGATTATATGCTCATGAAAAAATTGTTTATCAATATCTACTCCTGAAAGAGAGGTTGTAAAACCAATCATATATATGAACCAAGGCTTTTCGAACAAAAATCCATCTTCATTTTGACTGAAAATTAAGATCAATTCCTGTCCCTGAGCAGGAGTCAGACTATTGAGGTCTGCAGAAGTAGCGAGCTCGGGTAGGTAATCAAAATACTTTTTAAAATGAAAAGCCGATTCAGATTTAAGGATCAGATTATCATTTACTATATAATTCCCGGAATAACCTAGAATTGGAGATTTTAAATAGGTCTTTGTCAATTCGATTGCAGGTTCAGCAGCTAATACAGGACCGGTAAACACGAGATCCTTTTTATAGGATGGATTTCCTTCTGTCCACCACATTGCTGTCAGATCTAAATCCCATTTTAAACTGCTTCGAATTCCCCACTTTATCATTCCCTGAAAAGAGCTGAATGAGTTTTCAGTTAATGAATCTACATAGGTGACGTTTGTACTTTTTTCCAGCTCTGTAAACGGAAACCATCTGGAACCGGGTTTAGCCAGCGTATTGGATTGAAAAACAGGGGTGGCAATGAATTCTAAAAAGTTGTTCCCATAGTATCTGGTATATTTCACGGCCGGTATTCCGCCTTTGAGATCTTCTACTGAAAGTGTTAAGAACTCACTCACATCTACAGGGGAGAGTATATCGGTTATAAATGTTCCGTTTGTTCTTCCTTGGCTTATGACTTGCTTTCCAATCCGGAGATCACTATTTCTAAAAAACATATCTAAATAACCTTCCGAAAAATCATACGCATAATTATTCGCAGATTTCGAATAAGTATTCAATATTTCGTTAGAAATAAACACAGCCCCGTAATTTGTATTGAACGAAATGTCGACTCCAAGTCTGTTTCTTCCAACCAGATATTCGTTAGGAGGGCTTGTTAATACAGCATTATAATTTCTAAGAAATCCGGTAACATCTTGTGAATAGCTAAGCTTAGGAGCGAGATTAAGGAAAAAACTCAGTATCAAAAAAAATACCAGTCGCCCGGTTTGACTTATAGTCATAAAAAGAAGTAATTAAAAGTTTATTTATATCGTGATTGTTATTGAGGCTTAACCAATTTATCCGTATTTTTAGTTCATTATGGTTAAATCCTATCTGTATCCGTGAAAGTCGGTTCATCATCAAGATTTTAATCTCAAAACGAACACAATACTAAGAAATCTATTATGGCGCACGAAAGAATCGAAATTGATTTACCTCTTGCCAAAGCGTATGAGTTATTAAGTAATCCAGTTGAATTTCCTAAGTTTTTGGAGCGTATCGACGTAGTTAATCGAATAAACTCACAAACATTCGAATATAACACTAAGATCGGTAACGAAGAATTTAAGTGGACAACCAACTTAATTGACAATCTTCGCAACACAAGATTTGCTTGGATCACCATCAACGGTAACCTAAACCAAACTGGCACAATCCGCTTTACTCCATTGGATAATGGCGAACGCACACGTGTTGAGTTTTCTTTAGACTATCGTACATTTTTTGGCGAGCCCAGCGAAGAAGTTGCTAAATTTATTGAAGAGTCAGCCGCTCAATTGGCAAAAGATTTAGAAACGTTTAAGAAACTTGCTGAATCTGGTACATTCAAAGAGACTGAATTAAAACCAGCTGAAGAAACTGAAGAAGTAACAGCATAGTTACTCTAAAATTATTTAGTATTTTAATGCGCACCCTATCAGGTGCGCATTTTTTTTGTCCATAATCCAAGCCCGCTAATTTTGAAATTTTCAGAGTTTATAGAATCCGAGAAAAGTCAGCTTTCCCATTATTTACTTATTGGAAATCCTGTAATACACAGTTTGTCTCCTACGATGCATAATCTTGCTTTAAAGCATAATAAAATAGGAGGAGAATACATTTCGGTTTCAGTTTCTTCCAGAGATGTAAACATGGTTCTGGCACATTGCACCAACGATTCGTTCCTGGGAGCAAATATCACTATACCGCATAAAGAGTTATTTATGGATGTAGTGGATGAATTAACTGATGAAGCAAAAGAGATCGGGGCGATCAATACTTTGGTAAAGCAGGAAGGGAAATTGATCGGACATAATACCGATGCATACGGTTTCATTAAACCAATAGAGAATTATATAGATGCTCTGCATGGGGAAAGGGTGATCATCTTTGGGTCAGGTGGCGCGACAAAAGCGATTGTTTTTGCTCTTCAGGACCTTGGAGTTGAACAGATCGTATTGGTGTCGAGAAGACCGGAAATGTATGAAAGCAATGGCTCGGAAAATATTATCCGATGCAGTTACGACAACTGGATCGCTTATGCGGACGATGCTGCTATGATCGTGAATGCCACTCCATTGGGAATGACACCGAACACAGAAAGTTCACCTGTACCCGATCAGGATATTGAAATTCTGAATGAAAAGATCTGTTATGACATTGTATATAATCCCAGACAAACGAAATTCCTTAAACAGACCATACAAGCAGGTGGAATACCCATTGGTGGTTTGGATATGCTGATATATCAGGGAGCTAAATCGTTTAATTTGTGGACGGGATTTGAATTCCCAATTGAGAAAATTAAATCAAAGTTAGATGAAGTCTTACCAACCTGATTTTATAAAACCATCCGTATTTGATTCGGATGCTATTTCTTCCTGGTTCACAAAGCGGGGAGAGTCTGTTCAGGACGATTTTAAGATCAGAGGATTGAATCTTGGTTTTAATACAGAAGAAAAAGAAGAAATAGTAAAAGGAAACAGAAACTTTTTAGCTAATTCTATTTCTACTCCGATTTCTGATATCGCCTTTGCTGATCAGGTTCATGGAAATGAGATCATTGAAGTACAAAAAGGTGGTATCTATGAAAAAATTGATGGTTTCATAACTACAGAAAAAGGATTGGCGCTGGCTATTCAGGTTTCAGATTGTGCGGCGGTTTTATTTGGCGATTCAAAAGCTGGAGTTATCAGTGCCGTTCACGCAGGATGGCGGGGAGCCGAAGCTGACATTGTACCCAAAGCTATACAAAAAATGGTGAGTCTGAATGCCGATCCAAAAAATATAGAAGTGTTTATCAGTCCATGTATCTCTCAAAAGCAATTTGAAGTGGGAGACGAAGTAGCTGAAAAATTCCCGGATAAATTTGTAGACCGAAAAAGTTATTCAAAGCCACATATCGACATCAAAAAATTCATAGAGTCTCAGCTTTTGAATGCAGGTATACTTGATGAGAATATTGAAATTCACGGAAGTTGTACCTTTTCTGATTCAGATTATTATTCCTACAGAAGAGACGGAAAAAGATCGGGACGAATGATGGGCATCATAAAACTCAATGACACGGTTTGAGAGTTAGTTATAGTCCCGGGTATTACGCTTCAATTCCGCATGAACATATTTTCCCGATGGGGAAGTTTCAGGGATTGCATCGCTATTTGCTGGAAAAAGAAATCCTTTCTGAATTTGAGATCATTGAACCAAAAATGATCGATTTCATAAATCTGATGACGGCTCATACATCCCGATATGCTTATGGTGTCTGGAACGGAACACTCGATAAAAAAGAAGTGAGAAGAATGGGTTTGCCTTGGACAAAAAGTCTGGCTATTCGATCCAGACTTGCTGTTCAGGGCACTTTGAACGCCGGAATAATGGCACTTCAAGACGGGATTGCGGGTAACTTGGCAGGAGGAACCCATCACGCAATGTCTGATTGGGGAGAAGGATTTTGCGTATTTAACGATGTGGCAGTTGCGATAAAAGTACTGCAGCAATCCATGTGGATAAACAAAGCCTTGGTGATCGATTGTGATGTCCACCAGGGTAATGGAACGGCTGAAATATTCAAAGATGACGACACCGTTTTTACCTATTCCATTCATGGCGAAAAGAATTACCCGTTCAAAAAACCACCCTCAAATTTAGATGTTGGATTACCCGACAAAACGGGTGACAAAGAATATCACAGAAATCTGATCGAGTCACTGGATTCAGTTCTCAGTTCATTTGAACCGGACATCGTTTTTTATTTGGGCGGAATTGATCCGCTGGAAACCGATCATTTCGGGAGGTTGTCTCTTACTTTAAAAGGACTGAGAGAGCGGGATCGTATTGTGATCGAGATGATCACTCAAAAAGAAATTCCTTTGGTTTTATTACTTTCCGGTGGTTATGCACCCACACTTGAAGAAACGGT
The DNA here is from genome assembly GCA_017643645.1 of Balneola sp. GTDB lineage: Bacteria > Bacteroidota > Rhodothermia > Balneolales > Balneolaceae > Balneola. The sequence continues at coordinate 152,214 of JAEPNB010000007.1, forward strand.
AATTGCTCATGCACAAATGTACGAAGTAGCTAAGGAATTAGGTTTCTGATTAAGATTATTGTGCTCTATATTTCAACTCTGCAAATCGAAAAAAATAGAGCTTAAAAGATTAAAGTAATCTACTCATGAATTCTAGATTAATTCTCGTTGTTTTTCTTGTTCTATTGACTCCAAAACTAAAAGGACAGGATTCGTCACGGACTTCATATTTCCCGTACCAGGTAGGGGATAGAGTAGCATATAACGTTATTAATGATAATAATTCAGGTGATCGAATTTTCGAATATAGATTGGATGTTACAGGTGAAGAACCACGTGAAACTCTGGTAGTAATAGGTGGTAGTTATAATGGATTTGGTTTATTCGAGTTTTACCAAGATAGCTCTGGCAATATCAATGGCAGAGGAATATTTGAAGGATTTGATCCTTGGGTAATTTTAGATTTATCTAAAATCAATGAAATAAATAGTCCATGGATTTCTTTCAAAAGAGATCAGACTTTTGAACTTGGAGTTGTTCAAAATAAGACGTTTGAAGAAGTATTTTTTCAAGAACCGGACTCTGTAATTGGGGTAAATATATTTCAATCAGGAGATTCAACAGACACAGAGGGTTTAGATAGATTTTATCAAGAGTGGTCTGAAAAGTATGGTCTGTTATATTACTTCGGCTATGATGGAGGTGCTACATATCTAATTAAAGGATTAAAACTTGGAAATCAATTTTTTGGGGATAGTTCTTCAGTCATGACTTCATCTGAACTGAGTTCAGAAATTCCAAAAGTAAATTCTTTGCATCAAAATTATCCCAATCCTTTCAATCCTTCCACAACAGTTTCCTACAGCATGAAAGAGGCAGGAACCGTAGTATTAGAGCTGTATGACATTACAGGAAGATTTATTGAAGAGATAGTAAATGAGTATAAATTGTCTGGAGAATATAAAATTCGTTTCGACGCTTCAAACTTGTCAAGTGGTACATATTTTATTCGGGGAAAACTGGGAGAGAGTATAAGCACTCAGAAGATAACTTTGATTAAATAATACCTTCCAATTAGGTTTCTAATTAAGCTCATTGTGCTCTATATTTCAGCTCTGAAAATCAAAGACACATCAAGTATTGAATAAACAAAAACTGACTATTTTAGGGTCTACGGGATCTATCGGGACACAAGTGTTGGATGTAGTCCGTCAACATCCTGACAAGTTTGAAATTGTGGCGCTCACAGCCAATGGTAACTGGAAGTTGCTGGCTGAACAGATCAATGAATTTGCACCCGAAGTTGGCTTGATTTGTAACGAAGATCATTATTCAGATCTGAAACAAGCTGTAAATGTTGGTACTGATCTGCTTTCGGGAATTCATAATTTAGTTGAGATCGCAACTCATGAAAATTGTGATACCGTATTGAACAGTCTGGTCGGTTTCGCAGGATTTATCCCTACGATCGAAGCCTTGAAAGCCGGAAAGAAAGTAGCACTGGCAAATAAAGAATCTTTGGTGGTTGGAGGAGAAATTATCAGAAATATTCTGGATAAATACTCGGGTACATTAGTTCCTGTCGATTCAGAACACAGTGCCATGCTCCAATCTATAGTAGGAGAGAAGCACGAAAACATCGAGAAAATAATTATCACAGCCAGTGGTGGTCCGTTCAGAGATCTGGACAAAGATCAGATGCAAAATGTAACGTTAGTTCAGGCCTTAGATCATCCAAACTGGGATATGGGCGCTAAAATCACCGTTGATTCTGCGACCATGATGAATAAAGGACTCGAGATCATAGAGGCAAAATGGCTGTTTGATATTCCGGTTTCCAAGATCGAGCCGGTTATCCATCCGCAAAGCATAATTCATTCCATTGTTACTTTTACGGATGGTTCCAGCAAAGCACAACTTGGTCCGCCGGATATGAAAGTTCCTATTATCTATGCATTAACTTATCCTGACAGGCTAAAGTTAGAAACTCCGAGAATGGACTGGACTCAGGCACAAGAACTCACCTTTTCGCCCGTTGATTACGGGAAGTTTCCTTGTCTGAAACTCGCAATCGAATCTATAGAAACAGGAGGGGTTGCTCCGGCGGTTTTAAATGCAGCGAACGAAGTAGCAGTTAAACGCCTTTTGGATAAAGAAATTAAGTATATTGACATCCCGAAAATTGTAGAGGAATGTCTTGAAAAAATCGGGTCGGGTTATGAAGTAAACATTGACTCGTTAATTGAAATCAATAAAGAGACGCGCGACTTAGCTGCGCAGATTAAGTAATATGACGTTTATAGAAATTTTATCGACAATCGGCATCTTTATGGGTGCTTTAATGATTCTGGTTTTTATACATGAACTGGGACATTTTTTGGCCGCAAAATTATTTGGAATGCGTGTGGAACGCTTCTCGGTCGGATTTCCTCCAAGAGTTTGGGGATTTAAGAAAGGTGATACCGATTATTGTATCGGAGCCACTCCACTTGGCGGTTATGTGAAAATAGCCGGAATGGTGGATGAAAGCATGGACAACGAATTTTTGGAGCAGGAACCCCAGCCATGGGAATACAGAAGTAAACCCGTTTGGCAAAGAATGGTTGTGATTACTGCCGGAGTTATTTTCAATATGATTCTGGCTTTTGTGATCTTTTCCGGGATGATCATGACCAATGGTAAAGTGGTTGTGCCGGTAGAAAATGTTGATGGCGTTTATGTTACTGAAGAATCTATTCTCCATGAAATCGGATTTAGAAACAACGATAAGATTATTGGAGTAAACGGAGAAAATGTACCTTATTTCAATGACTTGGTTTCAGCCGCCGCTTTAACTTCAGAGAACTTGAATTATCAGGTTATTAGAAATGGTGAAGAAATTACAATTCCGGTCGCTTCATCTTTTCTGGATAGCATCCAAACCAGAGGATTTATTACTGCCGATTTGATTTTACCAAGTTCTCCATCTTCTATAGTTTCAAATTCTCCAGCTTCTGAAGCAGGCTTACAAAGAGGAGATAAAATAATTGGAGTTAATGGAGAAGAAGTAAACTATTGGATTCAACTGGTAAGCTTAATTCAAGCAAATCCTGAGGGTGAGTCAATGGATGTTGAAATCCTTAGAGATGGTGAAGTTTTTGAAGTTCAAATCACTCCGAAAGATGGAGCCATTGGCATTTATCAACCTGATCTTGAAATAGCCGGAGGAATTAGAATTGACTACGGATTCTTTGAATCCATTGCAGCTGGTTGGAATGAAACAGGAGAACAAACTACAGGAATTCTGCAAGGATTTGCACGAATGATCAAAGGCGATATTTCTGTTCGTCAGAATTTAGGCGGACCAATCGCCATTGCTAATATGACCAAGCAAGCTACCGATAACAATGGTTGGATAGGCTTCTGGACGATCACAGCACTATTGAGTATTACTCTGGCAATTATGAATATCTTACCTATTCCGGCATTGGACGGTGGACATTTAGTATTCCTGATCTACGAAGGCATCACCAGAAAAGAACCAACTGAGAAAGTCAGGATAATCGCACAGAATATTGGTTTCTTTGTATTGGTCACACTGATGATCTTCGTAGTATTTAATGATGTAATAAAGCTCTTTTAATTTATGTTTGCACGCGAAGGCTATTTCACAATGACAGTTGCTGTTTTATTTACAGCAATTGTTTTCACTCTTACAGCACTATATGTTTCACACTGGATCGCTTACCCGATCTACATTGTAGTGGGTATATGTTGTGGAATCGTTATTTATTTTTTCCGTGATCCGGAAAGAGAAACGCCATCTGATGAGAACTTAGTAATTTCTCCTGCTGATGGTGTCGTTGTTCTTGTAAAAGAGTATCAGGAGGATGTGTACATAAAAGATAAAACTACTCAGATAAGTATTTTCCTTTCGCCTTTGGACGTACACGTAAACAGAAATCCCATTTCAGGAAAACTGGAATATTTGAAATACCATCCGGGAAAATATTTAATGGCCTGGAACGAAAACGCTTCTGATCTAAATGAAAGAGCTGATTTCGGTGTTCTTCATCCTTCAGGGACTAAATTCTTTTTTAAACAAATAACAGGATTTCTGGCCAGAAGAATTGTCTATCATATTAAAGAAGGAGATGAGTTAACAGCCGGTGATCGATTTGGGATGATGAAATTTGGTTCCAGAATGGATGTAATCGTTCCTTCTAATGTAGAGATCAAAGTTAAAGAAGGAGACCGTACAGTTGCAGGAGAATCCATAATCGGAGAGATCAAATCGTGAAGTATCCGATCCAGAAAAAATATGGTTCGTTCCGCGAGAAGAGAAAGCGTATAAAGCAGGAAAAACCGCCTGTAAACCGACGCATTGCAGTACCCAGCTTCTTTACCCTAATGAATCTATTCAGTGGTTTTCTGGCGATCATAAGCATTGCAGACGGAAATCTGATCTGGGGAGCGTGGTTAATTGCTATCGCAGGAATGTTTGATGTTATGGACGGTTTAATGGCAAGATTGGCGAACGCTACCAGTGATTTCGGTATAGAACTGGATTCGCTAAGTGACATGGTTTCTTTCGGAGTGGCTCCCGGGTTTTTGATCTATACGTTCAGCTTAAATGAGCTTGGTGTTTTAGGAATGATCATAAGTGCAATCCCACCTTTGTGCGGTGCAGTTCGTTTAGCCAGATTTAATGTAAATGCGAGATTGTCACCAACCAATGAACATTTTATTGGTCTTCCGATTCCGGCTCAAGCTATTATGATCGGAGCCTTTTTTCTTACTTTTCGAAATGAACTCGACTTATTTTCAGGCTTTGAACAAGGCATAAATTCTGTACTGATTCCGGTAGTAATTGTGATCTCATTCTTAATGGTAAGTACTATAAAATTTGATAAAATCCCACGGTTCGACCGTCGTTCAATACGCGAAAACAGAGGTAAACTGGGATTACTTTTATTGTATCTGATTTTGATCGTGACCCTAAAAGAATACGGACTAATGGCCGTGTTCACCATTTTTATTTTCAAAGGACTTATTACAGGTGCGATACATTACTTCGGAGATTACGAAGAGGAAGGTGAAGAAGTATTTCAGGATTTTAGCTGACTGATAAGCAGTTAAGTAACGATCTCTTTAAAGATTGGATTGGATAATTTCAGCTATCTTTTTAGATGCGTCTCCATTTCCATAAGGATTATAAGCTATTTCAGAATCTGAATTACTAAGCATTTTATCAGCTTCTTTTGAAATAAGTTTAGTGTCTGAACCCACTAACTTAGTGTAACCACTTTTAACCAATTCCTGTCGCTCTGTGGTTTTGCGAAGAACCAAAAGCTTTTTACCTAACGCAGCAGCTTCTTCCTGAATACCGCCTGAATCCGTCAATACAAGATCAGATCTGTCCAAAACGTGCTGAAATGTTAAATAATCCATTGGTTCTATAATTCTGAGCCGCTCGTTTCTGAATTCATTTGATCTGAGAATTTCCTGAACTTTTGGATTGGGATGTCCCGGTAAAAGAATTGTTCTTGATTGATCAGATTCCAAAATTTCAATTAACCCTTTCATAATAAAAGCTAAAGGTTCCCCAAGGTTTTCGCGACGATGGGTTGTAACCAGAATCAGTTTCTGAGAAGGTTTGATCTCATTAAGGATCTCCGGTTTGGAATTAGCAAATAGTTCAGAGTTTCTAATTCGGTGAAGCGCATCAATAACTGTGTTTCCGGTATTGAATACTACAGATTCATTTATCCCTTCATTAATTAAATTCTGAACTGCTAAATCTGTGGGTGCAAAATGCAAACCGGCAACGGTACTTATTTGTTTTCGGTTTATTTCTTCCGGAAAAGGATTGTAGACATCAAAAGATCGTAATCCTGCTTCAACATGATAGACAGGGATCTTTAGGTAGAAAGCTGCCATCGCACTTAAATAGGATGAAGTTGTATCTCCCTGAACAATAACAGCATCCGGATTTTCAACTGTCATTATTTTTTTAAGTTTAGGTAACAAAAACTCAGAAAGTTCGAAAAGGTCTGAAGCAGAAGCCATGCTTCTCAAGTTATGATCGGGAGAAATCCCAAACAGTTTCATCATATCAACAGCCAGCCCATCATGCTGTCCTGTATGAACTTTTACTACATTGAATTTTCCTGCAGATTCTAATTCATGTATGAGTGGTGCCAGTTTTATAATCTCAGGCCTTGTACCGAATGCTACAACGATCTTCTTCATTTCAGTAATTCCTGATAGTTTTCCATAGTAAGCTCACCTACTTTTGACCAGGAATAATTCTCAGAAATATGGTTCATAAGCTGTACAGACTTTGGTTTAGCCAGAGCTTCTGTGATGCCTTTTTGAATCGATTCAATTGAATTATGGGAGACATAATGAGCAAATTCTTTAAAATAATCTTTGGTCCCTCCGGCCTCAGTGATCACAATGTTTGCTCCGGCTAAAGCGGCTTCCATTGCAGCAATTCCGGGCGTTTCAAACTGAGAAGCCAATACAAATACTTTAGAAGCAGCATAAGCAGAGCGAAGTAAATCTGAATTATGATCCATAGTTTCCAGTAAATGAATCCTTGGATTCTCATGTGCAAACTTTAAACAAACCTTACTGTATTCCGAATCATTAAAACTACCAATGATTACCAGATCAGCATCAATATTATGCATCGCTTTAATGAGTGACAATACATTTTTGCGGGGTGCGGATGCCTGTCCTGTAAACAAAACAAAGTCCTGAAGCTTTTTTTCAGCTAAAAAGAGTTCAGGATCGGCTCCTTTAAATCTAAGCTCTACACCATTAGGAACAATTTTGATCTTAGATTGCTCAAGTTCGAATGCTTTAGTGATGAGTTTAGCTTCTGATGAAGTATTGGGGAGAATAAGGTCAGCTTTTTTACAAACTTCCTTTTTTATACCAAACTCTGATCTTATACCGGCACTTACAGAGGTTAATTTTTCTTCAACACTGATTGCTCTACGAATTGTTTTGTAGCTTCGGTTTGAAAAAAGGACAGGAGAAAGAACTACTTTCTTTTTTAGTTCACGTAGTCTTGATATAATTCCTATGGTTTCATATCCGGCAGTGAAAATATGGAACAGGTCTAATTGGTTTTCGGAAATGTCATCCCAGGGAGACAAAAATTTAACTTCTGCACCCAAATTGGTTAGTGCGCGGGCAGTCATAAGGGCTTGTGTTCTAACGCCTCCATTTATTACGGAAATACTTTGAGGTGCTATAAAACCAACTTTCATAATCGTTGTCTGTTTTTCCAGTCCAAAAAATTTGTTTTGATGAGATTCAGCGGATTGTTGTGAAGTTTATCGGATTCCACGAAAGAAGGTAGAGAAGGATATGCGTATTTAAAAGATGAATATGAAGTTTTACTAATCCGTTGAGTTTTTGAAGGGATCAGATCAAATTTATTCGCAGAAGTAGTTATATAGAGATACTGATTAGGGTTATTAGACTCGATTTGGATTTCACCTTCATTAAAACTGGCTGAGAATTCTAAATTATTTCGTTCCCTCCAAAAATTGGCATATTCATCGAAAGTTATATTGGTGAGGTTGTCAGAATTTGCTCTTTCAAAAACTTCCTGAAAAAGATTTAACCCTTTCTGCATAGGGTGATGGTAAAGAAAAATGGGTTTGAATAAGTTTTTTCTCTGCTCATAAATATCAAAAAAATAAGCTTCCATCTGGTCTTCAGAATAGCCTTTTCTACTCAAACTGCCGGTACACACCGGATGTACAGCTATTTGCAGATATTCTGATTCCGGTATAAAGAAAGGAGTACAATCATAACCGGTTGTAAATTCGGAAGTGTAATTAAAATCGTAATCTGACAAAACTTTCTCTAAACCCGAATTCCAGATACCGTATGGAGTACAAAAGCCATTAGGTTTCAAGCCTTCCTGTTTCATTATATTTAAGCCGGTTTCAATGTTTTGTCGGATTTTAGATGCTGAGGAACTATATCCATGCTTATATCCATGTAAAGCGATCTCCTGATTATTAAAAGACTTGAAAAAACTCAGATATTCTTCGTGTTCCTGAACATGTAAGAACCAAGTTGCCTGAATATGGCAGGAATTCAGAAGTCGGTAAATTTGTGTAAGAGATTCTTTACTGCCAAAATCACTGTCAATTCTAAACCCAAACACAGGATTAGGTTCAGGAGAGTTCCATTTTTTTATAAAAGGAAGCTTTTGCTGGAGAAAGAGCTTTTGTAAACTCAGTTCCAGTATATCATTCAGGGAATCTCTGGATACTTTATTTACTATTTCGTCAGGTAACACCTTAAACGGGCTTATAAATTGTTTTCTGGTATAATCTGAAGCAACAGGAAGCGAACTCAGATCAAGTCCTATAAAACCGATATTTATAGAATCTGATTTATGTTTCTGAAAATCTATCAATCCTGAAAAAAGATCTGATTCATCAGAAGAGGCCCATTCGGAATAGATATCTAAATATGATATCCGGTCAAATTCAGTTTGTGATGATGAATTGAATACAGTTTTTGAAAATGATTTTGATATTTGAGTTTTAAAAAAAGAAGGATCTAAAGATATTTCCAGTAAACAGCCTCCTGAGCTAAGAAAATCAAATATTTGATGTTTTTTGTCTGATGTTAATTTACTTCCTTCATAGATTAGTGTTGAGTAATTAGAAAAGAGATCTTTTTCGAAATCAATTTCTTCATACCAAATTCCTATGCTATCCAGTAAAGAAAGCAGAAAAGAGCTGGGAGAGATCAATCCTGTACAAAGGTTTCGGTTCATTTCAATAATTTCTCCCTGAGCCAATTTAGTTCGCCTATTCTAATGATTTTAGTATTCCAGCTAATTAAAGGAATCAGAATTATTGAAATCAGTGAAGCAATTAAGTAATGAACATCCAGCTTCTGGAAAGTTATGAATAACAAACCTGCAACTACAGTAACAATCAGAAGTGGTCGAAGAATCTTTGCCGGAACAATTTTTCTGAACCAGAAATAAGAGGAGAATGTTAGAATGAACTCAGAGATTACTACAGAAACAGCCACTAAATGGGGGTTTTCAAAATTAGAAAATAGCACAATTATGATAGCAGATACAGATCCACCTATGCTTGTAGCCATAAAATATTTCTGATCATTATTGGTGGCTATAAGACCAAATGAAAAAAGGCTGTTGATAAAAGTCAGCAAAATAAAAACAGACAGGATCTGAAGTATAGTAACACTGTTAATGAATTCGGAACCATATAACAGAGAAATAATTTGCTCTGCGTTTATAGCTGTAAGTATTGAAATCAATGCTCCCCCGACTAAAACAAGCCGCAGAACCATATTCACTCTTTGAACAGCCGCTTCTCTATTTGAACTCCAAAGCGAAGTAAGATTTGGAAGGAGCAAATTAACAAAAATTCGATCCAGCATCATCGCAACAAGAATAATCCGAAAAGCAGCGCCATAAATACCTGCATCTTTGAGACTTAAAAATATACCAATCAAAATTGGAGGTAAAAGCTGTACAACTTTAGCAAAAAACTCTCCCAGCCCGATTAATGAACCGTTAGTGAGAAGTTCGATATAGTTCTTAAACTTTCTGGCGGGTAAAGTAAATGGTTTATCTGATAAAGAAAAAGTTGCCAGCACAGCAACAGCAGAGGTTACTCCAACAGTATAAAGAACAGGAACCAAAGTTATATCATCCGGATCGGCCACCAGCCAGTATACCAATCCAAAATAGACTATGCCGTTCACAATTCTGGAAACAGCTAGTTTTCCAAATTTCTGTTTTCCACTGTAGAACCATTCAAGCAGAAGGGCGTATGGTATTAATGCATAAAGATAACCAAGTATAACTTGTTTTTGTAACGAACCGATAGATAGAAATGAAAGAATCAGGGTAGATCCCAAAAGAACCAAAACAGCCATTGCTATTTTCAGATTGAATATCTCTTTAGCTCTGAATTTTCTGAGCTCCGGATCTTTAGCCATTTCCCTTACACCGATATTCAGCATTCCCATATCAGCTCCCCAGGTAGCATAACCAAGAATAGAAATTGCAACGGTGATGAGCCCGTAAAATTCAACCCCAAGCGTTCGTGCAAGATAGATCGTCGTTAAAAAAGCGAGTCCACGGCCTCCAAAATCACCAACTGCAATCCAAAAAGCTTTTTCTTTGAATTTACTCATTGTAAAAAGTGAAGATTGAAGATCTGATCAGAGTAACCAGTTCCTTTTCATCTGAAAAAAGAAAAGCTTCGTTCAGTTCTGTAAGCGCTCCGAAACGTGGAGCAATTACATCTTTTTTATAATTTAAAGCCATTTCAACAGATCCCGATGTAAGTATTTGGTCAAAGTTAAATAAGCAAAAATCAGCAGCACTAAAAAAATAAGGTATATACTTTTCTTGTATAAACTCAGGCTTCATATAAAAGTCAGGATTATTATCAGTGATAACCTCTATTTTTTTGGCAAGAGATTCCTGCCCCTTTTTAATGGCGCCCGCAATTACGATTTGGACATCTAACCTGTGCTTTTCTGTTATTTCTAAAAGTTGAACAATATTCTTGTATTGAGCAATATTACCCCAAATTAAAGTAATTGGACGTGAGGGATTCAACATCCACTTAAATTCACTGTTTAAAAAATCAATAGATTGTTCTCTTTCGATTATCCGGGACGGAAATTCGGGGTGGGGGTGTAAGCATAATTTCTCTCTGGGGATATTAAATTTTTTGTGAACAAGGTTTGCTGCTGTTTCGGAATGTATGTGAACTTTGTCGGCAAGTTTAGCCATTCGGGTGTGAAGCCAGAGATGTAATTTCAACAATTTTTGACTGTGCGGCTCAAGATTATGAATAGTCCAAATAATTTTGCCACCACATAGTTTAAAAAAATAAATGCAAAGTAACTTCCAGGGCATTCCAATAAGTGACTTCGCATCCTGAAATTCCAGCCAATGATAATGAAGAATAATTTTCTTTGAGAACAGCGCTTTGAAAACAAATTTATAGTGTCCGAAAACAGATACACTTTCAATGTTGTATTCAGCTGCGTTTAATAATGGCTTATAAAGGAGATAGAGATAATCTGAGTTAGGGTAGTTCGACCGGATTTTTGGCACAACAAATACAGAGGAGTACTGTGAGCCTAAAGACGAATATATATCACTTAATGACTGCTTCTCCATAAAAGAAGTGTTCTAGAATTTATATTGTAACCCTATGGAATGTAGTGTTCCAAAGCCTGTTTCGTATGGAACTAAAGCATAATTTACTTTTATAAGATCTGTAATAAAACCAACACCAAATGAGATCGGCTTAACAGTATTTTCCCCTGTTTTATATCCCCCTGAAATCTCGAGCACTTCGGCGATATTAAATATTAAACCAAGATTTAAATAACTACTGTTTTCTTTTTCCTCTGATCCCAGAGATTCTCTTGCATTCAAAGGTTTAACAAAATCTGTTGCAACACTTATCAATATTGGCAGGTCAGGATTTTTCGGATGGGTAAACTCAATCACATCCAAAGCAACTCCGGTTCGAAATAGTTCTGGAAGTTCTGTAGGCTGATTATTGAGGTCGTCAAGTTTTCCAATGTTCAGTACAGAAATTCCGGTTTTTAATCTGGAGTCGAGAAAATTACCGGCAGCTCCAAAGTTAAAGGCATATCCTGATGATTGATATTGAGCATTCTCTTCGTTCAAAAATTGACCTGTAACACCCAATGACAGATAATCAAATTTATATGCTAAACCAGCACTTAACGAAAGATAAGAAAGAGAGAATTCACCATTAGGATCGCCGGGACGATCACGTTGCTCAATTCCGCCTACACTAGAGCTGTACACTCCAATCGAAATAGCTCTGTTGCCATTTAAAAAGTTAACACCTCCAAAAAGGTAATTACTTTCGTCTATCCAACTTGAATACCCGAGATCTATTGAAGAGGAACTATTAAATACCAATAAAGCAGGATTAATATATGCTGAAGCTGAACCCATTGGAATAGCGGTCCCGGCTTCACTAATAGCTAGTCCGGAAGGAGTCGGAGCGTTTTCAAGCATGGGAAACCCTGTACTCGTGTCTTGAGCATAAAGGGATATACCAATCATGAAAAATGAAAAAGTGAGAAAAAGTCTCATAGTTTTAAACTTAAAGAGAAAACATGCATATTTGAAACTCTGTTAGGTTCAAGCACAAATGCATAACCTATAGATGGTGAAAGTTTATCGAAAGGAAGATATAGCGAAAATCCGCTACTTGCTCCCCAACTGTCAGCATCGGAAAGGTCAGGTAAATTATAACCGCCCCGCAATGTAAATCTTTCATGGGCTTTCCATGAGCCTCCGAGCCTGATTTGCTGGACATTTGTTTTTAGTTCTGAAATGGACGAAATCAAAACAGGTCGTCCACCTGAAATGAAAATTTCTTCAGTGGTTACTTCAGAAGATAAAGCCTGAATTTCGTAATCAGCTGCAACGGTATAATTTTCTCTCTGATATGCTAATCCCCATTTAAAGCGCGTTGGGAATTTATTGATAACATTCCGGGATTCATTCTGATTATAAAGCTCAGCTGAGTTCCAACGGTATTCCGCAAACATATCCTGAATGGCAAAGCCAAAGTTGATGTGAGAGTTAATTTTGTAAAGAAATCCCAGATCTATACCAACGCTTGTTTCAGAATCCAGATCATCGTGGTAATCTGCATAATTAAGCTTAAAACCAAAACCGGCATTAAGTTTGTCACTTAACCGGATTCCAAATGCAGTAAACAGTTGATACTCTGAAACATCAAAACTTCCATTTGGATAACCACTAACAGTTCTGCTGTCAAAATCAGATATGCCCGATCTAAGTAAACCCACTGTGATGCCTGCAGAAGGAGGTAGTTGAAAAGACGTTCCAAAAGTTTGATGAATACGATCGTATGAAAGTGAAGAGACTGATAGGTTTAATGGAATATAATCTGAAAAGAGAGCAGAATGAGCGGGATTATATTGTGCTAATGCTCCATTGGAAGTAACAGCGGTCATTGCATTTCCCATTCCTAAAGCGGACGATCCATAACCAATTCTTTGGGGAGCACCTGCAAATCCGCCTGATTGTGAAAATACAGATCCTGTACTGATGACTAATAGTAATATAAAATAAATTAATTTCATGTTATTCAATCACCAGAATTTTACCGTCAATGGTTCTGTCCGGCATTTCGATTATATATATATATGGTGCATTGGCAACTTTCCTTCCCGAATTATCAACACCATCCCAAATAGCTTCATAAGTACCTGCAGAAAAAGTGTCGTTTTCAAGTTCACGAACTAAATTCATTCCGAAATCAAATACTCTGATGTTTACTGTTCCGCTTTCTTTTAGCTCGTATTTAATTCTCACGAGGTCATGTAATGAAGGAGAGAAGGGATTAGGGTAAGCATAGGTCTGAACAGTCTTTGCATCGGGATCAAAAGCATTTCCTCCGCTTAGTGGAAAATTAACTCGTGTTATTTCCCAGGTTTGACCAAGATCGTTTGACGAAGCAAGTCCATCCGTTGTTCCGACCCAAACTCTGTCTGTAGTAGTACTTACAGAAAGAAACTCTGTATTTTCCTTAAGAAAAGTATTGGCGCTACGGATCTGAGGGAATTTGCTCCAACTATCTCCATTATTGGTAGATATAAATAATCCATTTTCTCCTGCGGCAAATATTGCCCCATCCTTAAAATCAATACTGTTGATCTTTTCTCCGATAAGATGCTGTGTAAATGTTTCGGCATTATCAGTAGTGGACACAATTCCAAACTGTTCGCCTGAGGAAGCATCGATTACCCAATTTGTCATCCATATGGCACCCGTTGAAGGGTTTTCTTCAATTTCTATTACCCAGTTTCCTAGTAATCCATTATTACTGTTATCGAAATTTACGTGCTTCCAGGATATACTGTCTGTGGATGTGGTATATGCATCAGTAGAAAAATTAACGCCGTTAGCAGTACCAAACCATACATTATTTGCAGAATCTAAATGTAAACCAAAGCCCAATAAATTGAAATCTGAGCGAGCATCATACCTATTGATAGTTGTTCTTTGATAATCGGATACCCAGAAGTACGAATTTTCAGGAGTCAGTATTCTCACACTTGATGGAGGTAAAATAATTCTATCCCAGGTTACACCTCGGTTGGTGCTTCTAAGTAAACCTGAACCCCAGACAGCAGTAAAAACAGTGTCTGAATTAATCTGAATATCAAAAGGCGGGGATTGTTGGCGCACTGTATTTCTGATCCTGAAATATTGGGTACCTCCATAAGTAAAAACAATATCACAGCCTCCGGTGTATGGAATGGAATCGTCGTCACAGTTATCTGCAGGTTGGCTGTCCAGCGGGAAATCCCGGAATTGCCAATTTTCTCCATTATCGGAAGAAATATAGAATCCGAACCCTGAAGATATTGGATCTCCATCCAGATCTATACTAAAACCTAATCCGGCTGCAAAATCAGCGCCTGAAATATCCATAGAGAAAATTCTACCTTCTCCGTTCGTTATGCTGTCTATTCCGGATGGTTGAAACCAGTCAATATTGTTTGATACATTGAAATTTAAAGATGGACTGATCCATAAAGTATCGCCCGCTCCCAGAATATTTGATACACCGTTTTGACGTATACTGTTAAAAGGGGAGGGAACTTGATAAGTAGATTGACCAAATGCAGAAACAGCGATAATACTGAGAGCTAATAAAAGGATACCTTTTTTTATGATCATCATTCTCTAATGCTAAAAGTTGTTCTAACTGTATCACTTACGAGACCACTTTTATCTATTGCAAAATATTCAATATCAAAATCTCTATTTGGTCTGTTGTTAGTTTGAGTTACGGGAAGCGAATAAGTGTATAGTGAATCATTGGCAACCCGATCATTATTTGAAGAACCGTCGTCAAACATTTCAAAAGGAGACCCCTGAGCTTCACCAACTTCATGATCAATAATTCTTATTAATACTCTATCAAGATTACTTTGACCATCCGAATCTCTTACTTTTGCTTCAAAGAAAACCAGAGTCTGACCCTCAGCCGGTCTTTGAATGGTATCAGGATTAACAACTTCTAGAATCTCGGGTGCATTGATTGCAACACCGGTTTGCTTAACTATAGATTGAGCATAGTTTGTATTGCTTCCGCTTAAAGTTGGGCTTACTATTATTGTATAATTTTCAAAATTAATGGTATTAGTTTCAATAGAAATAGAAGTTTGAAAAGTGGTAATAGGACTAAAGTTAACCGGGAACTTTCTCTGAAGTGAGGGCAGATCTTCATTTCCAACAAATATTGAGTAATATGGTACAGAATCTACTCCGAAGTTAAATCCATCAACAGTTATATTGAAAGTAAGCGTAGTGTCTTTTTGCCCATCCAATTGTGGATCAAAATTAATATCAGAAGGAGAGACTACCAGATTTTGTACATAAGGTTGTTCTTCATCAAAATCTTTGGGGGTAAGAGCATCATCGCAAGAAACGATAACAGCCCAAGCCAAAGTAAACAGAACCAGAGAATAGAATTTAAAAGACAAAAAGATCGCGTTTAATTGAGTGAATAGTAATTGTAACGATGCTAAATAGGCGATGTTTTTTTGGTTCGCTTAAATATTAGGAATTCATTGTTTAGATAGCAACTTAAATATTGAAAGTTTTATTTCTTCGAATTACCGTTGCTATTAAATTCTGACCCTCCTATATTTTCACTCATGTTAATCAAGCAACAAAATAACACTTGGTGGTGGCCCAACGCTTATATAGGCAGTGGGATTGTTGCGTAAACAGATTAACTAAGAAATTACATACACCCACTGTTCCTATGGAAGAGTGGGTTTTTTTTTGACCTTTAGTTTTGCCACTAAAGCACAAAAACACAAACTTAGTGTTTTGGAGATTTCGTGGCTTCAATAAATACATGAATAAGAACCAATTTTTAGAACTTAGTAAAGACTATTCAGCGATACCTGTTTATAAGAGATTACTGGCAGATGTTCTGACTCCGGTTTCTTTGTTTATGAATATCAGGGAAGGAGCTTCAAATCCTTTTTTGCTGGAATCAGTTGAGGGTGGAGAACAACTTGCCCGGTATTCTTTTATCGGAAGAAATCCCTATCAAACATTACAATTTGATGGCGCTAAAACTTCACTTTCAAACAAGACTGAGAAAGCAGAAGTAGACCGACCTTACTTTGAAGAGCTAAAAAGCCAGACGACAAAGTATACCGAGCCAAAAATTCCTGAACTGCCACGATTAACGGGTGGAGCAGTAGGGTTTTCAGCTTATGATACCTTCAGGTTAGTTGAAGATCTTCCGGATGTGCCGGATGATGATCTTCATTTACCTGAAGCAGTGTGGTGTTTTTATGATGAGATCTATGCTTTTGATCATGTGAAGCACCAGGTGATTCTTATCAAAACAGTTTTTACAGATGAAACATCGGATCCGGAAAAGCAATATGAATCAGCTTTAATATCTCTTGAAGAGATGGAAAGTGCGGCGATGTCAGGAAATTATAAAAGACGTGAGTTTTCCATAGATCCCGAATCTCTTGTTAGTAATATTGAGAGAGATCAGTTTAAAAATATGGTCAATACAGCAAAAGACTATATTTACGAAGGGGATATTTTTCAGGTAGTATTGTCACAACGTTTTGAAGCAAATATGAGTGGAGATTCATTCATGCTTTACCGTGCATTGAGAATGGTAAATCCATCGCCATATTTATTTTATTTAGATTTCGATGATTTCCAGATCGTAGGATCATCACCGGAAGTTCTGGTTCGGGTTCAGGATAAAGAAGTCAGAGTTTTGCCTATCGCAGGAACAAGACCAAGAGGAAGTACACATCAGGAAGATCTTGAGCTTGAAGAAGACTTGAAAAATGATCCCAAAGAAGTAGCTGAACATATTATGCTGGTGGATCTGGGAAGAAATGATCTGTCCAGAGTATCGAGGCCGGGAACAGTGAAAATGGAGCGAAATCAGGTTATTGAGCGATATTCTCATGTAATGCATATTGTCAGTGATGTTGTGGGTGAAATTTCAGAGGACAGAACTTCTGTAGATGCATTGATGCAGTGCTTTCCTGCAGGAACCGTAAGCGGAGCTCCCAAAATCAGAGCCATGCAGATCATTGATGAGTTGGAACCAACCAAAAGAGGTATTTATGCAGGAGCTGTTGGTTACTTTGACTTCTCCGGAAATATGGACACTTGTATTGCCATAAGAACAATGGTTGTTACCAAGAACAAAGTTTATATTCAGGCCGGAGCTGGAATTGTTGCAGACAGCGATCCCACTAAAGAATTTGAAGAAACACAAAACAAAGCCGGAGCATTAGTTCAGGCACTTAGCGTAGCATTAGATATAGAATGAGTAAAAAAACAATTTTATCAGGAATACAACCTTCGGGAAAACTCCATATCGGAAATTATTTTGGAGCAATGAGGCAACATATAGCCATGCAGGAAGAAGGCGATGCTTTCTACTTTATAGCCAACTATCACTCCCTGACATCGCTTAATGACGGTAAGCAACTTTACCAAAACACAATCGACGTAACTTTAGATTATCTGGCTTTGGGTTTAGATCCGAAGAAAGCTACATTTTTTGCACAGTCAGATGTTCCTCAGGTTACTGAGCTTGCCTGGATCTTAGGTACGCTTTGTCCGGTTAGTTTGATGGAAAAAGGAGTTTCTTATAAGGATAAGATCGCTGCGGGATTAAATCCGAATATCGGTTTGTTTACTTATCCTATCTTACAAGCAGCGGATATTCTTATTTATCATTCTGATATAGTGCCGGTAGGAGAAGATCAAAAACAGAATATCGAAATAGCGAGAGATCTTGCCGGAAAATTGAACAGAGCGTATGATTCTGAACTATTAAAAATACCGGAAGATCACATCCTCAAATCAGTAGCGGTTGTTCCCGGAACTGATGGCCGAAAGATGAGCAAAAGCTATAACAACACTATTCCTCTGTTCGCTGAAGGAAAAGCTCTTAAAAAGGTTGTTATGTCGATTGAGACAGATTCAAAAGGATTGGAAGACCCGAAAGATCCGAACACAGATAATGTTTTTGCACTGATCAAGCTGTTTGGTGACAAAGCGAAGCAAGAAGAAATAGCTGAAAAATACAGAGTAGGTGGTTTTGGTTATGGTCATGCTAAATTGGAGCTTCTTGAAATGATAGAAAACTATTTCGGCGAAGCTCGCGAAAAGCGTAAAGAACTAGAAAAAGATCTGGATTATGTGAAAGATGTACTTCGGGAAGGTGGAAATAAAGCCAGAGAAAGAGCAGAATCTGTTATGGAACCCATTCGTGAAGCAACAGGAATCATCAGGAGTTTTTAAGATGATAAAGGATTATTCATACAGGTTATTAAAAAGTCCCCTCTTGAGAGGGGATTCAGGGTTGTGTCGTAAAGGTAAAATTAACGGAACTATGCAGTGATCTTAATTATAGACAACTACGATTCATTTACATACAACCTCGTCCATCTTGTAGCAGCCGTAACCGATGATTATAAAGTGATTCGCAATGATGAACTTACTATTGATCAAATCAAAGAACTGAATCCTTCTAAGATTTTGATCTCTCCCGGACCGGGAAGACCTGATAAAGCAGGAGTGAGTAAACAGCTTATTCAAGAGCTTGGTAAAACCACTCCGATCTTAGGAGTTTGCTTAGGACACCAGGCTATTGGCGAGGTATTCGGAGCGAAAGTAGATTACGCTCCTAAACTCATGCACGGCAAGGTTTCACAAGTTGAACATGATGGCAAAAATATATTCAAAGATATTACTCAGAATTGCATCGCTACACGGTATCACTCATTGGTTTTAGCTCCGGATTCTATCCCGGAAGTATTGGAAATAACAGCAAGATCTGAAGATGTAATTATGGGTGTGCGACATAAAGAGTATCCGATCGAAGGGATTCAATTTCATCCCGAAAGTATTCTAACTACTGAAGGGCCTAAAATGATAACCAACTGGTTAACACAATCATGACATTCAAAAGTATTTTAAATAAACTTTCTTTTTCAGAAGATCTGACGCTGATCGAGGCTGGTTGGGCGCTAACTCAGATCATGGAAGGGGAAGTTCCCGAAGAACAAATTGCTTCTTTTCTAACTGCAATGAGAATGAAAGGAGAGACTGTTGACGAGCTAACCGCTTTCGTTAAAGTGATGCGTGACAAGTCCGTTAAAGTAGATGTGGATGTCACAAATGCCATCGATCTTGTTGGAACCGGCGGAGATAAATCGGGTACATTCAATATTTCTACAGCAGCCAGTTTTGTAGTTGCAGGAGCAGGAGTTCCCGTTATCAAGCACGGAAACCGAAGTGCATCGAGTAAATGCGGTAGTGCGGATGTTTTAGAACATCTGGGAGCAGCAATCGAACTTGGTAAAGAGGGAGTTGAACAGGTTTATAGTGAAGTTGGGATGGCTTTTATGTTTGCTCCGATGTTTCATCCGGCTATGAAATATGTAATGCCTACACGACGACAACTGGGATTCCGAACATTTTTCAATATTCTGGGACCGATGGCTAATCCTGCCGGAGTTCAAAAGTATGTGATCGGTGCATTCAGCGAAGAAGTAGCCGGTAAAATGATTTCAATCCTTTCAAACCTTGATACAGAATACGCTTACACCTTTAATGCGGATGACGGGCTGGATGAAGTCAGTATTACAGGAAGTTCCACTGTTTTTGAACTCGAAGATAAAAAAGTATCCGAACCATACAGATTTGATCCAACATCATTGGGCTTTAAAACCTATGAAATGGAACAACTGATGGGCGGTGATGCTGAAAAGAATTCATCGATCCTAAAAAAGATACTGGCTAATAAATGCACAGATGCTCAGAAAGATATCGTATTAATAAACGCTACTTTTGCAATCAAAGCATCAGGATTGGTGAACTCACTCGAAGAAGCTAAAGAGAAAGCAACCGAAAGCTTAGAATCAGGAAATGCACGAAAAGTATTCAATAACTTTATTGATGCAACAAACGACGCAATGGGAGTATTTAAGTACTGATGTCAACCATTCTGGATAAAATAGTAGTTCAAACTTCTGAAGATCTTATCAAAAGGAAAAAAGAGATCGGTTTTAATGATCTGCATTCTTTAGAAGGATTCGAAAAGAAACGCATCGATTTTAAATCTGCATTACAGAAAAAAGACGAAGTTTCTATCATTGCGGAAGTAAAGAAAGGGTCGCCATCAAAAGGAGTGATCAGAGAAAACTTTGATCCGATCGATATTGCTCTCAGATACGAAGAAGGCGGAGCTTCAGCGATTTCTGTATTAACGGATAAACCGTTTTTTATGGGAGATCTGGAATATCTGAATGCTATCTCAAAACGAGTTCATCTTCCTTTGCTGAGAAAAGATTTCATTATTGATCCGTTTCAGATCAAAGAAGCCCGAGCTTATGGAGCTGATGCTGTTTTGATCATAGTTGCAATTACAGATGGAAGTCAATTGAATGAATTACTTGCTGCTGCTAAAGAATTCGAATTGTCAGCATTGGTTGAATGTTATGATCAGACAGATTTTGACAGGTTAGACTTTAACCAGGTAGAGATCCTGGGCGTCAACAATCGGGACTTAAAGAATTTTGAAGTAGATGTACATCGTGGGATCAAAATCCTTCAGCAAGCACAGGAAGAAACGGTTTTAGTGTCAGAAAGCGGTTTGTCATCAGGAGAAGATATGGCTCTTCTGAGAAAAGAAGGAATTCATTCCGTTTTGATCGGCGAATATTTTATGAGACAGAATGATCCCGGAGATGCAGTAAGAGAATTAATTGAGTCAGGAAATGAAATTTTTGAAAAGAATTTGATCAATGAGTAAATCAACAAAAATCAAAATATGCGGAATTACCAATCTCGAAGACGGTAGGTTTGCATCCGGTTTGTTTGTAGACTATTTGGGATTCATATTTTACGATAAAAGTCCACGGTTTATCGAACCTGCAAAAGCAGGAGCCATTATCAATTGGCTGGAAGGTCCTGAGAAAGTTGGAGTATTTGTCAACCAACCGCTTGATGAAGTAAATGCCACAGCCAAAGAAACAGGATTGGATCTGGTTCAGCTTCACGGAAACGAAACTCCGGAATATTGTGAGTTGATCGAAAAGCCGATCATTAAAGCCATTCATATTACTCTGGATTCCACAAAGAAAATTTTACAGGAAAAGATCGATCAATATAACGATATAGTCGATTTCTTTTTGTTCGATACCAAAGTCGGAGATCAATGGGGTGGAACGGGAAAGACTTTTGATTGGGATATAGTTAAAGACCTGACTTCAAAACCATTTTTCTTATCCGGCGGACTGAATACGGATAATGTGGGTAAGGCTATAGAATTTACGAGACCTTACGCAGTTGATGTCTCAAGCAGCATCGAAGAAGAACCGGGTTTAAAAGATCTCGAAAAAATGGAAATATTTGTGAATACGGTTAAACCTGTTGAGCTGATTTAGAATAAAAAATGAATTTTAAAACGGAAATATATTTAAGTCATCCTGAGGATACTTCCGAAGGATCTGCACATGTACTTATTTTTGCAGATTTCGGAACTTTAGTATGATATTTTTAGCATCCAATTAACACACCCCTAAATCCCCTCTCAAGAGGGGACTTAATTTATTAAACATGCAAGAAGTCATTACAAAATACCAACAACCGAACGCAAGAGGCTACTTCGGGCAATACGGCGGTAAGTTTGTGCCGGAAATACTTATTCCCGCTGTAAGGGCTTTAGAAGAAGAATATGAGCGTGCGAGTAAAGATCCTTCGTTTAATTCACAATTAAATGAACTGCTTGATGAATATGTGGGCAGACCTACGAAGCTAACTTTTGCAAACAGGTTAACGGAGCACTACGGAAAAGCTCGGATCTATATGAAAAGAGAAGATCTTTGTCATACCGGAGCTCATAAGATCAACAATGCGATCGGTCAAGTGCTTTTAGCTCAGAGAATGGGTAAGAAACGCATTATTGCTGAAACAGGAGCCGGTCAACATGGCGTTGCAACAGCGACTGCCTGCGCGAAGTTTGGTCTGGAATGCGTGGTTTATATGGGCGCTGAAGACATGGTACGCCAAAAATTGAATGTAGACAGAATGCATTTACTAGGGGCGGAGGTTAGAAGTGTGGAAAGTGGTTCAAAAACGTTGAAAGATGCTACTAACGAAGCAATTCGGGATTGGGTGACCAATGTAGAAGACACGTTTTATATCATTGGATCTGTGGTTGGACCTCATCCTTACCCGATGATGGTTAGAAACTTTCACCGTGTTATTGGCGACGAAACAAAGCGACAGATCATGGAAGCAGAAGGAAAACTTCCGGATTACTTAATTGCCTGTGTGGGCGGAGGATCGAACGCTATGGGATTCTTTTATCCGTTTATTGAAGATGAATCAGTGAATATTATTGGAATTGAAGCTGCTGGATTTGGAGTGGATTCCGGCAAGACGGCCGCAACACTAACAAAAGGAACGCCTGGAATTCTTCATGGTTCTATGAGTTATTTGCTCCATGATAAAAACGGTCAGATCGAACTTGCACATTCCATAAGTGCAGGATTGGATTATCCGGGAATTGGACCGGAGCATTCTCACTTATTCGATACCGGAAGAGTAAAATACAATGCGGTAACTGATGATGAAGCAATGGAAGCAGTGAAGTTGCTTTCCAAGAAAGAAGGAATTATTCCGGCACTGGAAACGGCTCATGCTTTTGCCTGGTTAGAAAACCTGATGTCAACTACGACGGAAGATCAGGTAGTAATCGTAAACTGTTCGGGCAGAGGTGATAAGGATATGGGAACAATATCAGAAAATTTGTAACAATTTGCTGTCATATCGAGCTAAGCGAGATATCTAAAGATTTCCTTTAAAAAGATATTCAGATTTCTCACATCCGTTCGAAATGACAAAAATTTAACTTTAGTTGAACATAATTACACAAAAGTACTAAAAATATTAATTAAGAAAAGTCATCCTGATCCCGAAACTTCGGGAGAAGGATCTGCACAAATCAGTAAACGTGCAGATTCATCGCTATCGATCTGAATGACCAATCAACAAAAAAAAATTAAACAAGCGAAATCCTTCAGGTTTTCGCTGGCACCAAAAGCAGTAAATGAACAGAATTACACAAAAGTTTAAAGAAAAAGCAGCTGATGAAAAGCTTATGAGCTTATTCATTACAGCCGGATATCCTGATCTGGAATCTACCGTTGAGATCGTTTTAGGAATGGAAGAGAACGGAGCGGATATGATCGAGCTGGGAATGCCTTTCAGCGACCCCTTAGCTGACGGCCCAACCATTCAGTATTCCAGTGATATCGCTATCAAAAACGGAATTACCATCGACAAGATCTTTGAAATGGTAGTCGAGATCAGAAAGAGATCTGAGATACCGATCATATTGATGGGATATATGAACCCTGTTCTGCGATACGGAGTTCAGGAATTCTGTGAGAAAGCATCAAGATCAGGCGTAGATGGATTGATCTTACCGGATATTCCTGTTGATGAAGATGAAATAATCCGTGAACATGCAGAAGCAAACAATTTGCCGCTGATCCATTTAGTTGCTCCCAACAGTTCAGATATCCGCATGAAGCTCGCCGATTCCAAATCATCGGGCTTTGTATACTGTGTATCAGTCACAGGCGTTACAGGAGCCAGAGACGGAAAAGAGGTGTCTGATTCAGTGGATAGGTTTATAGAGCGTGTACGCGAAAATATTATCGGTAATCCGGTGATGGTGGGTTTCGGAATTAAATCTCATGAAGACGCCAAGCGTATCGCATCAAATGCCGATGGATTCATAGTTGGAAGTGCGTTAATTAATACCATCAAAAATTCGTATCCTAAACCTGAATGGAAACAAGATCTTTATTCTTTGGTTTACTCATTAAAATTCAGAAACTAAAAAATTGACTATGTCTTTAAGAAAAACAGTTTTTCTATTTACATGTATAGCTGCAACCATACTCTCAGCTTGTGATGGCGATTTCAGATCCAGAGCACAGGGATCTATTAATGAAGTAATTGTTGTAATGGATTCTGCACATTTCGACAGTAAAACAGCAGAAGCTATCCGTGCTACTTACGGGAAATATCAGTTTCATATGCTGAATCCTGAGGAAAATTATAATCTTTCATTCACAGATATTCGTTCAAACTCGCAATTAGACCGCTTAAAGGGAATGAGAAATGTGATCTTTGCCGGTGTTTTGGATGATACCACAGATGTTTCCGGAGCGATCCGCGGTTTCTTAGATGCCGGAGTTGAGCAAAGAGTACGAAGCGGAGAAAGCTTTGCA
This sequence comes from Balneola sp., assembly GCA_017643645.1. Classification (GTDB taxonomy): domain Bacteria; phylum Bacteroidota; class Rhodothermia; order Balneolales; family Balneolaceae; genus Balneola. The sequence goes on from JAEPNB010000007.1 coordinate 176,604, forward strand.
TTTCCAATCAAAGATCAGTGGTATAAAGATCAGTACGCACTGATATTAAGCTCGACTTCTGATTCTGCTCTTGCAGAAAAGATCATAAACTCAGAGCGATCTTTAATGGCTGATATCCTGGAGCGAGAGTTAAGCAGATGGACATACGATGTGTACGAGAAGAAAGAACAAACTCAATATTCGGATTCCATGTGGATTAATCACGGATTTAAAGTAAGAGTTCAGCACGATTACATAGCCAGAATAGACACAACAGACTTTATTTCTTTCCGCAGAAATCTGGAAATCAATGATCGTTGGTTCTGGGTTTGGTGGAAGGACGATGTAACCGATATCAACTTCCTTGACTCGGACTGGATCAATGCAACCAGAGATTCGTTGAATCAACAATACATTAAGGGAAGTACAGAGAATAAGTACGTTACCACGGAATACAACGACCGAATTGAGATGAGGGTGAACAGTTTTCAGAAAGGCCGGTATCTGGCTTATGAAACACAGGGTTGGTGGACTATGGAAAATGCAGCTATGGGCGGACCGTTTGTTAATTTCACCTATTACGATCCTGCTACAAACAGATTATTTATGATCGAATATTCTCAGTTTGCTCCTTCGGTACGAAATAAACTTCCTTTTATTCGTCAGTTCAGAGCAATGGGTAGAACGTTTGAAAGCGATTCAACCTGGAATCAACGATCCAGTTAATTGAGTGAAAAAAAAGACAAACATTCTTTTATAAACGATGCTCTTGAGAAACGTAAGCAAGAGCATCAGTTTCGTACTTTAAAGCCCCTGGAGAATCAGGGAGGTGCTCACATTATCAAAAATGATGGTGTAGAGTACATAAACTTCTCCTCCAACGATTATTTGGGCCTCAGTAATCATCCGGAATTGATAAAAAGATCAAATGAATTCACTTCAAAATATGGAGTAGGTTCAGGAGCTTCCAGATTAGTAACCGGTACGTTTTCAATTCATTCAGAACTGGAGAAAAAGCTGGCTGAGATCTTCAATGCAGAAGAAGCCATTCTCTTTAATTCAGGATTTCAGGCTAATACGAGTATTTTACCGGCAGTTACAGACAGAAATTCTTTGATACTTGCTGATAAGAAAATTCATAACAGCCTGATTCAGGGAGCTATCCTAAGCAGAGCTGCTTTTAAACGTTTTGAGCACAATCACTATGATGATCTTGAGGAATTACTCAAGAGTGCAGGCAGCGAACGTTACAATCGAATCTGGATCGTTTCGGAAACGGTTTTTAGTATGGATGGAGATCGAAATGATATCGATCGACTGATTGAGATTTCTGAAAAGTATAATGCTTTACTGTATTCTGATGATGCTCATGCCGTTGGAGTGCTTGGGGAAAAAGGGCTGGGCTTGAATTATGGAAAGGATGGAATTGATATTTCTCTGGGTACTTTTGGAAAAGCGTTTGGTTCGTTTGGAGCATTTGCTCTTTGTTCAAAAGAAATGAAAGACTATCTAATCAATTTTGCAGGTGGATTTATTTACTCTACATCACTTCCTCCAAATGTAATTGGAGCTATTGATGCTGCTCTTGATCTGATTCCCGAAATGGATCAGGAAAGAACACAACTGATGAAGAATGTAGAGTATGTAAGGACTGAAATTCAAAAACTTGGCTACGATACTACTGCTTCAGACAGCCAAATTATTCCGATCATTATTGGGGATGAACAAGAAACAATTGAATTGTCTAATCAATTGAAGGAAAAAGGATTATGGGTTTCATCTATCCGTCCGCCTACGGTGGAAAAGGTTGCTTCAAGACTTCGGATCACACTTTCAGTAAAGCACACAAAAGAACATCTGGATAAACTTTTAAAGGAATTGGCTGATTGGAAAAGAAAGTAGAAATACTGGCCTATCACGGATGGGGAATTAATAAGGATTTTTGGAACAACTTAGCTTCTGTAATTCCGGATAGCATTCCTTTAAAACCTGCCAATCGGGGCTATATCGGTAAACCGTTTTATCCAAGGTTTGATGCGGATACAAAATTCCGAGTGGTTTTTACGCATTCATACGGACTGCATTGGTGTAACTCAGCTGTACTTAGTAAGGCAGATCTGCTCGTTATATTTAATGGTTTTGCAGATTTTCATCCGGAGAGTAAAAGTTTGAATTCTATCAGTAAAAAGGGGCTTGAAACTATGATCAATGGCTTTGAAGCTAATCCTGAACAAGTTCTGAAGAGTTTTTACGAAAACTGTTTTCAACCATCTGAATACAAAGCGGAGATTCCATCTGATCTGAATAAAGAACTGTTGCTTGAAGATCTGAAGAAACTCAGAAACACCCGCTTCCCGCTCATCGATCTGGATTTTGGTTCCACCATGGTTGCCATCGACAGTGCAGAAGACAAGATCCTCTTAGAGCCCAGAGGAGAAAACATGCTTGACGGCCATTACAATAAGAAATTTGTAAAAGTTTTTGAGAATGAGGGCCATGCATTGCCATTCATAAATCCGAAAGATTGTTGGTCGTATCTGTGCTCAATCATTCCTATTTTTGAGCGCTATGAAAATAACCGCTGAACAAACTATTTCATCAAAAAGTATTGCCGAAACGTTCTCTGAAGCTGCTGAGCAGTATCATCAGAAGGCTGAGATCCAGCAAAAAGTAGCTAATGGACTCATTTCATCGCTCTTGCCCTGGAAAGACACACTTCCCGCCGGAGATATACTGGAAGTGGGCTGCGGAACAGGCTTTTTATCGGAACAGATCATCAAGGAATTTCCTGATCGAAATAAACTCATTACCGATCTGGCTCCGGGAATGATTTCATTTTGTGAGAATCAACTCGCAGAAAAAGGATTGTTAAACGATTTTGTCTCTTTCAAAACATTGAATGTGGATGAGGTCTCTGATTCGGAACCCAAATACAGTCTCATCGTAAGTAATTTTGCCGCTCAGTGGTTTAAAGACACTTCCATAGGTTTAGAAAAACTAAGTGAATTGCTTGTTCCGGGCGGACTTCTACTCTGCACATTCCCCGGTAATCATACGTTTGAAGAATGGTATTCCAACTGTTTGGAACTAGGACTGCCTTTTACAGCCAATGCATTTCCTGATGTGGAAGAGGAGGTGATAAAGCTGTCGATGAATCCTGTTCAGGTAGACTATTACGAGAACGATCTGTATCAGGAATTTGATAACTCTATGGATTTTTTCAAGCACCTCAAAGAGATAGGAGTTCGTAAATCTAAAACAGGTAAGCAATTAACTGCTAAGCAATTAAAGCTGTTAACTAAGTTTTGGGACGAGAAAGTTTCCAATGAAATCAAGGTTAAATGGCATGTGGTCTATTTGGCTGCTAAAAAAGATATGTGATGGAATTTCCGAAAGAATTTTTTATAACAGGAACAGACACCGGAATTGGTAAAACATTAGTTTCGGGCATGCTGATGTCTGCTTTGGACGCAACTTACTGGAAACCCATTCAAGCCGGACTGGATGAAGAAACGGATACTGAATTTGTACAAAGAGTTTCGAAAGCTGATCCCTCAAGGATAATCCCGGAGAGATACCGATTGGAAACGCCTATGAGTCCACATGCCGCTGCAGACATCGACGGAGTTAAGATCTCTCTGAATGATTTCGAATTGCCTGAATATGACACAAAGCATTTGATCGTGGAAGGAGCCGGTGGATTGATCGTGCCCATTAACTGGGAACACACCGTTTTGGATGTGATCGAGCGCTTGAAACTTCCCGTATTACTGGTGGCAAGAAGTAGTTTGGGAACGTTGAATCATACTCTACTATCACTGGAAGCACTTAGAGATCGCGGAATTGAAGTTTTTGCAGTAGTCCTCAACGGCGAAAAACATCCATCCAACAAAGAAACGATTGAGCGTTTTGGAGACATTGATGTATTCGAAGTCGAGACTCTTCAAAATGTTGACTCTGAATCATTGAAAAAAGCTTTTAATCAAAACTTTCAATTAAGAATTAAGAATTAAGAATTTTGCTTTTGTCATATCGAGCGGAGCGAGATATCTTTAGATTTCTCATGTTCATTCGAAATGACAGAAAAGTAATTCTTAATTCTTAATTGAATAATTCTTAATTCTATGAACAACGTTTGGCATCCATTTACGATCATCAAAGATGCACCTGAGCCTCTTAAGGTAAAGAGCGGAAAGGGAGCTTATCTCACCTTAGAAGACGGAAGGGAAGTTCTGGATTGTATTTCCAGCTGGTGGGTGAATATGCACGGACATTCCCATCCTGATATCGCCAAAGCTATTTATGAACAAGCTCAAACACTTGAACATGTAATTTTTGCCGGATTTACGCACGATCCTGCGGAGCAACTTTCGGAGTTGATCACTCAGGAATTGCCTAAGAACTTGAATAAAGTATTCTTTTCCGATAATGGATCTACCGCTGTGGAAGTAGGAATGAAGATCGCTTATCAGTACTGGAAGAATATTGGTCAGGAGCGAAAGACTTTCATTTGTTTTGAAGGAGCATATCACGGAGATACGTTGGGAGCGATGTCGGCCGGAGAGCGTTCTATATTTACCGATGTATTCAAAGATTGGATGTTTGATGTGGAAGTGATCCCGTATCCGGAAACGTGGATCGGAGATGAGAATCGGGCGAATAAAGAAGATGCCGTCATTGAAGAATTAGAAGGTTTGTTAACCAAGTATCCCGATAAATATGCCGGGATTTTGATGGAGCCGTTGGTTCAGGGCGCAGGAGGGATGCGAATGTGTTCGGAAGAGTTTCTCCAAAAAGTGCACTGGAGCAATCGTCAGTTTGATACTTTGCTGTTGTTTGATGAGGTGATGACAGGATTTGGTCGCACGGGCGACTATTTTGCCTGTAAACGAGCTCAAGTGCAGCCGGACATCATTTGCCTGAGTAAAGGAATTACGGGCGGATTCATGCCGCTTTCAGTTACCGTAAGTAGTGACGAGATCTACGAAAGCTTCAATTCTGACGATCCGATAAAAACCTTTTGGCATGGACACAGTTATACCGGAAATCCATTGGGTTGTGCTGCCGGAATTGCGTCTTGGAAATTATTGAAAGAAAATGCTCCGGTATTCAAAGGAATGGAAGCCATTCATACCAAGCATCTGGAAAAACTGGCTGGTCATCCACGACTAGAAAAATTCAGAGTTAAAGGAACCATTGCTGCGATGGATATCATCAACGAAGAAGAGGGCGGATATCTGAATTCCGTAGCTTCACGCATCAAAAAAGAATGCGTGGATCATGGATTATTACTTCGTCCGCTCGGCAATGTGTTGTATCTGATGCCTCCGTACTGTGTAACCGTAGAAGAGTTGGATATGATCTATGGGAAGATCGGGGAGTTGGTTTAGTTCTTTAAATTCCGGTTCATTCCATCATTTCGCTGAAAGCGGGGTGATGGAGGCTTGAACAACGTTCTGATTTCTTTATCAAACTAAATTTCTTTCCTTTTAGCTAAACTCCATCAGCCGTGCAAAGCCCGACAGATGGATAGCTCGTTAAAAGGCTTAAGGGATTAGGTGTTTCTTATCTGATTTTGTTTATTTTACTCAGGATGAAAAGTTTATCAATCTTGTGTTATGTTGCTAACCAAATAGAAATTGACATGCCAACTTTAAGCCCAAATCTCGAACTCAATAAGTGTCCTCATTGCCGAATTGATAACCCGAATCTTGTTGAAAAAAATCGATTAGAAACAAGAGATCATAAAGGATCAAGAAAGAGAATATGGTCTACCTATTCCTGTGTTAGATGTGGAGGTGTCGTTACCGCCTCAAGTAATTCAGTTGGTGGTGAAGTTTTGGAACATTATCCAGAAAACCCATCAGTAGATGAGTCCTTACCAAATAAGGCAAAAGCTTTTTTGAAGCAAGCATTTGATACTGTTCACGCACCCGCAGGTTGTATTATGCTATGCGCTAGCTCGGTAGATGCTATGCTAAAAGAAAAAGGATATTCTGATGGTAGTTTATATAGTCGTATTAAACAAGCTTCAGTTGATCATTTGATAACTGAAGAAATGAAAATTTGGGCAGATCAAATAAGGCTTGATGCAAATGATCAAAGACATGCAGATGAAAATGCTGGACTTCCTGAAGAAAAAGACGCTCAAAGAACACTTGAATTTACAGTTGCATTAGGTGAATATTTATTTGTACTCCCGAATAAAGTTACTCGTGGAATTCATAGAGCTGGTGAATAGAAATATTATTCTCCATTGCGGATTTTTTTTTAATCTTTTTCACCATTACAAGTCTTAACCTAACAATATGTAGAAATGACTTACAGATCGGTCTTAATAATTTCGCTATTAGTTTTTTGTGGATGTTCTGCCAGTAAACTTTCCTATGAGCAGATCAGGGATAATCATACTGAGTTCATAGAAGTAAATATTGGGTCTTCAATTTTTAATTCAACAACTTCTCGGGCTATACTTTTAAGAGATAGAACTTTTTTTACAGAAAAACGAAATGTGTTTGGTTCCAAGAAAGTACAATCTGAACAGATTAGTTCTTTTATGACTGACTCTCTTTTTTCAATTGTGACGAGTCAGTATTTCAAATCATTACCTCAAAATGTAGATGATAATTGTACTATTTCTTATCAAGATCAAAATCAGGAAAAGAAAAATATTGGTGGAACAATTACAGATCAGCCCTTGAAATCTATCCGGTATTCAAGTTCATCAAAAACAAAAACTATTAGGTGGAAAGAATGCATATCGTTTTCTGATCATGAAATGAATGAGTTAAAAAATGAACTCGGTTCTGAGGATGAATTTGAATCACTGGTAGAACAAAACGAGCAAATCACAAACAAGCTAAAAATGTTAAATAACTTGCTTGATACAGTATTATCCTTGAATGAATAGCTTTCCCAAGCTGCATCCCAAGATCTTTTAAGTCTTAAGCGATAGCGGTGACTTAAAAGAAACATTTCAGGAAGTCTCCTGATTTCAGTTACAACCTCTAAGTTTTATTTCATTCCTAGCCACGGTGCGGAATACTCAATTGGAGCCTGCCTTTGTCGGCAGACAGGCTCCTGCTCATAAAAAGTAAAGTTAAAACTATTTCTCAATCCGCTTTTGACAACGATTTTAAAGGATTTACAAGATGAGCAGGATTGAAATAAATCATAATGAAAACATAACTCAGATCACTTCGTAGTCCGCTCGTCGCTCATGGTGTGTATAACATGACTGCCATTTTAATGGTTTACTTATGTTCATCTGATCAAAGATTTAATCTTCTTTTCCGGAAAGTAAAGCCCAGGCCGTTGCACCTGCAATTAAAGCCAGTCCACCCAGAGCAAGTCCAATGTTCACATCTCTCTGAACACGTTCTGCTTTGGATAAATAACTTGAACCAACACCGTTCTTTGCAATAGCTCGCTCAATTTTTTCGATTCTGTTTTCCACTTCGCTGATTGTCTTCTCTTTCAAACTCATTTTGTGTAGTTAGATTAAATTTTTCTTTGTTCTACTTGTCTAACAAGTAAATAGGGAAATCAGTTTCGGATTTTAATACTTTTTGTTAATGAATAGCTTTTGCTGAATAAATAAGTAACTCACTATCAATTTTGAACCGCGGATTAATCAGATAGCCGGATTAACACGGATTTTTTGGATAAAATATCTGTGATATCCTTTAATCCATTAAATCAGTGGTTCAAAAACTTAAAAATGTGAAAAAGAGCTAGGTTAAGTTTCTCGAGTTTATAACCCTGACAGGGTTTGTAGATGATATATTAGAACCCTGTCAGGGTTATAATACAATCAACTCAGTTTCTCAAGTAAAGCATACAACATCACCGCAGCGGCTACCGAAACGTTAAGCGAGTGCTTTTGGCCAAACTGTGGGATGGCTACAAATTCGTCCATTAATTCGAGAATTTCGGAATCTATACCGGTGACTTCATTTCCCATCACCAGACATATTTTATCGTAATTATTTACATCAAGCTTGTTGAGGGAAATACTTCCTGTAGTTTGCTCCATCCCTAGAATGGAATATCCATCTTCTTTAAGCGATTCAATGATCTCAGTGGCCGTTTCAAAATGTCTCCATTCAACAAATTCTTCCGCACCAATGGCTGTTTTGTTGATCTCAGGTCGGGGAGGAGTGGGAGTGTATCCCGTAAGAATCAATTCAGAAATCCCGAACGCATCCGAAGAACGAAAAACAGAACCTACATTATGCAGACTTCTAATATTATGAAGGATCACTTTTACCTCAGCTAATTTAGCCGGTGGTTTTTGAGACAAGTTCTCTTCAAGTATTTCTTTGGTAGTTAGTTTTTTAGGCATCTTCACTTTTATTTGCTCTAAAATAGAAACTAATACATACTTTTGTACGGTTTCTTTGAGGGGTTTTGGGGTAGTAGGACTAAAGTCCTTACTTGTTTATGTACGAGTTTATGACAAGAACATAAGCTAGAAGGGGATTTATCCCCGGGTTTCTAATTACCATCTAGTAATTTATACATGTTCATGTACTTTTGTACCGACAAAAGTACCATGCCAAAGGCATTCCTTCGGAAAAAACTCCCAATAATTCTAAAGGTCGGTATAGTTGGAAGCTTTTTTCTGAATTCATTTAAAGGTAAAGACCAGTGATGGCAACCCAGATTCCTGCTTCCAATTAGGAAGTCAAAAGCCTATCATTGGACACAAATTCATACCATGTCCAAAGAACCACGCAAAGCCGCACTGGCTTTTATTTTTATTACCGTTTTAATTGATGTGATCGGACTTGGAATTATAATCCCGATCATTCCTTCACTCATCGTAGAGCTTACCGGAGAAGGATTATCAAAAGCTGCTTTATACGGCGGTTGGCTGATGTTTGTGTATGCATTCACACAGTTTATTTGTGCACCTTTGATCGGAGCTCTCAGTGACCGTTTTGGTCGGCGACCGGTTCTGTTGTTATCGCTGTTCGGATTTGGAATCGATTACATACTGATCGGTTTTGCTCCCAATATTTTCTGGCTGTTTATCGCCCGGTTTATTTCAGGATTAACAGGAGCGAGCATAACTACGGCAAGTGCCTATATTGCTGATATCAGTTCTCCGGAAAAACGTTCACAAAACTTCGGGCTGATCGGAGCGGCTTTTGGTTTAGGATTTATAATCGGTCCAGTGATCGGTGGTCTGTTAGGACAATACGGAACCAGAGTCCCGTTTTTTGCTGCTGCAGGACTTACGTTACTGAATGTAGCTTATGGATATTTTATTCTTCCAGAATCACTACCCAAAGAAAACCGACGTAAGTTTGAATTGAAAAGAGCTAATCCGATGGGATCACTAAAGCAATTGAAATCTTTTCCCGGGATTTCAGGATTAGTGATCGTTTTTGGATTGATATATCTCGCGAGTCATGCTACACAAAGTACATGGACTTATTACACAATGGAGAAATTCCTATGGGATGAGAAAATGGTAGGTATTTCATTGGGCGTTGTTGGATTTTGTGTTGCCATCGTCCAGGGAGGATTAACACGAATTGTAATTCCAAAGATCGGGGAAGTTAAATCAGTTTATTTTGGACTGATAATGTATTGCTTAGGCTTTTTAGGCTTTGCGTTTTCGCCCACCGGAGCCATTATGATGGCAATGATAGTTCCATATTGTCTTGGAGGATTTGCAGGACCATCGCTACAGGGAATTGTGTCAAATCAGGTTCCGCAAAACCAGCAGGGTGAACTGCAGGGAGCTTTAACCAGTCTGGTTAGTTTTACTTCTATCTTTGGTCCGCCCATGATGACCGGTCTGTTCGGATATTTTACTTCAGATGCGGCACCTTTTCAGTTTTCAGGAGCGCCATTTTTTATGGGTGCAATTTTAGTTCTAGGGGCGCTCGTATTTGCTATTCGAATTCTCAGTAATAAAAGCGTAGTTGACGCATAAGCAGAAATTCTATTAATTATTAGAAAAACACTCTAATAACTCTTATTTTCAGAGAGTTGAAGGGCAGCCGAAAGGTGAGCTCTTCTTTTTATTTCAGAAACCGAATACAATAAAGATCATGAGTAAGATCCAATATTTATCGCAGGAAGGGTACGATAAACTAGATGCAGAATTAAAAGACCTTAAAACAAGAGGTCGTAAAGAAGTTGCTGAAGATATCGCTGAAGCACGTGCAAAAGGTGATTTAAGTGAGAATGCAGAATACGATGCCGCTAAAGAGGCGCAGGGACATATGGAAGATCGTATTACAAAACTCGAAGACATTCTGGCAAACGCTCGTGTATTAGATGCAACAGAACTTGATCTGTCACAGGTACGCGTTTTAACCAAAGTCACTATTCTGAATAAAAAGATGAACAAGGAGATGCAGTATACTTTGGTTTCTCCGAATGAAGCTGACTTTAAAGCCGGTAAAATTTCTATTGAATCTCCGATCGGTCAGGCATTAGTAGGAAAGGCAGTTGGTGATGTAGTAACAGTAACCGTTCCTGCAGGCGAGCTTGAATTAGAGATCAAGAAAATCGAAATCTAAACATAGCAGGCTTTGGAAAAAAAGCTCATTGATGTATATCCTTACAGAATAAACGGCAAGAACGTTGAGTTTTTGATCTTAAAACGTTCATCCAAAAAGATATATGCCAATCAATGGCGAATGGTAGGCGGTAAAGTGGAAGAAGGGGAAACCTTTTGGCAAGCTGCTTTAAGAGAGTTGAAGGAAGAGATTTCAGAAAAGCCTTCTAGTTTCTGGACAGTTCCATCAGTTAACTCTTTTTATGAACACAAAACTGATACCATTCACCAAATTCCGGCATTTGCAGCGAAAATAGAATGGACTGATGAACGTATTAATCTGGATGACGAACATTCAGGATATTTATGGGTTAAAGCTGACCAAATCAATGAGTATATTCATTGGCCGGAACAAAAAAGATTGATACGACTGATAAACGATATCCTAATCAACCAACAAATCTTACCAGAGTGGATCATAGATCTGAAATAACTAAATTTTTTTCTTTCATTTTTGTTTGGTTGATAACCTGTAGTTCACTGATTTCTCAGGATAATTACGGGAAATATAAATTTACTCCTGCTCCGGATGTATGGTATAACTCTGTTGACGGAGTTCGATTAGGGATCAGAGTTCTAGGTGAACACGAAGGTTCTTTCAAAGATGGTCCACATCGACTTGACGCCGGTTTGTGGCTGGGGACAAATTTTCCAGACAACCCGGTTTCTTACTACCTCAGTTTTACAGAGCCCGTAAAATCAATTTCAGATTTTGGTGAAGAGGGAAGTATTCAGGCTGTCTCCGGTATAAGAACGGGATTTTCTAGTCATTCTGTTTCATTGAACAAACGCTGGCAAGACGGATTTAATGAACTCAGATATAAAGAATTTTCTGCTTCTTTTTCTCAACAAAAAATGTATGAAGTTGCGTACCGACCATATCCAATACAATGGTCTTCCGGTTGGAAATCATTAGCAGGCATTGAGTTTATGTTGCATAACGAATCTGATGAGAAGACTTTTGAACTAAATCTAGATTTTCAGCAGAATCTCAATCCTAAAAGCCCTTCATTTTCGGTTTTAAATGCTGAAATATGGAATGTGTTATCTTTAAATGATCATTTTGGATTAGCATTACGTGCATTTGGAGGATTTACTTCTGAAAATACAGCTCCTGAATTTTTGTATACGGCTAGTTATGCTCAACCGATCAACTGGCTTGGAAACGGTATCAGCAGAGCCAAAGGAACGCTTCCAACAAGCTGGCTTGATAACGGTTTAGCTCAGGTTTCAGGTGGTGGGAACCTCAGAGGTTATACTGATACTCAATATTCTAATCTGAGTGTTGCCGGTTTTAACTCCATTGTAGCCCTGAATACCGAATTTGAATTTCCGAATCCGATCAATAGTTCGTTGAAGAATGGAATGATTGGGGAGTTCGTGTTTTTAAAAAGCTATGTTTTTGCTGATGCAGGTACTGTTTTTGAAGATAATCCTGTATTACTTGACGCAGGAGTTGGACTTCAGTTTTCGATAAATATTCCTGATTTTCTGGGAAAGCCCCGGGGGTTTGCCATCAGATATGAAGTTCCTTTCTGGATATCGGAACCTGATGCCGGGAAATCAAACTTTGAGTTTAGAAATTTGATCGGTTTCGGAGCTGTAATCTCACTTTAATATGAAAGTACTGGTTATAAATTGTGGTAGTTCTTCTATAAAGTATCAATTGATACATACTGAAGACAGAGAAACACTTTGCAAAGGCTTGGTGGAGCGAATCGGTGCCATTACTTCCATTATAAGACAGGAATGGAAAGGAGAGAAGCCGATCAAGAAATCTCTTGCTCTGGATAATCATACAATTGCTCTCAAAACTGTTATGGAATTACTTGTTGATGCTGATAATGATTATCTGTCGTCATTGGATGAAATTGAGGCTGTAGGTCATCGCGTTGTTCACGGCGGTGAGACATTCAAAGATTCCGTACTTATTGATGAAGACGTGGAAGAAGCTATACAGGAAGCTTTTGACATCGCTCCATTGCATAATCCTCCTAATTTGCAGGGAATAAGAGCTGCTAAAGAACAACTTCCTGATGTTCCGCACGTGGCCGTTTTTGATACAGCTTTTCATCAAACGTTACCTTCAAAAGCGTATTTGTATGGTATTCCAAACCGTCTTTATCGCAGATATAAAATTAGGAGATACGGATTTCACGGAACTTCTCATTATTACGTAAGCCGGAAGTATTATAAATTAGCTGATGTAAAAAAGAAGGGCTCCAAAATTATTACCTGTCATTTAGGAAATGGAGCTTCCATCACGGCTATTAAAGATGGTGAATCTATCGATACAAGCATGGGTTTTACTCCGTTAGAAGGTTTGGTAATGGGAACGCGTTCCGGAGATATTGATCCTTCTATCTTATTCTACCTCATAGAGAAAGAGGAATTATCTTTGGCTAATGTTCATGCACTTTTAAACAAACACAGTGGTTTACTTGGACTCAGTGGTTACGCCGCAGATATGAGAGATTTGATTGAAGAAGCTGAAGATGGAGACAAGCGGTCTCAGGAAGCAATTGACGTTTTTTGTTACCGGGCTAAGAAATACATAGGGTCTTACATTGCAAGTATGAATGGGGTGGATGCAATTATCTTTACCGGAGGTATTGGAGAAAACTCTTCTTTAATAAGATCTAAAATACTTTCGGAGATGGAATCGTTTGGTATAGAAATAGATGAGAGCAAAAATAATTTATCCGGAGAGAAACCAATGATCAGTTCTGAAGATTCTAAAGTGGGAGTGTATGTTATCCCAACTAATGAAGAACTTGTAATCGCTATTGATGCTGCAAAGATTGCAATTACATCAAAGCAAACTCCCTGGGCCTGATGAAAAAGAATATCAGAATTTTACTTCTTTTCCCTGTAGTCTTTTTGATGGCATGCTCCACTACAACATGGATCGTAGAAAGTCAGGAAGAGGTGGACAGAGGCGATTATAAACTACTGAACTCAAAATTATTCCTTCAAAAAGTAGGGACTATTACTCCGGAATTACCTGTGGCTCAGTTTCGGCTTAAAGCAGCGAATACATTTGAATATGCTCAAAGAGTAAAAACAGACAGATATATTCAAAAATATCGTCCCCGGTTAGGTTACGTAGCTTTAGGTGCAGCAGCGGCTGGTTTAGGAGGATATACAGCTCTTGAATTTTCTGATCCCAATAAACAAGGCCAACAAATTGCCTTGTTAGGTGCAAGTACGGCTTTAATGGGTATTTCTTTTTTAAATATGAAACCTATAGGTGAACCTCAACCAACAGGAGAAACCCGTTTACTTAGAAAAACAGGCGTTTTTGTAGATACAGACACATTAGACGCTACCGTTAATACTCAACAACTTGTTTCCTTTACTATAAGATACGCTGACCAGATTTTAGTGGAGAAATCTGACGTAGTAATTACAAAAAGCAATTTATCAATCAATTTTTTAGAAGAACTAAACCCGGATATTTTCCCCGGTCAAGAGGATATTGCTGTAGATCTTGATATTACCTTTGATGATAGTTTATATAGCTACAAAATCCCCATTAAATCAATTTTCGATCCGTTTGTTGTTGTGAACACTACGGTTACTGCTCTAAGAAATCAAGCTCGTCTCAGTTCTACCAATATACTAACCGATCTTGCACAGGGAAGTCAATTAAAACTGGTTGAAGCTCAGCAAGATTGGGTAAAAGTATTATATGGAATTTCAGAAAACTGGGTATCCTCGAGCGATGTAGATATCATATGGAGGCCATCCCAGTTCTCACGTGAACTTTCTGTAGTGGCTATCCCAAATGTGCCTTTTGGCAGTGTGGATGTAGAAAGAGATATTCCTGGTTTATCAGAAGATGACAGGAGCAAATGGGGATTCATAATTGCAAATCAAGGTTACAGCGGAAGTTTACCTGAGAAAGCATATGCACACAGAGATGGACAATTGATTGAAAAATACCTGAATGATGCACTGGGAATAGTTCCAACACAAACCATAAAATTTCAGGATATTTCAGGCTCACAAACGGCTAGAAATGGTTTTAACAGGCTGGTATCCAGAGTTAATAACAGAGAAATTGATCTGGTGGTTTATCTGAATGGTTACGCTGAAGTCGATCCAAAAACTGACAAAGTATATTTTTTAGGGACTTCCACAGACAGCGCTGCAGCAAGAATTGATTTGAACTCGATCTTGGATGGTTTTGCTAATTTGCCTGTTCGAAAATTAACGATAGTTGCAGATCTCGATTTTATAACTTCATCTTCCAGAAAAAATACATTGGAGCTGCTTGCTGCCACTGTAACCACACAAGTTCAGAATTCTACTGTTGTTTTTTCGTCCAATACAGATCAAAGATCTTATATATACGCTGAACCGAACGGAGTCCAAAAAAGACATTCTATATTCACTTATTTCTTTGCTGATGCAATTAAAAAAAGAAATACCGGTTGGGGAAATATTAAAAATTATCTGGACAGAAATGTGTCGTTTACTTCCCGCAGCATTTTTAATGCAGCCCAGGATATTCGCTTTTTTGGAAGTGACTCATTAAGCCTGATTGATTAATGGGCTTGCTTTTTCTTACACTGAGTGCCGTTTTTTCCCTTTCTGTTGCTCAGGTATTAAAGCTAGTTGAAGTCAGATCTTTGAGGGTGCTTAATGTTTTGGTGATCAACTATTTGGTGGCCGTAGTAATTAGTATTGTCTCAACCGATTGGAATGGTTTTGAAGAGCATACAGGCTTAATTCCAATTCTTATCCATTCTGCCATTCTCGGGTTTTTGTTCATTGCCAATTTCATGATCTACAGCAAGAGTATCGATAAAAACGGGATGGGAATCAGCATTGCAGCAATGAGAATGTCGTTAGTGTTTCCAATTCTTCTAAGCTTGATGATATACAACGAAGATATTACGACAGGTCTGATCCTGGGTATATTACTCTCATTTATTTCACTGATACTGCTGGTTCCAGCATCTAAAAAAGATCGCAGAATACACTTTAAATACGCTGTATTACCTGTTCTGCTTTTCTTTATTTCAGGGATCACTGATTCCGGACTAAAGGTTTTTGAAAGGGAATTTTCTATGCTTTTTGATGAATCTCAGTTTTTATCAGCTCTTTTCTTTTTTGCATTTCTAACCGGATCTGTAGTTCTTTTAGTACGGGGACAGTTCAATTTCAAAATTAAAGAATTGGTTTATGGAGTTTTATTGGGGGTAGTGAACCTATACTCTTCCTATTTTATTTTATTAGCTTTGAAGGAAATTCCGGGGTCAGTTGTTTTTCCTTTAGTGAACTTAAGCATTGTTTTTGCAGGAACTTTTATAGGTGTTATCTTTTGGAAAGACCGACCCGAGAAAAGACAGTGGATCGGTTTAGCATTAGCTTCAATATCAATTTTTTTACTGGTCGCCTGATATGAGTATCATTGAGTCTGTTAGAGAAAAAGCCGCGTCAAAGAAAAAGAAGATTGTACTCCCTCGGTCATCCGATGAGCGTGTAGTTAAAGCAGCTCGGTTCCTGCAGGATGAAGGATTGGCTGATGTAATTCTTCTCAGCAATAAAGGTTCCAAGATCGAAAGTCAGGATATTAAAGTTCTTGATCCTGAAACTGATGAGAAGCTTGAAGAGTTTGCAGAAGCTTTTTATCAGAAAAGAAAGCACAAAGGAATTACCGAAGAGCAAGCTTTAGACATAGTAAAAGATCCATTGTTTTTTGGAGCTTCCTTGGTTTCAGTGGGATATGCTGATGGTTGTGTTGCCGGTTCAGTTTCAACTACGGGTGATGTTCTGAAAGCCGCCATTCAAACTATCGGACTCAAAAAAGGATCTAATGTAGTTTCCAGTATTTTTCTAATGAGTTTTCCGGATGGAAGAGTGTTTTCCTATGGTGATTGTGCGGTTGTTCCTTATCCAACCTCAGATCAATTAGCTACCATAGCTTTTGATTCTGCTGTTTCACATAAACTGATAACCGGAGAGGAACCTAAAGTGGCCATGCTTTCATTCAGTACTAAAGGAAGTGCTCAACACGAAAGGGTAGAGCTGGTTCAGCAAGCTTTCGAGAAATTGAAAGAATACAATATAGATTTTGCTGTAGATGGAGAACTCCAGTTCGATGCTGCTTTTGTTGAATCCGTGGGCAAACGTAAAGCTCCAAATTCAGAAGTAGCCGGTCATGCAAATGTATATATTTTCCCGAATCTGGATGCGGGCAATATTGCTTATAAGATCACCGAACGTCTAGCGGGAGCAACAGCTACAGGACCAATCATACAAGGACTCGCAAAACCGATGATGGATCTTTCCCGCGGTTGTGAATGGGATGACATAGTTAATACTGCTTGTGTGTGTTCGTTGATGAGTTAGTTTTCTTTTTAGAGCCATCCTTCTATATGTCTTATAATTCGTTGAGAGTTTAGCAGTGATAGTTCTAAAAATCGTCCTTAGTATTTAAGACGGAAAAGAGAGCGTGATCCGGATGCGTCTGCGAAGCAGGAATAATCCTTTCAGGTAGAACTGCATCTGATCGAACGAAGACCTTTAGGATTATTCAGCGCAGGATCAGTGAACCCGTCTTAAATACTTCGGCTTGATCTTTTGCTAC
>JAEPNB010000008.1 GCA_017643645.1 Balneola sp.
AGTAGCAAAAGATCAAGCCGAAGTATTTAAGACGGGTTCACTGATCCTGCGCTGAATAATCCTAAAGGTCTTCGTTCATCCTGAGAAAATTAATTTACTCCTCATCTTAAAGGATTATTCCTGCTTCGCAGACGCATCATGTTCTCTATTCCGTCTTAAATACTAAGGGCGAGTTTTTCTAGTATTATTACAACTAAACTGTTATCGAATTACCTAACATCTACAGGTATGACAGCCGTAGTTTTGTCAACGAATTATCTAACAACTGCAATTCCGCAGCGAAGGCCGGAATCTGGAATTTAATTTTAGCCAAAGAATTTTTGCAGATTCTTTAGTTTTTCTAAATCAATACCCGAAATTCCGGACCATATTCTCATTCTCTCTCCATTTATCGCGGACTTTTACGTGGAGATCAAGGAACACTTTTCTTCCTACAAATTCTTCGATGGATTCCCGTGCAGCGGTACCGAGTTGTTTAATTGCACGTCCGCCTTTTCCGATGATCATTCCTTTTTGAGAGTTTCTGTTTACGATCACTTCTGCGTTGATGTAATCCAGATCTTCTCTCTCTTCATAAATAATTACATCTACAGTAGCGGAATAAGGAAGTTCTTCATGATACTGAAGAAAAACCTGTTCGCGGATCAATTCGGCAGCAAAAAACCGAACAGGATGTTCACTTAATTCGTCTTTTGGATAGAATGGTGGTCCGGGCAAAAGAAGTTTGGAAATACTTTCCATCAAGCCGGGAACACCTTCGCCATTTAGCGCAGAGATATAAACAGTGGCATTAAAATCGAAATAGTCATTCAGATCTTTAGCCAGTTTTTCTACCTGCTCTTGGTTAGATTCGTCGATTTTATTAATTACCAGAACCACCGGTTTTTTCATCTGTTTCAAAGAATCGAAAGCATAAGAAGGCATGTTATTTTCCTTTGCTTCAACAATGAAAAGGATCACGTCGGCTTCTTTCTCAGCCTTTTCTACAAACCTCATCATCGCTTTTTGAAGTTCATATTTTGGATGGATGATCCCCGGTGTATCCAGAAAGATGATCTGTGAATTTTCTTCAGAATGAATCCCGATAATTTGATGTCGCGTGGTTTGAGCCTTATGAGTAGTTATAGAAAGTTTGGTTCCCAAAATCTGGTTCATTAACGTCGACTTCCCTGCATTGGGCTTTCCAACTATCGCTACATATCCTGACTTGTGTGGGGTATTCGTATCACTCATAGTGATCCTTTTCTTTGTTTCCTCTCCCGCGGAGAGGAAGACTCGTTGATTAAATTTCTACTTTTGTTAAAAAGCTTCCCCTCCGCCGGAGGGGATTGAGGGGAGGGTATGTAACCGATAGCACTCATCTCTCAATAATCCTCAAATAATTCTTAACTGTAGTTTCCAGACCATCAAAAACTGCATCGCTAATTAAAGCGTGTCCGATACTGACTTCATTGAGATGTGGTACAGTAGCAATGAATTTCGGAAGGTTCTTCTGGTTCAAACCGTGTCCTGCATTTACTTTTATACCAAGTTCATGCGCTTGTTCAGCTGCTTTCTTTAATCTCTCCAGCTCGTGGTCAGCCTCTCCTGAGGAAGGAGCGTTCGCATAATTTCCGGTATGTAATTCGATGGCATCTGTTCCCAATTCAAAAGCCAGGTTGATGTCCTCGGGGTTAGGGTCCAGAAATAGGCTTATTTCAATATCAGTTTCCCGAATAGATGGAAAAACACGCTCTTTAAAATCATCAAAGACCACATTCATATTAAGTCCACCTTCGGTAGTAAGTTCTTCTCTTCCTTCAGGAACAAGGGTACAAAGATGAGGATTTGTTTCTTTTAGAATGGAAATCATTTCATCAGAAGCTGCCATTTCGAAATCCAATTTTCCAGTCACTGATTCTTTTAAAGCAATCACATCTTCATCTTTTATGTGTCTACGATCTCCACGTAAGTGAAAAACAATACCTGAAGCACCTGAAAGCTCACAAATTTTAGCTGCTTCAACAGGACTTGGATAACCTTCTCCTCTTGCGTTTCTTAGAGTTGCAACATGATCTATATTAACCAGTAAATACATTAAATTGCTTTAATTTAGGATAAATTTTTAGTTCATTTGTACTAAATTAAGATAATGATTTAAAATCAGCTTTTTCATCTAAAGACACTAAATGTCAATTAAGCATCTTTTATTGGTTGGGGTATTGTTTGCGTCGTGTGGAGTTCTAAAACGGGGGACAATTCCATGGGAAGAAAGAGCTAATAAGGCTGAAATAGAAAGCAGTGATGTTGAACCAACTCTTTCAGAAGTTAAACCAGAAGTAGCCGTAACAATTTCGGCCTCTACACCGGCATCCCGTGCTCTTTCAAAGGACGAAAAAAAACTACGAAGTATACTGGATGAAGCTTTTAAAGATTGGAAAGGTGTTCCATATCTACTAGGGGGAAATGGATACGATGGGATTGATTGCTCAGCTTTTTTACAAATTGTATTCGCAGACTACTTTGATATTAAACTTCCGAGAGTAACTGCCGATCAGATTAAAGTAGGTAAATCAGTAAAAAAAAATAATATAAAGATCGGGGACTTGGTCTTTTTCAGAACAGGGAAAAAAACTATGCACGCAGGAATAATGATAAATGATCAACAGTTTATGCATGCATCTACAAGTTCAGGTGTAATGATATCAGCACTCCAGGAGAGATATTGGAGCGATGCTTATTTAACGACAAGGAGAGTGCTTTGAGTTTTTTTGAGAGAATTTCCCCTAAACAGATATACTTAATTGCGGTATCTACACTAATTGTGTTGATCGTTTCTAATCAACTGCTAATCCATAAAATTTTAGATGAGAAGCAAGACGATACTACTGTAATTAATTTGGCAGGAAGACAACGAATGTTGGGGCAAAAAATCGCTAAGACTGTTTATCTGGCCGAAAACGGAGTGATCGATTTGCAGGGTCTAAAAAGAGATGTAGAAAAGTGGGCATTAGTTCATGAAGGATTAACAAGTGGAAATCAAGAACTTGGTATTGAGGCTATCGAAATAGAAGAGATCAAGCAGCTTTTTTCTGAATTAGAGCCCCACCAAGTAGCTATACAGGAATCGCTTGCCAACCTTTCTACACAACAAGATGTAATTAACGCAATTCCGATAATCCAAAAACATGAAGCATCTTTTCTTACAAAGATGGATGAAATAGTGGATGTTTTTGAGTCAGTTTCTAACAACTCAGTTCGGAAGATAATTTGGTTTGAGGTCGGTCTGGGTTTGTTTTCAATTTTGATACTTGGACTAGGGTTCTCTTTGGTATTCAAAATATTTTCAAAGCAAATAGGAGTTAAAAATGAGGAATTAGAAAAGATTACTTCAGAATTGGTTCAAGCTGAAAATGTTTTAGAAATATCTGAGAAAATCGGTGGAGTAGTAAGTTGGGTTTTTGACTTCGAAAAAAATAGAGAACTATATGGTCAAAATTTATTGGATTTATATGGGTTTGACTCCAAACCGGAAAGAATAACGCAGGCAATTCTAAAAATTGTGCATCCGGATGATCTTGAAAAAGTAAAGAGGGCTTTTTTTAAGGCTAATAAGAAAAGAAAACCTTGGAAAGTTGAATACAGAATAGAATCCCCGACAGGAGAAATAAAGTACATCCTTGCTATAGTTTCAGTAATAAAAACGAATCATGAAGGTAAAATAATTAGGGTAATTGGTACAACTCAGGATGTAACTGAATCTAAGAAGAACGAAGCTGAACTAACGAATAGAAAACAAAAGCTGGAACTATCATTAAAAACTCTGCAGGAAATTCAAGAAGTAGCAAAAATTGGTACGTGGGAAGTTGATCTGCAAACAATGTCTGCTTTTTGGTCAGATGAAGTCTATAGAATACATGAAGTAGAAACCGGAACGCCAATCAAAGTAGAGGAAGGAATTAACTTTTATAGAGAAGATTACAGAGATATTATTCAGGAGGCGATCAACGGTGCAATTGAAAATAAATCTTCATGGGACGAAGAGTGTATTCTTGTAACAAAAACCGGTAAGGAAATATGGGTAAGAGCTATAGGATATCCATTTTTTGAGAATGAAAATCTCGTCGGTCTAAGGGGTTTGTTCATGGATATTGACGATCGAAAAAGAGCAAGTCAGGAATTGAGTGAAGTCAATGAAAAATTAGAACTATCTGTAGAAGCAGGGCAACTAGCGATCTGGAGGTGGGATATGAAAACTAATGAGTTGGAATGGAATAATCAGGCTTACGAAGTTTTTGGTGTACCGAAAGATTTTGAGCCCACTTTTGAGAAATTCAGCTCCATGATTCATCCTGATGATTTGAACTATGTGGTTGAAGCAACCCAAAAATCAATTGAAACCGGTGATAAGTTTGATATACAATTCAGATTCAATAAAGGGAATGGGGATGAAATTATATTAAGTGGAAGGGGAGATATTGTACGGGATGAAAGTGGTAATCCTATACAAATGATCGGTATAAATATGGATGTTACCGATCGAAATGAAATGGTTGAGAACCTTAAGCGACAAGAATCACAACTAAGAAGTTTTGTTGAACAGGCTCCTGCAGCGGTTGCGATGTTTGATATGGACATGAAGTACATTACAGTGAGTAACAAATGGTACGAGCACAACAAGATTGAAGGACAAAGTATAATTGGAAAATTACATTATGATGTGCTTCCACAGGTTAAGAAAAGAAAAGATTGGTTGGGCATTCATAAACGGGTATTGGCAGGAGAGGAGTTGTCTAAAGGAAAAGATCAGTTTACAAGAACCGACAACTCGGAAGTATGGATAAGCTGGAAGGCCATTCCTTGGCATAATGCTGAAGGAGGAATTGGTGGTATGATTCTATATGTTTCTGATATTACTAAAGAGGTTGAGTATACCGAAGAGCTTGAAAACGAAATAGAGGCAAGAACGCAACAAATTAGAAAGCAAGCTGAGAACCTGGAGCAGGTAAACAAGGAGCTGGAATCTTTCAGTTATTCAATTTCACATGATCTAAGAGCTCCGCTTCGCTCAATAAATGGGTTTTCTGATATTCTCATGGAAGATTATGCTGAGCAATTGGATGATGAAGGAAAAAGATTGATGGGGATAGTTAAAGAAAGTGCAGTAACAATGGGGCAACTTATTGATGATATTCTGGAGTTTTCCAGATTAGGTAAGAAGAAAATTCAGAAGTCAGAGATAGATATGACTAAGCTTTTTGAGAGCGTTTGTGAAGCAGAAGCAGATTCATATTCAGACAAACAAGTAGATCTGAAAATTGATGATCTGCCTAATGCTATGGGGGATGTTGCTTTAATAAAACAAGTTGTGGTAAACCTTGTATCAAACGCATTTAAGTATTCATCAAAAAAGGATACAATAGTTATAAATATCGGGTTCGATCAAAGTGAAGAAAATGAGGCCGCTTATTTTATAAAAGACAATGGAACGGGATTTAAGATGGAATATCATGATAAGCTATTTGGGGTGTTTAACAGGCTACATTCCAATAATGAATATGAAGGAACCGGTGTTGGGCTGGCAATTGTAAAGCGTATAATAAATAAGCACGAAGGAAGGATTTAGGCAGAAAGTGAAGAAGGGAAAGGTTCCACATTTTTCTTTTCAATGCCAAATAGTTAACATAATATCAATCAAAAACAGAGAAGAATGGATAAAAATAAAACAGTAGAGATTTTATTGGTTGAGGATAATGATAATGATGCCGAAATGGCGCTGCGAGCCCTCAAAAAAAATAATATAAGCAACAAAGTAACACGCTTAAAAGATGGGGAACAGGCTCTTGAGTTTTTATTCGGAACCGGAGAATTTGAAGGCAGAAGTGTTCACAACCACCCAAAGGTAATTCTGCTCGACCTGAAAATGCCTAAAGTAGACGGACTGGAAGTTTTGAAAGCGGTCAGATCAAACAAAGATACTGAGAAGATACCCATTGTCATGCTTACCTCATCAAGAGAAGAGCGGGATGTTGTAGAAGGCTACAAACTTGGTGTAAACAGTTTTATTGTTAAACCTGTTGAGTTCAATTCATTTATGAAAGCCGTTAAAGATATTGGTATTTATTGGGTGATATTGAACGAGCTACCTTAATAGCTAGCAAGCTTTAAAAAAGTAAGATTAAAACCGGATAATGGAGAAAAAGATACTCATCATAGAAGATTCTCAATTTGACTATGAGCTTATGCTCAGAGAATTGAATATGATGGAACAGGATTTCCTGGTAAAGCTGGCAACTACAAAACCTGAGTTTGATGAACTGTTAATTAAATGGGAGCCTGATCTTATTATCTCTGATTATGATCTTAAAACTTTTTCAGGAACAGAAAATCTGATCCATGCAAAAAAAGTAATTCCGGGAATACCTGTGGTCATTTTATCAGGGGATATTACCCGAGAGCAGGAAATAGATTTACTTGAAAACCGGGCCAATGACGTATTAACAAAAGACAATCTCAAACGCCTCCCATTTGCAATAAAGCGTATCCTGAATGAACAAAAGGATAAAAAGAAACTAACAGATACTCTTGCTGAACTTGAAGAAAACCTGAAATTTCAGGAAACTTTAGCTGAAATTTCTGTAAAACTGAACTCACTGGGTTCTTTTGAGAAAAAAATAAATCAGGTAATTAAGAAACTGGGAGAAACAGTCAATGTTTCGAGGGTATATATTTTTGAGGATTTTAATTCCGGAAAAAATACCAGAAATACTTTTGAATGGTGTGCTGACGGTGTAGTTCCTGAAATTGAGAACCTTCAAAATTTGGATTATAAGAGTGATATGCCCTCTATTAAACCCTTGCTGGTAAATGAAGGCTTAATGATTGCTGAAGATATTCATGATTTACCGGCTGATATGGTGGCCGTTCTGGAGCCTCAGAATATTAAATCACTGATTGTATACCCAATAAGTGTGGGGGAAGTCTTTTATGGGTTTATTGGATTTGATGAGGTCAGAAAGAAAAGAGCATGGACAAAATCTGAAGACAAGCTCATAAAATCGATTTCCGGATTGATCAGTAATGCCTTTAGTGAGTATAAGTCTGAACAGCGACTTAAAAAATCCAACAAAAAACTGAATAGATTATTAGATGAAAAGGAGTTGCTTGTTGGAGAAGTGCACCACCGTGTGAAAAATAATTTGGCTTTAATATCCGGGTTTTTGCAACTAGATCAGATGGATTTAGGGATAAAGGATAGAGATGAAATTATCTCGGCGAATATTCTTCGGATAAAGTCTATTGCGATCATTCATGAATTGGTGTATGAACTGGGAAATTTTAGTGATATTTCAGTATCTGAAACAGTAAAAAAGGTTCTTAATGTTAGTTTTATTCAGGAAAGAATTCAGGATGTTAAGATCAGTATTACTACAAGTAATAAAGGGATTAAGTTTAATATCAATCAGGCGGTACCGTTGTCACTTTTACTTAGTGAGATGATCTTCGAGATATTTCGTTTTAAAGGAGATCAAAAGTATAAACCATCTGAAGAATTACGCGTCAATATTTTTCAGGATGATGTTATTATACGTATCAATGTGATGGATAAAGAACTTGCCCGTGTTGCGAATCTGCTTTTAAATGAGAATGATCAAAATTTTTCAGAGATTTTTAAAGTACTCGCAAAGCAACTGGGTGCATCTATTCAAATCAGCCGGAATAAAGAATCTATTGGAATAGGATTCGAATACAGAGATGTAAAAGGATCGAGCAGTGCACTGACCAAGTAAATATTGGTTCTGGTTTACGCACTTCTTTGTTCAAATAAGTACCTCATCATATGCTCATATTCATCGCTGAGCTCAATTTTTCTTCTGGCCATCATCGCTTTCATCACTTCAAGAGCTTTATCAAATCTGAATTCCGGGTTTTTAACTCCATCAAGCCATGTAAAAGACGGAATATATTTAGGCGGGAAATCAGAGGTAAAGATATTGGACGAAACTCCGCATGTAGTCCCTGTTGATAACATTGAATTGATAGAGGTTTTGGAATGGTCACCCATCACTGTTCCAAAAAACTGAAAGCCTACCCGGTAGAATTCTTTTGTTTCCCAATCCTGGATACGAACAAAATCATAGTTGTTTTTCAGGTTGGATGTATTTGAATCAGCACCCAAATTACACCACTGTCCGAAAATGGAATTCCCAACAAACCCATCATGGGCTTTATTGGAATACGAGTGAAAAATTGTTGAAGAAACTTCACCACCAACTTTGCTGTATGGACCTATTGTGGAAGAATCATATATACGAGCTCTCATTTTTATAGTCGCATTATTACAAACTGCGACCGGTCCTTTCAAAATAGCTCCTGCTTCAATTACAGCATTTGGTCCGATAAAAACCGGACCTTTATCTGCCATCAAGATTACTCCCGGTTCCACAGTTGCATCTTTTGCAATAAATATATTATCTGGTTTAACCAATACGGTGCCATGAGCAATCTCTGATCTTTCAATTGATGGAATATCCAGAAGCTTGATATCTTCCATTATTTGTTTTCCATTCATCTCCAGTAATTCCCAAAGATATTCTACAAATACAGGCTTAAAGTCCAGTTCAATCCTGTTTGCGGAATCCAATATCGAATAAGTTAATTCAGTATGTGGTTTATCAGAAAAAAAACAAACCGGTTCGTCATTGTAGTAAAATGCTTCATTGATTTGAGTTTTAGCCAGTATATCCAATAATTTTTGAGAGGGAAGAAACCTGGAATTTATGTATAAACAAGCTTTGTCTTTATCTGGGTTTGGGGAAGGAAATAGTTTTTTAAGATACGACTGAGCTTCCCATGCTATTAAATCAGGATTTAGCGAGTGCTTCCATTTTTCAGAGATGGTCAAAACACCAACCCTCAGATCCCAAAGAGGTCTTGTTAAAGTTAGCGGTTTAAACCTACGGGCAATGGTATCTTCAAAAAAAATTATCTGCATATCACAATTATTAGAGACTTATATAAATAATGTAGTTGTTAATATCTATATTTACATGATAGGGTTAAAGCACTAAAAAAAATACTATGTGTGGAATTGTTGGATATATTGGGAATAAAAGGGCTAGCGAAGTAATTATAAAAGGCCTTAAAAGGTTGGAGTACAGAGGATATGACTCCGCCGGAATGGCTTTATTTAATGGCAAGCTTGACATTAAAAAAGGAAAAGGAAAGGTTGCTAAGCTTGAAGCTCTGCTCTCAGATGAGGATCACTCCACTATTGGAATCGGACATACAAGGTGGGCAACTCATGGCGAACCCAATGATATCAATTCTCATCCACACACAAGTAGCTCAGAGAAATTAGCCCTTGTTCATAATGGAATAATTGAAAACTATAATTCGCTTAAAAAAGTTTTAGAATCAAAAGGGCACACTTTTTATTCTCAAACCGATACCGAAGTTTTGGCAAAACTGATTGAAGATGTTTATTCCAAAAATCCAGGCGACTTCAAAAAAGCGGTGCAAATCGCACTTGCTCAAATCGAAGGAACGTACGGTGTTGCAATTATACATGCTGATTATCCTGATCAATTAATTGTAGCCAGAAAGGGCTCTCCATTGTTATTAGGTGTTGGAAAAGGAGAAATGCTGGTTGCATCTGATGCGTCGGCTGTAGCGGAATACACGGATCAGGTTGTTTATCTAGATGATGGTGAAATCGCAGTAATCAAGAAAGATGAGTATCAGGTTCATACCTTAAATGATGATTCTTTAATTAAAGAGGTTCATGAATTAGCACTTAGTTTAGAGGAAATAGAAAAAGGTGGATATGAATTTTTTATGCACAAAGAGATCTTTGAACAACCTAAAGCTATCTCGGATTGTTTAAGAGGTCGTTTGGATGTTGATTCGGGAACCATTACGCTCGGAGGTATAAAGGATGTAATGGAGAAAATTGCAGATGCTAAACGATTAGTAATTGCGGCCTGTGGAACAAGTTGGCATTCAGGAATTGTGGGAGAGTATTTATTTGAATCACTGGCTAAAGTATCTGTAGAAGTTGAATATGCATCTGAACTTCGATATAAAGAGTCTTTAATTGGTGAGGGGGATGTAATGATAGTGATCTCACAAAGTGGGGAGACTGCAGACACCCTGGCCGCGCTAAGACAGGCAAAAGAAAATGGTGCGCTCGTAATTGGAGTTGTTAATGTTGTGGGTTCATCAATTGCCAGAGAAACAGATGCGGGAGTATATATCCACGCCGGGCCGGAGATTGGAGTGGCATCAACTAAAGCATTTACAGGACAAGTTACAGTACTTACATTGATGGCAATAAAGCTGGCCCAATATAAAGGGACTATTTCAGAGGAAAAGGCAAATAAGCTTATCAAAGAACTGAGCAAGATTCCTTCTAAGATTGAACAGATTTTAGAGAAAAGCAGCGAACTGGATGAGGTTTCTAATTTATTTTCTTATGCTCCCAATTTTTTATATCTCGGAAGATCATTTGGTTTTCCGGTTGCGCTAGAGGGGGCTTTAAAGCTTAAGGAAATATCTTACATACATGCGGAAGGATACCCTGCTGCTGAAATGAAACACGGACCAATTGCCTTAATCGATGAAATGATGCCTGTTGTTGTGATTGCGGGAACATATCATACCAATGATAAAATGGTAAGTAATATTGAAGAAGTCAGAGCCAGAAAAGGGCGAATTATCTCCATAATTACTGAAGGAAACGAAGAAGTGGAAAACTTATCAGAGTTTAGCTTTTCTGTTCCGGAAACAGAGGATGAATTATCGCCGTTGTTGACGGTTATTCCATTACAAATTTTATCATATAATATAGCTGTAAACAGAGGTTGTGATGTTGACCAGCCAAGAAATCTGGCAAAAAGTGTAACTGTGGAATAAGTATCCATTTTGTATTTTTTAGTGAAAGAAATAATGTGGATAACTTGTTTTTAATTCAGGAATTTGTTTCTTTAAATTCTTGGAATGTTCATGGTTAGTAAATAAAAAAAATGAAAAACTGGAAAGCTCTGATTTTCAAAATTACAGTATTAGTGTTAGTTGGAATTGTAATTTTTACCGCTTAATAGAGACGTTTGAAAATTGAAAAGACTTATTAAACTCTACTTAAATCTGAATTCATTGAGATGAATAACGGATTAGATTTGTCATATTTAGAAGAGGTTACCGGAGGAAGTTCGGAGATGATAGTGGAGATGCTTCAGCTTTTTGTAAATGATACTCCTGATCAATTATCCAATATCGAAAGAGGTGTGAAGAATGGAGATTGGGATGAGGTCAGAGCGGAGGCCCACAAAATGAAACCCACTTTCCAATATGTGGGGATGGACGAAACTCATTTACTGGTTGCTGAATTAGAAACAAAAGCCAGAAACAGAGAACAACTTGAACGTATACCTGAACTCGTTGATTTAATAAAACGAAATTTCAGCTCAAAACTGGATAGTTTTGAAAGTAAGATAAAAGAGCTTAGTTCTTAGCTTTGTAGACCATTTGCACATGGTCGATCCCGTCAACCAAATACACATCACTATCTCCAATAAATCCAAATTTTGAGTAATAGTTTTTGAGCTTTGCCTGAGCTTCTATCCTGATATCACTCTTTGGATATTTTGTTATACAGTAGTTGATGCTTTTTTCGATTAGTGTTTTTCCTAAACTTCCGCCTCTCTTCTTTGGTGACACTATAATTCTTCCAATAGAGGTTTCCGCATTGTATTTGATATCAGGGGCAAAAATTCTTGAATAAGCGGCGAGCTCATCATGTTCATAAATAAGAAGATGAGAAGCTTTTTTATCATATCCGTCAATATCCGGATAAATACAATTTTGCTCTATTATAAATACATCCTGACGTAGTTTAAGCAGGTCATATAATTGAACATTAGTTAGTTCATCAAAGCTGGAAATAATTTTTTTCATGAATTTCTAAACAAAATAAGTAAGCTCGCGTAAGCAAAATTGAATTTTAACCAAACTATACCATTATGATTTGGGCCTGGCTTTTAAATAGTGTTGCAGTATTCGCAACCGCAAAAATACTCCCCGGAGTTGAAATAAAAAACTTTTGGAGTGCAATTGTTGTAGCTGCTTTGCTGGCTATTGTAAATACCTTTCTTACGCCAATATTACAATTCATCGCATTACCTGTTTCTATTTTAACCCTTGGTTTGTTCGCTTTAGTCATTAACACATTAATGATTATGCTCGTTGATGCATTAGTTGAAGGGTTTAAGATCAAGAATTTTTGGTGGGCACTAGTATTCGGAATTGTGATGTCACTGGTAAGTGGAATTCTTTTCAGAGTATTTTAAATAAAAAAGGCAGAATATCTTCTGCCTTTTTTCTGATGTTTACTTATTTAAAATCTCAAAGGTTACTGCAAACAGCTTCAGTAAATGAGTCGGTAGTTCCTTTACCTCCAATATCCATAGTGCACTTTGCTTTTTTCTCTACTAAAGTTTTATAAATAGCTTTTCGGATATTTTCAGCAATTGGTTTCTCATCAAGATGCTCCAACATCATTAACGATGAGAAAAGTAAAGCAATCGGATTAGCTTTATTTTGGCCAGCTATATCAGGAGCAGATCCGTGAACAGCTTCAAACATGGCGGCGTCGTCTCCGATATTGGCAGAACCGGTTACTCCAAGTCCTCCAACTAATCCTGAAGCTAAATCGGATAAAATATCTCCGAATAGATTTGTGGTTACAACAACATCAAACTGTTCAGGTCTCATTACCATTTGCATGGCCATATTGTCTACGATCAAATCCTGAAATTCGATATCAGGAAAATCCTTGGCTACAGTTCTTCCAACTTCTAAAAATAAACCGGTAGTCAGTTTCAAAATATTTGCTTTGTGGACAAGAGTAACTTTTTCCTTTTCTTTAGTACGTGCGTATTCAAAAGCGGCAGTAATAATTTTTCTGCTGGCTTCCTCTGTTACTACGGCTATACTTTCGGCGTGTTTGTTCTCATCAATCCAATGCTCTTTTCCGATATACAATCCCTGCGTGTTTTCTCTGAATATCACCATATCCACGGATTTGAACGGAGTATCAACATTTGGAAGGGTAATAGCAGGACGAATATTGCTAAAAAGATTGAATTTTTGGCGCAAAGCAACATTGATAGATCGGAAACCTGTACCAACCGGAGTAGTGAGAGGTCCTTTTAATGCAATTCTGTGTTCTTCAATCGCAGCAACGGTTTCATCGGGTAAAGGATTACCCAGCTTTCGGTATGCTCCTAATCCGGCTTCACATTCGATCCAATTAATCGGAGCGCCTGCAGTTTCTAAAATTGTTTTTACGGCAGCTGTGATTTCAATGCCAATTCCGTCACCCGGAATAAGTACAACGTTCTTCATGAAGAGATTTTAGATATTCAATGTTCTTTTGTTAAGCAACAAAGATAAGCACTAAAAACGTTCTTTGTGATATATTCTCAAAAAGAATCTAGATGGAATAAGTGACTCTGTATATTTTGCCGGAATCATCATCAGAGATGAGCAAAGAACCGTCCTGTAATTGAAGAATGGAAACAGGGCGCCCTTTTATATCTTCCTCTCCTGCTAACCAACCTGTAATAAATGGTTTATACTCTGTTGGATTTCCTTCATCATCAAAAATAACCTGAGAAATTTGATATCCGACTTTTGAACTGCGGTTCCAGCTGCCATGTTCTGCAATAAGAGCTCTGTTTTTATAGCTGGTTGGAAACATATTTCCGGTATAGAAAATGACACCAAGGGGAGCAACATGTGCACCTAGTTCCTGAACAGGTTTTTTAAATCGATCAGCCATAGGTTTTCCATCTTCTCCAAATTTCGGATCCCATACATCATTGCCGTGTAAATAGGGATAACCAAAATGCTGATCTTCCCCCGTAATTTCATTTAATTCACAAGGAGGGATATCATCACCAAGCCAGTCTCTGCCGTTATCTGTAAACCAGATGTTTCCTGTTTCAGGATGCCATGTAAATCCTACTGTATTTCTAATTCCCTTGGCGACAATTTCATGTTCAGAGCCATCTGCATTCATTTTGGTAAGAGTTGCAAATAGCGGATTATCTTCTTCATGGTTACAAATATTACAGGGCGCTCCAATCGGGACATAAAGTTTGTCATCCGGTCCAAAAGCGATGTATTTCCATCCATGATGCCCTTCAGTTGGTAATTCATCTGTAACTAAAATCGGTTCAGGTGAATCAGCATAATTTTGGTCGATATTATCAAAGCGCCAAATCTTACTAACTTCAGCTACAAAAAGAGAACCGTCTTTATATGCCACTCCGTTCGGTAATCTTAATCCTTCAATGATAGTATAGACGGAGTCTGCCCGGAAGTCATTGTTGTTATCCACAACAGCATACACTTTGCCCTCACGGCGCGATCCCACATAAAGAATACCCGAATCGCTCATTGTCATTTGGCGAGCATTAGTAACGCCTTCTGCAAATATGGAAATCTCAAATCCTGCCGGAGCTTCAAGGTATCCCAAAGAAATAGAAGGTGGACCACTTTTTTCAGGGATCAGGTCTTTAGATTCTTTTGAAGAACAGCTGATTAATAGTGAAGCAAGAACAAAAAGTAGAATACGCATAGTGAAATATCGTTAGTTTCTCAGAATCTAAACAAAAATTCCATTTTGATAAGTAAAACTTTAGAGGCGATCCCAAACAAATTGAGGAATTAGTCTCGCCAGCCATGCAACGAGCATCCATCTTTTCGTGATGTAAACAATATTTTTCTTTTTATCGAGCCCTTTGATCATTTGCTTAACGGCTTTATCTGTTTCTGCTACCCAAAACATGCGTGGTACATTTTCGGTCATTTCAGATTTTACAAAACCGGGTTTTATATCAGTTACAGTAATGTCAGCGGGTAAGCGTTTCGCTTTTTGACGAAACCCGGTCATATAATTAGAGACAAAGTGTTTTGAAGCTGTATAGACAGCAGCTTTGTATGAAGCCAGGTGCGATGCAATTGATGACATTCCAACAATATGACCGTGTCCTTGTCTTCGGAAGAAATCAAACGCAAAATGAAGTCCATGTGAGAATGCGAGAACATTAACTTCAATAGTAAGCTTGTCTGCTTTCCATGGGGACATAATTTTATCTACTCCCACTCCGGCATTCAGGATCATCATATCCATTCCTCCCATTTCATCAATAAGGTCTCGATAAACAGTTTCAGCTTTTTCAAGATCGGTGACATCTAATGTCCTAATGAAAGCATTCTCACCAATTTCTTTTTGAATTGATTCGAGCATTTCAGTTCTACGACCCATCAAACCAACTTTGTTACCTGCTTCTGCGAGTTGAAGTGCGAGTTCCCGGCCAATTCCGGAAGTAGCACCTGTAATAAGTATATTTTTCATTCGAATGTTTCCAGGCTTTCGGAGAGATAATTTGTAAGCGGAAGTTGAGCAAGTACGTTAAACGTATTCAAAAACTCAATATATTGTTCCACCACACGTCTGTATGATTTAAGCTCTAATTCCTTCAATTTTAGTATTCCTTCTTCGAGTTCAAGAATAATAAGCGGATTATTATCCTCGATTTGACTAAGATTTTTTTTAAGGGTGATCAGATCCAATGCGTTTATTCGATCAGTGAGGATTTCATGTTGACTTATCAGGCTTTTCAGGTACTCGTATTCAGTAATTCTTTTTACTGAATCCTGAAATTGTTCAGCGGCAAGTTCACCTGTAAGTTCAATTTCGTCCAGCTTTCGCTCAGCTATCTGATTTTTGTTAGATTTGAAGATCGGAATACTAATTCCAAACGCTATACCGAAATCAGAGTCCCGGTTTTTCTCGGGATAGTATTCGGTTTGGAAATAGCCAACATTAAAGTCGGCTTTTTCTAATTTTACTTCACTTTTTGCTACTTCAATTCGCTGAGAAATAAGATCCAGTTCTAAAGATGAAAAAGAATTTAAAGCCACTTCATCAGAGATATTTTCAATTGTAGCTACTGAAATCAACGTCTCACTGTTCCAGTTAATATTCGGTTGTTGAAGTACAGAAGTAATCTCTCTTTTTGTTTGCGAAAGAGAAACATTGAGATCATCCTGATTTGTAATAGCATCCACTTGATCCATTTTAGCTTCCACAAAATCCTTAGCATTAAAAAGAGAGCTTTCCATATTTGTACTAAGGATGTCTACCCTTTTTTGAATTAAAGAGTGCTTCTGTTCTTCAATTTTCATTAATCGAATATCTAGCAGATAATCCGCTGCAAGTTCATATCTCATTTCCAGATTTTCCTGATACTGGATCTGCTTCCGTATTGTTAATTCCTTTTTGGTAGCGTTAAAAAGGGCATTATTTCGACGTATTTTCCAGGGGTTTCCGGGTCTGAACCTTAAGGCATACTGCTGATCTTCTAAAGTAAATTCGTCGTTGCTGTAACGGAATTCCAGATCTTCCACAACGGGCAGGCGGTAATTTCGAGGAGAAATAAAATCAATAGAGGCGTCGTACCCCTGAGTATTAATATCTTCAAAGGCAGTTAGCAAAAAATCGGATATTGTAGTTTGGGCAAAAACCGTATTCCATCCCGAAAAAAGGAAAGCTAAAATAAAAAATGTAATACGTTTTGCCATTACTTAACGATGATCTGCTCACCCACAACGAGTGGATTATCCTCAGGAATTTCAATGAAGATCTCGAGCCCGAATGTAGTAAGAGAATTATCCTTTTCCATAATTTGTGGAAGTTCCACAACGGCGCCAAATCCAATGATCTTTCCCTGAATTTGCAGGTTGGGCTGTTCCAGAGATTTCACAGTAACAGTTTCACCCAGTTCTCTGTCTCTTTCTTTTTTACCAACTAAGTAACCAACAACAGATGTTGGATGTTTAGGATTTATAGAAACCAGCGATGTAAAAGCCTCTACTTCTTCTCCTTCTTTAACGTATACATTTTCAATAACACCGGAAAAAGTAGCGAACTTATTCAGTCGTCTTTCTTCACGAAGTTTCCACTCCAGTTCCTCATTTGCCAGTTCTATTTTAGACTGAATTTGAGATTGGTCGAATTCGTCTTCCTGTTTCAGATCCAGAATTCGAATATCTAATCCCTGAAGTTCCAGGTTTCCCTTTTCCCGGATAGACTTGATCTGAAGTTTAAGAGAGGTTAAAGAATCGGTAGATACATCTTTTGAGATGGTTTGCGTAAGCTTATTGTTAAGGTCTATTTCGTTTTGGATAAGCCTTATATCATTTTCAATTTCACCTTTGAGTATAGATTTTTCAGACTCTAAAAGCTTTATTTTTGAATCAAGTAATGCTTTTTTTTCTCTTTTTTCTGATTTGAAAAGCTCAATTTCTTTTCTGAGTTTTTGGATATCCAGATTTAATTGCGGGCTTTCCACTTCAATGAGCTGGTCACCTTTTTGGACTTCCTGACCAGGCACAACAAAAAGGTTTTTTATAATTCCGGATTTTTCCGCATTGATCTTATATGCTTTAGCATAGGTTACTCCAAGAAAAGAACTGCTTCCTTTAAAGTAAAAGGAATTGACAGTCATCAGCGTTGCAAACGCAAGGAAAATGAAAACATAAAAGGAATTTACTTTACGCATAATTACCTCTAATTAGTTTCCTGAATATTTTTGAAGGTAACACGAACTCTAGTAATAGATTCAATTTGCTGGAGCTCAGTCAAAAAAGCTGTATTGTCAGCATCCAGATTCATCTCGATTTCATATTCATAGTCAAAACGTCCGGAATTTCTGGAAGTAACTTCAACATCATGAAAGTCTGCACAGTACTTTCCGATTACGCCGGTAACTTGCGCTAGTTTTGTAGGATCAGAATCATTGAACCTGAAAATTAAACGCCCGCGCATACCTGTTTTTGTACTGAAAGGAGTAAAATGAAGGATTAACGCCATTGTGCAGTATATAATGGTGCCTGCAAATGCAATTGTATAACCAAAGATCCCAATTGCAAGACCTACACTTAAAGCGGCAAATATAAAAAGGATATTTCTGGCATCCTGAATTCTGGTTCTGAAACGAATAATAGCCAGTGCACCAAATGCTCCAAGACCACGAGCTAAGCTATCACCAATGGCCATCATTACCATGGCTGAGACGATTGAGCCTAATGCCAATGCCTGAAAAAAGTTTTTAGGATACTGATGTCCGGTAAAAGTTACTTTGTGAGTAATAGCAATGATTGACGAAAGCACAAATGCCCAAATCAAAGAATATGTTACATTCAGTAATGTAGGATAGTCATAAACCGGTTGATCCGGAAACAATTCAAACATCTAAAAAGAGGTTATGCTGATCTTATAGTTAAGTGAGAGAGTATAACACTCTTTTTGACTTTAAGAAACTATGCTACTTTTAATTCCGGAACTTTATATTTAGCAAATTCAAAAAGACCAAATAGAACTCCGCAGTAAAACAGATCTCCTAAAACAGTCATGTGGAAAAAGGGAATAGCTGCTACATAACAAGCAATAAAGCCTGACAGAGACAGGTCATATGTCGGAGTACTGATCCATACTCCAAAATTTGAGATTATAAAGAATAGGACAGAAGCTGAGAAAGCACCACCAATGACTCTTTTGAAGTTCACTTTTTTGAGAATAAAAATACCCGCGACTACAATTGCGATCATAGCACCGTATGTCCAGTAAAAGCCCGGAGAGATCAATACAAAACCCGAGTAATAATCGGCATAGAGTATATTATTCACTAACAGATCACTTACAAAAAATGATAATAAAGGTAGTATAAAGGCTAGTCTTTTATTGGAAAAATAAGCAGCTCCAAATAATGACATTGCTCCTATAGGTGCAAAATTATACGGGTGAGGAATCATCCTTGAAATTGCAGCTAAAAGTAAAAGTCCGGTAATTATAAGTAATCGCTTATTCATATAAATTTTTTTAGGTGTTTCCCTAAAATAAAAAAAAGCATCGTCTCAATGAAACGATGCTTTCAATTCTTTTAAAAAAAATTATTTACTTGCTGTTCAGCTCAAGGTTAAGTGTAGCTGTTACTTCCTTTCCAACAACTGCATCGGAAACCCAGTCTCCTGTTCCAACACCATAAACATTACGGTCAATCACAAATTCAGAGGTAATACCGGCTACTTTTCCGCCTCTTGGATGATCCATAACGCCCAATAATGTGAAAGGCATTTCAATTTTTTTAGTAACATCTTTAATGGTTAAATCACCATGAGCTACAAATTTATTATCTCCTTTGGATTCGATCTTGGAGCTTTTGAACGTGATTTTTGGATATTTTTCCGCATTAAAAAAGTCGGCGGTTTTCAGGTGACCATTTCTTCTTTCATTTTTTGTGTCAATACTGTTAACCATGATTTCTACATCAATCATGCTCTCTTCAAGATTTGATGGATCAAAATTTACCGTAGCAGTATAATCGTGAAATGTTCCGTCAACAGGAGTGAAAAAGTGGCGCACTTCAAAATTAATGTTACTGTGTGCTTTGTCTATTGTCCACGCAGTAGAAACGTAATTTACTGCTGCAACAGAGGCAATTCCTACCAAAATGAGTGATAATAGTTTAAATGTCTTGTTCATTGTTCTTCAATTTATGATGAATGTTTATTTTAGTGTTAAAACCAAAACGGTTTTGAAATAATTCATTTAATGTTAAACTATTTTTTGGCTAAAGGTTAATTAGTTGTGGCTATACAGCTGATAGAGAGAAGTGCATTATTTGGAAGGGCTGGTAAACTTATTTCCCTTGATCCTGAATCGCCAGGGCAGTTTAGCGTCTTCTCCGGCGTAATCAACACCTACTCTTGGGCTTGAAATAATTTGAGATGGTTTGATTGAGATCCCCTTGTCTTCAATCCAGATAAGATTGCCCTGAAGATCTTCCCCATAATTTTTGGTAGTGATCCCCAAAGCCTGAGATACAATTCCGGGGCCGCCACCAACAGATCTTTCCAGTTTAGATTTTCCCCGGCGTTCGAGTATAGTATCGATTCCATCTAAAGGTTCTATTCCACGGATCAAAATGGCAT
Organism: Balneola sp.; assembly: GCA_017643645.1. Taxonomy (GTDB): domain Bacteria; phylum Bacteroidota; class Rhodothermia; order Balneolales; family Balneolaceae; genus Balneola. The sequence goes on from JAEPNB010000008.1 coordinate 20,041, forward strand.
CTGCATTTCCTTCCGTATTGGTTACCACATTAAAAAGGTGATGAATTCCGTAGCAAAGATAAACATAAGAAATACCGGGCTCACCAAACATGATCTTAGTTCGTTCAGTTTTTCCATGAATATGAGAATGACAGGCTTTGTCAGTTCTTCCGTTATAAGCCTCTGTCTCAACGATCATTCCGGAAGTAAGAACTCCATCAAAATTTGTACAGAGAACCTTTCCCAATAGAGCTTTGGCTATTGGAACAGGATCATTTCCTGAATAAAAGCTTTGATCTAGTTTGCCGGCTGACATCAATCCAAATCAGCATATGGATTATCAACCACAGTTGGCTTGTGGCTCTTGTAAGTATCATAATAGGCTTTAGCAATAGTTGTTGATAATACAAAGAGAAATGCGCTGTAGAAAATCCAGATACCAATTACTATGGCAATAGCGTATCCCTGATAGAAATATCTGTATGAACTAAAGGCATATTCTAAATACCCACTGATTATAAAACGAGCAATTTCGAAAAGCAGTGTATAAGCAAGAGCACCTATTATTGAGATATTACGATCAATTTTTCGTTCACTCAGATATCGGAAAACGATATACATAACTACAAAAGAAAATAGTATTGGAACAAGAAAGTTCAGGAAATCATATATCCAGGGTAATTCTATTACTATTTCTGTAAACGGAACTTCAAACTCACTAAGGTTGATAAAGGAAACAAAAGAAATGATAAGAGATAAAAAGAAAATGAGTGCACCAAATATCCCAAACCAGAAAAAATTATATACTACTTGCATAACCGGATGCTTCCGCTCTTCAATATCAAAAATATCAAATAATACATGCTTCACAGCATGCATCAATCCCTGAGTAAAGAAAAGTAATATAACCGTACCTACTATTCCGAAAACTTGTCTCGCACTTACCAATGGGGTTAATATATTTTCAATAGTCTGAGATCCTTGAATCACATCAGATGTTTCAGCTTCATAAGAAAAGGTGGGTAAAAACTCGCTTCCATATTGAATGATCATATTGAGAGCTTCATCATAGCTTAGTACATACCCAATTATAGAGATCAGTATAAGCACAAACGGAATAGAGCAAATAAAGAGATTGAATGTGATAGCAGAGGCGCTGAAGAAAAGATCTTTCTTACCTACTATCTTTAATAATCTATTCCAGAAGTCTTTGAGATTTTGCAAGCTAAACAAGTTCGTTATCAAAGGAATACCTTCGAACTTTAAAATATACGTGTTACATTTCTAATTCAAAGCAAGAATATCACATCTTAATTTTAGCCATATTTTTTAACCCACCCCCGATCCCCTCCCTAATAATTAGGGAGGGGCGCTCCGAAGGAGTGGGGAGGGTCAGTTTTTCAAATTTTTGTTTGAATTGAGAATTGAAAAAAAGTTGAGCGTCAGATGAAAATGGTAATTCCGCACTTATATAAACGTAGTTTTTAATTCAATTCATTGGTATGTTCCAAGCCCGAATTTTTATTAAAAGTTAGCACAGGAATAGTTTAAACACCAATGGCAGCAAAGAAGCAAACTCCTTTAATGAAACAGTACTTTGAGATCAAGGATGAGCATCCGGGTACTATTTTGCTGTTCAGAGTGGGAGATTTTTATGAGACTTTTGCAGATGATGCTGTTTTGGTGAGCAAAGAATTGGGCATCACACTTACCAAAAGAAATAATGGAGGAGATCAAACTCCCTTAGCGGGGTTCCCTTTTCATTCTTTAGATAGCTATCTGCCCAAGTTGGTAAAAAAAGGTTATAAAGTGGCCGTTTGTGACCAGACTGAAAGCCCTGATGAAGCCAAAAAAGCCGGTCGAAAGATTGTAACAAGAGAAGTAACTGAGATCACAACTCCGGGAGTAACACTTTCCGAAAAACTACTGGAGCACAAACGAAATAACTATATCGTATCACTTCACTGGACAAAAGACAGTGTAGGTGTAGCATTTTCTGATATCTCAACCGGGGAATTCGGATTAAGTGAAGTAAGCGAAAGGCAACTGGATAGTTTGTTGGCAGCTATTCAGCCTTCAGAAGTTTTGGTTTCTTCAAAATTGAAGAACAAACTGGAAGATGCTTTCCTGAAGTTCAATATCACTTACATCGAAGACTGGGTATATGAAGGAGATTACGGATATAAAATCTTAACAGAGCACTTTGAAGTTCATTCGCTAAAAGGATTTGGGGTTGAAGAACTGAAAACAGCCCATGTTGCCGCAGGTTCACTAATGCATTACATGCAGGAAACTCAAAAAGCTTATTTGAGACATCTGAGAAGATTATATGCATATGAGAGTAATGAGTATATGTCTCTTGATCCTGCCACAAAAAGAAATTTAGAACTTACGGCTAGTATTCAGGATGGGAATGTTGAAGGAACGTTGATATCGATCATGGACAAGACGTGTACGGCCATGGGTGGTCGACTTCTTCGAAGATGGATCATGCGTCCGCTTAAAAGATTAAAGCCCATTCAACAGCGCCTGGATTCTGTTGAGATTTTCTATTCCAAACATGATGTGAGATCTCAACTTCGGGAAGAATTGGAACAGGTTGGTGATTTAGAGCGACTGATTTCAAGAATTTGCGTTGGAAGAACCAATGCCCGGGATATTGTTCAACTGAAACTTTCACTGGCTCAGATTCCGGTTATCAAAAGTCAGTTTGCCGGTTTTGATGATCCATTGTTGAAAGACATTTCGGGGAGATTGAAATTGTTGATCGATCTTCAGGAGCATATCACTAAGACACTAGCTGAAGAACCTCCGGCAAGTATTCGGGATGGAAACATGATCCGCGATGGATTTAATGAAGAGCTGGACGAGCTTCGTGATATTGCAAAGAACGGGAAGAAATACATAGCCCAGATCAAAGATAAGCTGGCTAAAGATTCAGGAATTGCATCGCTGAAGATCGGTTACAATAAAGTATTCGGATATTATATTGAAGTGACGAATTCTCATAAAGATAAAGTGCCTGAGCATTTTATCAGAAAGCAGACGTTGGTTAATGCTGAGCGTTACATCACTCCGGAGCTTAAGGAAATTGAAGAGAAGATCTTATCAGCAGAGGAACGTAGTAAGACACTCGAATATGAGCTTTTTGAAGAAGTAAGATTATACGTTTCTGAGTTTGCTGATGATATCCAGCAAATAGCTTTCGCGCTTGCTGAACTGGATTGTATCCAATGTTTTGCTGAAGTGGCTTTTAAAAATAATTATGCTAAGCCGGAAGTAAGAGATTCTGAAGAGATCTCTATCAAAAAAGGGCGACATCCCGTTGTGGAAGAAACCCTGCCGATGGGCGAGCCTTTTATTCCGAATGACATTGAGCTGAATAATTCTGACCAACAGATCATGATAATTACCGGACCGAATATGGCCGGTAAGAGTATCATACTTCGCCAGACGGGCTTGATCGTTTTGCTTGCTCAGGTTGGGAGTTTTGTACCGGCTGAGTCTGCTACCATCGGGATGGTTGATAAGATATTTACAAGAGTCGGCGCTTCGGATAATTTAGCAGCCGGAGAAAGTACATTTTTGGTTGAGATGAACGAGGCGGCAAACATTCTGAATAACGCCACTCCAAGATCGCTCATTCTGCTGGATGAAGTGGGTCGCGGAACCAGTACATTTGATGGATTGAGTATTGCCTGGTCATTGGCAGAATATCTGCATAATCATGCTCCGGTGGCCGCAAAGACATTATTTGCCACTCATTATCATGAGTTGAATGAGTTGGAACAAATGTATGATCGAACCAAGAACTTCAATGTTCAGGTAAAGGAGCATGACGGAAAAGTGATCTTTTTGAGGAAATTGGTGCGTGGCGGTGCTGATCACAGTTATGGAATTCAGGTAGCTAATATGGCGGGACTTCCGCAGATCGTTATCGATCGGGCAAAAGACATTTTAAAGAATCTGGAAAGTCACAGTCTGGATATCACTAACAAGAATGGTTCTTTGGAAGGGAAGGCATCAGCACAAAAAGATGCTGCAAAAAACTTATCAGACAAAATTGAAAAGCAGGATGAGATCGAGCAAATGAATTTATTTGCCACTCATGTGGACCCGAGATTGGAAACGGTGCTCAATAAATTAGAAGCCAGCGATCCAAACCGAATGACACCGATCGAAGCTCTGATGATGATCACAGAATTAAAGAAAATAGTTGACCGCTGAAGCGGGATTAAGAATGAAGAATTAACACACCCCTAAATCCCCTCTCAAGAGGGGACTAAAAACAGAGTGATTAATTAATGTTGGATGTAATTAGAAATATCATAGTAAGTGGAATGATCTTATCATTGATTTTCGGAATTACTTTGATGATTCAATTACAAAAAGCAGCAGGCAATCCAACTTGGGATTTCTTTAAAAAAAGAGAAGAATTAGAAGATGCTTTCTCTAAAGAAAAAGCCAAGAAACATAAAGTTAGTTATTATGGAATTTGGATTGGTAATAGTATGATGTTTTTAGGGTTCCTTGTTCTGTTGATATTAGCTTTAACTAAGTAATTAGAAAAGTCCCCTCTTGAGAGGGGATTTAGGGGTGTGTCAGAAGTTGATAACAAGCTATATTGAGCTATTATGCCAAGAAGAAAAATAATACCATATAATCCCGCACTTAAAGAACTTGCAAGAAAACTTCGCAATAATGCTACAAAAGCTGAACGAGTTCTATGGCATTCTTTGAGCGGTAAACAATGTCTTGGGTATGATTTTCATCGCCAAAAGCCAATTGGCAATTATATAGTTGATTTCTTTTGTCAGGAATTAATGTTGGCTATTGAAGTTGATGGAGTGTCTCATAATCAGGAATCAGTTCAAATTAAAGATCGACAAAAAGAAGAGTTTTTAAATAGCATTGGAATTGATGTTCTTAGGTTTCAGGATTCTGATATTTATCCTGAAAATAGAGATGCATTAAGGGCAATTGAGGAGTATGTGATAGAATTTGAGAAAATAAACAAGTTTGACACACCCCCAACCCCCTCTCAAGAAGGGGCGACGAACTTTTTTATGAAAAGTTCTAATCATATAAAAAAGTAGTGAGATTGTATTTTTTAAATAGAGAAATTGATAATAAATAGACTTAAGATGAAAGATTTAAGACATAAGACTGATTTGCGTTGACAAAAAAAGCATCTTAAATCTCATGTCTTAAATCTTGCATCTAAAAAATGAAAACCTCTGCTAAACATATCGCTGATCGAATACGGTTGATGATCTCTACCAAGCAATTTCAGGTTGGGGAAGTGTTGCCGTCTACCCGGGAATTGGGACAACAGCTGGAAGCTAGTTTTCATACCGTTCGTAAAGCCTATCATATTCTGGAAGAAGAAGGATTGATAAAAGGTGAGCAGGGAAGAGGCTTTACGGTTACTAAACAGACTTCCATGCTGGACAAAGCAGAACGTCTGGAAATTGGTGGCGGAAAAGTTCAAGCTTTAATTGAGGAATTGGTTGGATATGGGCTTGATGATTCTGAAATAGAACTGCTGTTTCAGGAGCAACTGGATTTTATGGAGTGGCCGGAGCGAATTCAGTCGTGTGCTACAGTTGGTGATAACAAGGAAATGGCTTCAATGCTTTCCAGTGCTATTAAGAAACAGGTTGGAGTAAAAAGCAGTGTTCTGGATATTACCGAAATTGAAAAAGCAGCTTCTTATGATGCGCTGTTTGTGCCGATCAAGTTCATGAATAAGTTCAGAAGCCTGAGCGAAAGCATGATGATCATTCCCATCGTGCATATGTTTGATCCGGAAACACTGTATAAAATCACAGAACTTGCAGCTATTCAAACCATCGGTTTGGTAACATCTGATGATGAAAGTATTGCAAAGATCATCAATGAATTGAAATTGATGATTCCTTTTGAAGGATCGTTTGTTGCGGGAAGTATTTATGGGCGATCATTACCGCTTTTTGTTAGGGAGACAGATCTTATCTTATACACTCAGGAAAGTGCAAAGCTGGTAGAGCAAAAAGTACCGGAGAAAAGCAGAATCCAGTTAAATTATAAGCTTTCAGATCGAAGTGCAGAAATGATTCGCTCGGAGCTTTGGGATCAGTAATTGGGTTAATGGTTAAAGGTTATTTGTAACAACCACCATTAACCAATAACAAATAACTATTCAGCATTGAATATCAAAAAGACTATAAAAAAGGCCATTTCGGCCATTGAGAAAGAGATAGAAGCGGTACGGGAGACTCCATCCAATGACGTGCTGACAAACGGAGTTCTACAAAAGCAATCCGAGAGCCATATCTATGTTTTTGAAACAACGAATCAGGGATTGCGATTTGCGGAAGAGATCAGAGCCAAGCTTCGCAGTAAAGAACTGGAAGTTCATGAAATAGATTTTAAAGAAGGGAAAGTGTGGCTGGATTTTCCTGAAGATTTTGGTCCAACGATCGATGAAGTTTATTTAGAGTGGGAAAATGATTTTGTGCTCAAGAAAATGGAGGAGCATTTATATACACTGGAAGACAAGTATAAGAAAGTCGAACAGCTGAAATCACTATTAGAGCCTGCGAAGCATTTCAAAGAAAACAGTTCCGGTTATTCAGTTAAGGTTGATGAACTCAGAAATGATTCTCAAACGGAAGCCATCGAAAAGGCAGTAAAAAATAATGTACTATATGTTTGGGGGCCTCCGGGAACGGGGAAAACAGCTACGCTTGGATTTATAGTCGCCAATCTTTTAAGAGAAGGAAAGCGTGTTCTTTTTGTTTCCAATACCAATCGAGCAGTAGATGTTGGTTTGATGAATGTGATCGAAGCGTTGTACGAGATCGAGCCGATGTTTGATCTTCAGCAGACAACCAGGTTCGGAGAAGCAGCACTTCAGGATGATCGGCTGGAAAGTATTTTATTTGAGAATCAGGTAAAGATAAAATTGGACGGAAGAAAAGCCGACGCCGTGCAGTTGAGTACATCATTGGAGAATTATAAAAAGCTTCAGGCTCAGATCGACAAGATGATGCTGGAAGATGAGGAGATTCCACAAAAAATGGATCTGGAATGCCAGCTTCTTGGTGAGAAAGTAGATCGGGAAGGTGGTATCGATGCGATGGAAGAAAAGATCGATAAACTGCTGAATTTGAATGAACGCTATGAGCTGAAAAAAAAGCAACTGGTTGCCACAACGATGGCGAAAGTGTGTACTTCAGAGCTTTTCTGGAACCTTAGTTATGATGCTGTAGTAGTTGATGAAGCGTCGATGGCGGGTGTTCCATATTTATTATTGATGGCAGCTAAAAGTAAGCAACACTTGGTTATTGCCGGTGATCCAATGCAGCTTCCGCCCATCGCAATTACCAATGACCCTGAATCCAGAGCCTTTTTAGAGCAGGATATTTTCACTTTTGTTTCCGGCGCAGAAACCACGGAAGACCTGTTCCTGTGGCATGATGAAAACCCTGATTTTACTTGTTTCTTTGATACCCAATATAGATTGCGATCCGATCTGGCTGGGGTGATCAGTTCGGTTTTTTACGACGGAAGACTGAAATCAGGCGAAAAAATTCTGGAGCGTGGTACCAACAAAAATTCGGTGGCATTGGTAGATTCTTCCAAATACGGTCCTTATATCGAGCAGGAAAAAGGCGGGAGAAGTTTTAATCCATCCAATGAAGTTCATTTAAAGCTAATCGAGCAAAGTGTTAAAAAACTTTCTCTGAAATATGCAGATGACAGCATCGGTGTGATCGTTCCATTCCGAAGCAGTGTATATACCGTTCGTAATCATTTAAGAGAAGAAGGTTATCGTTATGTGGAAGTTGGAACCATTCACACATTCCAGGGAAGAGAAAAAGAGGTGATCATTTTTGATACCGTAATGAGTGGTGAACTTCAGAACGGGGCTTTGCGTCATTATTCTGTTCGTCCTTTTGACGAAACTAAAAACGGATTGAGCGTTCCAAGATTACTGAATGTGGCGTTTTCCAGAAGTAAAGAATTGTTGGTTATAATCGCTGACCTTCAACACGTAGAAAGAGTGTACGGGAATAAATTTCTAGGCAAACTGCTTGGTTCGGTTAAAGAGATATCGCTTTAGGAAATTAAGAATGTAGGATTAAAGATGAAAATGGTTCTCTGTCATTTCGAATGAATATGAGAAATCTAAGTATCTCGTTGTTAGCAATTTTTAGATATCTCGCTCTGCTCGATATGACAAAAGGAAATTTTTCATCTTTAATTTTGAATTCTTTATTCTACAAATAGCTCTGTTTCCACTCTTTGGCAATCAGGAATGCAAGTTCCAGACTTTGCTGATAGTTCAGTCTTGGATCACAGAAGGTTTCGTAATTATGACCTAAGCCCGATTCGTTCAACCCTTCCGCTCCACCTACACATTCAGTAACATTGTCGCCGGTCATTTCGAGATGAACTCCGCCTAAGTAACTGCCTTCGGCTCGATGGATAGCAAATGAGGATTTAATCTCTTCCAGTATATGATCAAAGTTTCTGGTTTTGACTGAATCTTCTGTTGAGAATGTATTTCCATGCATAGGATCTGAACTCCACACAACCGGAAAGCCTTCTCTTCGAATTGCTCGAATTAAAGGAGGAAGTTGTTCTTTGATCTTATCTTTCCCAAAACGTCCAATGAGCACAATCTTGCCGGCTTCATGAGTAGGATTTAAAGTTTCGATCAATCGTAATGTTTCATCGACAGTAAAAGGTGGTCCAACTTTTACGCCAATCGGATTTTGAATTCCCCGGAAATATTCCACATGTGCTCCATCCAGATCACGGGTGCGATTTCCTAACCAAACCATGTGGGCACTCAGATTAAAAAAGCCGGTTTTACGGGGAACTTGTCTGGTTTGGGCAGCATCGTAATACAAATTTAACGCCTCGTGGGAAGTGTAAAAATCAGCTTTTTGAAGATTATTCACTCTGGTTGGTGAAATAGATTCCATAAAACGCACGGCTTTGGTGATAGAATCAACCATGGCTTCGTACTCTTTGTAATACTCATTATTGAGCATGAAATCCATTTCCCATTGTTCGGGATGGCGTAAATCAGCAAAGCCCTCATCAGCGAGGGCACGAAGAAAATTGAGCGTTAAACCTGCTTTATGATATCCTTCTATCAATCGGTTAGAATCCGGCATACGAGCTTCTTCAGTAGCTTCGAAACGATTGATAAGGTCACCACGGTAGCTGTGAATTTCTTTTCCGTTTATATTCTCAAAATCTTTTGACCTTGGTTTAGCATATTGCCCTGCTATTCTTCCAACCCGGTGAACCGGAACACCCATTTCATGAATCAGGATAAAACTCATTTGGAGCATTACTTTCAGCATATTTACGATCTTAGGCGAAGTTACCAGATCGAAGCTTTCAGCACAGTCGCCACCCTGAAGTAAAAAGCTTTTTCCTGCAGATACTTCAGCGAGTTTCGTTTTAAGTGCTTCAATCTCCCAGGATGTAACCAATGGTGGAAGTCCTTTTAGTTGAGAATAATTCTCTTCCAGAAGCTCAGAATTGCTATAGGTTGGTAATTGTTTTACTGTTTTCTCCTTCCAAGAGGTTGGAGACCAAGTGTTTTCGATTGTCTTTTCCATGAAATAATTATTATACATCAAAGGTATAAGAAATTTTAAGCTAATGCTTTCTAAATAATCCCTAACGCAAACGAAAATAAATTATCTATATATTCTAAAAAATTAGTTCAATAAGGTTATTACCTAATGATAGAAACAAAACAAAGAATACTTGTTGTAGATGATTATCCTGCACTGGTTACATTAATGAAACACAAGCTTATACACAGAGGTTTTGAAGTGCTGACAGCTCAAAACGGTGAAGATGCATTTAATCTTGTAGAAAAAGAGAGTCCTGACTTGGTGATAACTGATGTTGAAATGCCAATTATGGATGGTTATCAATTATGTTCAGGTATAAAGGAAAACGAAAGATATAATCATATACCTGTAATTCTGGTTACCTCTTTAGTAACAACAGACTCATTGATGAAAGGAATATCGGCAGGAGCAGATAACTACCTTACGAAACCATATGATGATTATACACTGTTTAAAAAAGTAGATGATCTCTTAAGTCAGCCATCCTCAAAAATCAGTGAAAGAGAACATGTTAAAGTTGAAGTAGATGGGAAAGAATATGAAATAAAAGCGGATGTAGAGCACTTAATTAATTTATTGGTTTCTACATATAAAAATACGCTTGCTCAGAATGTGGAGCTTGAAACGATAAAACAAAAGCTGAAGGGAATAAATCAGGAATTAGAGCTGTCTAAAAATGAGCATCTGGATCTGTTACAAAATATTTTCCCTGATAAAATAGCTGAAAGCTTATTGGCATATGGAACGGTTACCCCGGAGCGTTTTAAAAATGTGACTATCATGTTTACTGATTTTGATGGATTCAGTAAAGTTGTTCCAAGCTTAAGTCCTGAAGAATTGATCCGAAGTCTCTCTTTTTATTTTGATAAATACGATGAGTTTTCTGAAGAAAATAATCTCATAAAGATCAAAACCATTGGTGACAGCTATATGGCTGTTGGTGGTCTTCCTGAAGCTAACAATACTCACGCTATTGATTCTGTGCTTACAGCTTTAAAGATGAAAAAATTCATGAATCAATTCCATACAGAGAAAGATGACACCATTCCGGTATTTCCTTTAAGAATTGGAATTCACACAGGCTCAGCAGTAGTGGGTGTTATTGGTAAAAAACGCTTCGCGTATGATATTTGGGGCGATGCAGTTAATCTTGCTTCGCGTATGGAGCAAAGTGCAGATCAGGAATACATCAATATCTCAGAAAGTACCTATAATGAAGTGAAAGAATATTTCGTTTGTGAAAACCGAGGAGATATAGAGGTTAAAAATATGGGTACCGTTCCAATGTATAATCTGAAGAGGATAAAACCTGAATATTCAGAAGATGAGGCAGGGTTTGTGCCTAACAGAATGTTTGTGCGTGATTATAGAACTCTGGGACAGAAATTCGAAAGTATAAACTAACCTTCTGAAAATTGAATGAAGGTTCTCTGTAATCTGTTTCGTATACTTCAAGTTGGCTTAAACCCTAAAAGTAGAGTTCATTGCAGCAGAATATTATTGTCAGAGGCGCACGAGAGCACAATCTTAAAAATTTTGATATAGACATTCCCCGGGATCAGTTTGTGGTGATTACGGGTTTGTCTGGCTCCGGAAAATCTTCCCTGGCCTTTGACACTATTTATGCAGAAGGTCAGCGCAGGTTTTTGGAATCTCTTTCTGCTTACGCCCGCCAGTTTTTGGGAATGATGGAACGCCCCGAAGTAGATTTTATAGACGGACTTTCTCCGGTAATTTCCATCGACCAAAAAACTACAAACCGTAATCCACGCTCAACGGTTGGTACGGTTACAGAGATCTACGATTTTCTTCGATTGCTATATGCAAGGGTTGGAATTCCATATTCTTATGTTTCCGGAAACAAGATGGAGAAACAATCCGCGGATCAGGTTGTAGCTTCGGTAATGGATATGCCTGAAGGAAGCAAAGTTTATTGTTTGGCTCCCGTTGTTCGTGGTCGAAAAGGTCATTACAGAGAGTTATTTGAGCAGACAATCAAGCAAGGTTTTTTAACTGCACGAGTTGATGGTGAGCTGGTTGAGTTGGAGGAAGGCTTAAAGCTCGACCGATACAAGACTCATAATATCGAAGTGGTTGTAGACCGGTTTGTGATCAGCCCTAAAAGTGAAAAGAGAATTTCGGAGAGTATCCGACTTGCACTGGAAATGGCTGACGGAAATGTAATTCTTGCCACAAAAAAGGGCGATGAATTTGAAGATCGGTTATTTTCACAGAAGCTGTTCGATGCAGAAAGTGGAATCGCATATGAAGATCCTGCCCCGAATCTTTTTTCATTTAATTCCCCGTATGGTGCTTGTCAAACTTGTGATGGTCTGGGAAGTACTTATGATGTTAGTTGGGAGCTTTTGGTTCCGAATAACGAACAGTCGATTGAAGATGGTGGCCTCAGATATTTAGGTGCTCCAAGAGATGTGTTTGTGTTCAAACAATTGAAAGCTGTCTTGGAAAGTATCAACAAAGATTTCGAAACACCTTTCAAAAAGTACACCAAAGAAGATCTTGATCTGTTGATGAATGGGGGCGGAGACCATAAGTACTCCGTTAGCTATGAATTCAAAGACAGTAATGTAACCTACAAGCACAAGTTTGAAGGGTTGCGGAAAATGATCATTGATCAGTATGAAAACAGTAAGTCTCCAAAACAAAGAGACAAAGCTAAAGCATACATGAGTAAGATCACTTGCCCGAAATGTGGAGGCGGTCGGTTAAATCAGGAAGCACTTTCGTACAAGATCGATGGATATAATATTCACGATCTGGTACAAATGGATATTGACGGAATTCGGGACACGCTGTATGGGATCAAACTTAGCGAGCGTCAGCAGCTCATTGGAAGTCAGGTACTGAAAGAGATCAGAGACCGACTGGATTTTCTCCTCAATGTGGGATTGGATTATTTAAATTTGGACAGGGAAGCACAAACGCTGAGTGGTGGTGAAGCGCAACGTATCCGATTGGCAACTCAGATCGGTACACAATTGGTAGGTGTTCTCTATATTCTGGATGAGCCTAGTATCGGGTTGCATCAAAGAGATAATATCAAGCTGATCAAATCTTTGGAAATGCTTCGTGATCTTGGAAACAGTGTACTGGTAGTTGAACATGATCGGGAAACGATAGAACATGCAGACTTTGTAGTTGATATGGGGCCGGGAGCCGGTGTAAATGGCGGATATATTGTTTCAGCAGGAACACCTGATGAGTTGGCCAAAGATTCTATGACTGCCAAGTTTCTTCGTGATGAAGAAGTCATCGAACTCCCTGAAAAGTATCGAAAAGGCAATAAGAAAAAGATCACCATAAAAAATGCCCGGGGACACAATCTGCAGAATGTAGATTTGAAGGTGCCTCTTGGAAAATTTATTTCTGTAACCGGAGTAAGTGGTAGCGGAAAGAGTTCATTGATCAATCAAACGCTGGTGCCGATTCTTTCCAATCATTTTTATAAATCCAAAAGTGTTCCCCTTCCTTATGATACGGTGGATGGCTTGGATAATATTGATAAGATCATTTCTATAGATCAAAGCCCGATTGGCAGAACTCCAAGATCAAATCCGGGAACATATACCAAGGTGTTTGATCATATCAGAAGGTTGTACGCCGAACTTCCGGAATCTAAGATAAGAGGGTACGATCAGGGAAGATTCTCGTTCAATGTTAAAGGTGGAAGATGCGAAACTTGTCAAGGGGATGGAGTCCGTAAGATCGAAATGAATTTCCTTCCTGATGTTTACGTGACTTGCGAAACCTGTAATGGGAAACGATATAATCGCGAAACGCTGGAGATCTTCTACAAAGGAAAAAGTATTTCTGATGTGTTGAAGATGCCAATTTCAGAGTCGGCTGAGTTTTTTGATGCACAACCGGCGATCAGCAGAATTCTGAAAACACTCACTTCAGTGGGATTGGGATATTTAACTTTAGGGCAGTCCAGTACTACACTTTCCGGTGGAGAGGCGCAGCGAATTAAATTGGCTCGTGAACTTTCGAAGATCGGCACCGGAGATACGCTGTATGTTATGGATGAGCCAACTACCGGATTACACTTTCAGGATGTAAGAATGCTTGTGAATGTAATTCAAAAACTGGTTGATAAAGGAAATACCGTAATGGTGATCGAGCATAATCTTGATCTTATTAAAGCCGCAGATTGGATCATTGATCTTGGTCCTGAAGGTGGAAAAAGTGGTGGAGAGATCATCGCAGAAGGGACGCCGGATAAAATAGCAGAAGTTGAAAAATCACACACGGGACGGTTTTTGAAACAGGAGTTTGAGCGATTGAGTGATAGGGTTAAGGAAGTGATAGAGTGATAAAGTGAGGTTTAGATTCTGCTTGCCTTCCTTCTATCGGTAATCATTACTTGCAACAATTTAATAATAGAAGTTAGCAGCTTTATCCTTGATCTGATTGTTTCGCTAGTAAATAAATGTCTGCTTTTATAATACCAATCTCTAGCTTCGCGGGTAGATCCCAATGCAATTTCATAGAATCTTGCTTTTTCTTTGTTAGAAATTCTAGAATACCCTTCTACTATATTAGCGCTGATTGACCCTGCAGATCTGTAAAGCTGATCTGATAACGAAAACTTATGGTTCTCTGTTATGATGCTGCAATCATTCCAAGCCAAATCAGCTAAGAATAGACTCAGTCTGTATGCTTCAATTTTCCAGGGGATGTCAGCTGTGATTTCAAAGAAAACAGTTTCTTCCCAGTCTGAGTAATTCATGCTTTTTATTTAAGTAAGACCACTTCAAACGTATTCCTTACAAAAATAGAGGAAATTAATTCATTTCTTCACTCTATCACTTTTACAACTATGTTTTAAGAACAGAAAGAATTTTATACCTGAGAATTAAATTTTGATATCATAACTGATTCTTAACTATATTAAAGTCTGTGAAAATTTTCAGAACACATATCACTAAAACTTATAGTCTGGTAGTAATACTACTTGGATTTGCGCTTCATTTTGTTGCTCCTATTCAAGAAAGTAAAACTCATTCAGAGTTTACTTCATGGTTAGATGCCAAAGTAAAATCTGAAGAGAATGCCGAGATCAGAAAGCTTATTTCAGATTTAGCTGATGATGCAGACGAACTGGACTCGGTGATAAGGAAGGCTTCAGAGATCGTATCAAAAAACAGTGAAGATTTTGAACTGCCACTTGGCAAATCAAATGATTCGGATGTTTTGGAAGTGATTATTGATGAGTGGAAAGCTTATCAGAGTTCTTCTAATGGTATGGGCAAGGCGGTTGTAGTTGAGAACATTAAACCGAATGCCGTTTCTCAAAAAGAAGTCGCTTCTCTGAAAAAAGGAGTAAACTCTGTTTCAGAGTCCTGTATGAATAATCTGGTTAACATTGAAGCCGGATGGGATACATTTTCACAAAACACATCTTCAATTCCATTTGAATCAGGGGTAGCGATAAACGCACCTTAGTACCCTTCGGGTAAATATCAAATACCCAATTCCAACATTCAAAAAAACAAATTACAGAGTTCAAATTTTGAATTCTATTTAGACTAAGAGTAGATGATTTTTCTCAATTCTTATGTCTTAAACCTAATATCTAATACAAAAATCTAAAATCTAACAACCATGCAAGGAAACGGATTTAAAATAGGACTTATAGTGGCCTTTTTGGGACTAACGCTATTTTACCTATATCCAACTGTTATATACAATTTGGAGCAAAAACAAATAAGTGAACTTTCTCCTACTGATAGTATTCAATACGTAGATGAGAACAGAGAAAAGTTAGCAAGTCTAAAAGAGCGAACGTTAAATCTTGGTCTTGATCTGCAAGGCGGAATGTACGTTATGCTTGAAGTTGGAACACCACAGTTGATTCTAGAACTGGCCGGTGAAAACAAAGACGATGCACTGGAACAAGTAGTTGCAAGCGCCAGAACAACAGCTTTGGCTAACGACACCGATTTCATCGATGAAATGGCGACAGAGTTTCAATCACAAGGTGAAGGAGCCAGATTGAGTCGTTATTTCAGAAATGATGCTGCGGAAATAACCAGGCGTTCCACAAACGAAGAGATCATTACGTTCTTAAAAGCACAAAGAACAGAAGCTCTCGACAGAGCTATCGAAATTATTCGTACTCGTGTGGATAGATTTGGTGTAACAGAGCCATCCATCGTAAAACAAGGAACAGACAGAATCGTAGTTGAGCTTCCGGGTGTTGATGATAAAGAGCGAGTTCGTAATCTATTAAGAGGAACCGCTCGTTTAGAATTCAGATTGGCAGCTAATGCGAACGATTTCAGTTCTTTCATCAATCAGGTGTATGATTATTTCGATCAGAAAGCTGCAGGCGAAGAAGGAGACAGTTTAGATACTATTCAACCAAATGCTTTGCTGGAAGTTCTTATTCCAAGTCAGGGAAGTCCATATGTTCTTGGGTATGCTGAAGAACAAGACACCGCAGAAGTAAATGCGTTACTAAACGATCCGGAAATAGATCGTATGCTTCCAAGAAACACAACCATTATGTGGAGTGCCAATACTCAGCCATACACTCAAGGTGGAGCAGAAGTGTTTTCTCTTTACGGAGTAAAAACAGATGTTGAAATGACCGGTGATGTTATTGAAGAAGCAAGCGTTCAGTTTGACCCTGCTACTAACGTTCCTGAAGTTTCTATGACTATGAATGCAGAAGGTGCCAGAGACTGGGCAAGAATTACAGGAGCTAATATCGGTAAACCGGTAGCTATTGTTCTGGATGGTTTTATATATACCTATCCAAACGTGATTTCGAAGATAAATAACGGTCGTTCATCTATTACCGGAGTTGAAAATGTGGGCGAAGCGGATGACTTGGTAAACATTCTGCTTTCAGGTGCACTTCCCGCTCCGTTAGAGATCGTTGAAGAGCGTACCGTTGGTGCTTCACTAGGTCAGGCTTCTATTGACGCGAGTTTAAACTCTGTATTAATTGGTTTATCCATCGTGGCAATTTTTATGATTGTGTATTACAGAACAGGTGGTGCAGTTGCTGATCTGGCGTTACTACTGAATATCGTGTTCATTTTAGGAATTTTAGCAGGCTTCAAAGCTACGTTAACACTTCCGGGAATGGCAGGTATCGTACTGACTATTGGTATGGCGGTAGATGCAAACGTGCTGATCTTTGATCGTATTCGTGAGGAGCAACGCACAGGAAAAACCATCAAAGCCGCAATTTCTGCAGGTTATGCAAATGCGATGAGTGCAATTTTTGATGCAAACATCACTACAGGTTTTGTAGCATTAGTTCTTTTGAGTTTCGGAGTTGGTCCGATCAAAGGATTCGCTGTAACACTGCTTGCAGGTATCTGTTGTTCATTATTTAGCGCAATTATTATCACACGTGTAGTGGTAGACTATTTGACTCGTGCTAAATCTGACGCAGTAAACTTCGGTTAATCAACAAAGAAATTTAAAAGAGTAAAAGGATATAATTATGAGATGGTTTGAAACACCAAATTTTGACTTCGTTAGTAAACGAAAGATAGCTTACGTGATCTCGGGAGTATTGCTTGCAATTTCCATTGGAGCGATTTTAACGAAAGGACTGCAGTACGGTATTGACTTTAAAGGCGGTAAAGAAATAGTCTTGAAGTTTGAGAAAGCTGTGGATGTAACAGAGATCAGATCCAGCTTATCTGATCCGTTAGGTTCAACCCCGGAAGTGAAGCTTTTCGGATCCGAATCTGAAGTGTTGATCAGAACAGATAATACAAACACGATTGAAGAGATCGAGACCGTAGTTCGCGCTACAATGTCGCAGCTTTATCCTGATAATCAGGCTGAAACTGAAAAAACTGACAGTGTAGGACCAAGAATAGCCGAAGATCTGAAATCAGGTGGATTGCAGGCAGTGATCTATTCTATGATCATTATCTTCGTGTACATTTTGATCAGATTCCGTAAATGGACATTCTCGGCCGGAGCCGTTGCAGCATTATTCCATGATGTGATTATAACGCTTGGTGCATTCACATTGTTAAGTGATGTGGTAAACTTCAGCTTACTGATCGATCAGAATATTATTGCAGCATTCTTAACTATTGTAGGTTATTCTTTGAACGATACGGTGGTAGTTTTTGACCGTATTCGTGAGAACAGTATCGTGCATAAAGGCATGGAATTTATTCCAATGGTAAATAAAAGCTTGAATGATACGCTAAGTAGAACTATTATCACTTCGGTTACCACCTTGTTTGTGGTTGCTGTGCTGTTTATTTTTGGCGGCGAAGTGTTAAAAGGTTTTTCTTTTGCACTGTTAATTGGTATTGTACTTGGTACGTATAGTTCGTTATTTGTTGCCAGCTCTTTGGTAGTAGAATTAGACTCCAAAACCAATAAATAATAAGTTTTAAAAAATAGGATTATGAGCTTTAATACATCAGAACGCTACAGTAGCGTGGTTATCGAATTTAAAGGTAACGTAATGGGTGGACCCGATGCGGTTAGCCTGAACGAAAAACTTCATGAGCTAATTGATGCCGGAAAAACCAACATTGTAGTTGATCTCGGAAAAGTAAAGTTCATGAATTCATCCGGACTTGGAATGTTAATCGGTGCGCTCACAACTATGCGTAAAGCAGGCGGTGATCTCAGGATCGCCAATGCTACTGATAAGATTGAGAGTTTGTTAATTGTGACAAAATTGATCACCGTTTTCAAGCATTTCAAATCAGTAGAAGAGGCAGCCGAATCATTCAACGAAGGTTGAAAAGCGTTTTCTAAATAGAACCTGAAAGGGGTGTAGATAACTACACCCCTTTTTTATTGTTAATAGTTTTTTTTAAAAAGATATGTCAGTTAGAGTAGTAATAGGTGCCCAATGGGGCGATGAAGGAAAAGGAAAGATCGTAGATCTGTTAAGCGATAAAGCGGATTTTATCGTACGCTATCAGGGCGGAGCAAACGCAGGCCATACGCTAAAGTTTGATGACAAAACATTTGTATTACATCTGATTCCGTCAGGAATTTTTAACGGATCCGGTGATTGTGTGATTGGTAATGGTGTCGTTATCGATCCTATCGCTTTGGTCAAAGAGATCAAAGATGTGCAGGAGATGGGCTTCAGTTTAGAAGGACGTTTCTTCATCAGCCAAACGGCGCACGTAATTCTGCCTTACCATAAACTGCTCGATCAACTGAAAGAAAAACGCCGTGGCGGAGATGCCATCGGGACTACCGGACGTGGAATTGGTCCTGCTTATGTAAGCAAAGTTTCCAGAGTTGGAATCCGAATGGTAGATCTGCTAGACAAAGAAGTTCTGAAAAAGAAAATTGAGCAGAACATCAGAGATATAAATTTCGCTCTGGAGAATCTGTATCAGGAGCCAAAGCTTTCTGTTGATGATCTGATGAATGAATTGGAAGATTCCATCAATATTTTGTCTCCATATATCTGTAATACTACCAATTTGCTGCACGAAGGATTAGAGAGCAACAAGTCAATTTTGCTGGAAGGTGCACAAGGCTGTTTACTGGATGTTGACCACGGAACCTATCCGTATGTAACTTCTTCATCACCAACTTCAGGTGGAGCTTGTACCGGTTCAGGAGTTCCACCAACAGCGCTTACTCATGTAATGGGAATTACAAAAGCGTATTGCACCAGAGTTGGAAACGGACCTTTCCCAACGGAACTTTTGGGAGAAACAGGAGAAGAACTTCGTAAAAAAGGTCACGAATTCGGCGCTACTACCGGCCGACCAAGACGTTGTGGATGGTTAGATCTGGTTGCTTTGAA
Organism: Balneola sp.; assembly: GCA_017643645.1. Taxonomy (GTDB): domain Bacteria; phylum Bacteroidota; class Rhodothermia; order Balneolales; family Balneolaceae; genus Balneola. Next base: position 39,448 of record JAEPNB010000008.1, read on the forward strand.
ATATGCATGCAGAATTAACGGTATCAACGAACTCACGCTTACCAAGATGGATGTAATGGACGGCTTTGACGAGATCAAAGTGTGTACCGGATACAAGATCAATGGTGGAGAGGAAACCAAAGTATTCCCGCTGTGCTTAGATGAGATCGAAAATGTAGAACCGGTTTATACTTCCATGCCGGGTTGGGATAAAGACATTTCAGGAATGACGAAATGGGATGAACTTCCTGATGCTGCAAAATCATACATCGATTATATCGAAAACTATCTGGGAGTGAAATTCACAATTATTTCTACCGGGCCGAAGAGGACTGAGACGATAGTTAGATAGACAGGAGATGTAAGACTTAAGATTTAAGACATGAGACTACTAATAAGTACATTTTTAAATATCTCATTATTAGTAGTTTTAATGTCTTGTTCAGATAATAATACACAGTTCGAGAGAGTCCCGGATAGTTGGTTTACGATTGAACCAATACTACTTGGATTCGAAGAATATGATCTTTGCTATGAATTATTTGTAAGAGAAGACTTTGATCAGTAATCGATTGGCAGAGAAAACGAATGTTTAGTTCACCCGGGAATATTACAAGAAGAAGAGAGAGGTGATATTATAATTGGATATGATGATACAAAAATACGTTTGAGAGAAATAGAAGGTAAAATTAAAGCTTTTTATACTGAATTTGAGAATGAGGGGATGGTCATTGGCTCTCCATCTAAATGGTACTCAACGATTGACAGCTCAGAGTCTTTAAAATGGGTGGAAGGTATCAGCTATGAAAAAATTGAAATCAATGAACTAATAATTGACTTCCGCAAAGACTTTTTAACTAAAGAATTTTTTTATAGCATAAAAGTTAACAAAGACTTTTAGTTCTTTTTCAACTAGTTCCGATGCTCTGCGTCGGAACTGTTTCTTATATCGAAAAGTGGTGATTCTACGAATATTTTAAAAACCAGCAGCCAAATCACATTTACGATTGCTAACATGCCTGTACTTTTCATTACCACTTTAATTTAGTAAATAGAGCTTCTAACTATTACTAACTACATGGTGTACTATGAATAAGAGCAATATGAGATTATTGGTTACGGCTATTTTTGCATTTCTGATAGCGATCCCGGCACAGTTAATAGGACAGGAAAAGAGTGAAGAAAAAGAGAAGTGGGATGTAACCGAGCCAAGAGGTGAAACCAGAGAAATTTCATTCACAACAGACGAAGGTACCTGGATGTCGCTGGATATTTCACCGGATAACAAATGGCTTTATTTTGATCTGATGGGACATATTTACAGAATGTCACCGGAGGGCGGAAAAGCTGATAATCTTACGGACACAACGGGAATCGCACTTAATTTTCATCCTGCTATCTCACCTGATGGTTCAAAAATTGCTTTTATTTCAGATCGTTCGGGGCAAAACAACCTTTGGATTATGGATGCTGACGGATCTAATCCTAAACAGGTTTTTAAAGAGGGAATGGTTAGAGCAGTAACACCGGAGTGGACAAATGATGGTGAATATATCTTAGTGAGAAGACAAAGTCTTTCAGGAAATGGAAGCGGAATATGGATGTACCATAAAGACGGCGGCGAGGGAATAGAAGTAGCAAATGGAAGCTGGCCTTCAGTTTCTGATGTGGATTCCTATTTGTATTATTACGAAGCCGTTGGTCCTAGACAAGGAATTGGTTTGAACGACGCATTGAAAGGATATAATCAACTTCGCAGAAAGGATCTTAAAACCGGAGAAGTCATCGAGATCACAAACGGGGTAGCTGCTCAACAGATCAGAAGTTCAAGTGGTGGAGGTTATGCCGCAGAAGTTTCACCGGATGGCAGATATCTAGCTTTTGCTCGTCAAATACCGAGTGGTACCATTTCATATCGTGGACATGAATTTGGTCCGCGAACAGCACTTTGGCTTAGAGATCTGCATACGGGATCTGAAAGACTCATCATGGATCCAATTGACCGTGACATGACAGAAACGATCAAAGTACTTCGCGATTTACCGGGATACAGCTGGACGAACGACAGTAAACATATTTATATCTCCCAGGGCGGAAAGATCAGAAAATTGAATGTTGGTTCCGGGGAAGTAGAAACAATTCCATTTGAGGCTGACATCCATCGTACTATTTCAGAACAGGCCTATCACAAGTTTGACGTTCCTTTCGATGAGTTTAAAGCAAGATTTTTAAGATGGTATGCACTTTCGCCCGATGGTAAAAAGGCGGCATTTCAGGCTATAGGCAGAATTTGGGTGATGGATGTTCCGAATGGCACTCCGAAACGTTTAACCAAAGATTTTGAGCCCTTTGAATTTGCACCAAGCTGGTCGCCGGATAGTAAATTTATCGCATTTTCAAGTTGGCATGATACTGATGGAGGGGAATTATGGAAAGCTGAAGTCAGGAATTCAAGATTAACAAAACTAACTAAAGAGCCCGGCGAATACCTTCATCCGAACTGGAGCGCAGATGGTTCAAAAATAGTAGCTATAAAAGGATCAGGTACTACAAACCGGGGAAGAACCTGGGCGTGGAATCCATGGTATGATGTTATTGAGGTAAGTTCAGGAGGAAGTGATGCGAGGCAAATTATCAGAATTGAAACAGGTGGCGGATCACGGTCTCAGTTGGCTCGACCTTTTTACGGTCCCGAAAACAGGATCTTTTTTCAGGAGCCGGAAGATGGAGATTATGCTCTTAAGTCTGTCCGAAAAGATGGATCAGATGAAATAATTCATGTGTCTATTGAAGATGGCGATGAAATTATGCTTTCTCCTGACGGCAAACACGTAGCAATCACAGAAGGGATGAATGTTTACTTAATGCCGCTGCCATACTTAAGAACCAATAATGAAAGCATCAACATCAACAAAAAGAATGGAAAATTTCCGGTAAAGCAATTATCGAAAACCGGGGGATTCTTCCCAACCTGGCTCAGCGAAAATGAAGTGACCTTTGGAAGTGCTGATAGGGTGTATAAGTATGATCTGGTTTCAGAAAAAACAGATAGTATTTCGATCAATCTAACGGTGAAAAAGGATAAAGCTTCAGGCTCGATCGCAATGATTAATGCAAGGATCATCACTGTAAATGAAAATGATGATGTGATTGAATCAGGGAGTATAGTTGCAGTAGACGGAAGAATAACTTGTGTTGGAGATTGCGATACTTCAGGAGTGGATGAAGTGATAGATGCCTCCGGGAAAACCATCATGCCCGGCCTTATTGATATGCACGCGCATCATTATCGTGAGTATCGTGGAATAATGCCAAAGAAAAGCTTTGAAACAGCTATTTATCTGGCCTTTGGAGTAACAACTAATTTGGACAATTCCATGTGGTCTCAAAATGTATTCCCAACTGCTGAATTAATCGATGCAGGGGAAATATTAGGTCCCAGAACTTTCAGTACCGGAGATCCTTTATACATGGGTGACGGAACGAATCAAAATGAATTATCCAGTTATGAAGTAGCGGAAGAAAATATCGAAAGATTGAAATCCTTTGGAGCTGTTTCTTTAAAGCAGTATTTGCAGCCACGTCGGGATCAACGACAATGGGTTACAGACATAGCCCGAAGGGAAGGTTTAATGGTTACTACAGAAGGAAGTGATCTTATGTATAATCTTGGCCTTACAATGGACGGGCACACCGCTTTTGAACATCCAATGAGCTATGGTATTATTTATAAAGATGCATCTGTGTTTTTTGGGAAAGCGAAAATGGTGTATTCTCCAACGTATATGGTGGGTGGGACCGGACCATGGAATGAAGAGTATTATTATCAAAGAGAAGATGTTTGGAAGAATGAGAAGATGCAACGTTTCCTTCCCTGGAGGCAATTACTTCCACACACAAGAAGACGTATGCTACGCCCTGAATCTGATTACGGATTCCCGTTAATTGCAGAATCACTGAAAGATGTAATTGAAGCAGGTGGTTATGGAGCTATTGGATCTCATGGTCAAATTCATGGTATTTCCAGTCATTGGGAACTTTGGATGACCGCAGCAGGAATGAGTAATCTCCAAGCCATTCGGGTCGCAACTTTTCACGGAGCCTATTTCTTAGGTATGCAGGATGATCTGGGTTCATTGGAAGAAGGGAAAATCGCTGATCTGTTGGTGATCAATTCCAATCCTTTAGATGATATCGAGAACACACTTGATATGATGTATGTTATGAAGGATGGAAAATTATATGAAGCAGCGACCCTTAACGAAGTCTGGCCCGAAAAGAAAAAGTATGGCCCGTATTATTGGGTTGATGAAGATGCTTTAAAATCAGATTCTATTCCTATAGACTATTGGGATAGAAATAAATAGAAGAATTAAGGAGCCTGTTACAGGCTCCTATTTTCCACAAAAGAAATGATGATGATGGTGATGACCAAATACGGCATGACTTACATACGGCTCGGCATAAGCGGTAGCAGTTGCCAGTAGCAAAACAATGATCAACGCACTTTTTTTGTACTTAGGGTTTTCAGAGTTTTTGAGTTTCCAGGCTACAAAACCAAGAATAGCTGTTAAAAGTATCTTAAAAAGTCTGGCTTCCCAACCTATGTTGGGACTAAATCCCCCGATGATCCAAAAGAAAAGCAAAACTGATCCGGTGAAAAAGAAGGCTTTTGAGTTTTTCATGATTTCCCCATTTAACTAACAGTGACTGTAATAACACGGATAAATTTCGTATTGGTTTCATCTGCGAGGAATGAACATGACGAAGCAGTCTCCTCGTAAAAATTGAAACATCTTGACCCCATCTGTCTTCCCCTTGAATAAGGGGAAGGACTCGCTGATTGAGTTCTGAATCTGACAAGAAATTCCCCTCCTTTTGAAAGGAGGGGCGAACTACTTAGACTGTTAAATGTGACTAGGATTTGGGGAGGTCAGAAATAGCAGGGAAATAATTAAAGAGTAAAGGGAATCGATCGGGGAAAATTACTTCTTTATCTTTCGTAAATGGGTTTTTAAAAAGGTCAGGTTAAATTTCCAAATGGAAGTAAAATTTCGAAATGCTCTAATGAGAATTCAATTCAATTTGGTATCATCAACTGCACAAAAAAACCTACTTATGAAAAAGCTTTTACTGGTCACTTTCTTATCGATTTTATCAACTTCTGTGTATGCTCAATGGCCGGCGGAATTGATCACTACTCCTGAGAAAACCAATTATCAGGAAACGTCTACCTATGCGGATGTGATGAACTTCATCAAAGCACTTCAGCCTAAAACAGATCTGATGCATTTGGAATACATGGGGAAGAGTTTAGAAGGAAAAGATATTCCTGTAGTTGTTCTGGCAGATCCAAAAGTGAGTTCTCCTGAGGAAGCAGAGCAATCGGGAAAGCCGGTGATGTATATTCAAGGAAATATTCATTCGGGAGAAGTGGAAGGAAAAGAAATACTTCAGATCTTGATGAGAGAAATTCTGCTTGGCGATAAAAAGTACTTGCTCGAGAATCAGATCATTGTTTTTGCTCCGATCTATAACACAGATTCTAACGATAAAATGGATGTTCAGGTTCGGCGGTCACAGGAAGGAAGTCCACAGAAAACAGGAATTCGTGCAAACAGTCAGGGTTGGGATCTGAACAGAGACGGAATGAAAATGGAAGCACTGGAAACCAACGCCATGATCCAAAATGTAATTTTGAAATGGGATCCTGAAATATTTGTGGATCTGCATACTACAAACGGAACATGGCATGGTTATTCGTTGACCTGGGCTCCGAGTTATCACTCTGCGGGAGAAAAAGCACCGTATGAGCTTACCTGGAACGAAATGCTACCTGAGGTTACTCAAAAGGTTAAAGAAGAACACGACGTATATTTAGGCCCATACGGAGGCTACAGCTTGCGACAAGGATGGCCTCCAAAAGCTTTGTACACCTACAATCATCATCCAAGATATTTGGTTAATCAGATGGGATTACGAAATAAGATCGGGATTTTAAGTGAGGCATTTGCTCATGAGCGATTGTACCAAAGAATGAACGCAACTAAAGCTTTTGTAACAGAGATTCTTGAGTACACCAACAATAATGGAAAATATATAGCCGAAGTAAATGAAAGTGCTACCCAATCAGCAATGCAGAATGTTTTAGATAATGCAGGAAAAAAAAAGAAGGGCGTTCGGTTCCAAATGGTTCCGCTTGAAGACACTTTTACGCTCCGAACCTATAACTACATTCCATATGTAACAACTGAGGGTGATACAAGCTATATCAGATCCGGAGAGATCATGGAAGTTCCTGATGTGCAGAATTACAGCAAGTTTGAAGCAACAGTTGAAAGCACCATTCCGCGAGGATATATCATCCCAAAAGAAATGAAAGCCATTGCTGATCATCTAAAAAAGCAGGGTGTGATCGTATCCGAGATAGAAAGTCGAAAAGAATACAAAGGGGAAGTTTTTGAGATCTCAAAATTCGAAAAGTCGCAGCGACAGTTTGAAGGTCACAATATGGCAATGGTAGAAGGCGAATTTAAAGAATCTACCAAAATGGCAAACGAAGGAGATTTCTTAGTGGATATGGCTCAGCCGTTAACCAATCTGATCTTTTATATGCTGGAGCCACAATCAGATGACGGTTTAGTTACGTGGAATTTCTTTGATGAGTATTTTGAGAAGAATGGAGTAAATGAAAAGAATGTGATCTATCCGGTTTTTAAATATTATGAGGACTAGCTAATAGCTGTCAGCTAACAGCTATTAGCTAAATCTAGCTCATCCTATTCACATCATCTTCATTCAGCATTTCTTCATAGGGTCCGTCAAAAGGTTCCCATAGTTCGATCTTGTAACCGTTGGGATCCATGATCCAGCCGAACTTGCCATATTCAAAAGATTCCATCTCGCCAACAACTTCTACTCCTTCTTCTTTTAATACTTTGAGCAGCGCTTCCAGATCTTCCACCCGGTAGTTGATCATAGCGTCTTTCTTACTCGGGTTTGTGTAGGTCGTGTCATTCTTGAAAATACTCCATGCTGTATAGCCCCTTTTCTCTTTGTCTTCGGCATGTCGCCAGATAAAAGTGCCACCCCATTGTCCGGATTTAATTCCCAGATGCTTATCGTACCATTCATTAGTTGCTTTTGGATCTTCTGCTTTCAAGAAAACCCCGCCGATACCTGTCACTCTTTTTTTCATTGTTTTTTTACTTAAGTATTAAATTTGCAGTCATTCAGAACAAGCCTGTTACGAATATCTTCGGAACGGCATAGTGATGAATCTGCACTTCATTGGTTTAGCACTGTTTCTTTTTGTGCAGACTCTTCGCTCCGCTCTGAGTGACTTAGTCTTGCTATCCTCACTCATTATGCTGATCAAACAAGATCTGATTCCCATCCGGATCTTCAATACAAAAATGACATGGACCTTTTTCTTCCTGTAATGATTCCGATTCCATCAGGAATTTGACGTTATCATCCTCTTTCAGCTTTTTATATTCAGAACGAGCATCCGTTGGGTTAAAAGTGATGATATTTTCATCAAACATACCTTGAAACAATCCGATCTTAGAATGCCCATTTTCCATGATGATCCAATTATGCTCAATCGGTCCGGTTCCTTCAACAGGAGTAAATCCGAGCTTTTCATAAAACGCTTTTGAGGCATGTATATCTTTCACAGCAAGAGAAAGAGAATGATTATTTGGGTTTACTGATTCTGTACTCATTAGAACTTGGGTTTAGTTTTTGTCCAGACCCATTCCATAGATTTTTCACCACTTTCATCTTCAATACGAGCGGTAAGCGTATCTCCGGATCTGGAATAGATTATTCTTTGGGGAAAGTCATGTTCAAGATTTTCAAAAATCACTTTCTGATCTTTATTTTCTTTCATTGTAAAAGTAGTGCCTGGCTTGCCTCCGGGACTGGCGACATATACAATTCCTTCTCTGGTTCTCATTATTCTGAGATACTCGAAAGAAGAACGTCCGTTTGTATTTACATCTCGGTGAACACCAAGCATCATATAACCTGAGCCATTCGTCCAGAGTTCTTCGATAGTTGTTCCGTCTTTGGTAGAAGTCCAATATCCTGTTAGCCAGGCTAATTCTGGTAGTGCTGGATCGGGAGCTTGTGCGTTTAATGAAATGCTTACAAACAGGATAATTGAAAGAGAAGCTATTTTTTTAATCATGCTATTATCGCTTTACTGCAGATTCATATTTATCGACCCAGTCCTTAACCGACATCTTTTGTACTAATTCTGCAATTAATTCATAAGGAATTTGATCCGGTTTTTTGAAACGGATACAGCTCTTTCCCATATCAAGTTTCGTTTTTACATGTTTAGGATATTCTGAAGTAAACCAATTCAGCAGTTTTTCATCAGAATAAATACCCATATGATATAGCCCGATAAAGTTCTTTTGTGAAGCGATACTTAAGAATGGAAGTGGTAATTCCGGAGAACAATGATAGCCATCCGGATAAATAGAATGAGGAACGACATAGCCAATCATTCCATAACTCATGGTTTCTTCAAACCCATCCGGAAGATTGTCGATAATGGTTTTTCGGAGTTTTTTCATTGCTGAAACCCGTTCTTCGGGAAGTTCAGCGATGTATTCGTCTGGGGAAGATGCTTTGCTTTGCATGATAAAATATTTTTAAGCTGTTGTTTCTTCTTTTTGGGAAGAGAGAAAATTTTGATTCCTGAAAAGTGCCGCACTGATCAGGGATAGTAGTAATCCGACCGGAAAAATTTCTGTGAATGTAAGAGGAAGTCTGTACCAGAGATTATCGTATTTCCTTTTCATTTCTTCCATTTGTTCAATTGTTGCTTCCAGTTCTTGAGCTGAAGCACCTGATTCCCTTGCGCTATTAATAATAGAATTTGTGTATTCACTAATGAACTCATAATCGGTCAGATAAAGATTAATTTCCCAAACAATGACGTACACAATGCCAGCCATCAACGAAATTCCCAGACCTATCTTTAAAGCAGTACCGAATTTTATAATGCCACCCAAATCTTCATCTCTGTATTTCTTGGTTGCTACAAAGATCATCGAAAAACCGATAAGCATAATGGAATAGCCAAGCGCTTCGGAAGCGAAGAAAGCGTTGCCACCATATTTGGCTACATAGATTCCCAGAGTCATGCTAAGAATGATAACTGCTCCGGTGATGGAACCATAAACAAGAATGATTTTTTTCATAGTGTAATGAATTGGAGTTAAAGAACATCCAAAGAGTAAGCAATTAACAGAAATCAGGCGTCACCCGAAAGTATGATTTTGCATAATTCGTAGGAATGGGTGAAGAGTTAATTCTTTTTTTAAGGAGTATTGTAATTTACTGACAGAATTTTAAATCTTTTAAAAATCTATAAAAGTCTATTCATGATTGTCTTTATTCTCATCTTGTACATCGAGTTAATCCTAGTAATCCTGCTTCAAAAACTGAGAATTATATAAAAGGTTTGAACCAAGATTTGCAGGACTGTAGGATTAGCAGGATTAATTCTTATCCCATCCTTTAGATCAGGTTAATCTGGAGAATCCTACTTCAAGAACTTTTTTCACTCAATAAGCTTTAACGACTTCGCCTTTTCTACCGCTTGGGTTCTGCGTTTTACGTCCAGTTTTTCGTAGAGATGAGACAGATGGGTTTTGGTTGTGTTTACAGAGACAAATAATTTGTCAGAGATCTGTTTGTTGGAAAATCCCTGAGCAACCAATTCCAATACTTCCAGTTCCCGCTCGCTGATCTTCAAATACCGGATGGCTTTTTCATTTTGCTCAAAAGGAGGAGGTTCTATTTTGGTTTGATTGGTCAGCTTTTTCCCAGCCCACAATCCAAGTCCGGTAAAAATAAGTGCAATCAGAAAAACGAAAACTTCGGTAGATAGCTCATGCACAAAATACCGATACTCGAAATACTCCAGCAAGAAAACGAGTACTGCTAATGAAAGACCATATATGAGGATGGTTTTTTTCATGGATTTAAATACTAATTCGTAAAAACCCACCCCTCAATCCCCTCCGGGGGAGGGGAAGCTTAGTTAATGTACTACCAAATCTGAAATACATTTTAAGTAGGTTTTTAAAGTTACTTCAATAACTCTTCCGGGTTCAATCCCTTTAAATCATCCACTACAAATTCGCGACCTTTACGGATGAGTTCTCCATCCAGAAATACATCGGCTCCAATACAAACCAGATCCCAATGAATATTACTGGAATTTCCGTTTGGTGCGATCTCATAATCTTTGCCAAGCGTTAAATGATTGGACCCATAGATCTTTTCATCAAACAGAATATCGTACATCGGCTTTTCGATCACCGGATTGGTTCCAAAGCTGAATTCCCCAAATCGACGAGCACCTTCATCAGTATCTAAAATATCTTTCAACGCATCATTGTTGGATGAATCAAAATCCACAACCACACCGTTTTCTACAACCAGTTTCACAAATTCGAACGGTTTTCCTTGATACACCGAAGGAGCATAGGTAATATGACCATTTACAGAATCCAGGATCGGTGAAGTGAATATCTCTCCATCAGGGATGTTGTGAGCACCAAAGCAAGGAACCCAATTCTGTCCTTTTACCGAAAACTTGATGTCAGTTCCTTCGCCTTTCAAATGAATTTCATCAGTAGCACGTAATCTTTTTTCCAAAGGCTCCATAGCTGATTTCAGCTTGGCATAATCAACTAAACAGGCATCATAATAAAACTTGGTGAACTCACGGGTCGGGAGTTTGGCATTCATCGCAAAAGCCGGAGACGGATAGCGCATGATACACCACTTGGTGTTATTTACCCTTTCATCAAAATGAACAGGCTTCAGGAAGTTTTCTGAATATGCTTTATTTGCTTCTTTACTTGCCTGTGAGTTCTCATAGATATTCTCAGAAGCACGAATTCCGATAAACACATCCATCTGTTTCATAAGCGGAAGTTGATCCACAGAAGCCTGATTCTGCCAAAAACCGGTATCGCCTTTTTCAACTAACAAACGCTGCGTTTCTGTGTCTTCGATCTGTACAAAAGGATGTGAACCTTTATCACGGATCTGTTCCACTAAAGCTCTTAACAAATCAATTCCGTTTAAGCCGATAAGTTGAACCATTACATTCTCACCTTTCTGAAGTTGAGTGCTGTGTTCAAGAATAAGTGTTGCGAGGTTCTGGTCTTTTTGTGAAATCAATGTTATAGCTTTTAGCGGTTAGTATTTAGCTGATAGTTATTCGAAGTTAAAATAATTTCAAGCTAATGTATAGCTGGCAAACTAATAGAATAACTTGTCAGAGCTAAGCTAACCGCTAAAAGCTAATGGCTCAAAGCCAATACTTCGTCACAAAGAGCAATTTCATCAGGATCATTGGAAGCAAGAAAGACCAGGCAACCTTTTTCTTTTTGTTCTTCAAGTAAACGCTGAACCAAAGCATGTCCGTTTGAATCCAGATTGGAGCCCGGTTCATCCCAAAACAATACTTCAGGATTTCGGATCAGGGAAGAAGCCAGTTTCACACGCTGTTGTTGTCCCGTAGAAAGAGATTTGTAGAACTTGTCTTTAAGAGAATCGGTTTCTGTTTTGCTGAGTAATTGCTGAATGTCCGATTCGTTCAGATGTTGCTGACTTACTTCAGAAAGAAATTCCAGATTTTCGAGAACAGTTAGATCTTCATACAAAGAAATGTACGGAGCAGCGTAGCCAATATGATTTTTTAGTTCCTGTAGAGATAAAGAATTACCGTTCAGTTTCCACTCAATGGTTCCGGAGTTAGGACGAAGTAATCCTGCCAGACATTTCATCAAGGTAGATTTTCCACTTCCGTTTGAGCCTGAAATGCCTAGTATCCCGGAATTATGCCCGAATTGAACATCCTCAAAAACCGTTTTCCGATTATATTTTTTGGTAAGACCTGAGACCGAAAGTGAAATCATGCGCTAAAGGTAGAAAGTATAATGCAAAAATATACTATGATGGAAAGATTCGTGTTGTAATGCCACTTTCTAGGCTTTATTTTCGTTCACCAAAATCATCTTACTTCCATGCAAAAGGTCATTGACCAAATTACCGATAAATTTATAGGACAGATCGGAACAGAGCGTCCGTTTTACTCACCTCAACAGCTATTGAAGGCGGAAATACCTGTCTACATTGTAGAAAGAATTCGCCTTTTACTTGAAGACAAAGTGCTGTCAGATCTTAAAAAGACAGATTCTGTTTGGGTTGATACGGAAAATAAGTTGTTCGTTAGTGCTCAAAACGATTTTGAAAATGTGGCCATAAGCTGCTCCGTTATACCGCACCAAAAATTGTATGATATTCTGCATGCTACGGTTAGCGATATAGTTTCTGTTCTTGTAGAACCTCGAAAGAACATCGCTCCGTATATTTTTCGGGAAGAAACAGTGCTTTCGTTTGAGGAAGTAAGTAAGCGTTGTGCCAGACTCATGGTTTACAAACATTTTGGAACCGCGATTCCTCTTTATATGAAGAAAAGAGAGCTGGACGAACTGACTATAGAACGCTGCCAAAGTCTGGTTTCAAATTTAGATGCCCGGATCGTATCTGATTATACCGCTGAAAACTGGTCTCAAAAACTGGAAATGCTTTTTTCTCTTTGCGGAGGAAAACTCGCTCCGGAGCTTCTACAAAGATTCTTCAGAGATAAAGGTTTCGATAATACTGCCGACATTTTCTCTTCTATTGATGTAGCCGTTACGCAAAGTACCTTCATCGAAATGCTTTCGACTGAGAACTTCAAAATGGAATTGATCAAAGAGCAGGAAAGTGAAACTAAGCCAGTATCGGAATCAGCAAAACCGGCTGAAGTAGCAGAAGAAGCAAAGGAAAAAATTCCGGAAGACACAGAAGAGGAAGAGGAAAATTTAGCAAGCTTGTTTCAGTCAGAAGCTGTGGAGCCGGATATCAACGAGATTCTTGGAGATATCGAACAGGAAGAAACGCTGGTATTTGACAGTGTGGATGATTCGGAATCTTTGAATAATATCTTCTTAAGTGAAGATGAAAATGATGATGCAGAAGAAGAGCATTCCGAACCGGTCATCAATCAAAAAGAAGAAAATCAGGCATTCAAATCCAACCTGACTTCTATTTTGGATCAGGCTAAGGATTCTTATGAAGGAGTAGTTCAGGGCGATGAAGAATTTGAAAGTGAGTTGATAGAGGAAGACGATCTGATTCAGGATGCCTTCGAATCGGACGAAGAAACAAAAGATCCAATTCTGGAAGAACATATTGGTTCGGATGAAGAGGATAGCTCAGAAGATGAAGAAGAAAAGCCGATGTGGGCTCAGTTTTTGAGTGAAGATCAGATGGAAGTGATGATGGCTTCAAGAGAAGAAGAGGAAGAACCTGAATCTGAACCCACTTACAATACACTGCTCGTTGAAGATGAAGACGATGAGATATTTATGGAAGAAGTGGCAGTTGAAGACAGTTCAGCCACTATGGAATTGAATGAGTATCTTATGGACAGCGAGGATCGTTGGGTAAGCGATGTATTTTCCGGAAAACAGAAAGCATACGACCGGGGAATCAATGAGCTGGGACAATTTGATAATTGGAACGAAGCCTCTGTATTTTTACAACAAGAAATTTTCAGCAAACAAAAAGTGGATATGTTCTCGGAAGAGGCCAGCGAATTTATTGATACGTTGCAATCCTATTTTAAAGAGTATAAATCCTGATTAACTAACTATGGAAAAGAACGAAAAAGTAGAACGTCTTGAAAAACTACGTGAGCAATCGAAACTGGGTGGTGGAAAAGCCCGCATCGAAAAGCAGCACGAGAAAGGAAAACTTACTGCCAGAGAACGCATCGACCTGCTTCTGGATAAAGGTTCGTTCGATGAAATAGATGCTTTTGTAACGCACCGAAGTACCGCTTTTGGTCTGGATGAGCAACAATTTCTGGGAGACGGTGTAGTAACCGGTCACGGAAAGATCCACGGCAAGCCGGTGTATGTATTCAGTCAGGATTTTACGGTATTTGGTGGTTCTCTTTCCGAAACACATGCCGAGAAAATTTGCAAAGTGATGGACTTGGCACTCAAAAATGGCATTCCTGTAATTGGGTTGAATGATTCCGGTGGAGCAAGAATTCAGGAAGGCGTTTCTTCGCTTGGCGGTTATGCGGAAGTATTCTGGAGAAACAGTATGGCTTCCGGTGTGATTCCTCAGATCTCTGCGATCATGGGACCATGTGCAGGTGGTGCGGTTTACAGTCCGGCACTAACGGATTTCATTTACATGGTAGAAAATACGAGTTATATGTTCGTGACGGGACCGAATGTGGTAAAAACCGTTACGCATGAAGAAGTGACTTCGGAAGAACTGGGTGGTGCCATGACGCACAACTCAAAATCAGGAGTAGCACATTTTGCAACTCCGAATGATGCCGTTTGTTTGCAGGATATCAGAACGTTGATGTCGTATATCCCGCAAAACTGTGAAGAAAAAGTGCCGATGATCGAATCCAAAGAACCGGATTCTGCCAAAGCAAAAGCACTGCATGATATTGTGCCGTTGAATCCAAACAAACCTTACGATATCAAAGATGTGATCGAAGGAATTGTGGATAAAGAGAGTTTCTACGAAGTGCATAAAGAATATGCTGAAAATATCGTAGTTGGGTTTGCCCGTTTGGGTGGAAGAAGCATCGGAATTGTAGCAAATCAACCACTTGCGATGGCAGGTGTGTTGGATATCAATTCTTCCAAAAAAGGCGCGCGTTTTGTTCGTTTCTGTGATGCATTCAATATTCCGTTGGTGGTATTTGAAGATGTTCCGGGATTCTTACCGGGCACTGATCAGGAATGGGGAGGAATAATCAAAGACGGTGCAAAATTACTGTATGCATTCTGTGAAGCTACGGTTCCGAAAATGACGGTAATTACCCGTAAAGCCTATGGCGGAGCGTATGATGTGATGAACTCCAAGCATATCCGAGCCGACTATAACGTAGCATGGCCAACTTCTGAGATCGCGGTAATGGGAAGTAAAGGAGCGGTTGAGATCATTTTCCGAAGAGAAATTGCAAAAGCCGGCGATCCTGAAGCCAAGCAAAAAGAACTGGAAGCACAATACGCTGAAGAGTTTGCGCATCCGTACCGAGCGGCTGCCCGAGGATTTATTGACGATGTGATCAAGCCGGAAGAAACCCGTGCGAAACTGATCAAAGCCTTAGAAGTTTCACAAAACAAAGTGGATACCGTGCCGAAGAAAAAGCATGATAATTTGCCGTTGTAGGTGAAAGGTGAAAGGTGAAAGGTGAAAGGGGCTTTCTTTGCCTGAAACTGAGCGATAAGGAAAATTTGTGTATTGGTAATAATATGTTAGGCACTTTTCCATGAATAAGAGATCAAAGACATACATTCTGATTGGGTTTATCTTGGTTTTCTGCATTCACGCATTTTGGTGGTTCAGTTTTAGTGAAAACAAATTGTTTAATCAGGCAATTGGTCAGCTTGAAGTAAGTGACAACTTTGTGAATACTGAAAAGGTCAGCTATTTTGTAAGTAATGGTGGACAATTTGTTTTATGTTCCAACTTACCAGTTCCTTCTTCCTTTGAATTCCTACAAAATCCAACACTTATATTGAACTCAGAAACTTGTTCAAAGACTGATACACTTCACACCTTAAGCGAAAACTCATTTTGGCAGGAAAAGCAACTTATGCAAAATGGAGATACTTTAATTACTGAAGGTGGCGGCATTACTGTCTTATATGCCTTAAAGAACGAAACTAATTTATTCTCAACAAATTCTGAAATTGGATTCCATTTATATGGATCTGATTATTTCGCAATGTGCCAAGAAAAACGAATATGGCTTTTGAACAGATGGTATTCGATTCACAATGAATCTCGAGGAGTTGGTGAAATAAATGGTTGTCCAATTGAAGCTCCACCAACTATATCCAAGAACTCTTAAACTCTTTCCAAAGCTCCTGCTTGGGAGAAACGAACGGAGCTCCTGCTCCGAGTGATTGTTTCTGTTAATGCCACTAATCTAATTTTTCGAACTAGCATTTTTACAGAGTTTCAGCGATGTTAACCGAACGGATGAGGGAAATTCTTATTCTGACAATTAAATGTTATAACCAAGTCCAAGAAAAATTGATCAATTTCTCGGTAACTCTTTTATTACTTTTCTGCTTGATTTGGAATGATGGTCAAGCTCAGGGTATTGTTGGTACAACTTGGGGAAACAGTAATTACGATGATTGTACAAGTACTATAAAATTTCTAAAAGTGAATACTTTTCAATACTACTATTGCGGAATTGATGAAGCATTTAGAGGTATTTATTCTTTTGCGGGTGACACGTTAAAGCTTGATCAATATGAAGTAGATCAAACTCCTATTTCGTTTGGTGGGACTAATAAATCGAATTTGAGGTTCCGGTCTTCGTTTCTCCATGCAGACACAACACTTATAATGTTGGAATACTCAGATGTCAAGTATAAGTATGAAGAAAAGGTTATTGATCCCCAACGCAACTTCAAATTAATCAACAACTAATATTTACCTAATGCTGAACGTTAAGGAAAACTCTTGTTTAGCTAATAGAATGTTAGTTTGCGGATAGAATATGGACGAAAGTATCTTAGGTAAAAAAATTTTAGTAGGTTTTACTTATGTAGACAAAAAAGGGAATGTTTATGATCAAAAACAACTACATGGTATAATCACTGAAGTAACTTCGAATACCATATTTTTTGAACAATCGGATGAAAAAGGTGTAATTACGATACCAAATTCTGGTGAACTTGAATTAGCAGATTCAGAAGCTGAATATGTGCTCAGTTCTACAAAAGAAAAAATAACTGGGGTTCATTTTTTAAGTAGTTGGACTATACATCCACCAAAATATAAATTCTATTACACAGTAAAGAATTGGCTTAGCAATTTATTTTTTAAAGAATAGAACTGACAGAACGTATACAAAAACTAACGAGTGTTACAAGTGGACTCGGACAAGTTCCGGGCTTTAATTTTAAACTCCAGACTCGTCGCTTAACCTCTTTCCCAAGCTCCTGCTTGGGAGAAGCGAACGGAGCTCCTGCTCCGAGTGATTGTTTCTGTTAATGCCACTAATCTAATTTTTCGAACTAGCATTTTTACAGAGTTTCAGCGATGTTAACCGAACGGATGAGGGAAATTCTTATTCTGACAATTAAATGTTATAACCAAGTCCAAGAAAAATTGATCAATTTCTCGGTAACTCTTTTATTACTTTTCTGCTTGATTTGGAATGATGGTCAAGCTCAGGGTATTGTTGGTACAACTTGGGGAAACAGTAATTACGATGATTGTACAAGTACTATAAAATTTCTAAAAGAGAATACTTTTCAATACTACTATTGCGGAATTGATGAAGCATTTAGTGGTATTTATTCTTTTGCGGGTGACACGTTAAAACTTGATCAATATGAAGTAGATCAAACTCCTATTTCGTTTGGCGGGTCTGATAAATCGAATTTGAGGTTCCGGTATTCGTTTCTCCATGCAGACACAACACTTATAATGTTGGAATACTCGGATGTCAAGTATAAGTATGAAGAAAAGGTTATTGATTCCCAGCGCAACTTCAAACTAATCAATAACTAATGTTTATATAATGCTGAACGCTAAGGAAAATTCTTGTTTGGATAGTAATATGTTAGGCGAAAAGACATGAATCGATCATTAAAAATTCTTACGATCATAAATGTTGCCTTTGGAGTTCTGCTGTTTCTGTTCATCTATACAATGTTACCCTTCGGAATCGGTGTTATATCGGATGCTGCAGCTCGTGTTGGAAATGAATATCCAGAACTGAAAACATGGGTATTAATTTTAAGTTCAATTTTGCCTGCCATAGTAATTGGATTAACAACATTCATTGCACATCGTATTAAAGAGAATTTGCCAAAACTTAGCCTTATTCTACTGTTACTTTTTCCAACAATCATTACTTTATATGTGGGTATTCAGTTTGTATTGTCGGTTTTCACCTAATAAGCATTTAACCTCTTTCCCAAGCTCCTGCTTGGGAGAAGCGAACGGAGCTCTTGCTCCAAATAAGTATTTTTTGTGCAGTCATATTCAGACATTCTCAAAATTCATTAAATGAATAAAAACGTATTATTTATTTGTAGTCAGAATAAACTTCGTAGTCCAACTGCTGAACAAGTTTATGCCAGTAGAGATGACTTGACGGTATCTTCAGCAGGGCTTAATAACAGCGCTAAAAATCGTGTGTCAGGAGATCTGCTTGAATGGGCGGATATAATATTTGTGATGGAGAAAAATCACATCAATAGATTGCGAAAGAATTTCAGAGAATATTTAAAAGACCAAAAGATCATTTGTTTAGATATCCCCGATATTTACGAATACATGGAGCCGGCATTAGTTAATGTACTTCAAGCTAAACTGCCCAGATATCTGGGTTTTCCGTGATCTCTTTGCTAAACTCCTGACCTAGCGCAAGTGTCGCACTTGTGTGGCTCTTGCTCCGAATAAACAAACACTATTAATCTAAATACTCAACCTAACCCATTAACATATTGACTAAAATAATCTTCCTATTAGCTATTTCCATGTTGTTGATTAATTGTAAGGTTCAAGATCAAAAATTAACCGACACCGAGAAAATCCAAATCAAGACTGAAGTCGGAGCATCTTTTGATAGCTTGGTAGAATCCACAAAAGTTCAGGATTGGGAAGCCTATTTCGCTCACTTTGATCAAAATAATTTTACAGGGTTGAATGCGGATGGAACCATTTGGGAATCGTTTGAAGATTTTAAAGCATCGGTCATTCCGGGTTTTCAAATGATAGCAAGCAGTGACAGTCTAATATTTCCGGTGGTTAAGATTTCTTTGATCGATAAAAATACAGCTGTTCTTATTAATGAATATGAGCAGAAAATTACACTCAACGGAGGGCAAGAGATCAGAGTAGCCGGTGGGGGAGTTCAGGTGTGGTCCAGGAATTCCGGTAAGTGGAAATTGGTGAGTATTTCTGCAAGTTCTAAACAGGAATAAATTTAATTTCTTACCGATGACTGGCTGAACTTGATTTCATAATCCGTAGGGTCAATTCATGAATTGACCCTACGGATAGAATACATCACTGATCCGGAGTTTTTTGAACTAGCATTTTTATGAAGTTTCAACGATGTTAACTGAACGGATAAGGGGATTCTTGTTCGGTTTAATATCTATATAGTCTAACAACTTGAGAAAACTATTTTTATCCTTTTTTGTCATTTTCTTCATCGGAATTACTAATTCTTATGCGTGTTCATGCTCAGGAACTAGTTTTAAAAGCGCGTTGAGTTCAATAAAATCCGATGCAAATAACATTCTAGTAGTTGCTGAGATTTCAGAATTTTATAAAGGCACTTATTTTGAAATGGAAGATGTGGAACTAGTGAAATTTAAAATTATCAAAGATTATTTGAATAGTTCTGAAGGTGAAAATGTTTCATTAGTTGATGGTAATGAATCTGCTTGCATTCGTGAATTTAGAAGATATAATTATACTGTAGGTGATAGGTTCTTCTTGTTGGCAACTGAGTTGCAAGACGAGGATGGAACTAAAGCTGGCGCTTATGTTGCAGGCTTCTGTGTTGAAAGCGTCCTGAAAATCAATAAAGATACAGATACCGTGAGGGGCTTTATAAAACAGATTGATTATTGGATAAATTTGATCTTCCCTGATTATATGAGAGAATTTGAAGTTCAAGAATTGGAAAAACTCATTGAAAAAGAGATAACATAAGTATCCAGAAAACTTTTATAACGATACAGATAGTAATCTAGTTAATGAAACTCTATCCAATCTTATTCCTTTTCTTTTCAATTCTATTCCTCTGGAATTGTGAAAGATCAAAATTTGATGTCCCTCTGGAGGAATATCAGGTATATACTTGGAAACAGATTTCAACCTCTCCAGAAGTTCTTGGGAAAAAAGACACAACAGTTATCTCAGACACGTTAATAAAAGGCGTTCCAATTAATTTAGATTCTCTTTCATTAAGAGCAGAACTATATTTAGAGCCCAATGAATTAAACAGAATTGTAGAGTCTGTAGATACTGTTTATACCGATTCTATTGGTAAATATATAGCCTACTCGAATCAAGTATCTACATTGTGGTTTCAAGATGATCCGGGGTTTATCCTTTCATTTTACTTTCATCTTATACAAGGTTCACCTTGGTCATATCAATTAGTTGAGATTCGAAATATCGATAAAGAAGGTACAGAAGTAATGAATTATGAGCATTTAATAGATTCTATTCAATCTTTTCGATATCAGAAATCAAACGAGCTTGAAAACTAAATGCGTAGATCATAGTCCAAGCGAGTGAAAAAGTAATTTCTCGCAAGGCAATTGATTTCATAATCCGTAGGGACAATTCATGAATTGTCCCTACGGATTAAATGCCCATTCCTACGCTTGAACGAGAACGGTATTTCTATTTGAAGAGATAATTCCTATCGTCTGAAATGTTCAGAAGAAAGAAGGCAGAAACTACCTACGAATTATTAGTTGACGGGAATAAAATTCAGGTCACCCGAAAGCGGATCAAGACCCTTAGATTGAAAGTGAATACCGTCACAAAAAAGATCAGGGTTTCTTGTCCATACAGAGTTTCCGAACAAGAGCTTATAGATTTTGTTCAATGCAAAAGAAGCTGGATCGAAAAACATCTCTCTAAAAAAATTCCCTCTGCCAAAAAAGAGCTTCCCATAAATTATGTAGAAGGAGATCGAATACCTTTCCGGGGAGAGGAGTATAAACTTCATCTCAGAATCGGTGCAAAAAAGACTTCAGTGAGGATAGAAGATCAGGCAATGGTTCTTGCTTCAAAGTCAGAACTGAACAAAGAAAAAAAGGAAAAGGCGATTCATGAATTTTATCGTACTCATTTGAAAAACGAGATACCTAAGCTCATCGAAAAATGGGAACCGGTCATGAAGGTTTCAGTTAACGAGTTCGGCGTAAAAAAAATGAAAACCAGATGGGGCACTTGTAATATCAGAGATAAACGAATCTGGCTGAGTTTAGAACTGGCTAAAAAATCTCCGGAGTTATTGGAATATGTGGTCGTCCATGAAATGGTTCATCTTCATGAACGTTTGCACAATCAGCGGTTTAAGAATTTTATGACTTTATTTCTGCCAAACTGGAAAGAGCTTCAGAAGCAGTTGAATGGTAGGATTGATTGAATCAGTTAGTAATAAAGTAGTAGTCCGTTATCCTGAACTTGTTTCAGGATCTTTGTAAGGAGCCGATTCTAAATCTGCCACGACAATTCAAGAACAAAGACTCTGTATGCACCTGCGTTGGAAACGTACCTTCCCGGTTCCCAAACAAATTTTTGGGTTCTGAGTAGTTCGCCCCTCCTTGGTTAAGGAGAGGAATTCCGGATTGGTCTGACCCACCCTTGTTCCCTCCCTAACAGTAGGGAGGGAGACTCCTTAACTCCACTCAGAATTTAATTAAAAAGTCCCCTTCCCTTGACTAAGGGAAGGGACAGGGATGGGTTTCTTCCTCTCCGCATTCTAACCACAAAGACCACAGAGAATAATTAAGCTTCTTCATCTCAAAACCTTTGTGCACTCTGTAGTTTATCCTTTCCGTATTTTAGTGATTCTGTGGCCTATTAATAGGATTCAATTCCTTAGTTCGCCAATAATTCTAAAGGTCGGAGCAATTGAAGTTTTTTCTAAAATCAAGTCATTCTTGGGAAGGCATGAACCTGGATTTAGATTAAAAACCTTACATATAAATCCAGATCTCGGGCATACGCCGCGAGATGATCGAATTCTTTTTTAAGAAACCCTAACAAGTCCTCCCACGAGGGTGTCGGGCTTGGATTTGCAAACGCCCAAATACAAATTTTAAACACATTAGAACTCATATTTAATTATTCTAAGCCACTAGCTATCAGAAATTAATCAGATTAAGATGAAACGATTTACTTCTTTACTTACCCTTGTGTTGATAATCAGCACGACATCACTTTTTGCACAGAAATCAGATAAAGACTCCCGTTATGATATTGCCTGGAACAGCCTCGAGTTCAGAAGCATTGGACCGGCCTTTACTTCGGGAAGGATCTCGGATTTTGCTGTAAATCCTGATAACCACAGCGAGTTTTATATTGCAACGGCATCAGGTGGAGTATGGAAAACGGAGAATGGTGGGATTTCGCTTAAGCCGGTTTTTGATAACGAAGGCTCTTACTCCATCGGTTTTGTGGCGATGGATCCAAACAATCACAATGTGGTTTGGGTTGGAACGGGAGAAAATAATAATCAACGAAGTGTTGCTTATGGTGATGGAGTGTACAAATCCATTGATGGAGGCAAAAGCTGGAAACACATGGGATTGAAGAATTCTGAGCATATCGGAATGATAGAAATTGATCCCAGAAATTCGGATGTGGTTTATGTAGCAGCAACCGGTCCTCTTTGGAGTTCCGGTGGAGATCGCGGATTGTACAAAACTACGGATGGTGGCGAGAATTGGGAGAAAGTATTGGAGATCAGCGAGCACACCGGAGTAAATGAAGTACATATGGATCCCAGAGATCCGGATGTGCTGTATGCGACGGCTCATCAGCGAAGAAGAAGAGTATTCACATATATTAGCGGTGGACCTGAATCAGCAGTATATAAATCTACGAATGCCGGAAAAACCTGGAAGAAAACCATGAGAGGAATGCCAAGCGGAGACATCGGAAGAATCGGAATGGATATTTCGCCGGCTAATCCCGATGTAATTTATGCGGTTGTTGAAGCAGAATCAGGTAAAAGCGGATTTTATCGTTCTGATGACAGAGGAGAATCGTGGGAAAAGCAGAGTAATTATTCATCAAGTGGAAATTATTATCAGGAAGTGATCGCGGACCCTGTAGATGTTGATCTGGTTTATGTAATGAACACGTATTCCGGAGTTTCTGAAGATGGTGGAAAGACGTTCAACAACGTAGGCGAGAAGAACAAGCATATTGATAACCATGCGTTGTGGATCAATCCGGATAATCCAAGTCACTTGTTGAATGGGAATGATGGTGGAGTTTATGAGTCGTTTGATAGAGGTAAAACATGGAGATTTTTCACTAATCTTCCTGTTACTCAATTCTATAAAGTAGCCGCTGATAACGCAGAGCCATTTTATAATATTTATGGTGGAACGCAGGATAATTTCACACTAGGCGGGCCTTCCAGAACAAACGCTACAACCGGAATTAATGATGATGAGTGGTTTGTAACGGTACTTGGGGATGGATTTGAACCTCATGTCGACCCAACTAATCCGAATATTGTTTATGCTCAATATCAATATGGAAATCTATTCCGGTTTGATAAACAAAGTGGTGAACAACAGAATATTAAACCTCAGGCTCCGGAAGGCGATTACGATTATAACTGGAACTGGGATTCTCCTTTCTTTGTAAGTGTACACGATAACAAACGACTTTACTTCGCTGCTGATCGTGTGTTAAGAAGTGATGATATGGGACAAAGCTGGAGAGAAGTAAGTGGCGATCTGACTCGTCAGATAGATCGAAACAGATTGGAAGTGATGGACAAAGTTTGGCCGATGGATGCCATTGCGAAAAATGCTTCCACCACGGTGTACGGAAATATTGTTGCTCTTGCAGAATCTCCATTAGATGAGAATTTATTATACGCCGGAACCGATGATGGCTTGGTTCATATGTCTGAAGATGGTGGTGAAACCTGGACTAAATACGATAAGTTTCCCGGAGTTCCTGATATGGTGTATGTAAATGAACTGATTGCATCAGAGCACGACAGAAATACGGTTTATGTGGCGTTCAACAATCACAAGAACGGAGATTTTAAACCATACATTTTAAAAAGTTCAAATCTTGGAAAATCCTGGAAGTCCATAGCTAATAATCTGCCGGAAAGAGGATCTATCTATTCCATAGCTGAGGATTTCGAAACCGGGAATCTGTTATTCGTTGGAACAGAATTCAGCATGTTCGCTTCCATTGATGGAGGTGAATACTGGAAAGAACTGAACAAAGGATTACCTACCATCGCTGTTCGTGATATTGATATTCAGAAAAGGGAGAATGATCTGGTTTTGGGAACTTTCGGAAGAAGTTTCTACGTGATGGATGATTATTCCGCACTTCAGGAATTATCGAAAGAAGTGGCTGAGAAAGAAGCGCATTTATTCTCGACCAGATACGCATATCAATATATTCCATACAGCAGAATCGGAGCCAGTAATACGATCAGTTGGTTAGGGCCAAAAGGTTTTCAGGGCGAAGATTATTTCCTGGGAGAAAATCCTGAATTCGGTGCGGCTTTTACTTATTACCTGAAAGACGGATATAAAACCAAGAAAGCGATCCGTGAAGCTGAAGAAGCTAAGAAACGAAAAGACGGGGAGACGGTTTATTACCCAACCTACGAACAGTTGAAGGCGGAAGAAGAGGAAGAAGCTCCATTCCTGATCTTTACAGTCAAGGACGCGAATGGGGAAGTAGTTCGTGAACTCAGAACATCTCCCAAAAAAGGGATCAACAGAATTTGGTGGGATTTGAAATATCCCCAAATCACTAATCTTGACAGAGGAGATGCTACTCCATCCGGAAATTTTGATTCAGGATTAATGGTTCTTCCCGGAATGTATACTGTTGAGTTATCAAAAAGCATTGACGGAGAAGTTACTCAGCTTACTGAAGCTCAAAGCTTTGAAGTAAGACCACTAGGCAATGTAACTCTACCGGCTGAAGATCCGGAAGCGATGTTGGCTTTTCATAAGCAACTAAATCAACTATCAAAAGCCGCGAATAGTGCCAGAAGCATAGCCGGAGAAGCTAATGAAAGACTTCAATACTACAAAGGAGCTCTGAAAGCTTTAGGAAATGATGCGCCATCAGGCTTGGCTTCAAACATCGAAGCAATGGAAGAGAAACTGGATGAGATAAACATGATAATGTTCGGTGACAGAATAAAAGGTCGCCTGGAATTACAACAAGGACCATCACTTAATTCAAGAATCAATACAGCAATCGGAGCAGGAACTTCATCAACATCAGACCCTACAGGAACTTCCAAAAGAGTAGCTGAGATTGCCAAGAAGGAATTAAAGCCTGTGATCGATCTGCTGAAAGAAATTATGAATGAAGATGTTCCGGAAATTGATCGTATGCTAAACCAAACTAATGCACCATGGACGCCGGGAAGGATCTTAGAGATTGATTGGTAATTGATCATTTTCAATATATAGGGACGTAGAATTTTACGTCCCTATATATAAAATCAAACAAAGAAAAATACCAGCGCTGAATACATCACAATGGCTAAACTGCCGGCAACCATTGCCAGTGGAAACTGTGTTTTTACGTGATCCATGAGATCGCATCCT
This sequence comes from Balneola sp., assembly GCA_017643645.1. Lineage (GTDB taxonomy): Bacteria > Bacteroidota > Rhodothermia > Balneolales > Balneolaceae > Balneola. Next base: position 64,881 of record JAEPNB010000008.1, read on the forward strand.
GTTGCCAAAGAAGATAAAATGGTTGTATCAGAAATAGGCGAGCACTGATCTCCGAACACTGAACCACCGATCACAGCTGAAAAACAAAGAGTAAGAAAAAACGGGTCGGGGACAATTGCCCAGGCCAGAGGAACGGCTACCGGAAATACCACCGCATACGTTCCCCATGAAGTTCCGGTGGAAAAGGCAATGATCATACAGAATACCATGAGCAATCCAGGTAGAATAATCGGGTTGATAAAACCACCTACAATATCAACTACATAAGCGGCGGTTCCAACGGCATCTGCTACTTCTTTTAACGTAACTGCAAAAGCCAGAATAATTGCTCCGATTGTAACTCCTTTACACCCATCCACAAATCCATCAATAGCATCTTGTAATTTCATGCCTTTGGCAACTGCTATTCCCAGTCCGGCAAGCACAGCTAGTACAAATGCTTCTGCAATCAATAGAGTAGCATCATTACCCATATCCAGAATAAAGAACGTATAAAAGAATGGAATGATAGCAACTCCTAGTAAGGTTCCTATCGGCCCGAAAAAATCTATCAAACCGGGTTTATAGCCTTCAGGAATTTTTTGTTCAGTGAGTTCATCTGCCGCCATAGGTGTAGCTCCGTCTCTGTCCAGTTTTCCTTCTTCTCTGGAGCGTTTGATAGCTTTTCGCATTTGTTTTCCGGGAATCCAAGGCAGTTTTTCCCATGCAAAAAGCAAAGTCAGAATAATGGAAAAGATCGCATAAAAATTGAATGGTAAAGCAGATAAGAAAAAGGTGATCCCATCCTGAGTAGTTTCAAAAAGTGCATTGGTACCGATCACCAATCCTGCTACATAAATAGGCCATACATTAAATGGAATCAGTGTTGCTATGGGAGAAGCGGTTGAATCCACTACATAAGAAAGTTCTTCATGAGAAACTTTGTGTTTGTCTGCGATTGGTCGAACAGTGGCCCCTGTAAGTATCGTGCTTATTGTTCCGCCTTGGTGAAATACAATCCCCATAAACCAGGTAAACAGTTTGGCAGAAACAGGACCTTTAACCATTTTCTCACTGGCCCATCGCGCAAATTTTTCCGCACCACCTGTACGAGTCCATATCCCTATCAAACCGCCCAGTGCCCAGAGATAAACCAGAAGAATTAGGGCAAAGCTCTCTGTTCCAATTGATGGAATAAGAAATTCCTGAACAACATTGATTTTATTGGAAATAACGGCTCCAAGGCATATTCCCATAAATAGTGAACTGGCAACTTCTCCGGTATAAAAAGCAAGAAAGATGGCGAGCAATGGAGGAGTAATCGACCAGAACCCGAAGTGTCCGTTTTCCTGAACAAATCCGTCAGAAAAATAAATCGCAATAACGGAGATGATAAATGTAAGAATGGCTCCCTGAACAATTTTCTTTCTGATGTCAGGGTCGGCGAATTTTTCTTTAATGCTCAAAATATCTGATTATTTACTGGGATTGAATACGAGCTAAATAAAAGACATTCTCTGTAAAAGAGCCAAAAGTATATTATTTGGTTATTGGTTATTCATCATGCTCGTTCCGCCAACTCCAGCCATCTAAACTCTTTTTCTTCCAATTCTTCCTTTAAAGCACTGAATGTTTCGGAAAGCTCCTGAAGTTTTTCATAATCAAGATCTGAATTGCTCATTTGGCGATGAATCGCCGATTTTTTCTTCTCCAGTTCTTCGATCTCCTTCTCCAGCTTTTGATATTCTTTACGTTCATTAAAACTGAGTTTCTGGGGATCAGAATTTGATGGTTTGGGATGATCTGACTTCTTCTTTTCTGAGGAACTGTTTTTTCCCCCACTTTCTTGTTCAGTTTTTAAAGCTCTGTATTCAGAATATGTACCGTTGAAATCGTTTACCACTCCATTTCCTTCAAACACAAAATAGTGTTCCACCAAATTATCCATGAAATAGCGATCATGAGAAACAATGATCAGGCAACCACCAAAGTTGGAAAGAAAATCCTCCAGTTTTTCCAGAGTAATAAGATCAAGATCATTCGTAGGCTCATCAAGGATGAGGAAATTCGGGTTTTTGATCAGCACCATCATCAAACCAAGTCGTCTTTTCTCTCCACCACTTAGTTTTGAAACAGGAGTATACTGCATTTTGGAATCGAACATAAAATGCTCCAGGAACTGAGAAACAGAAATAGTATCACCGTTTGCCAATACGATCACTTCCGCAATCTCTTTGATCACATCGATCACTCTTTCTTTTTCTTTGATCTGAATTCCGGATTGTTTGTAATGACCGTAAACGATAGTCTGACCGGTCTCAACCTTTCCCGAATCAACGGGTTCTTCACCGGTAATGATCTTCAGAAATGTACTTTTACCAACACCGTTTTTTCCGATAATCCCGATTCGTTCTCCCTTGTTGAAAGAATATTCGAAGTCTTTAAGAATAACAAGATCATCAAAGCTTTTGCTTACTTTTTTAAGTTCCAGAACCTGTCCGCCAATGCGGGACATGTCTACTTCAAGTTTGACTTCTTGCTTTACTTTTCCTGATTTCGCTTTCTTTTCCGTTTGATAAAAAGCATCAATTCTGGATTTAGATTTAGTTGTTCTTGCTTTGGGCTGGCGACGCATCCACTCTTGCTCTTTCTTCATCAACTTGCCGGCTTTGGCAATTTCCGTAGCGTACACTTCTTCCCGTTCTGCCTTTTTTTGTAGGAAATACTCGTAATTCCCTTTGTGGTGATAAAGCTGTCCGTCTTCGATTTCTAAGATGTGATTACACACCCTATCCAGAAAATATCTGTCATGAGTTACCATTAATAGTGTCATGGTGCTTTTGGTAAGATAAGCTTCAAGCCACTCGATCATTTCCACATCCAGATGGTTGGTAGGCTCATCCAGGATCAAAAGGTCAGGATCATCTAATAATGCAAAAGCCAAAGCCACACGCTTTCGCTGACCGCCTGAAAGAGAGCTAATATGCTGGTCCAGATCATGAATATTTAATACGCTTAAAATTTGATGAAGTCGTTGTTCATAATCCCAGGCATTGGCCGCGTCCATTTTCGCGAGAGCTTTATCAAAAGCTTCCTGAGTTTTCTCATTATAATTTTCAGCTTGTGCAGCCACGGCTTTTTCATACTGCTGAACCACTTTCACCATCTCATTTTCGCCATGCGAGATGAATTGGTTGATAGTCATGGAATCGTCAAGTTCAGGTTCTTGCTCGAGAATAGCTACTTTGATCCCGTTTCGAATCATTACCTCTCCGGAATCAGGAACTTCTTTTCCTGCTAATATTTTTAACAAAGTTGACTTGCCAACACCATTTTGAGCAATTAGCGCAGTTTTGTCTCCTTTTGAGATTCCAAAAGTGAGGTCCTCGAATAAAAGTTTAAGGCCGTATTTTTTACCCAGATTTTCTGTTGAGAGGTAGGTCATGAATCAGTTTGAACATTAAGTCTTGATGAAGTAGGTAATATACAGCTATTATTAATGCATTCGTGAGCTTAGTTCAGATTTATTATTGAATTGAATAAACTGATTCGTATGATCAATTCTAAGCACTCAAAGTTTGTGCAAAGCCTCACCAAAGTGCAGGATTTTGAATAATTGAATAAAATTATTTTATTTGATGAAATTTAGGTTAAGTAGGTTTAAAAATAATAGAGGGTGTTATGGGGGTTAAGCTAGTCTATCTAACAGTATTTTTTTTGTTCATTTCAACAGGGATACAAGCACAAATAACTTATCCCGATACTGCTACGGTTCAACTCGGTACAGATGAATTATTTTGGGATTTTGATACCAGGAAAACAGATGTAACCCCTAATGTTTCTTATGGACCTGATGGAGGTATTACCGTTTTTTCAAGAAACGACAGTGTATTTATGCGATTCGGAGCACCGGAATACACGATCGTTTATAAAGCTAAAACACTAAATGATCTGAAGGGAGGAGGGAATTATGAAGTGGTATCAGCAGGTGAAACGGCAGGCAATTACCCGGGAAGTAATGACCCTAATCCAGGAAACTTTGATTATAAGATATGGCCATCAGCTAATGGGAATACAGGTGCAAATAGCTTTTTAGGTAATGATGGGAACTTATATCGTGTGCAGTACCAAGAATTTCTCGGCTGGGAAATCGACAGTTTAGTTACCAACAATATATGCCCTGATCCTAATGTAGTAACTTCATTGGAAGGTGGACTTGAAAAATGCTGGTATAACGGATTTGTACTCACTAAATCAACAGATGGGGGGGATACATGGGCTTTAGCAAGTTCAGATCGGGACAATTATGTAGTAGCATCCAGCCCTTATAAACTTCAAGAACAAAACAATACTACTAGACATGGAGTTTTTCCGTGGAATAATGCAGATTCTTTTTCACGCGTTTTCAAAGTGGGAAGTTATTATTATTTCCCGGTGCAGTTTTGGACTCAGGATGGGCAAATAAGTACGATAATGAGAACGGATGATATTTCTGACGCTTCAAGTTGGAGATACTGGGATGGAAGTGATTTTACTATTGCGAATGTAAACCCATATTACGATCAAATTACCGATCCCGAATCACATCTTCCTCCACCCATTGAGAATAGCGGGTACCTACATTTTAATGACGCAAAGGCAACAGTAGAAGGTATTACTTATAGCAGCTATTTCGGGAAATATATTCGAACACAAATAAGGGCCTACAACAGTAACCCGGAGATTATTCCAGGGGTGTATTTTCATCTTTCTGATGATGGTTTTAATTGGTCAGGTCCTCAACTATTATATAGGCTTTCAAATGCAAGTGAGTTAAATAATGGAGTAGAGCTTGGAGGAAGATCAGAGAATTTTGCATATCCTGTTTTAGTCGACAAAACAAATCCAGGATCAGATGTTTTAGGGCAATCCGCATGGTTATTCTATGTGACTTTTAATCCCGCAAATACAGGTAATGCTGATAGAAATATTCGAAGAGTTCAAGTTGATTTTGCTACCCACTCGGTTACCGGATTTACGGTTACTCATACAAATCTAAACCTTCCTGAAGATGCAAGCCCTGGTGATGGATATTGTGACAATGGTTATGGAAGATGCTCGGTAATTACAGCTATTAATGAGTCTAATCAAAGACCACCATGGGTAGCTGCATCAGAGGAATTAGTTATAGAATTCGGGAATTCATTAAGTGGTGTGATTACTGAAGATTATGCTTCTACAGTCACAAAGAAAATTGTTTTAGATGGAACTACACATTCTTCCTATGTTGCAAATACAAATACCCCATCTGAAGGTTGGAATGCAACTTTACCATTTGAGATAGAAAGTGGATTGAATTTTCAAGGTTCCGGACATTTAGTAAAAGGGGTTCATATTTCAAGTATTTCTGTAGGAAGTGAAAGCGATACCTCAGCGGTCAGAATTATAGGGTCAAGGATTGATACATTGAATTTATATGGTACTACTGAATCACCATCAGTAATAGGTGGTCAGTTATCATCTGAGGCTAATTTATTAGGATCAGTCACCATGTTTGGTAACGCTGACACCCTTACCGGAAATTTGATTGGAATGGATGGAACCGGATCTGCGATAATAGATCCAGGAGTTGCTTTTATAACGATTCAAAATGCAGGAAATGTTATAAGCAATAATGTAATGGGAAATACAAATTATCGTGGAATTAACATATCTAATGGTGATGGAAACTTTATTACAAATAATGTAATTGGCTTTGCACCTTGGGATGGTAGCGACAAAGGTACAGGCGGAGCAGGAATTTCTGTTGGTTCTTCAAACAACACTATTTCAGGGAATGTTATCGGCTTTACAAAAGGTGAAGCAGCAATTTATATGGATAATCAATCCGGGAATACAATTTCAGGAAACTATATCGGAATTGATCAATCAGGAAACGATAGAGGAAATTCGGTTGCCGGAATTTGGTTGGCTGGTGGTTCCTCAAATAATATCATAGGAACAAGTGATGGAAGTAGCCCTAATACTATTGCCAATAATACCGGCGCTGGTGTAGACTTTAATGTGGCGACAGGATCAGGGAACACGGTTACAGGAAACTTGATATTCAACAATGAAGGTGGGGCCATAGCAAATTATTCCCACATTCAAGTTGCAGAACCTCCCAAAGTGTATTCAGTATTTAAAAATTCTAGTGCAGACTCTTTATTTCTTTACTTCACAGATATAGACACACTTATTGAAAATGGTAACAATCGGGTAGAGTTATTTATGACTTCAGATTCAGCCTCAGAAGGGCAAGGAAATGAATATTTAGGTGGCTTCGATATAGATATTCAAACATCTCCGGAGATGGAAATAGTATTGCCGAATGGAATTGATTTCGGCACATATCCTAAGCTTTCACTTACAGTTACCGGATCTAATGGGAATACGAGTTATTATTCTACTCCAAGAAATGTACTCGACCCAACTCAAACTCCGATAGCATCATTTAGCAGAGATACTATATCCACAATACATAACGATCAGACTCGAATAGAAGGTGTAGAGGTGAAGTTATACAACACTGGAAATGAAAATCTGGACTGGTTTTTTGATAATGAGCAATTGTGGGCTTTCACCGAGCCAAATAATGGGATTTTAGCTGCGGGTGACTCTGTTACAATTGGAATTACTCTGGACAGCCGGGATTTTACGGAAACAGACTTATTAAGCGATGTTTTCGAACTAAAATCTAATTACGTAAATAATCCAATAGTAGAATTGCCTGTGGAAATTGATTTGTCATCTATTTCAGCGGAGCCAATGATCTCATTTGGAACGGACACCTTAACTTTAACTTATCAAAAGGAACCCGGTAATAAAGTTTATACTGAATCTTTTTATATGCATAATTTAGGTGTGTCGGGATTAGCCTGGAGATTATCAAAGAACCAGCCATGGATGGGAAATATAAATCCACTAAGCGGAACACTTTCAGAAAACGATAGTGTTGAAGTCTCAATGGATATTTCTATAAACGGAGGTATGCAAACGGGTATTTACCAGGGAATTTTAGTAGCGTTTGGAAGTTATGGTGGAGGAAGTGAAACAGCTTTTGAACTATTCGTGACTCTGGAATTAATCGATGATATCCCACCACCTTTAGAGCCCACAATTCAAATTATGGGTGAAGATAGTTTGAGTATTTCAGTTGATTCAATACAAGTTCAATTTGAAGTCGCTAATTTTATTATTGGCTCAAATGCAGAAACTTCAAATGGCTTAGTAAAAGTATTTCTTAATGACGAAGAATTGTTACAACGTAACTCAACTGATGCGTTCTATGTTCATAATTTACAAGAAGGTTTAAACAGTATAATATTGCAGTTATTTAAACATGATAACATGGCTGTAATAGGTGCGAGTGATACTCTTTGGGTTGACGTTAATCAATTAGTATCTAACGAAGAAGAAAGTATAATTCCCAATGGCTTTGCACTTTCTCAGAATTACCCTAACCCATTTAATCCTAGCACTTTAATTCGCTACGATATTCCGGTGGCTTCGAAAGTACAGATTTCTGTATACGATGCACTGGGCAGAAGGGTCTCATTACTATTAGATGCTTATAAATCTCCCGGAAGTTATGATTTGAGATTTGATGCCTCAGGTTTAAACAGCGGGATATACTTTTATAGAATTGAAGCGGGTGGGTTTGTAAAAACCAGAAAGATGACACTAATAAAATAAGTCACTTGGACAATAACTTGCAAAATTCCCAATCTCTGCTTAATTGTAACGTACACTAACAATTTATCGGAGAATGCTATGCTTGTTAAAAATCTTCTGCAGAAAAAAGGAAATGCAATCTATTCTGTAAATCCTGATAATTCCGTTTATCAGGCTATTGAAAAGATGGCTGAGTTGGATATTGGAGCGCTGGTTGTAATGAGTAATGATGTTCTGAAAGGAATTATTTCTGAGAGAGATTATCGAAATAAAGTGATCCTAAAAGGAAGAGCTTCCAGAACTACGGCTGTAAAACAGATAATGTCAGATAAAGTGGTGTGCGTAACTCCTGATGATTCTGTGAATCTGTGTATGCAGTTGATGACCGACAAACGAATTCGCCATCTTCCTGTTTTAGAAGATGAAAAACTAGTAGGAGTTATTTCCATAGGTGATGTAGTAAAATCAGTGATCGAAAATCAGAAAAACGAAATTGATTCTTTAAGAGATTATATCACCAGCGGAAGCGGGTATCCTGGGTAGATTTCGTATTTAAATTCGAGCTTTAACCAAATCTCCCTTCGAAGGGAGACGATCATCCAAACAGTTCTTTGGATGATCCGAGGGATGTCGTGAGGTTTATGAGCTGGTAAACTTTACGACATCTCTGTTCTGACATCCCCCGCAAAATCTCTGGACGAGATTTTGAGCCCCCTTCGAAAGGGGATTTATCTATTTAATAAATTTGGAAGTTCTCAAAATTCCACCCTTCAAAACTCCTTAACTCTCCGTACATTTGAGATCAAATTTATAGTCATCTAGAGCTAGAAAAAAATCGGCACATTTAAACGTTGTGCAGATTCTTCGGAAGTATCCTCAGAATGACTAGTTCAAAAGTAACAAACTACAAGTATAGTGAGCGATCAAAAGATAATTTTTTCGATGGTGGGCGTAAGCAAAGTCCACAAACCAAATAAGACCGTTTTAAAGGATATCTACCTTTCATTTTTCTATGGCGCCAAGATCGGTGTTCTGGGATTAAACGGAGCAGGTAAATCTACTTTATTACGATTGATTGCAGGTGTAGATCAGGATTATCAGGGAGAGATCAGTTCTCAAAAAGGAATTACATTTGGATATCTGGAACAAGAACCAAAGCTGGACCCCGAAAAAACAGTTAAAGAAATTGTAGAGGAAGGCGTTCAGGAAACGGTTGATCTCATCAATGAATATGAAGCAGTGAACGCTGCTTTTGGTGATCCGGATGCAGATTTTGATGCACTCATAGCGAAGCAAGCAAAGCTTCAGGAAAAGATCGATCAAATTGACGCCTGGGACCTGGATGCAAAACTAAATCAGGCAATGGACGCTCTTCGTTGCCCTCCCGGAGATACTTCCGTGAAAGTGCTTTCCGGTGGAGAAGCTCGTCGCGTGGCGCTTTGTAGATTGCTATTGAAGAAACCTGATGTTCTATTATTAGATGAGCCAACGAACCACTTAGACGCTGAATCGGTGGGCTGGTTAGAGCAACATTTAGCTCGCTATGAAGGAACTGTAATTGCTGTAACTCACGATCGTTATTTCTTGGATAACGTTGCGGGATGGATTCTGGAACTGGATCGTGGAGAAGGAATTCCGTTCAAAGGAAATTATACTTCGTGGTTGGAGCAGAAATCGGAACGACTACGTCAGGAAGAGAAGCAGGAATCCAATCGTCAGAAAACATTACAGCAGGAATTGGAGTGGATTCGTCAAAATCCGAAGGGAAGGAGAGCCAAGAGTAAAGCTCGTATCAATTCTTATGAAGAGTTGCTGGCAAAGGATCAGGAGAAGCGAAATGATGATATGCAGATTGTAATTCCTGCCGGACCCCGTCTGGGAACTAAAGTAATTGTTGCCGAAGGTGTGGAGAAAGGATACGGAGACAAGCTTCTTGTTGAAGACATGGAGTTTCAATTACCTCCGGGTGGTATTGTTGGAGTGGTTGGTCCAAACGGTGCCGGTAAAACTACGTTGTTCAAAATGATCATCGGGGAAGAACAACCCGATTCAGGAAAACTGGAAATTGGTGAAACAGTTGAGTTGGGTTATGTAGATCAAAAACGTCCGTTAGATCCTAATAAAACGATTTGGGAAGAAATTTCAGGTGGGCATGAAATTTTGAAACTCGGAAACAGAGAGATCAACTCCAGAGCGTATGTGGCTAGATTCAATTTCAGTGGAAGTGATCAGCAAAAGAAAACAAGCCAAATTTCGGGTGGAGAAAGAAATCGTGTTCACCTGGCCAAAATGCTTAAAGAAGGTGCAAATGTACTTTTACTTGATGAGCCGACCAACGATCTGGATGTAAATACACTTCGTGCCTTGGAAGAAGCACTACTTGAATTCGCAGGTTGTGCGGTGGTTATTTCTCACGATAGATGGTTCTTAGATAGGGTTGCTACTCATATTCTGGCTTTTGAAGGTAACAGCCAAACATATTGGTATGAAGGGAATTATGAAGAGTATGAAGCGCATCGCAAAGAACGCTTAGGTATTTCTGAAGATCAGCCTCAACGAATTCATTACAAGAAGCTTACGAGGTAGTTAGAATTTGTACGAGACACTTATACTTAGTGAACCTAAGTTTGTGTTGATTCCATAAGACCAAATATCAGTATCTAAATCTGCATTGTTTAGATCATTTTTTGTGTAAGTCACAAATAGTGAACCAAACGAAGCTGATAAAAGAAATTTATCTGACGCTTCGAATACCAAGCCATGCCTGATTGATATAGATTCAACAAAATTGTCACTCTCTGGAGTCAGGGCACCATCCTCGGTTTTGGTCTTTCCAAAACTAGAAAAAGATCTAAAAGAATTATAAAAATGAACCCTCGATGAAATAGATTTATAGTTTCGAATTCCTACTATCGTAACAAATGCTTCATCTACAACTTTGGGAGTTTCAAATCTCGAATTTCTAAATCTTATCTCTTCAAACTTAAAACGTTCATAACCTAACCCTACGTAAAGTGAAATATCATCGCTGATGAAAATATTAACTGTAGGTACTATGTTAATCGAAAGTATTTGAGTCTCTACCTTTTGCGTCTCGATCTGTTGAGATGAACTATTGAATAGACTGTAAATTCTATCTTGGGTAGTTTTGATAATTCTAAAATTTCCTTCCAGATATAAATCTCCATATTGAAATTGAGCGAAAACAGAAGTGTTTTGGACAAAAAACAGTAATAATGATAGTAAGAGAATTCTTTTCATATCCAATATTCTTAAAAGTTTGAGAGAGAATAAGAAATAAATTGCAAAATACCCCATTCGGGGGATTTATTAGCGAGAACATTCTGAGCATTTTGAACCCCTCAACTTTCGATCGAAATAATAAAAGGAATACAAAATGTTTTCAAAAAGAATACTGGTTTTAGGACTGGCAATGATGGTGCTTTTATGTGTCTCAGTTCATCAATAGATAGGGAAAGTGGCTTTGAAATTCATGACCAAAAAAAAGAAGCGGATCAAACAACCCATCAAGGAATTGTCGGAGAAACAAAAATTAATTCGGATATCAAATTGTCTGGAAGACTCCACTCGAAAGTCTAGCTAACTTTTAGGTAGTAATTAGTTGATACACTAAACACCTAAAAAGTCCTGCTGGAATGCGGGACTTTTTTTATAAGAAAAAAGAATACAATATTTTTTATAGCATAAAACATTTATTTAAATAGTAAGTTATATCATGCAATTATGAATATATAATATCCAAATGAAGAAAATAATTTTACTGATTGTACTTAGTGTTTTACTGGCTTCAACAAGTTTATTCAGCCAGACAAAAAAACCACTAGAATTTGTAGGAACGAAGCAACTTGGACTTACGGCTTCTACTTTAGGAGGGACGGGAATTTATTATCTGCATCCAATTAACGAAAAAGATAATTTCAAGATAGCAGGTATTTATATTTACGATAATAATAGTTCCTATTCCGATTCTTATTTTTCAATTGGATTTGATTATCAACGGGATTTCTATGAGGAGTACACCAGAAGAGTATATTTTTTGGCGGGTGCTCATATAGATAATGCAATAAGTAACGATGCCTTTTTTGAAAGTTATGAAACCGATAATAAAGCCAGTTTTTTCAGCATAGGTGCAGGGGTAGGTGCCGATCTGGGTGATAGGAGCAAAGGATTGGTCTTCAATCTTCATTTAACATATCAGCTAACAAAAAGCTTAGACGATAATGACAGAACCAGAGTTGGTTTAGGAGCGGGAATTGGTGTAGGTTTTAATTTTTAGCCAGTTTTTGAACAATCAAATTTTACAAACTTATTCCTTAGAATTAGCCACATTCCATAATTAAATCTCATGAATTAATTATGGAATTATGATTAGCTACAAAAGAATACTTCTCTTAGCTCTTTTCTCAATAACAGGTATAGCCACATCAGCTCAGGAATCAGAAGCCGATTCCGACACCACAAAGATCGAAAAGAAAAGCAAAGATCTGCCCATGGATCCGGAGCGTTTGTTTTCATTTACAACAGATAAAGCTACATGGATGTCGGTTGATGTGAGTCCGGATGGTGAAACCATTGCTTTTGATATGTTAGGCGATATTTACACAATGCCCATTTCAGGAGGGGAAGCTACTTTAGTTACTGACGGCATGGCTTTCGATTCCCATCCAAAATTCAGCCCTGACGGCAGATACCTATTATATGTTTCTGATAAAACAGGGTCAGAAAATATCTGGTATAAAGACCTTGAAGATGAAGAAGCCGAAGATCATCAGCTTACAAAAGATAATAATGACGAGATGATCAATGCGGAGTGGTCACCCGATGGTGATTACATTGTTGTATCAAGAGGAAGGCGACTGTTCAAATTATGGCTATACCATAAAGATGGTGGAAGTGGGGCCAAGCTTATAGACAGTCCTTCAGGATTAAAAGCGATAGATCCTGTTTTTAGTAAAGATGGCAGATACATTTACTATTCCCGAAGAAACGGAGCCTGGAATTATAATGCACAACTGCCCCAATATTCAATTGGAGAATATGATCGAGAAACCGGAGATAATGGTGTGTTAGTTTCGAGATATGGTTCCGCTTTTACCCCAACGCTTTCACCGGATGGAAAGTGGATGGTGTATGGTTCTCGTTTTGAAGATAAAACAGGGTTGATTAAGCGAAATATGGAAACCGGTGAAGAAGAGTGGTTAGCGTATCCGGTGCAAAGAGATGATCAGGAATCTCAGGCTACATTGGGAGTTCTTCCTGCTATGAGTTTTACTCCTGATAGTGAAAATCTGATCGCATTTTATGGCGGTAAACTCTGGAGTATTTCAATTGACGAAGCTTCAGTATCTGAAATTCCATTTGAAGTAGATGTGGAGTTAGAGCTCGGACCACTTCTTCAGTTTAAATATCCAATAGAAGATTCAGAGGAAATGCTTGCAACCCAAATTCGGGATGCTGTTCCATCACCGGATGGCAAGCAACTTGCATTCACAGCACTTAATAAATTATATGTTCAGGATCTTCCTAATGGAACTCCAAAGCGGGTAACCAATACTGATGAAATTGAATCACACCCCGCATGGTCACCGGATGGAAAGTATCTTGCGTATGTAACTTGGAAAAGCGGCGGCGGTCACCTTTATAAAGTTGATCCAAATGCCCGAAGAGTACGACCTGAACAACTTACTAAAGAAGCAGGGATTTATGCATTTCCGGCTTGGTCGTTGAATAGTGATCGGATTATTTTCGCAAGAGGAAATAAATATACATTTCAGGAATCGAGTTCACCCGGAGCATTTTTCCAGGCGATGGAAGACCTGGTTTGGATGCCAACAAATGGAGGAGAAGAAAATTTCATTGCCAGATTGAACGGCCGTTCAAATCCTCATTTCGTTCAGGAAGATGACAGAATATATATGACCCGGGGCGGAGGCGTACTGGTTTCAATGCGCTGGGACGGAACTGATGAAAAAGAGCATGTGCGAGTCAGAGGGATTTCAACATATGGAACATTGGATACTACACCACCCAGTAGTGCCTCAGTAATTTACAGAGCACCTGTTGGCGACCAATTATTGGCTCTGATCAACAACGAGGTTTATACTGCAACATTTACGAAAACAGGAGAGCGATTAGAGATTTCTGTTTCTAATCCTTCAAGTTCAGTATTTCCCGCTAAAAAATTAACAACCATTGGTGGAGAGTTTCCGGCTTGGTCAGCGGATGGAGAAAATGTTCACTGGTCGTTAGGAAAAGCACACTTTGTCTATAATCTTGATGATGCTGAAGCATTTGCAGATAGTGTTGAAGCAGCTAAGAAACTAGAAGAAGAGAAGAAAAAAGAAGAAGCTGAAAAGAAAGAGGAGGAAGATTCAGAAGAAGAGTCTCAAGAATCAGACTCTAAAGAAGACAAAGAGAAGAAAGATGAAGAACCTAAAGAATATGAACCTCTTGAGTTAAGAATTGAAGTTCCTTTCAAAAGAGATATTCCTGAAGGAACGGTACTGCTTCAAGGGGCGCGAATAATCACTATGGATGGTTCAGAAGTTATTGAAAACGGAGATATTCTGGTTGAAAATAATCGAATATCAGCCGTTGGAAATTCAGGTTCGTTAAACGTTCCTTCCGGCGCAGAAGTGATGAATATGCAGGGCAAAACAATAGTTCCGGGCTTTATTGATACACATGCGCACATGTGGCCATCCTGGGAAATTCACAAAGAACAAGACTGGGGTTACGCAGCTAATCTCGCATACGGAGTAACAACAACTCGCGATCCTCAAACAGGCCGTACAGATGTACTTACTTACAGTGACAGAGTTGACGCCGGACAATTGATCGGACCTCGGATTTATTCAACCGGGCCGGGAGTTGGTTTTTGGGGTTATAAATTGAAAAGCCTTGAACACACTAAGAAAGTATTAAAACAGTACAGCGAATATTACGATACGAAATCCATCAAGATGTATAGAGTTGGAAACCGTCAGCATCGTCAGTGGATCATTATGGCATCAAAAGAGCAGGAACTAATGCCGACCACGGAAGGTAGTTTGAATATTCGAATGAATATGACTCAGCTCATTGATGGCTATCCGGGGCATGAACACAACATTCCGATTTATCCGATTTATGACGATCTGATAAAAGTTATAGCTGACGCCAAAATGGCTATCACACCAACTATGCTGGTTGCTTATGGCGGACCATGGGCGGAAGAATATTATTATGCGAATGAAAAACCTTATGACAGCGAGAAGCTCAACTACTTTACGCCTTATGATGAACTTGCTGGGAAATCACGCAGAAGAGGATTTTGGGCAATGGAAGAAGAACACGTTTTTCCAAAGCATGCTGAGAAGATAAATCAAATCGTAGAAGCAGGAGGAATCGTAGGTGTTGGAAGTCACGGTCAGCTACAGGGATTAGGTTACCATTGGGAGTTATGGTCTATGGCTGCAGGAGGAATGACAGAACTAAATGCACTCCGAACAGCAACGATAATTGGAGCCGAAGCATTGGGACTTGATGGTGATCTTGGATCGATAGAAGCAGGAAAACTAGCTGATTTAGTTATTCTGGATAGAAACCCTCTGGATAATCTAAGAAATACAAATTCAGTTTCTTTGATTATGAAAAATGGTCGGTTGTATGAAGGCAATACACTGAATGAAATCTATCCTAGAAAGAAAGATTTTGGAGAAAGAATTTGGATTCAGAGCAGTCCCAAAGGTAAATCAATTCCGGGGCTTGAAAAGTGAACATATATCAAAACTGAAAGTAAACAGGCTTGTCTTTTATAGAAAAACCGGGCTGTTTAAAAGTGTAACAGAAATTGCAGGCATTATCGTTTAGCAGGATATAACTTGGTAAAAATATATCCTGCTATCATTGACAGTAGAAAAGAAGGAGCCAGTACATCCAGCTTTTCGAAATAGATACCAATGTTGTCGATCTCCTGAACCACGAATTTGAAGAAAGGAACACAGGCAAATCCGGTAATCATTGATGCAATAGCACCTTTTTCAGAATAAGCTTTCCAGAAAAGAGACAGGATAATTACAGGACAAAAAGTAGCAGCAATTCCCGACCATCCAAAAATTACAAACCAAAAAATTGTTCTGTCCGGCGATAATACAGCAACCGAAAAAGAGAGCCCCAATGCTATTAAAGCCATAACTAATGTGACAATCTTTGACAATCTGGATAATTTGTCGTCAGCTATTTCGGGGTTAAAAATCTTTTGATAGAAATCTCTTGTTATGGCACTGGATGCCACTACTAAAAGCGAATCGATGGTAGACATAATCGCAGATAATACAATTGCTATGTAAACACCAACCAATGTGAGAGGTAGTAAATGCTCTACCAAAACAATGAGTACATCTTCAGCCCCTGTTCCTAAAATAGCTTCCGGATCTTGTCCTGCTTCAGTGAATAAATATCTTCCTAAAAGTCCAATACTTACTGCAGCAGCATCTGTTAGAAGGGTAAAACCTATAGCTACCCATCGGGCTTTATTGATCTCTAGTTCATTTTTTACAGAAATAAACCGAACGTAGATCTGAGGTGAGCCTAAAAATCCAAGACCGATCATGGCAAATCCAAAAATGGTAAATACATTGATCCAGGGATCACTACTGGTTCCCCAAATGCTAAGAAGTCCCGGATCAATTGCCCTAAGCCCACTAATAAACTCACCGCCGCTATCTACTATAAACCAGGTGATCATTGGAAGTAAAATAAGCCCGAAAAACATCATAGTGCCTTGAAAAAAATCCGACCAGACTGAAGCTAAAAAGCCACCGATAAATATGTAGGATACTACAATGACAAACCCAATCAACGCACCGGTGAAATAGTTCATATCAAGTAGTGATTCAAAAGCTTTCCCTGTGGTATCGATTTGTGCACTTACGTAAATAATTACGAAAACAGAAAGAGCGGTTGCCGCAATGCTCCTCAACAGATTCGATTTTGGGTTAAATCTGCTTTCAAGATAATCAGGAACAGTTATCGAATTATATTGATCGGTTAATCTTTTAAATGGCTTGGCCATGAAAAACCAGGAAATAGCGACTCCTAAAACTTCTCCGAATACAACCCAATATGCAGATACACCGGCAATAGCTCCCATCCCTGTCAACCCTAATAAGAGCCAGCCTGACTCACCTGTAGCTCTTGCAGAAAAAGCTACCGCCCAAAACCCGACATTCTTTCCCCCAACGTAGTAGTCGCTGAGTGTTTTAACTTTTCTGGAAGCAAAAACACCAATCAATACAAGAATAAGGCCATATAAACCCAAAATTATGTATTTAGTGACCATCCGAAAAAATTAGTTGCTTTGAAATATCCGAAGTAAGAAGTGGATTGAATATTGCTGTAAATAATAGAATAAAAGCTAAACTACAAATTCGAATAAAATCCTATTTTGCTTTTCTGATTTCTAAACCGATATTCAGCAATCCTGTATTACAGGAATTCATAAGTTATCGGGAATTAAATGCATGATTGAAAAACCAAAGGGTAAAGGACTTTTTGCATGGGCGTTGTATGATTGGGCGAACAGCTCCTATTTCGTAATTATACAAACGTTCATTTTTGCTGCCTATTTTACGAAAGCCATTGCTGAAAATGTAGAGATTGGTACTGCTCAATGGGGAAATATGATCAGCATTGCAGGCCTTGTAATAGCCATCGGCGCTCCGGTTTTCGGTGCAATAGCAGATCAGGCGGGAAGACGAAAACCATGGATCGCAGCGTTTACTGTTTTGTGTGTAATTGCTTGTGGATTGCTTTGGTATGCCGAACCTGGGGTAGACTCATTATGGTTTGCTCTTGGGATGGGATTTATGGCAACAGTTGGAGCCGAGTTTGCATTTATATTTTATAGTGCCATGCTTCCTGATTTGGTTCCGGCTGATAAATTGGGTCGTTGGAGTGGTTGGGGATGGGGAATGGGTTATGCCGGAGGATTAGCTTGCTTGCTGGTAGCTTTGGTGGCGTTTATCCAAACAGATGGACTTTGGCTTGGTCTGGATGCCGAAGCTGCAGAACCCGTAAGAGCTACATTCATATTAACAGCTATCTGGTACGCTCTTTTTAGTTTGCCTCTATTTTTTAGAACGCCTGATAATCCATCATTAAATAAAAAAGTCGTAGAATCAGTTCGCTTTGGATTCGCTCAATTAATTATTTCAATTAAGGAAGTGAAAAAGTTTAAGAATATTGTAAAATTCTTGTTCGCAAGAATGTTTTATAATGATGCTGTAGTGACCATATTTGCTATGGGAGGTGTTTATGCTGCAGGAACTTTTGATATGGATGAAGAACAGATCCTTATGTTTGGAATTGGGTTAAATGTCACTGCAGGGTTAGGTGCATTCGGTTTTGCGTGGCTGGATGATAAGTCAGGAAGTAAATTTACTATCAATGCTTCAATTCTGGGCTTATTGATTCCATTAGTTGCACTTATAGTTGTTAAAGATGTTACATGGTTTATTGTATGGGGTTTAATACTAGGAATTTTTGTCGGACCCATTCAGGCGGCATCAAGATCTTTTATGGCCAGATTGTCACCTCCAGATTTAACGAACCAGATGTTTGGATTGTTAGCTCTTTCAGGTAAAGTAACCTCATTTATAGGTCCTTTTTTAGTAGGATTATTAACTGTTCAGTTTGGAAGTCAGCGATTTGGAATGGCAGCTATTCTTGTTCTGCTATTGATTGGTTTACTGCTTATGTTTACAGTAAAGGAGCATGAGGCTCCGGGAATCGAAGTAAATCCAGAGCAGATATAATGATCAATCATATTCCGGAATCCAGAATTGATAAGAAAGCAATTAAAGCATGGCGGTTTTCCGCGTTGATTTTTGGATTACTGTGGTTTGCCCCTGCAATTGCTTATATATCAATCTCTATAGGAATAAATAAATTTGATTTTATTCTTTCGATTCTCTCGGTGATTCCGTCACTGGTTCTGTATTTGTTTATTGGTTTGTTGGTTCCAAATCTACGTTGGCAAAGATGGCGTTATGAGGTCAATGATGAAGCAATTGATTTGTTGAGAGGTTTTGTCTTCAAAAAAAGAACGGTAGTTCCGATTAACAGAGTTCAGCATGTTGATACGAACCAGGGACCGATTTATCGTAAATACGGATTGTCGTCAGTTAAAATATCAACCGCGGCTACTACACACGAAATTCCGGCGCTTGATGATGAAACTGCAACCGAGGTGCGTAATAAAATTTCTCAGTTAGTTCGTCAGGTTAAAGAAGATGTCTGAATTCAGAAGGCAACATTGGGCTGCAGCAGTCGATCGACTTTTTACTGCTGTAAGACAAAATTTCGTCACCTTTCTGATTCTTATTTTTGTAGGTACACGTCAGGCAGGGGGAGATTACTTTGTTTATGTACTGATGGGAACAATGGCATTAACATTCTTTTCAGGAATAGCAGGTTGGTATCGTTTTCAATACAGAATTTCAGATGGTGAACTCCAGATAAAAAAAGGAATTTTCGTTCGTAAAAAAGTCTTTATGGCTAAAGAACGTATTCAGGTAATTGATGTGACTGAAGGTTTGGTTCAGAGAGTTTTCGGGCTGGTTAAAGTAGAAGTAAAAACCGCCGGTGGAGGAACGGAGAGTGCCACTATAAACGCAATGACCTTTGAGGAGGCAGAAGAACTCAAAAGAGAGCTTCGTAACAATAATCGGGTAAAAATAGAAGGTGAAGAGTTACTCGAAGAAGAGGTGAATAGTGAAGATGAATTTCTGGACGAATGGAAGATATCTTCCAAAGAATTAGTAATGGCTGCATTCACATCAGGGAACTTTGGTTTAATAGCATCCATTCTTGGAGCGCTTTCCGGTCAACTTGATGCAGTAATAACAGATGAAGCTATTGAGTATATACAAGGGATGTTGCCCGGTTTGAATAACTTTACCTTGGTCGCCACGGTAGTTATCGTGATCCTTTTGGTATCATGGACTTTTTCTTTTCTGGGAGTGATCTTTAATTATTCAGACTTTAGTGTTAAAAAGACGAAGAAAGAACTTTTGATCCGTTCAGGTCTTATTGAGCGAAAGCATATCACCATTCCTTTTGACAGAATACAAGCTATCCGGTTTATTGAAGGAGTTTTAAGACAGCCATTGGGCTGTGGAATGTTATATGTAGAAAGTGCAGGTTTTGAGCAAAATGCAAAAGAACGCTCCATAGTTTTGGTTCCTTTTATTTCAAAGGCGAAAATGAATGAATTCTTTGATCGCTTTCTATCGGATTTCCATATTCCTGAATTAGATGTTAAACCACCTTCAAAATCTTTTTTAAGATATCTCAGAAGACCTAATTACCTGCTTTTGATGGCAATTCCAATAGCTTGGTATTTCTGGGATTTTGGTTGGTTACTGACATTATTAATTATTCCTGCTACTATTTTAGGTTGGCTGAGATATAAAGATGCGGGATTATATTTTGATTCTAAAATGATCACAATGCAATTCAGAAATTTCAATAGAAAAACGGCATTTATAAGAAGAAAACGGGTTCAGGTAATTGAAGAAACTATCAACCCGTTTCAGGAAAGAAAGAAAATATCCAGCCTTGCTGTTACAGCCGCTTCAGGAGCGAAGGGTATTGCGTTTAGTATCGATGACCTTGAAAGCAGTGACGTAAGCAGAGTCAGGAAATGGCTTTTAAACGGGGAAACGGATTATGCCTCAACAGATTAAGAATTTGAAAATAAGAGAAGTAAGCTGCTCGGAAATCATCGGGTTACTGGAGGATTGCGCACTTCCTACCACAGACTTAAACCCAAATGCTTCTGTTTTTCTTGGAGCATTTTACGATGATGATTTGGCGGGCTGTGTTGGTCTGGAAAAGATCAGTGATTCGGGATTATTGAGATCTCTTGCTGTGGAGCAAAATTACAGGGGGCAGGGGATTGGTTTTGAACTTACAAAAGCAGTACTTACAGAATCAGTAAAGAAATCGTATTCAGAAGTTTATTTATTAACTACTGATGCAGAGAAGTTTTTTATAAAAGCAGGTTTTTATAAAATTGTAAAGGAAAATGCTCCAAAAGCTGTTAAAGAGACAAAACAATACAGCGAAATCTGTTCCGATTCCGCCGTAGTTATGAAAATTGATCTAGCCTAATGAGACATCAAGAACCATCATCACGCAAAACCCTACCAGAGTTCCCAACGTAGCTAAATCCGTATTTCCGTGATGTTGACTTTCAGGAATGAGTTCCTCAACTACAACATATATCATTGCGCCGGCAGCAAAAGCAAGAGCGTAAGGAAGAATCGGAGTAATAAAAATAACAGCAGCGGCGCCAATCACAGCAGAAACCGGTTCAACTACTCCTGAAAGCTGTCCATACCAAAAACTCTTTCCTACTTTGGCTCCATCTCTTCTTAAAGGTAAAGATACAGCCATACCTTCAGGGAAATTTTGAATTCCAATTCCTATAGCCAAAGCAATAGCTCCTGCTACAGTTGCAGTGCCTGTAACATCCACTCCTGAAGCGGCAGCACCAAAAAGTACTCCCACAGCTAATCCTTCCGGAATGTTATGAAGCGTAATGGCAAGAACCAGTAAAGTTGAGCGCCTCCATTTAGTTGGTACACCTTCAGCTTCAGATCGGTCAAAACCGAGATGTAAATGTGGTAAATACTGATCAGCAACTCTTAAAAATAAACCTCCTCCTAAAAACCCAATAACAGCAGGTAACCAGGGAATAGAACCTTGTGCTTCAGCCATATCTATAGAAGGAATAATTAAAGACCATACACTTGCCGCAATCATTACTCCTGCGGCAAAGCCCATCATACTATCTAAAAGTGGATAATTTATTTTTTTGGTAAAGAAAACAAGAGAAGCCCCAAGTGCAGTTAAGGTCCAAGTAAATAAACCACCTAAAAGTGCTTGTACAATAGGGTTCAGTTCGTAGAAAAATTCTGGAATCATATGCTTAATTTTTTCTAAACTTAATAAATTTTTAGACAAGACTAAATATTATAATCCATTAAATAAGAATATTTTATAGTTTGAGTTATCTTATTTCACTTACCTTTTGTAAATAAATAGGTTAATAAGTAAAAAAGGGGCTTGGGTTAGTCACATGGATCAAAAGAATGAAGCATATCATCTTCCAATTAAGGAAGGTAAAGTACGGATTGTGTTTAATGTTGATGAGATTCAGACAAAAATTTCAAATTCTATTGAAGATTTTTTTTCTCAAAAAGATGATATAGTAAGGTTATTTCTGGATTTAGGTGATTTAAATATCAAAGGAATCAAAAGTGACGGGTATGAACTTGTAAAAAATAGCAGTAGAAAATCTCCGGAGAATTCTTTTGCTCTTCCTGAAGACAGCATATGGTTTGATGTTGATATAGAGCAAGTATCAACTATTCTTAATAATTCAATAAAATTTATTATTCAGGGAAGCTACTCAGAGCATGTTCGTTACTTTATTGATAAAATGGATTATAAAATAGAGTGGCTGCAATATGATAAGGGAAAAGATGAGATTTCAACAGTAAGCGTAACAAAAAGAACCTATAGCCAGCCCAGATTAGAGCAAAATATTAGCTATGAATTAGATGAAATAGCAAAAAGTGCAGAACTATTACACAAAGCAATAAACAGAATTGACCTCAGAACCCGTTCCGCATATGTAAAACTGAATACCGGAGAGGGCAGGTTGGATCCTGTTATTATTATAATTGCTGAGAAGTTGGGTTATGAAGTAAAAGTATTGGATGAAGAGACTGTCTCAGAGCTTAGGAAAAGAGGGCAAAAAGCTACACATCTAATTTCTTTGGTTATAAACTACTAGCAACTTAGTATAAAAAAAGCTCCTTTATTATTTAAAAGAGCTTTTTCGTTTTAAAAATATAACCACGCTTTATTGGGCTACTTGCTTCCAGAAAACTATTCCGCCGGCTTGTTTTCCCGTTTCTACTACAGCGACTCGTTTATTAGTTTTGAGATCAATAATATCTACAGATCCGGGTTCTCCACCTATTCCTTCTACTGATAAAAATGCATATCTGTTATCAGATGAAATCGCAACTCCATGAGTCACTTTTCGGCTGTTTTTGATCTTGGCAATTTCCTTTCCTGATTCCAGATCAAAGATACCGGTTGCTCCTTCACCTTTATAGCTGGCTACCAGAATTTTTCCGTCATGGCTTACTTCCAAATTATATGGAGCTTTACCTGATTTAAAGCGACGGGTTACCGCCCATTTTTCAGTATCAATTTCGATGATCTCATCCGAACCATTACCCGCTACATAAACGAATGGCTTTGTAGGGTGTGGATCGGCCCATGTTGGTTTTACTTCCGGTTTAGCATGCATCATTTTCATGCCGTTTTTCTTCATGCCATCCATATCATGACCGGAGTGATCTTCCTTCATTTCATTTTCTTTCTTTGAATGCTCTTCATGAGTACCATCTTTCATATGCTTTTCATGATTCTCTTTATGTTCTTCGGAATGATCAGAATGATCCTTCATCCCGTCCATTTTCATGGCGCTTTTCTTAAGACTAAGTGTGCGGTTTACATTCAATCCGGCTGTATTGATCTCATAGAGTTCATCGGTCATCATAGAAACATGATACTGTTTGGTGCCATCGTCTGTAATTCTGGAACCATGAGGCATTATGCCTGTCTTTATATCTGTAATAACTTCCATATAGTCAGGATCTACAACAGAAACGGTGCTTGGAACCATGTCTCCATGAAGATTAAAATTGACTACATATAAAAGCCCGGTTGATTTAGATATTTCCATACTTGCCGGAAACATTCCTAAATCAGTGGTTGCTACCAACTCATCGGTGCCTGTTTTATACTTTGCCAGCATTCCGTAAGGATTACCGTGTGCGATCGATAAAAACCAATATTCGCCGTCGGGAGAAATATTTATTCCATGCGGACCATCGGTTTCTGTTGGATAACGACCAACTTGGATGGTTTTAGCTATTTCTGCTTTGTTAGTTTTTCCATCAAGATGAATTAAATGTACTTCATCCTCTGATTCAGCTGCTACATACACATAATAATCTTGCGAGAATGATGCAGATGGCACTAAAAGAAAAAATAGTATTGGTGTTAATAAAAATGAAAAGAGCTTATGATTCTTCATTAGAGAGATAATACTTTTAATTTGTTCAAACGTAAGTAAAGAAGGAGCTGATAAGGCTCCTTCTTTTTATGTTAATTTGTTCCCTGAGAAGTACTTTCGCCAAGTTTTAAAGCCCAGATCCCTGAATTCCAATCGGAAAGGAAAATGTAACCTTTGTAAGGTTGTGGTCCCCAGGTAAATGTCGCATTCGGAATGTATGCTTCGCTGTCAGATGGATAGAAAGATGCTATTTCACGTCCCTGATCATAAAGGTCACCCATCAGTTCACCGGAGATGTCAACAACTCTTAAACCACCATTATACATGGCAACGTAAAGAACATCACCTTCAACCCAATAATTATGAGTTCCGGCTTCGGGTACCTGATATCGTGCAACTTCAGCAGGAGAATCCCAATCATCAAACTTCACAAAGTGTAACCATCCTGCGGCTCTGTTAGCACCTTCAGTATCTAAACCATACGGAAATGCTTCATCACCACCGATAACATAGAAATCACCTGTAGACTCACTCTTAAAAGGGAAAGCAGCATGATTCCAACCACTTGGATAAGCATAACTTCCAAGCTGAACAGGATTTTCGGGAGAACCACCTGCTCCCGGAAGATCAGCGCTTGCATTACTTCCGATATCAACGGCTACAATTCCGTCACTCCAATTCGAAGAGTATGCAATTCCATCCTGAATCCAAACATCATGAATGGAATGACTTGGTGTATCCAGTTCAAAAACTCCAACAGTTTTAGGATTCTTTGGATCATCAATATTGATGATGTCGTACTTGCGACCATTGTTCACAGCGTACACATGATTGTCATAAATGAATGTATTGTGAACACCACCGGTTAGGTCCTGAGTATATTCTGAATGAACTTTAACATCACGGGGATTGGTAACATCCAGGATAATGATTCCATTTTTACGATCTGAAGCACCTTCACGAGTAATTACTGCTACTTTTCCATCTTCAGAAACTTTTACATCGTTCACAGTTCGCGCATCAACTACTACAGTATCAATTGGGGTGATCTTACTCGGGTCGGTTACGTCCCAAAAGATCGCCTCACCATTTCCACCCCAGGTTCCTGTAACAGCGTAATCTCGTCCGTCAACTCCTTCCCAAACCCATAGATCTGATGTTCTGGTATGAGAAACAATTCCTTTACCAACTAAAGTTAAAGGTCGTTGAACATTTCTTGGTACCGCTTTAACAGTTGTGCTTGTTGACTTGTCCCCTGAAGTTGCTACAATTGTAAATAATCCGGGATCGCTGGCAACAAACTTTCCGCTTTGTGCAATCTGAGCAGAAGCGCCTTGTCCTAAATTATCATCAGGCTCTGCAATATATGTGTATTTAATTGGGGCATCTTCAACTGCATCTCCTTTATTTGTTTTAGCGATTGCCTCAAAAGCAACTACATCACCTGTACGGATGGTTTTTCCATCATAATTATGAGTGATATCCATAGAGGCAATTGGGTTTTCTGAAACTTTGAATTTCCAGGTAGCTGATTTGTTTTCAGCTTTTGCTGTAATTGTGAAGCTGCCTTTTTTATGAGCTTTAAGGTTTCCGAATGCATCAATGCTTGCAACATCAGGATTAGAACTTGATAACTTCACGTCCACATTATCTCTGGTTACACCTGCCTCATCCACAACTTTGGTTTCTAAAGAAATAGTGGTTGTGTTGTAGAAATTTTCAGGAGCATTCAAAAATGTAACAGATTTAACCGGAGGGTAAGCTACATCCACAGCCAGTGTAGCGCTTATTCTGTCTTCTCTGTTTGCAGTTAAAGTACGTGCAATGATTGAAAACTTACCAGATTGAATTGCTTTAACATTCCCATCCGGAGTAACGATCAAAGATCTGCGATTTCTGCTGAAAAATACCAAAGAATCCTGAGTAGTATTCCCTTCAGCATCCACTACTTTTGCTGAGATCTTTGTTTCCTCATTTAATTTTAAAGAAAGCATCTCCTTCTCAAAAACGATTTTTTTATCCTGCGCTTTTGAGTTCACTGCCAGTAAAACGACAGCAAGAACTGCAATTCCTGATATTCTGGATATAAAGTTTATTTTTTTCATAGTTGTTTTTGTAATTAGTTACTTGCTGTTCCCTGAACAGGTTTTAGTTTTATTGCCCATAGTCCTGAATTCATATCAGATACAAATATCATATCTTTATATGGCTGAGGCCCCCATGACATTGGTTGATTCGGGCCAATTCCTTCATTAACACTTGGTTTAAATTTCGCTATTTCTCTGCCTTGATCGTATAAGTTGCCCATCAGTTCACCTGAAACATCAACGATTCTTAGTCCGCCTTGATAGTAAGCAACATACATCACGTCATCTTTGATCCAGATATTGTGAGTTCCGGCTTCAGGAACTTCATAACGAGCTACTTCTTCAGCTTCTTCCCAGCTATTTAACTTAAAGAAGTGAATCCAGCCTGCTGGAATTCCTCCGGGAAAAGCTTCATCACCGGCAGCGATATAAAAGTTATCGGATGATTTGCTCTTAAAAGGAAATGCTGCATGATTCCAGCCACTCGGATATGTAAAACTTCCCAACATTTTCGGATTCTCCGGAGAGCCGCCAATACTTTCCATATCGCCTCCAAGTTTACTTCCAACATCAACTGCAACAACTCCGTCTGTCCAGTTTGATGAATATGCAATTCCATCTTCGATCCACACATCATGAACTGCATGTCCCGGCGTGTCCAGCTCAAACTGACTTACGCGATACGGGTTTTTAGGATCTTCAATATTGATAATATCATATCTGCGCCCATTGTTGATAGCATAAATATGATTTTCATAGATAAACACATTGTGAACTCCGCCCGTTAAGCCGTCATCAAAACGAGACAGAATTTCAACATTAGCCGGGTCCGTAACATCCAGGATAACCAATCCATTTTTTCTGTCAGATGCACCCTCACGAGAGATCACAGCAATTTTTCCGTCTTCAGAAACTTTCACATCATTCACAACACGAGCATCAACTGTGATAGTATCTATTGCGATCATATTTTCAGGGTCAGTAACATCCCAAAAGAAAGCTTCACCTCGCCCTACGTGTGTTCCGGTTGCCGCATAATCTCTTCCGTCAACACCTTCCCAAACCCAAAGATCAGAAGTCGGAACGTCAGTTACTTTGGCATTACCCAGAATCTCAACCTCCCGCTGAACATTCCTCGGATTAATTTTAACGGTGGTTTCAGCAACGGAACCGGAGTTTCTTGCCGCAATTGTGTAAAGTCCGGATTTATTAGCTACAAATTTACCGTTTTGTTCGATTTGGGCAGGAGCAGCTTCTCCTCTGGAATCGTCCGGTCTTGCCGTAAATGAATAAACAATGGGTGCGTCAGATACCACGTTTCCTTTTTTGTCTTTAGCTACTGATTTGAGCGTTAAAACATCTCCTGTTCTGGCAACTTCTTCATTTACAGAAATTTCAACTGAAACTACAGGATTGGTTACAACTTCGATTTCCTGAGTCTTTGTAACTCCTTCAATGGAAGCTGTAATTTTAGCCTTTCCTGGAGACTTAGCATTAATTCTTCCAAACTGATTTATATCTAGCACTTTCGGATTCGAAGATTTATAATCGGAAACTTCCAGGTCTTCTCTTTTAAAATCTAAAACATCATACACTCTGCTTTCCAGTTGAAATGAAGTTCCTGCATATAATTTACCGGGAACGTCATTAAATACAATTCGGTCTAATTTGGGATAGTTTACTGTAACGCTTACATTTTTTCGCATTACAGGGTGATCGCCTTGCGCTGTTTTATAAACAATGACGGTAAAAGAACCCGGTTCGAGCGCCTTCATGAGTCCACTTCTGGTTACTGACAGAGAACGTCTGGCTCTTGAAAAGTAGATCATTGTGTCAGGTTGAACTTCTCCTTCAGCGTTTAGGAGCATTGCTTTAAGTTGAAGTTCCTGACCTACATCCAAAGTAATAACTTCGGGGTCAGTGACAATTTTAAGACCGCTATCGGCATCCTGAGCAACAATCGGAGTCGCAAAAAGACTGAGAATTAATACCGATAAAAGACCGGTTAATTGAAAAAATTTCATGGTAAAAGATTTCATGATTGATGTTTTTGATACAAGACTGTAATAAATCAAAAAAATGTGAGAAATAGTACAACGGCAACAGTTTTTTACGCTTATTTATAATCTATTTTTCGTAATTTTGGGAGTCTTTTAGGTTAATACTTTGTTTGCAATCCTGAAGCACCATTATCGACTTCAATAAAACTCAATTCATAATTATTTAGGAAGCTAGTTTAATGAATATCAGCTTTGAAAAAGAAACATTTGCACATCGCCACAATGGGAATAATCCTGAAGCAATTACCGAAATGCTTAAAACCATCAACGCTGATTCGATAGATCAGTTGATTGATGAAACCATTCCGGAAAATATCCGATTGCAAGAAACACTCAACTTGCCAAAAGCTCAAAGCGAAGTTGATTTCTTAGCTAATTTTAAAAAGCTGGCATCAAAGAATAAAGTGTTCAAATCATACATTGGTATGGGTTATTATGATACTCATGTACCGAATGTGATTAAGAGAAATATTTTAGAAAACCCGGCATGGTACACCGCTTACACTCCGTATCAGGCAGAGATAGCTCAAGGAAGACTGGAAGCTCTGATAAATTTCCAGACATTAGTTAGTGACCTTACAGGTATGGAATTAGCTAATGCTTCATTACTGGATGAAGGAACTGCAGCAGCAGAAGCGATGAGCATGTTGTTGGGACAGAGAAAAGGAGCTAAGCGAAAGGAAGCTAATGTAATTTTTGTAAGTGATCGTTGTCATCCTCAAACAATTGATGTACTCCAAACCAGAGCTGAGCCAATCGGCATTGAAGTTGTAGTTGGAGATCACAATGATGTAGATGTAACTGATTCAAAGTTGTTTGCTTTGCTCCTGCAATATCCGGCTACAGACGGATCTGTAATTGATTACACTAGTTTGATAGAAGCCGCTCATGAAAATGCTGTACATGCAGTAGTTGCTGCCGATTTGATGAGTTTGACTTTGCTTACACCTCCCGGTGAAATGGGTGCAGATGTTGTTGTAGGAACTACACAGAGATTTGGTGTTCCAATGGGATACGGCGGACCGCATGCTGCCTACTTCGCAACCAAAGAAGATTTTAAAAGACAGATTCCGGGCAGGATAATTGGTGTAACACAGGATGCAGAAGGTAAGCCGGCCTACAGAATGGCACTTCAAACCCGTGAGCAACATATCCGCAGGGAAAAAGCGACTTCAAACATTTGTACCGCTCAGGTATTACTGGCAGTAATGGCGGGAATGTACGGAGTGTATCACGGACCGAAAGGCTTGAAAAAGATCGCATCCAAAATTCATGGCTTGACGAAGCTTACCAAATCCGGGCTGGAAGCAATGGGTGTTTCTGTGGAAACCGATGTGTTTTTTGACACTATCACTGTTAAAGCTTCTGAAAAGAAAGTTCGTAAAATCGCAGAAGAGAACGAGATCAACTTCAGATATTTAGGCGACAACCGAATCGGGATTTCTTTTGATGAAGCCAAAGAGCTGGAAGATGTTCAGGAAGTACTTTCTGTGTTTGCAAAAGCGGAGGGCAGAACTTCAAACTTTGATGTAAAAGCCCATTCAGAAAAAACAGAAGTTAAATTACCGGAAGGTTTGGCAAGAACTTCAGAGTATCTGGACCATCCTGTATTCAACTTGTATCATACCGAGCATGAAATGCTTCGTTATATGAAGCGATTGGAAAACAAAGATCTTTCACTGGTTCATTCGATGATCTCATTGGGTTCTTGTACAATGAAACTGAATGCAACAGCAGAAATGATACCGGTTACATGGCCTGAATTTGGTCAAATGCATCCGTTTGCTCCGGTTGAACAAGCAGAAGGATATACTCAACTATTCAATGAATTAGATGAATGGTTGAGTTCGTTGACAGGTTTTCATAAAGTTTCTATGCAGCCAAATTCAGGTGCGCAAGGCGAATATGCCGGCTTGATGACGATAAGAGCTTATCACCAAAGCAGGGGAGATGATCACAGAAATGTAGCACTAATTCCGAATTCTGCTCACGGTACAAATCCTGCAAGTGCAGTAATGGCTGGTATGGATGTAATTGTGGTTGACACAGATAAGCACGGAAATATTTCCATGGACGATCTGGAAGCAAAGACGGTAAAATACAGTGACCGACTTGCAGCTCTGATGGTTACTTATCCTTCAACTCATGGAGTGTTCGAACACCGCATCAAAGATATTTGCGATTTGATCCATGAACATGGTGGACAGGTTTACATGGATGGAGCAAACATGAATGCTCAGGTTGGATTGACTAGTCCGGGATTCATAGGCGCTGATGTTTGTCATCTTAACCTCCACAAAACGTTCTGTATTCCACACGGTGGCGGCGGACCGGGAATGGGACCGATCGGAGTTGCAGAACATTTAGCACCGTTTTTATCAAGTCATGCTGTAATCAAAACAGGTGGAGAAAACGGAATTTCTGCTGTTTCGGCAGCGCCTTACGGAAGTGCAAGTATTTTGACGATCTCTTATGCATATATTGCAATGATGGGAGAGTCAGGTTTGACGGACGCTACCAGAATGGCTATTCTGAATGCGAATTACATAAAAGATATTCTGGACGATCACTATCCGATTCTTTACACAGGTAAAACCGGTCGTTCGGCACATGAGTTTATTATTGATTTGCGTCCATTTAAGCAAAGAGCAGGAATTGAAGCAGTTGATCTTGCAAAAAGATTGATGGATTTTGGCTTTCATGCACCAACAATGAGCTTCCCGGTTGCAGGAACACTTATGATCGAGCCTACAGAAAGTGAAAGCAAAGAAGAACTGGATCGTTTTTGTGATGCTATGATCGAGATCAGAAATGAAATTCGTGAGATAGAAGAAGGCAAAGCTGATAAAGAAAGCAATGTACTGAAACATGCTCCGCATACCATGAGAGTTGTGATGGATTCAGGTTGGAATCGTGATTATGATCGTGAAAAAGGAGTATTCCCATTAGAACATCTTAGGGAAAATAAATTCTGGCCAAGTGTTTCCAGAGTGGACGATGCTTACGGCGATCGAAACTTAATGTGTTCTTGTATTCCTATTGATGCTTACGCAATCGAAGAAGTGGAAGGAGAGTAGAATATTCAATAACGAATATTGAATATCCAATTTTGAATATCAAATACTGATTGACATGAAAGCAATAGTTCTAATAATTTCTTTTTTATTTATACAATCAAATGTGCTTGCTCAACTTTCTGCAGTTGAAAACAAATTGGTAGATAGAGTTGACTACAACAATGAGGAAGGCTTAGAGCTTCTGAAAGAGACCATTGCCATTAACAGTGGCACGATGAATTTCGAAGGTGTGAAGCAGGTAGGGGATGTGCTCCGTAAAGAATTCGATGACCTCGGTTTTGAAACCATTTGGGAAGACGGTTCTAAATTTAATCGCTCCGGACATTTGATCGCTAAGCACTTCGGAAGTGAAGATGCTCCTAAAATTCTTTTGATTGGACATTTGGATACGGTATTCGAGAAAGATTCTCCATTTCAGGAAATGACTATGGTTGATGAAAACACCATGAAAGCTCCCGGTATTGCAGACATGAAAGGCGGAAATGTGATCATGCTTCAAGCTTTAAGAGCGTTGAAGGAAAATAACCATCTCAAAGACATGAATGTTTGGGTAGTTTTTACAGGAGATGAAGAATACAGTGGAAGTCCACTCGAGCTTTCCAAGAAAGCATTGATCGATGCTGCAAAATGGGCAGATATTGCTATTGGTTTTGAAAACGGAGATGGAAATCCTGCTACAGCAAATATCTCCAGAAGAGGTTCCATAAAATGGGAATTGAAAACCGAAGGAAATCCAGCGCATTCTTCGCAGATATTCAGAGAAGATGTTGGTGCGGGAGCAATTTTTGAGGCTTCCAGAATTTTGAATGCTTTTTATGAAGAACTCAGATCAGAAGAATTTCTGACCTTCAATCCCGGAATGATGATAGGTGGTACTACTTTAGAATATGATGCTTTAAATAAATCAGGGACTGCATTTGGAAAAGACAATGTGGTTTCGAAAGACGTAATTGTATCCGGAGATCTGCGAGGACTTTCACCTGAACAGGTAGAGCGCGTAAAAGCAAAGATGCAGGATATTGTTTCTCAAAACAGACCTCAAACTAAAGCCACACTTACATTTTATCCCGGTTACCCGCCCATGGCACCAACCGATGGAAACATAGAGTTACTTTCCATTTATTCAGAAGTAAGTAAAGATCTTGGACAAGGAGAGGTTGTAGCAGTAAATCCACTTAAAGCCGGAGCTGCTGACGTTTCCTTTACCGCTGATTTTGTGGATATGGCAATCGACGCAGTTGGAATGAGCGGTGCTGACGACCATACGGTAAACGAAACTGGACATATTCCGTCTCTTTTATCCCAAACACAACGAGCGGCCCTGATGCTTTATAGATTGCAGAATTTGGGAAAATGAACATCCAACATTGAACAGAATAACATTCAGTTTTCAAAATTATAGTACTGAGTTCTAAATTTTTTGGTTCAATGATTCATTTTTAAGGCCACCACGAGTCAAATATTTTGGATACTTCTTTGCAATTTTCTGGGAATCCAAAGTTTAGTAATAATGGAAGCAAAATTTTGATTTTAAGACGCAAAGGCGACGATGCCACTCCGCAAATTAATTACTATGATTTTTTTCAATGTGATAATATTGAACTCATAAGTGAACAGATTCAGTCAGGATTAATTAAAGAGAATAGAGGATTAGACTGGTATTATTTAGAACAATGAATTTTATGCAAAGTGCATAAAAAAGCCCCACCACCGCGTGTGATTTTCATGGAAGTAACATTCTAATGATATTATTGCTAGAAATTTATTATTTATACCTAAGCCTAATAAAGAAGGGTTAAGAAATATGTTTAAGAGTGCAAATATGCCGCTATTCTTGGTTTTTTTGCTTTTGATTACAGCCTGTGGCTTGTTAGACCGGGATAAGGAAGTAAGCTTTACAAACCCGGTATATGCCAATGTGTTTTTTGAGAAAACCCATCCCAATGGGGCTCCGGTACAAGGAATTATTGCGATAAATTATAACAACCCTAAAGAATTTAAACTGCTTGCCAGTGACACCTCCTCGTATAACAGCTTGCGCCTTTCTCCTGATGGCGAAAAACTGGTTTATACCGATAAGTATGTAACCGGTTTGGGTTCCGCTCCACAGCATGGGTTGTACAATACGGTTACTGGAAAAAAAGAACTGCTAAATGTTACCATGGGTGGTCGGGAGGATGCACTAATTGGTCACGAAAGTATTAATGTGGTATGGAATGAAGATAGCGATGGTTTTTACTATACCAATCCGAACCAGGCTTTTAGTGCGATACAATCTATTTTTTATTACGATATGGAAACCCAAAAAGTAAATATTATTAAAGAGTCCCGGCCTCATGCTATCTATCCCATAGATATGATTTCTAAAGATACTTTGTTTGTATTTTCTAATGAATTTGATAGACATTCCTACTACATAATGACTCTAAAGGGAGAATATATAAGGAAGATTAATAATTCGAATTTTGAATATGTTAATACTGATGGGCTATGGAAAAAAGGATTGATTGATTTTGAGTGGAATGATTCCTTACAACTATTTACTGCAAGCTATTTTAATCAAGACCAGTTTGCTCGATTTAAGATTATTGTTACCGATTTGGAGGGTTCTATTTTTGAAGAATACACAACTGGAGTTCATGCAAACAGAAATCCAACCTGGACAAGCGATGGAAACATTGTTTTTACCGAACAACGTGACCTTTACGATACCCAAATAGATTCCGAACTAAAAATTATTGATCTGGAAACGGGGAAAATAACACCGCTCTTTTCGAAGCGGGATTACCCTGAGATCACCGGTATTGGTACGAGTGACCAATAACTAACATAAAACAAAAAACCCCGCACCTATTCAACGTTAACCTGGTAGTTATGGTAGGAATAGGATACAGGGCTTAAGGTATTCATGAAATCATGAATGCTTTCAACATAACCATATTTGGAGGCAAATATGAAACAATTCATACCCATTCTATTTGTAATGTTTACCATGAAGTCGGGTATCTTCCGAAGTTTAAAACGCAGACTAAAAGAGCGGCGATCCTGCTTCTTAGATTGCAGGATTGGAAGAAATAAACATCCAACATGAAACATGTGAACCGAAGAACCTCGAAAGTAAAAGTTCGACAGATCTAAGCTCTCCGGTTTCTTGGTTCAAAAATCTCCGTGTTATCTTTAGTAAATCTTTTTGTCTGGATATTATTTGTTTCATATGTCTGTTTTCTATAAATAATATTTAGCACCTAAACTAAAAAAAACAGTTAAGAGGTAAAATTAAACACTATGAAAATTCTTTTCATCTTTTTACTGCTTTCAGCGTTTTTCCTCACAGGCTGTGATCTTTTTAATACAGATACCAAAAAACCAAGCGGGGAGTTGGTTCCCTTGGCAGTAGGGAATTACTGGAAATATGAAAGCACTTACTTAGATGTAATTAGAGACACCATTCGCTACGAAGTAACAGCTAAAGTAGAGGTTCCCATTGGTGACACCAGCTACACGGCTTATGCGGCAAATTTTGTGCCCTTTCCCCCTGATTTAGAACCTTATTATTGGCTTAGAAGAAATGGAGAACAGGGATTGTACTCCATGGGAGGTGTTTCTGGTGCAGACACTCTCTTTATAAATGAAGTGGAATACAAACTACCCAGCGAGGTGGGGGAAACTATTGAAACACCACAGATTTCCTATTCTTTTGATCGGTTTGAATTCTACATCTCGGATACCCTCAGCATTACATTAATTGATGATGATCGGGAGATCTTTACACCAGCCGGAAAATTTGAGTGCTTTGTATATAATTTCATTTTGAGTGCCGGAGATGATGTCGAAGAAAGGTTTGATTATTACTTATTTTATAGCCTCGGAATAGGTCTTGTTAAACAAGAAGAAAGAGGAAAATCAAGTCAAAACATTAAATCGGAATTAATACTTATTAAGTATCAATTACAATAACAAAAATATAAAAGCCATGCCGGGCTACCACTGAGTTTGATCCACCACGATCAATAAACCAAAGAAAACAATTTTAAACAAAGGGCTTGTTATTTGGCAAGCCCTTTTTTTGGTTAGTGAACACACAATTTTCAACATCTCAGAAATGAGTTTAACGTTCATTTATTCCAAGTTCTTAGGTTAAATGGTCAAAAATTATGAGCCTCTTAGTTTAAAACCTAAACCAACACCCCGCCTTTTCCTTCCCGGATCAATACAGGCTCTTTTCCAGTAAGATCGATAATGGTAGAAGCTTCATTTCCACCAAATCCTCCATCAATAACCACATCTACCTGATGCTTCCATTCATCGAACATCAAACTTGGATCAGTAGTGTATTCAAGAATCTCGTCATCATCTTTAATAGATGTTGATACGATCGGATTTCCTAATTCCCGAACAAGCGCCAAAGCTATTTGATTGTCAGGAACGCGTATACCAACTGTTTTCTTTTTTCTGAATACGCCGGGCAAACTATTACTCCCGGGAAGTATAAAAGTATATGGTCCGGGAAGATTTCGTTTTAATATTTTAAAAGTCTGTGTTTCAATTTGCGCAACATGATCCGACAAATTACTCAGATCTTCACAAATAAAGGAGAAATTGGCTTTGTCCAGCCGAACTCCTTTTAATCGTGCTAATTTTTCCAGTGCAGATTTATTCGTGATATCACAACCTAATCCATATACCGTATCAGTTGGATAAATGATCAATCCGCCGTTTCTCAGGATTTCAACAATATGTTTGAGTTTTTTTCTATCTACATGATCTTCATACAATTTTATCAGCTCAGACATTGATGACTCCGGTTAGTTTTTTGTTGCTATATTATGATTGAATTTTGAACCAATCTCAATTACAAACTAAACAAAAATATGAGATACACATTCCTTTTTATTGCATTGATTTTTTGTTCCACTTTATCAGCACAACCATCTCAGGATTTTTGGAGTTCTATAGAGAAAATCTGTGGAAAAGCTTATGAAGGCAAGGTATTGGAAGCTCCGGAAGATGATGCATTCAGAAAACTAAAGTTGGTGATGCATGTCCGTTCGTGCAAAGAGAAAGAAATAAGAATTCCATTTTTTGCCGGTGAAGATCGTTCCAGAACATGGGTACTAACTCTGGACAATGACAGAATTAAGTTGAAGCACGATCACCGTCATGAAGATGGCAGCGAAGATGAGATCACTCAATACGGTGGAACAGCTTCCAATCATGGTTTAGCAAATGTTCAAACCTTTCCGGCTGATAGTTTTACAGCCGAGTTAATTCCTGCCGCTGCAAGCAACGTTTGGTGGATAGAAATAGAAGATGAAAAGTCTTTTACGTATAACCTGAGAAGACTGGGAACGGATCGTTATTTTAGTATACAATTTGATCTGACCACTGAAATCGAAACTCCTCCGGCTCCCTGGTAGTTTCGTTAATTTTTATCAGCTACAGTAGTATTAATGCTCATCTCACTCATCAGTGTTCTGTGAACAGGGCACTTTTTTGAGATTTCTAACAATTTATCCAGCTGTTCTTGGGATAAATCACCTTTGATGATGAGTTCTTTTTCAATAGTATCTATTTTTGAGGATGAACTTTCACAATCCGCACAATCATCTGCATGTCGTTTGTTATGTCGCATTTCGATATAAATATCCTCAACAGGCCATTTTTTTCCTCGGGCATACATCTTCATGGTCATTGCAGTACAAGTGCCTAAACTCATAAGTAAAAGGTCATATGGATCGGGACCCTGATTTTGTCCACCTTCTACACTTGGAGGTTCATCAGAAATGATCTCATGCTTTCCGGCAGTTAGCGTTGTTTTAAAAGGTTCATCAGCCGGTAAATGAACATGAACAATCTTCTTTTCTTCTGAATCTGACATATTAATCGTTTGAGTTTAGAATTTAGTCTCAATAAGCAAAATAAAGCATCAAGATTCAAAAGAATCTGAGTAATCAATTTTGCTGAAATCGCTTATATAAAGTATTACGTACCGATATCATCTAATTCTGTTCCGATCTAATGCTGATGTCGTGCTAAAGCCCTTCCTTGTATAAGGAAGAGAATTCCTGAATGGATTCTAATTTTATCAACGAGTCCTCCTCCTGTTGTAGGAGGAGACAGAGGAGGTCTTTTCTTTTTTAAGGTCATTCCTGCGAAGGCAGCGCCAAAGGCATGCCTACGGTAGAATCCGGATCGCAATCAAAGAGTGAGATCCTCAAAAAGATCCATATCTCGGGCATTCGCCACGAGATGACTTTGCTTTTGAAGATTATTTCTAGCTTATCTGAATCTTTCTGGACCTAAGGAGCGCCCCCCCCTAATCTTAGGGAGGGGACGGGGGTGGGTCAGCAAACGGAGCTTTGTTGTTGTTCGGACTTGCCAAAGGCATCCCTTCGGGAAAAGTCCTCTCTGTTGAACTTGATTCTGAACATTGAATGTGATTTAGATTTGCACAGGTACACCAGCCAGGGATTTATCCCGCAGCGAATGAAGGCGGGTAAATCGTAAGTCGCAGAACCTGCCCCAAAGGGATGCCTATGGCAAAGGATCTGCTGGTTTAAAATCACGCAACGAAATTTATGCTAGTAGGGCGTTCACGCCCGGCGGTTAATTTCGGGCTGTGATGTTAGCACTCGATCTTGATAAAAACTCAATTTCGGTCATTCCTGCGAAGGCATGAATATAGATCGCAATCAAAGCGTGAGATCCTCAAAAAGATCCAGATCTCGGGCATACGCCACGAGATGACTTCTTCATTCTTAAAAAAAGCAAAGTAAACCCATCAGTAATAATTTAATAACAGGCTCATTACCGAATGATTACAAGTAATCAATACAGAGATAACACCAATCTGGTTTCTTTAGTCAAAAATCATCTGCATTTATGAAAAGAAAATTAGATACGGTTGTTATTTCAGATGTCCATCTGGGAACTATTGGTTGTCATGCCATAGAACTTACTCAGTATCTCAATTCCATAGATCCGAAACGGGTAATTCTGAATGGAGATATCGTTGATATGTGGAATTTTCGGAAGTATTACTGGCCCGAAGCACACATGCACGTTATCCGCACATTGATAACGATGATGACAAATGGAGTAGATATCTACTACCTGACAGGAAATCATGATGAGACACTTCGAAAAGTATCAAGTCTTCAGCTGGGTCCTCTTTTTATCAGGGATAAACTGGTGTTAGAACTGAATGGAGAGAAAGTTTGGTTTTTTCACGGTGATATTTTTGATGTGACCATGAAGTACTCTAAATGGATTGCTAAGCTTGGAGGTCATG
This sequence comes from Balneola sp., assembly GCA_017643645.1. Lineage (GTDB taxonomy): Bacteria > Bacteroidota > Rhodothermia > Balneolales > Balneolaceae > Balneola. The sequence goes on from JAEPNB010000008.1 coordinate 103,229, forward strand.
GTTACGAATTGTTGATACTTCTGAATCGGTGGATCAACAACATTTCAGAAAAAATGGGATATGGGAAATTATCACTATCAAAAAAAATCAAAGACAGCGTTAAAACAGCTGTTAGTTTTATAGATGATTTTGAAGTAACTGCTATGGAACTGGCTATTGATGAAGGCTATGATTACGTGGTTTGCGGGCATATTCATCAACCAAAGATCAGGGGATTCGAGAATGAAAAAGGAACGGTTATCTATCTGAATTCCGGTGACTGGATAGAAAACCTTACAGCACTTGAGTATGATGGAAACGAATGGTGTCTCTACAGATATGAAGAAGATATTCTGATGAAAGATCCGCCAAGAGTTAATCAGATGTTCAAAAGCAACGTAAATGAAAATATAAGTATGCACGGATGAGAATTCTTTACGGAGTACAAGGAACCGGTCATGGACATATAAGCAGAGCAAAAGTCATTATTCCATTATTGAGAGAAATAGCCGATGTAGATGTATTGATAAGTGGCTACAATTTTAATCTGGAGTTGGATGGAAAAATTGCTTTTAAAAAGAGAGGAATCAGCCTTTCGTATGATAGCAAAGGAGCAATAGATATTATGGAAACGGCATTGGCACTTAAACCGGTTCGTTTTATCAAAGATATGCAAACAATTCCGGCTCAGGAATACGATTTCGTGATCTCCGATTTCGAGCCGGTAACGGCATGGGCTGCACAAAAGGCCGGTGTGCAGTGTCTTGGGTTAAGTCATCAGGCAGCATTTCTTTCCAAAAAAACTCCCCGACCTTCAAAAAAATCAATAGTTGCAGAAGGCATCATCAAACATTTTGCTCCTTGCGATGAAGCTGTTGGCACACATTACAAAAGATACGACGATTTTATAGAGCCGCCGATTCTGAGACCACTTATCAAAGAATTAAACCCAACAATTGGCGGGCATATTACGGTATATCTTCCGGCTTTTGATCACGAAACATTAGTCACTTTATTCAGACAAATTCCGGAAATAAAATGGGAAGTATTTTCTTCTTCTTGTGATGCAGCTTATCAGAAATACAATACAAAAGTTAATCCTGTAGGGAATGAGATTTTTTTAAAAAGTTTCGAGAGTTCATTGGGACTTCTTTGCTCGGCAGGTTTTGAAGGACCTTCTGAAGCCATGTATCTTGGTAAAAAGCTTTTAGTGATACCAATCAGGAATCAATATGAACAAATCTGTAATGCTGTAGCATTGGAAGAAATAGGTGCCCGCGCCATTTATAATATCAAGCCGGATTTCACAGATCAATTAAGAGATTGGATCAGGAATGGGAAGGTAATTCAGCTTGATGAGGTCTGTGATGAACAGAAGTTAGTAAATAAGATTGCTGAATTTGGGATGAGGGAAGTAGTTTCAGTATAATCTTATTCCTTCAGATAATTTTCGCGAATAATTTCCAGATGGTGTAATTCGTGCCCGGCAATGATAAACGCCAAAGATCTTACACTAAATTCAACTTCACTGGCTAAACCTGTTCTACCGATCATTTCTTTGGTCATATTTTGAAATAAATGGATAGTAGATGTGCGAACGGCTAAATATTCGTTGCAAAGGTTTGCAACAGATCTGGAATTATAGTTAGAGTCTTTCATCCATTCGTCTTGGTCCATTCCCGGAAGCGGTGTCTTATCACCTCTGCTGATAGACAGCGCACGGTAGGCGAATACACGTTCCGTTTCTATCATATGACCGATCATTTGTTTTAACGTCCATTTTCCATCGGCATAAGGTGTTAATGCTTTATCTCCCCTAATGGCATTTGCGATGGTATAGAACTCATGCATTTGGGAATTCAATAATGAAATCACATTCTCCTTAGGCACATTATTGACATAGGAAGAATAAAAATGAGCGTATTCCGAAGACTTTGGATATTCGTTGTCCCAATTTTTCATAGATAGATAATTAGTTGCTGAACAATATATAGTTTGAACTTTAAACCACAAAAAAACCCAATGTATTTTTCGATACATTGGGTTGTAAATGGTTAACTATAATTTAGTTAACCTCTATAGATTCAACTTCTGAACTTGAGGAAACCTGCCCATCTGTCTTCGTTTCTTGAGCAAAAGCATAAGCCACTCCATTAGTAACTTTCCAATCAGAATATGAAGTGATAGTTTCAACTTCCTTACCCATTTGTGGATTGAATGAACTTACTTTTGAAAAAGCGGGTAACGCTGTGGTTGGATCCAGTAAGAAAGTTATGGTGCTTGCTGATTGTACTTTAAGGACTATGAAATTTTCTCCATTCATTTGTTCCATACCTAAATACTCAGCATTTAGCTTATCTGCATTCAGTGCTACATTTATGTAACTGTTTTTAACATCATCAACCATAGGCTTGGTCATTGCAAATGGCAATGCTTGTTCCTGTCCCATCATTATCATTTTGCCGGCTCCATTTTCAACCATCATTTTCATACTTCCCTGTGGAGTTTCAAGAGTAGCATCAATACTATAATCAGTATACGAAATGGATGCAGTATTCTTGATGGACATAGTGCCCGACGGCGTTGCCTGATCAATAGTACTTACTGTTGTGATTGTTTCCAGATTAGTGCCTGGTTCAATTACAGCATCAGCCATTTTTCCAAGCCATTCTTTTCCTTTTGCAGCATCACCGGTTACTTCTGCTTTATCTGATTTTGGTGTGGGGATAGTGATATCAATTTCATTCACGTTTCCATATTTCTGTAACTGATCACCAACTTCTTCTGCGTTACCAACAACAAGGATCTGTACTTTATCAGGATTTAAATATTCTTTAGCTACATCCTGAATATCAGAGACGGTTACTTTTTTAAGCTCTTCCACATATTTATCAAAAGCATCTTTTGAAAGACCGTTGTATTCATTGCTAATTCTTTCATTCAGAATTTTTTGTTTACTGTCGTATCTGAATACCAAAGAATTCAGGAATCTGTCTCTGGCGTCATCGAGCTCCTTTTTGGTAACAGGATTTGTTTGCATTTTTTCTACTTCAACAATTAGTGCGTCAATGGCTTCAGCTGTAGTTGAACTCTTTGTCATTACAAAAAGTGAAAATGTGCCGGGATAATTAATATTGCTTCCATATCCGCCACCTACTGCATAAGCTAATCCAAGATCAGTTCTTACAGTTTGGAATAAACGACCTGCAAAACCACCACCAAGAATCTGATTCATCATCTGAAGTTTTGCATAGTCAGGATTCTCTCTCAAACCACCAATATGACCTACCAAAACATAACTCTGGTTAACATCAGATTTGTTGATGAAATTAACGGTTGATGGAAAGCTGTAATTTACTTCAGGATAGATAAGATTGTTTTCTGTTCCTGCAGGTAAACTACCAAAGGCTTTTTCAAGTTTCCTTTTCATCTCTTTGGTATCAAAATCACCGATAACACCAAAAGTCATGTTATTACCAACAAAGGCTTCTTTATGGAAAGCTACGATATCTTCCCTTGAAATCGCATCAAGAGTAGCATATTCTATTTGTCGTGTTAGCGGTGAGTTTTCGCCATAGATTAATTTGCTGTACTCTCTGTTAGCGATACTACCCTGATCATCATTTCTTCGGGATATTCCGCTTTTACGTTGAGTTTTAGAAAGCTCTATTTTGTCTTCCGGAAAAAGAGGATTACTTACCAAATCAACAAAAACCGGTAATAATTCATCAAAGTCTTCTTTCAGAATGTTCATAGAAGCACTTCCCGATCCTTGACCTATAAAAGTGCTCATGAAAGCGGCTTTGTCTTCTAACAGAACATTCAGTTCATCAGCGGGATAGTTTTCCGATCCGCCCTCACGGATCAATTCTCCCGTAATACTGGCAAGGCCTTCTTTACCGGAAGGATCCTGCAAACTTCCTGTTCTTATAGTTGCTGTGATTCGAATCAAAGGAAGTTCTTTGTCTTCAACTAAGTAGAATTTGATTCCATTATCCAGTTGAAACTCCTCAACATTAGCTTTTTTGAATTCATTAAGCTTAGGATATTTGATCTCATCATATCTCTTTTGAGCCGCTGCGGTTACAGCGAACATCATCAGTAAAGTAAATAAAAGTGTACGTTTCATAATAATATTCATTGGTTTAAACTCTTTTGATGTAATTAGGAGTCTGCTTTAACAGTAGCTCCGACTGTGCGGGTTTGTTTGATGAGGTATTTATTAGCAACTCGTTGTAAGTCGTCTAATGTCACATCGTTGTATCTTTCCAGCTGCAAAAATACATCTCTCCAATCCCCTTTAGTCATGTATGTTGAAGCAAAGTTCAGAGCGAGCCCTGTATTATTTGCTAAACCACGGATAATACCAGCTCTGATATTTGTTCGGGCTCTGTCCAATTCTTCCTGTGTGATAGAGCCATTTTTCACGATCTCAATTTCATCGTAAATTCGTTGCTCTAAAGTATCCAGTTCTACTCCCTGGTTAGGAACTGCAAGAGTCAAGAATAATGAACCAAATCTTGTTCCCGGAAAACCATTAAACGCAGCAACCTGAAGAGCGAGTTTTTCTTCTTCAACAAGTTTTTGATATAACACAGAAGTTCTGCCGCTTGAAATTATATTTCCAAGCAAGGAAAGTGCTTCAAAATCTTCATCAGAATCAGAAACTCCATGATATCCAATGATCATAATTGGTTGAGAGTTACCTTCGATAGTAAATCTGCGCTCACCTCGCTGAGTAGGCTCTACAGTGGTAACAGGTGGAGCAACCTTTCCTTTTCCTCTGAAATCCCCGAAGTATTCTTCAGCCAATTTTTTCATTCTTTTTGGGTCCACGTCACCGGCGATAGCAATTGTGATGTTACTTGGAACATAATATTTGTCATAAAAATCGCGAGCATCTTCAATAGTAGTTGCTGTAATGTCTGAGTTCCAGCCAACAACCGGACGACCGTAAGGGTGAGCGGTATATGCCACTGCAACAAACTCCTCAATTAAACGGCCGATAGGATTGGATTCGGTTCGCATTCGTCTCTCTTCGCGCACTACTTCCTTTTCTACATAAAACTCTCTGTAAGTAGGATTTTTAAAACGATCCGCTTCTAAATTAAACCAAAGTTCTGCTTTATTGGAGGGAAGGCTGTAATAGTAATTTGTAAGATCAGCGCCAGTAGAGGCATTTAACCCGGTACCACCATTATTTTGTATGATCTCAGAGAATTCATTATTCACAACAAAGGTTTTTGCTTTTCCCTGCAACTCCTCAAACTTAGCCCATTTTTCTGCTAACATTGCAGTGTCCGGGTTTGCACTAAACTTCTCATACAACCAGGCTTGATAAGCTTGATCCATTTGGTCGATAACTTTCTTTTCTTCATCCCAGTCAGTGGTGCCAATGTATTTAGTGCCTTTGAATGCCATATGTTCAAAAATGTGAGCTATTCCGGTATTACCAACCGGTTCATCAGCTCCACCAACATTTACATGAGTATAAAAGCTGGCAACCGGTGCTTCATGACGCTCGATGATGATGAAATGGAGTCCGTTATCAAGCGTAAACTCAGTAACTTTATTCTCAAACTCTGCGAGGTTTTGAGCACTTGCCTGATACCCAATCATCCCGGAGAGAAGAACAGAACAAAGAAGTACTCGAATTGATTTATATAAACGCATTACGATAGATTTAATAATAGTTTAGATTGTAAGATAGAGACCTTTTAAAATGAATGATTTTAAGTCAATATCAAAAATTTTTGTTAGCAAAATTAATACGGGAATTACATTTCTTTAGTTACCTGTTTTCTTGTTATTTTGTCCGAAATTTGAACTTTATTCTAACTCATGTTCTTTCAACAAATTTTTGAAGAAAAATTAGCCCAGTACGCCTATTTAATCGGCTGTCAGAAATCAGGTGAAGCCATTATAGTAGATCCAATGAGAGATATTGATCGCTATCAAAAAATTGCATCAAAAAATAAGCTTAAGATTGTTGCAGCTGCTGAAACTCATATTCATGCGGACTACTTATCAGGTCTCAGAGAACTTGCAGAAAGCGGAGTTAAGATCCTGGTTTCTGATGAAGGAGATAAAGACTGGAAATACGAATGGGTAGTTGGGGATGATTATGATCATCAATTACTTAAAGATGGTGATGAGTTCAGCATTGGGAATATTAAGTTTACTACAGTTTACAGCCCCGGGCACACGCCGGAACACATCAGCTTTTTGGTAACTGATGGTGCTACTACTGATGAGCCAATGGGATTGCTTTCCGGAGATTTCGTTTTTGTAGGGGATGTGGGTAGGCCTGATCTGCTTGAGACAGCAGCAGGAGAAGTGGGAGCGATGGATGAATCTGCTAAGACATTATACAAGTCGATCGAAAAGTTTAAGAAAATGCCTGAATATTTACAGCTGTGGCCGGGACACGGAGCTGGTAGTGCTTGTGGAAAAGCACTAGGGGCAGTTCCAGAGTCTACTGTTGGCTATGAACAGAGATTCAACGGTTCAATAAAAGCAGCAATCTCGGAGAAGGATTTTGTGGATTATATTTTGGATGGACAACCTGAGCCTCCGTTATATTTCGCAAGAATGAAAAGAGATAACAAAAAAGGACCGAAGATCTTAGGTGAAATTCCTGTTCCGGAAAAGAAAAGCATACAAAGCATGATTGGAGCAACCAGAACCTCCAATGCTGTGGTACTTGATACAAGATCAGACAGAACTGCTTTTATGAACGGTCATATTCAGGGATCTCTGTACGCTCCTTTCAACAAAACATTCAATACAATTGCTGGTTCATATATTTCGGAAGATGAGGATATTTATTTGATCATCGATGAAAATAAAATTGATGAAGCTGTAATTGATCTGGTAAGAATAGGGCTGGATAACATAAAAGGGTATGCAACACCGGCAGATCTTGTTGAATTTGGCAAGCAGGGGGAGACATTGTTTTCTACTGAAACTATCAACTTTGAAAAAGTAGATGAGTTAATGCCTACAGGGGATTATAATTTGATGGATGTCAGAAAGAAATCTGAATTTGATGAAGGACACCATCCTAAAGCTCTCAATATTTCACATACAAGACTGATGGATCGTTTAGAAGAGATTCCGACTGATAAACCGGTAATGGTGCACTGTAAATCCGGAGCCAGAGCTGCGGCCGCTTCTGCGTTATTGGAGAAAGAGGGATTTGTAGTTCAGTATATCAATGATGCAGTTGATCCGTGGCTTTCAGGAAAGTGATTTGTGAATAAGTGATTAAGTAAAGAGTACTTTTTTAAATCACTTATTCACCTAATAACTTATTTACTTATCCCTAGTTAGCCCCTGCAAAAACAATCTACGGTATGATCATTCACCAAACCGCAAGCTTGCATATGAGCGTAAATAATTGTGCTTCCCACGAATTTAAATCCGCGCTTTTTTAAGTCTTTGCTTAAAGCATCTGATTCCGGAGAAGTAGCCGGGACTTCACTCATATTTTTCCAATTATTTACGATGGGTTTTCCGTCAACAAATTGCCAGATGTAGTTATCGAAGCTGCCAAACTCTTTCTGAACTTCAAGGAATTTTTGAGCGTTGGTTACCGCGCTTCTTACTTTTAATTTATTTCTGATAATTCCTTCAAACTGAAGCAATTCCTGAATCTTTTCTTCATCAAACAAAGCAACTTTTTCAGGATCAAAACCTGCAAAGGATTTCCGGTATCCTTCTCTTTTTTTGAGAACTGTGGCCCAACTTAAACCGGCTTGAGCTCCTTCCAGTATCAAAAACTCAAAATGCGTTCTGTCATTATGGACAGGAACACCCCATTCCTCATCATGATATGTTACATATTCCTTGAATTGTCCCGTTGCCCACTCACATCTTGTTTTATTATTCATATAATTTTGATTGAACTTAATAGCTTCAAGAATTATTAGTTATTTTAGAGTACTCAAACTCACTCACAAAAATCAAACGGAATTTAATGCACTGGAAAGATACTGTACAGAAACTGGCTGAAGAAAGCGGGATCAACGAAAACCTTGCAAGACAAATTGATATGCTTACAGCATTTCTGGAAGAATTGGCATTAGATCAATTTGGAGAAGAATTTGTGAAAAACCTCGGAAAATTACCGGTGTTGGCAAAGTCAGCATTAGAAGATAATGACTCTAAAGCACAAGATGAGATTGAGAGCTATGTTTCAAATCTTAGTTTGGGTGATACTAAAGAAGTTTTAAGGATGTATACAACATTCTTTCATTTGGTGAATTCTCTGGAGCAACATGAGATAAGCAGAATAAACAGGGAGCGTGAATTTGAAGAGACGGAAGAACATCCGAGAAATGAAAGCATTGCTGAGGCCATATACTCTTTAAAAAAAGACGGATATTCGTTTGGTGAAGTTATTGATGTATTAGAGCAAATTGATATTCAGCCGACCATAACGGCACATCCCACAGAAGCTCAGAGAAGAAGTATTTTAACCAAACAGCATCAGATAACTTCCATGATCAACAAGTTGGGACATGATGTTCTCACTGCTGATGAAACCAAATTGCTAAAGAAGGATATTTCAAATCAACTCCGTTTGCTTCAACTAACGGATGAGGTACGGGCAGAAAGAATGTCTGTAGAGGATGAAGTAGAAAACGGGATGTATTACTTCACGACGACCATTTGGGATGCCATTCCAACCATTTATAATGACATTCGCATTGCTCTGGAAACTTATTACGGTAAAAGTGCTGAGCTTCCTAATATTTTGAAATATCGTTCATGGATCGGTAGCGACAGAGATGGAAATCCGAATGTTACTTCTTCAGTGACTTGGGAAACTATTTTGGAGCAAAGACGCACAGTACTTACAAAATACATGGAAGAACTTAACCTTTTAAGAAGGTACCTGAGTATTTCTTACAAGGAAATTTCAATTTCTGAAGCACTGAAAGCTTCTCTCAAAGAAGAGGAGATGACAAATCCACTTCCTGATGTATATGAAAGAAGATATCAAAGAGAACCCTACCGCAGAAAAGTGACGCATATGATGCAGAAGGTTCAAAAACAGATTGATATTCTTTATGCTGAAAAACCTCAGGTTCTCAAAGTTGCTGAAGAATATAATGCAAAAGACTTTATAAACGATCTGATGCTGATTAAGAACAGTTTAATCGGATCTGACTTAGAGGAGATCGCAGAACAGGGAAAGTTAAGAAATCTGATTGACCGGGCGTTGACTTTCGGCTTTCATCTGAATGCACTGGATGTTCGTCAGCACAGCAAGCTGCATGAAGAAACTGTAGAAGAGCTTTTTTCTAAAGCCGGTGTTCATAAAAATTACTCTTCAATGACGGAGGAAGAAAAAATTGAGTTACTGTCCAAAGAATTAAGGAACCCCAGACCTTTGAGCACTTTTAGGAGTGAGCGTTCCGAAGTGGCTGAAAAAGTACTTTCTGTATTTGAAGAGATCAAGGATATGTTGCTTTTGGATATCGATTCTTTCGGAGGGTATATCATCAGCATGACCCACGGAGTTAGTGATATGCTGGAAGTATTGATCCTTGCCAAAGAAATAGGATTGTGGAGTTATTCTGATGGCAAGATCCAAACAGATCTGGATATTATCCCGCTTTTTGAGACTATAGAAGATCTGGAAGCCAGTAGCCAACTAATGACTCAGATGTTTGAAGATGAGGTATTTGCTAAGCAAATAGAAGCAAGAGGCAACTTCCAGGAAATTATGCTGGGATATTCTGACAGTAATAAAGACGGCGGTTACTGGATGGCCAATTGGGCACTGGATAAAGCTCAGTTTGATCTTGGAAGTGTATGCAGAAAATTCAATGTGGATTTCAGGTTGTTCCATGGACGTGGAGGAACCATTGGAAGAGGTGGTGGGCAATCTAACAAGGCAATTCTGGCTATGCCTGCTGTAAGTAACAATGGTAAAATCAGATTTACGGAACAGGGTGAAGTTTTATCATTCAGGTATTCATTGCCGGAAATTGCTCATCGACATTTAGAGCAGATTGTTCATGCAATGATTCACGTCACCAAAGCCCAAAAATCTGAAACCGGTTACTTAGAGGGTTCCTCAGAAAAGAAACTAATGGAAGAACTCTCTCAGCTGAGTATGAAAAAATATCGATCATTAATTGATGATGATCTATTTTGGGACTGGTACTCTTCCATCACGCCTATCGAGCACATTGGGAGGTTACCGATTGCTTCCAGACCTGTCTCAAGAGGAGGTTCAGGGAAAATGGTTTTCGATAACCTAAGAGCAATTCCATGGGGTTTTGCATGGACACAGGTTCGATATAATATCCCGGGATGGTTTGGGGTCGGAGAAGCATTGAAAACAATGTTGTCAGGTTCTGAAGAAAATGGTGAGATTTTCAAAAAATGGTTTAATGATTGGGTGTTTTTCAGAACAGTCCTCAATAACAGTCAGCGTGAATTGGCAAGAACTCATTTAAAAACGGCAGAAATTTATAACAAATATGAGCAAAATTTTCACGATCAAATTGCAAAAGAGTATGAAAGTGCAAAAGAAAGTATTACTCAAATTGCAAAAATCCAGAACTTTTTAGACCATAACCCCGTTATACAGAAGTCGATTAAGTTTAGAAACCCGTTCACTTACCCACTCAATTTTTTGCAAGTGGAATTACTAAAAAGATGGAGAAATGCTGAAAGTGAACAAGAAAAGAATGAGTTAACCGAAGTAATATTCCTAAATATTAACGGAATAGCTTCAGCAATGCAGAGTACCGGGTAAAGAAATAAAAATTTACAGTAATTCTACTTTACCTTAACAAGAAAGCTATTATTTTGTATGAACTATGAATGATTTAATGACCCCTGAAAAAATAAATATTATACCTAATGAAAACAGCAAGATACATGAGATTGATTTCGATAACCTCGTGTTCGGAAAAAAGTTTTCTGATCATATGTTCGTTATGGAATATGAAAATGGTTCTTGGGGTCAGCCCTTAATAAGACCTTATGGCCCCATTCAAATTAGCCCGGCTTTAAATACTCTTCATTATGGTCAGGCAATTTTTGAAGGAATGAAGGCTTTTTATGTGGATGAAGACACTATAAACATTTACAGACCCAAAGATCATTTTGAAAGAATGAACTACTCATCCAGAAGAATAGGTATCCCGGAAACGGATTATGAGACGTTTATAACTGCTTTGGAAGAACTCATAAAGTTAGATCACAGGTTTGTACCTAAGCAGGATCAATCTGCATTGTATATTAGGCCTTTTGTATTTGCTTCAGATGATCTTTTGGCTGCCAGGTCTTCCACAAAATTTAGTTATTATATAATTACCTCGCCTGTAGGAGCGTATTATGAAGAGGGTTTTAATCCGGTTTCGTTAACAACTACGAATGAGTATGTAAGAGCAGTTGTAGGCGGTACAGGAGATGTGAAGACTGCAGGGAATTATGCAGCAAGTTTTCTTCCGGCTAAAAAAGCTAAAGAAGATGGATATACTCAGGTACTTTGGCTCGACGCTAAAGAGCACAAGTATGTAGAAGAAGTAGGAACGATGAATATTCACTTCCTGATCGGTGATACTTTAGTCACTCCAAAGCTTACAGGGTCTATTTTAGGCGGGATCACAAGACGTTCTGTTACTTCTTTAGCAAAAGAATGGGGTTACAATGTTGAAGAGAGAAGAATTACTATTGATGAAGTATTTGAAGCTTCTGAAAATGGGACTTTAAAAGAAGTTTTTGGCTCAGGTACAGCTGCTGTGATATCTCCTGTAGGTTTGATTCATCATCAGGGGAGAAAGATCGATTTTGGTATTGATTCAATCGGTGAATTTGCAAAAAGTCTTTATGACGAGATTACCGGAATCCAATATGGAAAAATCGAAGACAGACATAACTGGATTCATACTGTAAAAGTCTAAGTGCAGATCGATTTCTTTAAAATATGTATGGTTGGAGTCGGAGGTTTTCTTGGGGCTTCATCCAGATATATTATTTCTGAAATTGTTCAGTCCAGATTTCCGGCTTCCGAATTTCCATACGGTACTTACTTTGTAAATATGATAGGGTGTTTATTGATCGGTTTTTTGCTGGCATTATTTGCTGTAAAAAACTGGGGAAATGAAGAACTTCGCCTCTTTATATTTGTCGGGATATTAGGAGGTTTCACTACATTTTCTACTTTTGCCAACGACTCATTTCTGTTGTTTAAGGAAGGTGAAGTATTACTTGGCTTGGCAAATGCTGGTGGTCAGATTTTGCTCGGTCTGCTTTTTGTTTGGATAGGGTATTCTCTCGTAAAAATGATCTTTTAATATCCTTTTTCTTTATCTACAGAATTAACCATTTCCATTCCGGACAAGCTTCTCTTATAATTTTCAATAATTTGTTCAGCGGCTTCTTTGGGATCTGTAACAGCAGCAATATGCGGAGTGATCATTATCTTAGGTCTGTTCCAGAAAAGATGATTAGAAGGTAAAGGCTCCTCTTCAAATACATCCAGCCATGCACCGGCTAAAACTCCGGTGTCGATCGCATAAATAAGATCTTCTTCAATCAAATGTTGTCCACGTCCAACGTTAATTAAATAACCCGGTTTCTTTAGTTTCTTAAATAGTTCCAGATTTAAGATGCCATGAGTCTTATCTGTGAGGGGGAGTGCGCATATAAGAATGTTTGAGGAATTTAGAAAATCACCTAATTCATTCTCACTAAATGAAGTTATTCCTTCAATATCCTTTTTTGATCTGGACCATCCGTTAACTTTATATCCATTTAAAATCAGGAGATCAGCAACTGAGCGTCCCATTTCTCCTAATCCGAGAATCCCAATTACAGAATCTTCTTTAGGAATCAACTTATGTTTATCCCAAAATGCTTCTCTTTTTTGATCTGTGTAACGAGTAGTATGCTGTCGGTATGCCGATACCGCCTGAAGTACATATTCAGCCATTTCACTTTTTAATGAAGGGGTGATCAACCGGGCGAATTCGATTTCTTCTGATAAACTTTTATCATTCAACAAATGATTGATCCCTGCTCCGAGTGAGGATACTGCTTTCAGATTCGGATAATTTCCAAGCACATTTTTAGGATGATTCCAGGCAACAGCAAAGGTAACTCGGTCTTTGTTTTCTACTTTTGGCCAAATATCAACATCAAGGTTGTGATCAAGTTTTTGAAGTTCTTCTGATAGTGGTGCTAAGTCTCTGTTTGGGGCAATTAGTAAAAGTGACATTTAGTTAGGACTATTTATGTTTAGTTAAAGTGAATACATCGTTGCGGGCGTAGTGTCCTACAGAGTCAAAATCTAGCTTCGATTTAGCAATTAATTTCATATCAAGTTCAACTGTAAGTATTCCTTCACAATCCCAAAGAGGACCTGCAATAGTGTTTCCAAGAGGGTCAATTATAACGCTACCACCTCTGCTCATAACTTCATCAAATGAGGATATATTTTCTCCAGGCAGTTCAGGGTAGTCATTTCGTTCAACGTACTGATTACAACCTAGAACAAAGCACCGTCCTTCAATTGCTATATGCTTTAAAGTATGTTGCCAATTTTGTCTTTGATCAGCAGTGGGAGCCAGATAAATTTGTACACCTTGTTCATAAAGATAAGTTCGTGCCAATGGCATGTAATTTTCCCAACATATCAAGCCACTGATGAATCCAAAATCACTTTTATAAACGTCAAGATCAGAACCATCACCTTCACCCCATATAATCCGTTCTGCAGCAGTTGGTTTAAGTTTTCGATGCTTACCAACCAGTATTCCTATATCATTAAAATATAGAGTTGTGCAGTACAAAGACCCGGATTCACCACGTTCAATTACACCTACAACGATCCATACACTGAATTTTTTTGCCAGTTCGGAAATTACATCACAATACTTTCCCGGAACAGAAATAGAATTTTCCCAAAACATGAGCCAGGTTTCTCTACCGGCTTCGCTTCTGTCACCGATCTTAGTTCCGAAAGTAAGCCCACGAGGATATCCGGGTAAAAAAGCTTCCGGAAATAAAATAAGATCCGGATTTTCTTTTGCTGATTTTTCTACCAGAGTTGCCATTTTTTTAATGGAGTTTTCTAGGTCAAAAAGAGCAGGGGTTGCTTGAATAACAGATATTTTGGGATTTTTCATACCAGAATGTATGAAAATGATAGCATACTTATAATTGCCAGATAGTAGGATATTTAACAGTTCCGCTTTTTTTATGTAATCCTTTAGGCACAAGCTCGATGCCCATGAAATTTTCTACGGGAACATCAAAAGGAGGTCTTATTTCCCAGGTTGAAGTTGGTTCGAATCCAAACCGCGGGTAGTAGTCAGCGTGCCCAAGTAAGATCACCGAATCAAACCCCAGATCAGTAGCTTTTTCCAGTCCACTCATTATAAGTTTTGCTCCAATTCCATTCCGCTGAAATTTTTGAGCAACAGAAACCGGAGCTAATGCTAATGTTTTATAAGTAGTTTTGTTTGATTGAATTTCAATTTCAGAAAATAGAATATGTCCAACTATCTTTTTCTTGTGAACAGCAACTAATGAAAGTTCAGGGACATAGAATTTACTCGAACGGATTCGCTCGACCAACTCAGCTTCTTCAGAAGTTTCAAAAGCATCGAGCAGTACCTTTTTGACTGCTTCATAATCGGAAGCTTTTTCTTCCCTTATATTAATACTAATCATAACCCGTTACTTATTGCTGACAATATAATATTGATAATGAAAGTTCTGGTATAGGATTAGGGAAAAGTGAATTCGAATGAGTGATACAATATTTTTCTAGAGAGAACTTCTAATTCAAACCAAATAAAGAGCTTACAAATTGTTTAAAACCCATGATTTGAAGGTAGTTTGAAAGTACTCTGAATACATTGCTTCCTCGGCTTCTTCTTTTGAAGCACACATGCCGGCATTTTTTAAGTCGTGATTTGCTCCGGGGATTACTGAAAGTGTAAAGTTATCAGGTACTCCATCAGGAAAAGTTTCATTTAAAGTAGTAAGAGCCCAGCCCGGGTACACCATATGATCGTTTGATGCAAAAACAAAAAGAGCCGGATCAGTAATTCGTCGAAGATCATTGGCAGGATCAAAATCAGAAATTTCCTTTAGCTGTCTCCATGCTTTCTTTAATGGAAATACGGAGACCCAATTGATATCTGATTGAGCTTTTTTAGATGCTTTTTCAAAAGCTTTCTCCTTGGTTTCTCCTTCACATAAAAATTCACTGTTATAGATATTCGTAAGATGAAGTTCAGCATCGTATACAGGGCCTGCAATGGAAGCAATCGCTTTAACATCGTTTCTGTAAAGAGAGCCTACAACTTGAGCAACCCAGCCACCCTGACTGTGCCCAAATACCCCGATGCGGGAAGGATCTACACTATTAATTGTTTTTAAATAGTCGATCGCAGCTTTTGCATCATCAGCTCTGTCATATATATTGGATCGTTGCCACCTTCCTTCGGAGTCTCCCACTCCACGTTTGTCGAAATATAAAATCCCGTACCCTTCTTCTATAAAAAGCGCTTCCAGATTCTTTTCAACAAAGTCTTTATAAATAGTGCGATGAGAAGAGTTCTCGCCGGAACCTACCAGAAAAATAATCATTGGAACACTATCGGCATTCTGTGGAAGAAGTAGCTCTCCGTGAAGTGTAAAACGACCACTCTCGAAAGTAATATTGGTACGGAGTAAATCCTGACCGAAAGTAGACAAGGGAATTAGTACAAAAAGTGTAAGTACTACCGAAAAAAATCTCATTAGTTATTTTTTATTTCTCAACGTATTAAACAAGGATAAAGCTTAATAATGAAATTAAAAATTTGGAAAATTATATTTTGTTTAAAGAAGTAAGTAATGCTTCAATTTGGTGAATATGCCGATTGGCATGAACAATGTTGAAATGAATCCATTCCTTTCTTGTCATATATCCAAACAAGGGATGTGCAAACTTCATGCATACTTCATCCGGGTTTTGTTCCTTGATGAGTTGTATTACCATTTCTCTGGATTTGAGAAACTTTGCAATAAGTTCTTCTTTGTTTTTCTTTCCATCTGTTGGAAGTACAACACCAAAAGCCTGTAGTTTTTTGGATCGATCGGTAAACCGGGTTTTTATTTCCTTGATCTTGGATTCGCTATCTCTGTTTGGTTCTTTTTTAGTATCTGAGTTAAACAAACGTGCAGTTCCGAATTCTGACCGGATAATATGCTCTACATTTTCAGCTGCTGACCATGTATTTTGCTCAGGTTTTTTATTAAAATCGTCATCAGCTATTTCCTTTATAAACTGTACGAAAGCTTTTGTATTTAAATTGTACTCTTCAATTAGGTTCATAAGTTTCTTGTCTAAATTAGTCTGCAAGATTAACTAATTAACAGGAAAAAAAATAGGCAGCCATTTTCAAATGACTGCCTATGATTGTGGGAAACATCTGCTCTCTAGTTTTCTATAAAAGGGGAGCTGAATTTTTCATCGTTTATTAGTTCCTGATCAGTCAAGGTTTTCATGAAAGCAACTAACGCTTCTTTTTCCTGATCGGAAAGATTTAGTCTGCGGGGGGTATTCGAATTTCGTTGTTCCAGTCTGTTATCAAGAGTAGCGCTGGCTTGAACGCCTGAATTGTAATGATCAATAACTTCTTCCAGGGTTTCAAATCTTCCGTCGTGCATGTAAGGTGCTGTTAACTCGATGTTACGTAACGAGCCTACTTTGAATTTTCCGTTATCATTAGCATTTCCGGTTACCGCTCCAAGACCGAGATCAGTAAGCACGGCATCTAACCCGTTATTTCTGGCTTCATCACCAACAAATAGGTCAGAAGTATGGCATTGGGCACAATCTCCGCGCCCACCAAAAAAGATATCTTTACCCAGATTTTCGAGATCTGAATAGTTTGGAAAATCCTGATCCGGATTATTTACCTGAGCTCTGCCCACATCGTATTTTGATTGATACGAAACAATAGAACGGACAAATTGAGCAAGGGCTTTAGAAATTCGATCAGGAGTAACTTCATTATCACCATAAACCTGTTCGAATAAAACGGGATAGTAAGGTTGTTGCCCTACTTTAGAAACAAGTTCGGTTAAAGTGAGTCCCATTTCAACTTCATCTTGTATCGGCATCAAAACTTGTTCTTCCAACGTAGCAGCTCGTTCATCCCAAAAGAAGTGACCGTTTTCATAATACATAGCATTGGAAATTCCCATTGAATTTCGTCCTGTTAGTCCACCTTCAAAACCTGCACTGAATTGGTCCGGATCAGAGAAGCCGGATTCCTGTAAATGACAAGAAGAACAGGAAATCGTGTTATTGGATGAAAGAATCTTATCATAAAAAAGAACACGACCTAAAGTAGCTCCCCAATCGGTCACAGCATTATCATTGGGAGTATTGTCTTGTTCAGTATTTGGTTGAAGATCGAAAAAGTCAGGTACGTCTATGTCCGAATAGTTATATGCGGAAGCGGGGATATTCAGATATTCACTGAGTTCAATAGTATCTATAATTTCTTCTTCGGATGAATCAAGTTCTTTGCAGCCAGATAGTATAAAAATTAAAGAGATTATGATCAGAGAATATTTTTTCATAGCAACGTATTTAAAGAGAGTGTTTCCGGTATTACACGCTATAATTGGAGAACCCCTAACAAAACTTGGAAAAATTAAAGGACAGAAGAAATAATACCTTTCAGTTTTGGAAGCAGATCGCTTTCAAACCATTCATTCTTTTTAAGCCAGATATTATTTCTTGGAGATGGGTGGGGCAGAGGCATAAACTCAGGTAAGTATTCTTCATAACTTCGAACAGTTTCGGTAAGTGTTCTTTTCATTTTATCCTTTAGATAATATTTCTGAGCATACTGTCCGATCAATAGCGTAAGTTTAATTTCTTGGATGGAATCAAACAGAGGTTTGTGCCAATGCGGAGCACATTCAGGTCGGGGAGGGAGATCACCTGATTTTCCTTTGCCCGGATAACAAAAGCCCATCGGGATAATTGCCAGATTCTTGGGGTCGTAAAAGACATCATCCGTAATTCCCATCCACTCCCTGAGACGCCTTCCACTGGGATCGTCCCAAGGAATTCCTGTTTCATGAACAGCGGTGCCGGGCGCCTGACCAATTACAGCAATTTTACTGGATGGAGACGCAACGACTATTGGTCGTGGGCCAAGTGGAAGGTCTTTCTCACAAACCGTGCAAGCTCGTATTTCCTGAAGTAGTTTTTGCATTCTGAGAATGTAATAAAAATAACGGGTCATCCTGAAATTGTTTCAGGATCTTAAGAAATTGCTTTGATCTGAAAGCTTGACTATGACTTGAATTACGAACTTCACAACGATCCCGAAATAAATTCGGGATGACGAAACCGAGGCTAACTCAATACCTAAAACTATCCTTTACTTCGTAGTGTTGAGATCGTTCATCCCAACGCTTCAACACTTTTTGAGCGGCTTCAGGAACGTGAGCGACTTCGTAATCATCCCCCACAAACTGTTTGATGTGTTCCAGAGAATCGAAATACATAATGGTGATGAATTCGGTTTCATTAGAGTGCTTTCGTCGCAAAACCTCGATCTTGCGATAGCCTTCCATCTTATAACTTTCGATCTGAGGAATTACCTGCTCGGTAAGAACTTTGTAGTAGGCATTCGCATTTTCGGGAGTGGTCCAGCCGTGCCAGATTCGAGCAATCATGGGTTTAGTTGTCTAATTCTTAGATTACGCGAAGTTAACACAGAGAAATTTTGGCGCATATTTTCTTTGTGTTGATTGATAGTTTTCAAGAAAAGATTAGTTTTATCGTACGATTTCATTCCTTCTAATCTTATCAAAAGTATCCCTGAATGTTTGAATTTTAACCTTATAACCAATTTGCCAAAATCTTTGTCTTCAGTTAAAAGAATAGCATTATGTTGAGCAGCTATACCTAAAACTTTACTGTCTGACACACCTGAGAAATCTTCAAGTATTGAAATGACATTATAATTTTTATCTCGAAGCGTTGAAATCAGATTAAAATCTACACTTTCATCAGCTACGAAGTCAATCATGAAGCAACGGGGAATGTTGATTCTGATTTAAGATAATTTGCAGCAAATTGCAGACAAGCTTGTATTTGAAACTTATTTAAATGAGGATAAGATTCAATTAGTTCTTCTTCAGAACACCCATCACCCAATTTTTCTAAAATAAGCTCAACAGAAATTCGGGTTCCTTTAACTACAGGTTTTCCAAAGAGAATATCCGGATTTGATTCGATATGTTTTTCCCAATTCATGTAGGAATATAATCAAATCCTTTTTAAAATTTAATTCCCCATTGGAGTAAAAGACTAAATGCCTGTGATCTCTTCTCTATCTAATCCAAACCAAAAGTGAATGGATTTTCGGGTGGAACTAGATAAAAGATAGTTAATGAGAGCAAGAGCTCCTATTTGGCGTTCCCAAGCATAGCTTAGAGACGAGGAAAAAAGTTAATTGTTTCAATTACCAAAGAGTTGAATAACTGCTCACGATTAACTAATAACTATTATCAATCATTTCCCTTCGGAGTAAACGACTGAATTCCGGTAATCTCTCTACCAAGAATCAAACCATGAATATCGTAAGTACCTTCGTAGGTGTTTACGGATTCCAGATTCATTACGTGGTGGATCACTCTGTAATCACCAACGATTCCGTTTCCACCGTGCATATCGCGTGAAATGCGTGCGATCTCTAAAGCTCTACCGCAGTTATTTCGTTTAGCAAGTGATGTCATGGAAGGATGATCTCTACCTTCATCTTTGAGTTTCCCCAATCGGAAAGCCAGCATCTGCATATTGGTAATATCTGTGAGCATATTCGCCAGCTTGGTTTGGATCAATTGATTTGCAGCCAATGGTTTTCCAAACTGCTTACGATCTAAAGTATATTGACGAGCTCTTTGGTAACAAAATTCAGCAGCACCAATGGTTCCCCAGGCAATTCCGTAGCGAGCAGAATTCAGACACATGAACGGACCTTTTAACCCTTTGATATCCGGGAATACATTTTCTTCAGGGATGAACACGTCATCAAAAACCAATTCACCGGTTTCAGAAGCACGTAAACTCATTTTGAATTTGGTGTGTGGTGCTGAAAATCCCTCCATTCCTTTTTCAACCAAAAATCCACGAATTACACCTTCGTCGTCTTTATTCTCTTTAGCTTTTGCCCATACAACGGCTACATCGGCAATAGGAGAATTTGTGATCCACATCTTTGCACCGTTCATGATCCAGCCACCATCAGTTTTAACAGCAGTGGTAACCATAGATCCGGGATCAGAGCCATGATCGGGCTCAGTAAGACCAAAGCAACCAATGATCTCTCCGGAAGCCAGCTTAGGTAAAAATCGTTGTTTCTGATCTTCAGTTCCGAAAGTAGAAATCGGATACATCACCAAAGAAGATTGCACACTCATAAAAGAGCGATAACCGGAATCCACTCGTTCCACTTCACGGGCAATCAATCCATAAGCTGTATAGCTGGCGTCAGACCCTCCGTATTCTTCTGGAATGGTAACACCCAGCAAACCCATTTCGCCCATCTCTTTGGCGATTTCGCGATCAAAATATTCTTCGGTATTTCCTTTGAGTGCGCGGGGTTCTAATTTGCTTTGAGCGTAATCCCGGGCAGTTTCCATGATCAAACGATCTTCTTCGTTCAATTCGGATTCAAAAAGAAGTGCGTCGTCGATGTTGAATAGGTTTTTTGCCATGAAGCGTAAAGACTGAGTTTTAAATTATGACTTTATTTTCGCCATAATTTAAAACTCATAATTCAACATTTATAATTATTTCTTCAGGAAAGCGTCTTTTTTAATTCGCGGGCAATTACCAATCTCTGAACTTCGGAAGTACCTTCACCGATGGTCATTAGTTTTGCGTCACGTAAGAATCTTTCCACATGATATTCTTTTGTGTAACCGTATCCCCCATGAATTTGAATGGATTCCAATGCAGCTCGTACAGATAGTTCAGATGCAAACAACTTAGCCATGGAAGCTTCCACGGTGTAAGGTTTACCTTTATCTTTTAAAAGGGCGGCTCTTAACACAAGTAGTCTAGCTGCTTCGATCTCAGTTGCCATGTCTACGATCTTTCCTTCCATATACTGGAAGTTTCCGATTGCAGTTCCGAACTGCTTTCTCTCCATTGAATATTTGAGAGCTTCTTCATAAGCACCACGAGCGATTCCAACAGAAAGTGCTGCGATCCCAACACGACCGCCATCCAGAACTTTCATTGTGTCGACGAATCCCATTCCTTCATCCCCAAGGAGATTTTCAGCAGGGACTTTCACGTTTTCGAAAACCACTTCGGTTGTGTCAGATGAATTCATTCCCAACTTATGCATTCCCGGTCCGGGATTCACTCCGTCCCATTTTCCTTCTACGATGAATGCACTAATTCCTTTAGTTCCTTTAGATGGATCAGTTTTAGCCAGAACGATGTAAATATCTCCAACAGAACCCTGAGTTATAAAGATTTTGGAACCATTAATGATATAATGATCTCCATCTTTAACTGCGGTTGTTTTCATGCCGGAAGCGTCAGAACCAGAACCTGGCTCTGTTAAACACCAGGCTGCCAATTGCTCACCAGAAGTGAGTGCAGGCATATACTTTAATTTCTGTTCATGAGAACCTGCAACAGCAATATGTCCTGTTCCCAGTGAAGTATGAGAAGCTACGGTTAAAGCCAAAGAAGCATCCCAACGAGCAATTTCTTCTAAAGCGAGGCAAAAGCTTACTACATCAAATCCACCACCACCATATTGTTCTTCGTGATAGATGCCAAGCATTCCAAGTTCACCCAATTGTTTAACAATCTCATGAGGGAACTCTTTGCTGTTATCTCTTTCCATCACTGTGTCTGCGACGTTGCGTTCTACGAATTCTTTTACGCTGTCGCGAATCATTTTTTGGTCTTCAGTGAGGTCAAATGAGAGCTCTCTTTCTAGTACAGTATCCATCTTTTTGAAAAGTCTTTAGTTATTGAAAAATCTTGTTGGAAACGCTTCCATAAAATAACGTTTTTGCGTACCAATTTCGTCTAAGAATGTGTAAAAATATTGAAGGTGTGATAGTGCTAAAGTGTTATAGTGTTGCGGTTGTACAAAAGGGAATCCGCAACACTATAACACCATCACACCTTAACACTATATTTTTTATCCAAAATTCCAGGTTACGCCACGTCCAATTTCAGGATCGGGGAAATTCCAATCCACAGCACCCTGATCGCAGGCATACATACAAGTTCCACATTCGATGCAGTCTTCGACTTGGAAGTGAACTTTTCCGTCTTCATCCATCGTGTAGCAATTAGCAGGACAAACCCATGTTGTACATTTATGAGGACAAGTTGAGTTGCAAATATCTGTATCAACAATGATATGAGGCTTGATCTCAGATTTAGCTTGGTTACGGTAACTGACAAGTCCGAGTCGTTCTGGAAGGCTTAGTAGTTTCATGATTCGAAAGTGAAAAGTGAAAAAGGTAAAAGTGAAATGTAAACGAAAAAAAGTGTTGTCATTGCATCATTTTTGAAAGCATTGCAAATACTTGGTTTGAAAGATCCGAAAGACGATCGATATCTTTTTCATTTAGATAATTAAGCGTTAACGCTATTTCAATTTGTGTATCAACCTCAACAAGTGAGGAACGAGCTATTTGCAGAAATCTTTTGCGTTCAGTATCAGATGATCGTGCAGAACCTTCAGCAATGTTTGAAGGAATTGATACAGAAGCTCTTCTTAATTGACTTATTAAACCAAAATTCTCTGAAGACGGAAAGGTTTCCGTCAGCTTATAAATTTCTTTAACTAAATCTAAGCTAAATTGATAAACAGTAAGTTTTTTGTGGTTCAGATTTATCATTTTTCACCTCTAACTTTTATCTTTTCACTTAAAGCGACTTCCTCGCTTTAAATCCTAATTTCGCTAGTTCCCAGAGAGATGAATGTCTTTTGATGGCTCCAAGTAACATTTTTTCAGATTTCGGAGTTGGTTCATTTTTGATACTGAAGAATTGTCTTCCGAAATCACATACTAAGTTTGGTACTTTATTCTGCATCACATCAGTGTGTAATAAATGAACAGCATCCTGGAAACCCTTGATGTCTTTCATAACATAGCTGTCATCCATCTTTTTGCGATATTCTTTTAACGTAGCAGAGGTGTAATCGTTTTTAGCTTTCGCTTCTACAATCGTTTCTGCAGCCAGAATTCCTGATCGCATTGCGTAGTCCATTCCCTGAATCGCTTTTCCGGCATTCATCAATAAATTCGCAGCTTCTCCAACTAATAGGATTCCATCTTTATACAACTCTTTAGGCATCACTCTGGAATCACCGGAAGAAACAACATGAGCAGAATATTCCACAACTTCACCGCCTTTGATGGCATCGGCAATAGTAGGATGTTGCTTAAAATGATTTAGTACATCATATGGCTTTTGCTTCTTTTCACGGAGATCTTTTAATCCCAGAACCAATCCAAGAGAAATGGTGTCCCGGTTTGTATATAAGAATCCACCGCCTTCGATACCGTTGGTAGCCCATCCAACAAATTCATTGCTCATTCCGCTTAATCCATTAAGCTGGAAACGATCTTCCAATACTTTCTGATCGAAACGAATGATCTCTTTGATGCCGGTCAACATATGATCAGCTGGAACATATTTATCTTGTAGTCCAACCTGACGAGTAAGGAGATTATTTACACCCTCAGCGATAATTACAGAATCAGCAAAAAACTCATCTTCCCCTGTTTTGATTCCAACCGCTTTATCATTCTCCAAGATCACTTCATCCACTTTAATATCTGTGGCGATAAATGAATCCATAGCAAAATCACTGGCATCAATAGCTTCCTGAACTTTTCCGGCTAACCAGTTATCAAACTTTGAACGAAGAACAACAACGCCTGTATAAGGCTTTTCGTTGAAGTGTGAAGATTTAAAATCCAAAGAAAATGATGACTGTTCATCCATGAACGTAAGACGGCGATGATTTATAAATCTATCCCAACCTCCGTCTTCCTCTTCCCAGTAATTAGGAACGAGTTTATTCAGGTCACTTCCCCAAAGAACTCCTCCGGATACATTTTTAGAACCGGGAAATTCTCCTTTTTCGATCAGAAGGAACTTCATGTTGTTACGGGCTAATGTCATCGCAGCAGCAAGGCCGGCAACTCCACCTCCGATTACGATACAGTCAAATTTATCTTCCATTTTGCTCTATTTAACCACAGAGAGCACAAAGATTCTCTGTGTACTTTGTGGTTTTAAGATTTGATTTTCTTTATTTCTTCGATGAATGGTGGGAGCACTTTGTATAGGTCTCCAACAATTCCGTAATCAGCAACTTCAAAAATCGGTGCATCCGGATCCTTATTGATCGCTACGATCACTTTACTGTTTGCCATTCCTGCAACGTGTTGAATTGCTCCTGAAATTCCAACAGCAATATAAAGTTGAGGAGAAACTACCTTCCCGGTTTGGCCAATTTGCAAACTAGGATCGTACACTCCGGATTCTGTAAGCGCTCTTGAAGCTCCGATCCCTGCTTTGAGTACAGAAGCCAGTTCTGAGATCAATGCTTTCCCGTCTTCATCTTTAACCCCACGACCTGCAGCTACAATTGCTTCAGCTTCGTTCAGGTCAATGGTATCTCCGGAAGCAGAAATGATTTCTCGAAGAGTTGATTTCATTTCAGAATCATCCATGCTGAAGTCTATGTTTACAATTTCTGCAGATTCAGGCGATTCGTTTAGATCGTAAGAACCGGAACGAACGGAAACCAATACCTTGTCAGATTTAGCTTCGGTGTTGTTCATGATCTTGGCTGCCATTACAGGTCTTTTTGCTTTTACTCCGCCATCTATCAATTCGAAGGAAGCCACATCAGCAATAACCGCAGCATTTTGGTTAGCAGCTAAAGCTCCCAAAACATCTTTGGTGCCCTCTGTGGATGCAAAAGCAAAAACAGATGGATTTACAGAGTTCATTACATTTGCTAAAGCTTTTAGCAAAGGTGTATTCATATGGTTTTTGAAGATCGGGTCTTCCACAACATGAACTTTAGAAGCTCCGTATTTTTGAATCCCTTCTATAAAAGAAGAAGCGTTTGCATCGATAACAACAGCTTCACATGAAGCGCCCGATGCATCAGCCAGAGATTTACAATGTGATAAAACTTCCAAAGAAGATCGCTTTAATTTTCCGTCTGAAATTGCGATGTATGTTAAAATCGTGCTCATTTAATTCCTTTCAGTCAAATTTTGAATTTTGAGAGATGAATTTTGAATTACTTAATTCAAAATTCAGAATCCATCATTAATAATTTATTTAAAGTACGTTTGCTTCAGTGTCTAATAGCTGAGCTACTTCACGAGCTACTTCTTCAGCTTCGCCTTCGTATTTTTTACCTGCTTGTCTGGCTGGTTTTTCTTCGTATGAAGTTACCTTAGTATCAGCTTTTAATTCAGCTTCATCAATTCCCAAAGATGAAATCTCAACCTGATCAATTGGCTTTCTCTTTGAAGCCATGATTCCTTTCAGATTTGGGATTCGGGGATCATTCATATCATTAGAACAAGTAACCGCACATGGAGTTGGAAGTTCGATCATTTCCTGACCGCTGTCACCCTGACGTTTAACAACTAGATTTCCGTTCTCAACCTCTAATCCAACGGCATTCGTTGTATATGGAAGACTTAAATGTTCAGCAACCATGCTTCCGGTCAATCCTGAATCTGTATCCTGAGATTGCTTTCCAAGTCCGATCACATCGTATTCTTTATCTTTAAAGAAAGCAGAAAGAATTTTTGCATAGCTGGCTGAATCGTATTCTTCAGCACCTGAAGCAAGAATATGAGTTGCTTTATCAGCTCCCATAGCTAAAGCTTTTCGAATTGTTTCTGATGCTTTAGCGGGGCCGATACAAACAACTTCAACTTCTCCGCCGTGTTTTTCTTTTAACACTAAAGCTTCCTCAACCGCAGATGCATCGTAGGCATTTAAAACCATTCGGTCTGCATCCATGATTAGCTCGCCTTCTTTGATCTGAAGTGGTGCGTAAACATCGGGCACCATCTTAATACATATATAAAATTTCATTCTTATGGTTTTGCAATTCGTAGTTATTAATGTAACCGCTTTTTTGGGTCGACAATATACAAAACCAAAAGAAAAGTATTTTAATTCTGTAGGTTAGAATACTCGGTTAAATGACCCTGATCTGTTTCCAAAAGAATGCTGTACGCCTGACGCCTTACAGTTGCCTCTGCTTCCCCGAAAATTCCGGATATTTCTCTGGCTTTGGTATCGAAGAAAATATCGAACAAGTAATTGCTAGTAGCCCGGCGCTTTGAATCTCGTATCAAGGTGAGAGCCTGTAAAACTTCCTGTCGTGCAAGGTCGGGATCAGCTGAAAATTGATCCAACCCAAGTCGGTGATAAGAATAGTAAGCAGTTCGAAGAGGTTCATAAGAAGCATTTAACAGATCAGAAACAAGGGTAAATTTGTTTCTTCGGTTATTTGCAGCTCTGGTCCAGCCCGGAGAGGCTGTTGTTTGGGCGAGGTCGACCACTTGTTGGGCTTTTCTGAAATACTCTGTTCCACCTAATTCTGAGAAGCTATCAAAATCATAACCAAGAATTATATTCATGAAGAAATCGAGAGTACCTGTAAGATTGTCGAATTGAAGCTCATCGTGAATTAAAGTGCGACCTTCCGGATAATTAAATCTCCAGCTTTCGTCTGAGAGAATAATAGAAGTTGTTTCAGTTACAGTATCATAAATGGGGCGGCGTGCGGTGAATATTACTCTGGATCCAAAATCAAAATTAGAGTTGCCGGTTTCTATAATCAACTGAATTTGACACTCAATTCTTTCATGCTCTTCAAATTGTGCTTCTGTCCAGCTGTAATCATTTATATACTCTTCAATACGGTTTTCCAGCTCAGTCAGATATGAATAAGAATTACCTTCCAACAAATCATAATTTAAGTTCACCTCACATTCAAATTCTTGTGAAAAAGAGGAACTTGCTACAAAGCTGAATATTATTAATAAGTAAAATCTTAGGTTAAGCACTTAGTTTTTTCCTTTATATGTAACATATTATATCAATTACCACCCAATGATACGAATACGAACATATCTATATAAAATTACTTTTGTTCTAATTTTTATTAGCACACCGGAAATGGGACTGGCGCAACTTACCATGGGTGCGGATGGTTTAGCCTTAGGACAAGCTACTACTGCTTTACAGAATAATAATTGGGCGATTTTTTCAAATCCGGCAACGATTAATAATGAACAGAAAGGGATTAGTTTTTTCAGCTTAAGAAATTATGGATTTACTGAATTAACAGATATTGCGGCTTCGGGATCTTTACCAACCAGGTATGGGAATGTTGCATTCGGTTTTCATAGATATGGTGGAGATCTGTTTAATGAAACCAGAATCCGCATTGGATATGCTAATTATTGGAATGATCTTAAATATGGTATAGCGCTAAATTACAATCATATTTCTCAGGCTTCTCCGTATGGGTCAGGTGGTGCTGTTGGCTTAGATGTCGGGTTGGCTGCGCGTATAGCTGAAGGACTTTGGTTAGGTGCTAAAGCTACTAATCTGAATCAGCCTGATTATAATTTTGCTGCAAATGAGGAATCTCTGTCCAGAGAACTGGCAATAGGGTTGAGTTATGATCTGGATGAAAATGCATTATTTCTTTTTGATGTTGTCAAAGATGTACGTTTTCCGGTTGCCTATCGGGGTGGAATAGAGGTAAAAGTTGTAGAAAATCTTAAGGGAAGGGTTGGGGTAACAACCGAGCCAAATACATATTCATTTGGAGTGGGTTATGAAGCAACTCTCTGGGAAGCTAATCTGGTGTTTCAGAGACACGAAACACTCGGGTATAGTCCCGGAATAGGATTGAATTTCTTTTTCTAGATGATCTCAGTTAGAAAAATAGCGTTCCTGATCTTTATCGGGTGTGCCTTTACAGGTTCGTTGATTGCTCAGGTCAAGGATTCCGCAAAAGTACAGATTGAAAAACAACTTGAAGAAGCTTTAGAAGAACAAGAAACAGAGGAGGGTGAACTTGCGGGAGAACAACTGGCTCAATTTCTTGAAGAATTGGCAGCGAATCCTGTTAACATAAATTCTGCATCTGTAAACGACCTTCTCCAGATTCCCGGGTTCAATCTTAAAATAGCCCGTGCGTTGATAAGCTATCGGAATGAGAATCCATTTGTTAATAAAGGTGACATTCTAAAAGTTTCAGGAATTGGAAGAGCAACCTATACCAGAATGAGACCTTACATAACGGTTGGGGGAGCTTCGTCTCGATTTCGTGATCTGTACACAAATCCGAACTATTGGTTGGATGGAAATTCATTTGAATACATAACCAGATATCAACAAGAACTGAATGATCAGAGAGGTTATGAGATACCGGATTCTTCGGGAGGATATTTGGGAAGTCAGGGTAAATATTACCAACGGTTTCGAATGTCGAGCAGACATTTATCCATAAATCTTACACAAGAAAAAGACGCCGGTGAAACTCTGAACGGACCAACTGCATTTGATTACACCTCCGGTCATATTGCACTAACAGAAAACGGGAAATTAAAAGATCTTGTAATTGGAGATTATGCTCTGAATTTTGGTCAGGGTTTAGTTCTTTGGACCGGAGCTGCTTTTGGCAAAGGAAGAGAAGTTGTAGGTACAACCGGCAAAAATGAAAGAGGACTTCGGGCGTATGGCTCTGCTCAGGAAACTGATTTTTTCAGAGGTGTTGCCGCTACTTACGGCGAAAAGATCGAGACCACTGTCTTTTATTCTAATCGTCCACGTACAGCATATGTTATTGAGGGAGATACAACCAGATTTCCTTCTTCTTCGGGTTTTCATAGAACATTAAATGAAAAAGAGAGAAGGAATAATATTGACCAAAAAACATACGGAGGCAGAATCAGAATAGACACTCCGTTAGGTTTATTTGGCGCAACGGGATACCGAACAGAATTCAGCAGCTACATCGACAGGGGAAATGGATTATCGAATCTATACGATTTTGAAGGAAAAGAGAACTCTGTTTTTGGATTGGATTATCGCGGATTGATTGGAAATGTGCTCGCTTTTGTTGAAATAGCACAAAGCCGGAATGGCGGAACAGGAGGGATTGCAGGAATTGAAAGTCCAATAGGATTCAAAACAGATTTCACTATGGCCTATCGGAATTATGAAAGACATTTTCAATCTTTTATGGGAGATGGATTTGGTGAAAGCTCATCAGACCCTCGAAATGAAGAAGGATTTTACATTGGAATCAGACATGGCTTAAATGATAAAATTGCACTTTCAGGTTATGTAGATCAATACAGGTTTGATGCTCCAAGATCAGGAATTGATCAATCTAGCCAAGGCTTTGATGTTCTTGGATTGATGGAAGTGGATTTTAATTCTAATTTAAATGGATATGTACTGATCAGATCAGAAACAAAAGATGATACCTTTTCAGAAATCAATGATCGGGGAGTTGAGGAAGAATTTATTGGTGAACAGAGAAGGTCAAGTGTAAGAACACAAATTGAATATCAGTTAAGCAGAAGTATAAGGTTGAGATCGAGAATAGAGTTGGTAGAAAGCCAGGGAGCCAATGAAGACAAAGAATACGGAATGCTTTTGTATCAGGATATCAGAGTTCAGGCATCAGGCAAACTACAGATCGACGCCAGAGTAACCGTATTCGATACAGATAGTTTTGATTCAAGAGTTTTTCAGTTTGAGAATGATTTACTATACGTATTGTCAAATACAGCTCTTTCGGGACAAGGTCAGCGAGCTTATTTTGTTTTAAACTATGAGCCAACTGACTTCTTGGAAATCTGGTTTAAGTATTCGTTATCCGTTTTTGAAAATGTAAACTTTATCAGCAGTGGCTTGAATGAAATTGAAGGAAACAAGAACAGTGATTTTGGTATACAGGCGAGAGTGAAGTTTTAATTATGAAATTGATTACGGTTGAGTTTACTGTTATCCTTGTGGCTAAATAAGAAAGTTTAAAGATGACATTTGAAGCCTGGGCTGTTGTAGCAGTTTTAGTTATATGCCTTGTATTACTTATATCTACAAAGATATCGGCAGATCTGATTTTAATAGGTGGTTTAGCGCTTTTAGTGATTTCCGGAATTGTACCCACATCAATCGCTTTGGATGGCTTTTCAAATGAAGGAATGCTCACGGTTGCAGCCCTGTATATAGTAGCAGCCGGACTTAAAGAAACCGGAGCAATTCAATATGTTGTACAAAAGGTAATGGGAAATGCTTCAACTGTGAGAGAATCGCAGTTCAGAATTATGAGCCCTGTAATGATCATGAGTGCTTTTTTTAACAACACTCCTATTGTAGCGTCTTTTATTCCTGCTTTGGAAAAATGGAGTCGTAGAACCGGGATTCCGGTTTCAAAAGTACTGATTCCTCTTAGCTATGCAGCAATTCTGGGCGGTACTTGTACTTTAATAGGGACGAGCACAAATTTAATACTAAACGGATTATTAATTGAAGAAGCATCAACCCGCTCATTGGGTTTATTTGAACCCGCTCTTGTTGGTGTGCCTTGTGCGATCGCAGGTTTTATTTATTTGCTGATATGTGGCGATAAATTACTTCCAAACCGAAGCTCAAGTATTGAAAGTTTTCGGGATACAAGAGAGTACGCCATTGAAATGATAGTTGAGGAAAAGAGTTCTTTGGTTTCAAAATCAATAGAAGATGTAGGGTTGAGAAATTTAACCGGATTATTTTTAGCAGAGATTATAAGAGACGGGCGTTCAATTCCGGCTGTGGGACCTCATGAAAAATTAAAAGGCAATGACAGACTTGTTTTTATAGGAATGGTGGAATCTATTATTGACATCCAGCAAATTCAAGGACTGAAGCTCGCTACTGATCAGATATTTAAGTTAGATTCTCCCAGAAGAGAACGAGTACTGGTAGAGTCTGTAGTTTCAGCGTCAAACCCTATATTAGGAAGGACTATACGTGAGTCAGGTTTCAGAAATCGTTACAATGCTGTAGTACTTGCTGTATCCCGGAGTGGAGAAAGATTGTCCCAAAAAATTGGTGATATTAAACTAAGGAGTGGCGATACTTTACTTTTAGAGGCACATCCGGAGTTTTTAAGTCAATATCGGAACTCGAATGACTTTTATTTAATGAGCTCTATAGAAGACTCAGCCCCTACAACCTATGATGGTGCATTTTTTTCTGTTTCAGTGTTGTTCGGAATGGTGATATTAGCCGGTACAGGATTACTATCCATGCTTCAAGCTTCTTTTTTGGCAGCTGTTTTTATGATTGTACTAAAATGTACAAGATACTCTCAGGCATTGGAAAACATTGACTGGAGAGTACTGATTGCTATCGGTTCGTCTTTAGGCCTTGGTTCTGCATTAGAAACAACTGGAGCTGCTGTAGTATTTGCAGAAGGCTTACTCGGGTTTGCTCAGTCAGATCCAATGATGGCATTAATTCTTACTTATTTATGCACATGGGTTTTAACAGAAATGATTACCAACAATGCCGCAGCAGTATTGGTTTTTCCAATAGCCCTGGCTGTAGCTTTAGAAATGGGGGTTAGTTTTATGCCATTTGCAATGATAATAATAATGGGTGCTTCTGCTAGTTTTTCAACTCCTATTGGGTATCAAACAAACTTAATGATATATGGCCCGGGTGGTTATCGTTATACAGATTATATTAAAATTGGATTACCCTTGAATTTGATAGTAGGTTTCATAGCTGTAACCTTAATACCTTTAATCTGGAAATTTTAGTTAACCTCTAATGATTAAAACAATCATAGATATTGCAAGAGTTGCGGGAACCAAAATTCTAGAGTTTTATGAGAAAGAAATTACTGTTGAGTCAAAGAGTGACAATTCTCCTCTTACAAAAGCTGATTTAGCTGCTCATCATTATATTGTAGATGAGCTCTCTAAATTAGATTCCGCAATTCCAATTATTTCAGAAGAGTCCGGAGTTCCTGATTTTGAAACTCGAAAAAAGTGGAATAAATATTGGCTGGTTGATCCATTGGATGGAACCAAAGAGTTCATAAAAAAAAATGGAGAGTTTACTGTAAATATAGCGTTGATAGAAAACGGATGTTCGGTTCTTGGTGTTGTGTATGCTCCGGCAAAGAAGCTTCTTTATTATGGTGTAAAGGATTTGGGTGCTTTCAGACAAATAGACAAGTCTGAACCAGAGCGGATATATTCAGAAAAAGCGAATAAATCTGAGCCTATCAGTATAATTGAAAGCAGATCTCATGGGTCTGAAGCTCTCGAACAGTTTTTGGAAAATCAAGGAATTAAGGTTAAAGAAAGAGTGAAAAGCGGGAGTTCATTGAAAATTTGCCTGGTAGCAGATGGGACCGCCGATCTGTATCCACGAATGGGGCCTACTATGGAATGGGATGTAGCTGCAGGAGATGCAGTATATCGTTATTCTGCGAAAGAAGGCGTTCATGAATCAGGTATAAACTACAATAAAGAAAATTTATTAAATCCGAATTTTGTAATCGGATGGTAATGCTCAATTTGAAAATATGAAAAATTGGAAGCCAACGGTCCTTTGGTTTACAGGTTTATCAGGATCGGGAAAAAGTACAATCTCAGAAGAATTATATAAATTGATGAAATCCGAGGGTTTAGAAGTTGAGCATCTCGACGGAGATGTAATAAGAGATATTTTTCCGAAAACCGGTTTTAGTAAGGCTGACAGAAATGCACATGTTAAAAGAGTAGGATATTTGGCAAGCAGGTTACAAGCTCATAAAGTTTTTGTGATAGGATCTTTTGTTTCTCCTTATAAAGAAGCAAGAGATTTCGTTCGTGAAATTTGTGAAGATTTCACTGAAATATACATTTCAACTCCATTTGAAGAATGCGAAAGAAGAGATGTTAAAGGCCTGTATGCCAAAGCACGGTCGGGTGAAATTAAAAATTTTACCGGACTTGATGATCCCTATGAAGCGCCTGAAAACCCGGAACTGGAAATCGATACAACGGATATTTCCTTAAGTGAAGCGTTGAATCAAATAACAGAATACTTGGATAATCATAAATCCAATTGAGATAGTTTAAAAGAGATAAAATTAGTTTAGTCAAAAGAATCAGATATGCCATCATATAAATTAAACCACATACAACAGCTTGAATCTGAAGCAATACTCATAATGAGAGAAGTGGCTGCTCAATTTGAAAAACCCGTTCTGTTATTTTCAGGTGGAAAAGATTCTATTGTAATGGCTCACCTCGCCAGAAAAGCTTTTTTTCCCGGGAAAATCCCTTTCCCTTTTCTTCATGTAGATACAGGGCATAATTTTGATGAAACCATAGAGTTTCGCGACTGGCTAACAGAAGAGTTAGGTATTCATATGATAGTGGCAAGTGTACAGGATTCTATTGATAAAGGGAAAGTAAAAGAAGAAAAAGGTCCCAGAGCCAGTAGAAACGGATTGCAAATCACTACTCTTTTAGATGCCCTTGAAGAACATAAGTTCGACGCAGCTTTTGGTGGAGCACGTCGTGACGAAGAAAAAGCACGTGCAAAAGAACGATTTTTCTCTCATCGCGATGATTTCGGACAATGGGATCCTAAAAACCAAAGACCTGAACTTTGGAATCTATTCAATGGTAAAAAAGATCTCGGTGAGCATTTTAGAGTTTTCCCTTTAAGCAACTGGACTGAAATGGATGTGTGGCAATATATTGCAGCAGAAGACATTGAAATCCCTTCTTTATACTTTTCACATAAAAGGAGGGTTTTTAAAAGAGATGGAACCATTCTGGCAGAAGCAGATTTCATCCAGTTAATGGAAGACGAAAAAATTGAGGAAAAAATAGTACGGTTCAGAACTATCGGTGACATTACATGCACAGGTGCCGTTCAATCCGAAGCATCAACGTTAGAAGATATTATTCAGGAGGTTGCTTCTGCACGTATAACAGAAAGGGGCGGACGTGCTGACGATAAACGTTCTGAAGCCGCTATGGAAGAAAGAAAAAAACAAGGATACTTTTAAGATAGTGATGAGTAAATATAGTTTAGTACCGGAAACAACTGTTTAAACCTCTACGCTGAAAAATAATACAATGCCAAATTACGACAAAGACAACGCATATTTAAATATGGATCTTCTTCGGTTTTCTACTGCAGGTAGCGTAGATGACGGAAAAAGTACATTGATTGGCCGACTTCTTTATGATTCGAAATCAATTTTTGAAGATCAGATGGAAGCGATTGAACGGTCAAGCAAAAATAAAGGTGATGATTATACCAATCTTGCACTTTTAACCGATGGATTATCTGCCGAAAGAGAACAGGGGATTACTATTGATGTTGCCTACCGATATTTTTCAACTCCTAAAAGAAAGTTTATTATTGCAGATACACCCGGTCATATTCAGTATACGAGAAATATGGTTACCGGAGCTTCAACAGCAAATCTGGCAATTATTTTGGTGGATGCAAGAACCGGTGTTATAGAGCAGACTTGTCGGCATTCCTTCATCTCTTCTTTATTGGGAATCGAACATATAGTGCTTTGTGTGAATAAAATGGATCTGGTTGATTACAGTCAGGAAGCATTTGAAAAAGTAGTAGCGCAATACAGAGAGTTTTCTTCGAAACTTAATGTGCCGGATATTCACTATATACCGATCAGCGCATTATACGGAGATAATGTTGTTGATCGTTCCAAAAAAATGGATTGGTACGAGGGAAGTACATTACTTTATACTTTAGAAAATGTAGAAATTAACAGCGATTATAATCACGTAGACAGTCGTTTTCCCGTTCAATGGGTAATTCGTCCTCAATCTGAGAAGTATCCGGATTATCGTGGATACGGAGGACGTGTAGAAGGAGGTGTTTTTAAACCAGGGGATGAAGTAATGGCCTTGCCTTCAGGATTTACATCAAAGATTAAGAATATTCATAATTATGATGAAGAAATTGAAGAGGCTTTTCAGCCTATGTCAGTTTCAATGACACTGGAAGATGAAATTGATATTTCCCGTGGAGATATGATCTGTAAACCTGATAACCAACCCAAAACAGGACAGGATATTGACCTGATGGTTTGTTGGTTAAATAAAGAAGCGCTAAAACCAGGCGGGAAATATGCAATTAAGCATACAA
This sequence comes from Balneola sp., assembly GCA_017643645.1. Lineage (GTDB taxonomy): Bacteria > Bacteroidota > Rhodothermia > Balneolales > Balneolaceae > Balneola. Next base: position 138,489 of record JAEPNB010000008.1, read on the forward strand.
CGAAAGATGCCAGATGTATTATCAAAGATGTTAAGTATAAAATTGATATTAAAACACTTCACAGAGTTGAAGGTGACACTAACATAGGTCTTAATGATATTGGACGTATTAAGATAAGAACTACCAGTCCACTGTTTTATGATAGTTATTCAAAAAACAGATCTACAGGCAGTTTGATTATTATTGATGAGTTCTCTAATAATACGGTTGGCGCAGGCATGATACTGTGATGTTCACTAAGAGATTTTAGTGAACAGTATCTGTTATTTTTTAAAGTCGTACCCGGCGCTAACTCGAAAAAGTGTAACTAATACCTTCGATACTATCTGTATTTATAATACTCGGAATATGTACGCTTGTAGTAATTATAATTTGTGTAGTAATCAGTACTCTTTTTAGGGTTGAAGGCATTCAGAACTATTCCAAGAACGTCTGCATTCAAATGTTCTAATCCATCCAGTGTAAATTTAAGCTCTCTTTTAGTTGTAATGTTGAATCTTGAGACAACAATTAAACCATCAATAAGACGAAGGAGGGAAGCTGAATCAGATATAATTCCGTATGGTGCCGTATCCAAAATGATATGATCATATTCTGATTTATACTTATCAATAAGTTGCTTAAGGCGCTTGCTATCCAAAACAGAAGCCGGTTCAGGTGTTTTATGTCCTACTGTTATTAAATCTACATTAGGAGCTACTGTACTAAGACGTACATCTTTTGTAGCATCAAACAATGCATCAGAAAGTCCCGGTTCTTTGTTTTCACCAAAAATTTTATGTTGCGTTGGTCGGCGTAAATCAAGGTCAATGATAAGCACCTTTTTTTCAGAACCGGTAAAAGTAACCGCTAAATTAGCAGCAACTGTACTTTTTCCTTCACCTTTAGCAGCACTGGATACCATAAGTATTTTATACTCTTTGTCAGGATTTGCGTACACAACATTGATTCTTAATCTGCGGTAAGCTTCAGAAATTGGAGATATATGATCAAACAATGTTATTAGTTGATTTGAAACCGATTTTTCTCCTATATACTGGCGCTCATTAGGGTCAAGTTCACCTATTATTGAAAAATCAGGAATTGCACCTAATACCGGCTTACCAAAATCCTTTAGCACGTCAGTAGAAGTAATGGTATCGTTAATTGTCTCACGAATCAATATAAATCCAACAGCTACAATGCCTCCTAGCATAAATCCAATGACTACTATAATCTTCTTTTTTGGTTTGATAGGCTCTTTTGCAGGAATAGCATAATCTAAAGGTCTTCCCAAACCAAATTGTGTTTTTTCCCATAAACTCATTTCCGAGAATTGAGCTGAAACCTGTAGATACATTTCCTCATTTACACGGACATTTCTCTTTAGACGGGCAAGTTGAATAATTTCATCAGGTAGTTCTTCAAAGCGATTATTCACTTCGGAATATCTCTCAGAGATTACTGTTTCTTGCGTTTCTAATTGGGCTTGTTCTACCTTAAGTTCAATTAATTTCTGGCTTATCTCAGAAATTCGTTGTGTTAATGTTCCGTCACCAGAGCCCATGAAACTTAGGTATAGATCAGATCCGGAGGACAACAAATTATTAGTACGATCTTTAATTTGTTGTTTTACTTTTGCAATCTCATTTTCAATTCTAACTATTTCAGGATTGCTCTCAGAAATGTCAGGGTTTTTAGTTAGATATAATAATTTATTGGTCTCTAATTCTGCCAATGCATATTGATAGCGTTCTATAACCGGTCCGATTGCATCCGAATACTGATCAGCAAGTCCAGGCTTGATTTCATTAAGTTGATTTTCATATTGCGCAATTCCGGACTTAACTGCTACCAATCCCACTTCTAATTTCTGCTTCTCAACCTCCAGACTAGCAATTGTTGATATGATTTCTTCAGCCTGAGGATCAACCGCAATTAGCAATGTTCTATTCATAAATTTTTGAAGTGAGTCTTCAGTAGAAACGAGCTCAGATTCTAATTTTGCTCTCTCAGTTCTCAAAAATTCAAGGGCAGAAACCGCCATGGTTCTGTTTTGTTCTGTAGATAAGGCCGAATAGGTATCCATAGTCATATTAATTATGGATGACGCTTCAGTAGGAAGGGGGCTTTCAAAAGAAATAGAAACGATATCGGCTTCAGGATCTGGTTCACTGAATCTAATGAGCTCTCGGTATCGCATTGCAACAGTATCGAGAGAGGTAGTTGTGGAATCTTCAGGATAAGCCCTCCATAGAATAGGAAACTTTCGCCCGTATTGGTCAAATTCTTCTTCATTGATACGTTCTGCAAGGTCGTAGCTGAGCTTTCTGGATTTCATAATCTGTAACTCATTGGCAATGGTGCTTCCTACACCAATTCCGTACGTACTTGTAAGAAGATTCTCAATTCCCGCACCCGCATAAGAGTATCTGTTTTTACTTTCACTGACTATGAGTGTGCCGGTGCTTTGATAGATGGGTGTTTGGATCAAAGAAAAAATAACGGCCAATATTGTAAATAAAAATGTAATTCCAATCAGAACCCATTTGTGTAGGAGCAGAATATTAAAAATTTTAAGAAGATCAATTTCCTTCTCAACATAAGAATCAGGCTCATTCTCTAAGGAAGAATATCCAGAATTATAACCGTTACTTGAATTTCCATTAAAGTGCATTTCTTGACTATTAGTCCATTAAAATTGATATCATTAAAGATATAAAAAGAATTTCTGATTAGTACTATTATTTACAATTAAAAGGTCTTAATTTCTGATTTTAGATTAAAATTAAAGGATTTATGTCAAAACTAGCACTTATTTCTGATGTGCATGGAAATCTTCCGGCATTGGAAGCTGTGCTTGCAGAGCTCGATAAACATTCACCGGATCATTGGTTGTGCCTGGGTGATGTTGTTGGATATGGGCCGTTTCCATCAGAATGTATAGATCTTATCAGAGAAAGAAATATTCCAACAGTGATGGGAAATCATGATGCCGGGGTAGCTGGTAAACTAACCATCAAGCATTTTAAAGATCCGAACAAAAAATTAATTGTATTAACTCAGGATATTTTAAGCAATGATCAAAAAGAGTGGTTGAGCAATTTGCCTTATAAAATTGCTAAAACTGACAAAGAACAGGATTGGCTAGCTGTTCATGCCAACCCGCAAGCACCAAAAAAGTGGGAGTATGTAGATAGTGCAATAAAAGCCAGAAAGATGTTAGGGGAAATAGAAGAAAAACTTTGTTTTGTTGGTCATACACATATCCCGGGAATAGTCTCAGACCAAATTGGGGTTATGAATTTTAATAAAGAAAATAAATTTTTAATCAACCCGGGAAGTGTAGGTCAATCAAGAGATGGGGATTATCGAGCATCCTGCTGTATTATTGATTTAGAGAAATATGATATTGAAATACTGAGGATATCATACCCGATTGAAAAAGTATTAACAGGCCTATATAAGATGGGATTTAGCAGGGCAGAAGCACATAGATTGTTAAGATATTAAATAAAAAATTGATCAAATAAATTGCTATTATTGATCGCAATTATATTCAAATCAGAATAAATCAAGAATGGTAGCGAAAAGAATCTATATTTGTATTTCTACAGTAATCGTTTTAGTCTCGTCACAAGATATATGGGCCCAAAATCAACAACTTGTGACTTCACAGCAGTTTCGCTTAGGTGAACGAATTATTAGAATATCAGAGCCCGGGCAATTGGCGGATTCCATAAATGTATGGGGAGATGTTGGAAGTGCAGGTCGGTATTTGGTACCGAAAGGGACAAGTCTTTCTCAATTGATATCGTATAGTTTTGGACCACGTACACTGCGTGACGGTCAAACAGAATTGGATTGGTCTAAAATGAGAGTTGAAGTTAATGTTCAGGAATATAACAAGGAAAATAATTCACAAAATATTGTAAAATTTAGAATCAGGTTCGAAGAGCCTTTCCCTGTAGAAATGAACGAATTTGAATTAAAAAATAATCACACAGTTACTCTTAGGGTTAAAAGAAAACCTACATTTCGGGACTACCTTGGTGTTATAGCTCCTGTAATCTCTAGCATCGCAACAACTATTATTATTATTGATAGTGTAGGTGGAAAATAAGATTGAGAATGGAATGAATATATTAGTAACAGGTGGAGCTGGGTTTATAGGCAGTCACTTAATAGATAGGCTTTTAGAAGAAGGACACGAAGTCACAAATATTGACAATTTCGATGGCTTTTATAGTGAAAGTATCAAGCGCAGAAATATTGAAGGTCATTTGAAATATGACAACTATAAGATTTGCGAAATCGATATTAGAGATAAAAAAGGGCTCGATGAGGCTATACCGAGTAATATAGATGTAATAGTGCATTTAGCTGCTAAAGCTGGTGTTCGTCCTTCAATTGAAGACCCTATAGCTTATCAGGAAGTGAATGTGACAGGGACTCAAAATATGTTGGAGGTAGCTCGTGAAAAGAAAATCAAACAGTTTGTGTTTGCTTCCTCTAGTTCTGTATATGGTAAAAACCCGAATGTGCCATGGAAAGAAGACGATCTAGTTCTACAGCCGATTAGTCCTTATGCAAGTACAAAGGTTAGCGGTGAATTACTAGGTCATGTGTATAGTCATTTATATGATATTCGTTTTATAGCTCTTCGCTTTTTTACAGTATATGGTCCTAGGCAGCGTCCAGATTTGGCAATACATAAATTTTTAAAATTAATGTACAAGAAAAGTACAATATCTTTGTTTGGAGATGGTACTACTAAAAGAGATTATACATTCATTGATGATATTGTTAATGGAATTATGAATTCGATTAGCTATGAAGGTAGTCTATATGAAATAATTAATCTAGGAAATAATCAGACAGTTAAACTACTTGAGTTGGTTCAAAAACTAGAAGAAATTTCTAAATTCAAAGCTAATATATGCTGGGAGGCAGAACAACCAGGAGATGTTAAGCAGACTTGGGCTGATGTTACCAAAGCGTCTAACCTAATAAACTACAACTCTAATTTTTCGTTTGATCAAGGACTCCAAGAGTTTGTCAAGTGGTTTAAAGAGGTTACTGATGAGTGATTATAAATCTGAGATAGTTATAATTGGTTGTGGAATAATAGGAGGAGCTCTTTCATATAAACTTGCGAAATTAGGATATAAGGATATTGTAGTAATAGATAAAGAAAATACTATCAATAAGCATCAAACCGGTCGCAATAGTGGTGTAATTCATTCCGGCGTCTATTACCCGAAAGGCTCATTGAAGTCTCGTAATTGTATTGATGGTTATAATCAGATTATAGGATTCTTAGATGAATATAAGATTCCATATAAGATTCCTGGTAAACTTATTGTTGCAGCCGATGAAACTGAATACGATGAGTTGGAAAGGTTGTACCAGAACGCATTAGATGTTGGTTTGCAGGTAAATCATATGGATCGAGAGGATATACTTAAAATTGACCCTAATTTGGTAGGCGATAAAGGATTTTTTGTAAAAGAAACAGGTCTAACGGATTACAAGAAAGTACTGGAGAAGTTTGTAGATGTTGGTAAGGAGCTAGGAGTACAATATCTGTTCTCTAGTCCTATTAAAGAAATTATCCGGATGGATAAGGGTTTTCAAATAAAGGCTGGTAATCAAACGATTTCAACTAAATATCTTATTAATTGTGCTGGGCTTCAATCTGATAGAGTGTATGAGCTTTCTACTGGGCTAAAATCACCAGTAACTATTATCCCATTTAAAGGTGAGTATTTTAAAGTTCCAAAAGATTCTTACAACTCAGATGTTGCTATATATCCTGTTCCGAACCCGGATTTCCCTTTTTTAGGTGTGCACTTAACAAGAATGGTAGATGGTACACTCAAAGTAGGTCCTAATGCAGTTCTTTCATTTTCCAGAGAGGGATATGATGGTTTTGAATTCAATTTAAGGGATGCTATTAGTAATTTTTCTACCCCGACTTTGTTCAATATTGCAAAAAAATATAAAACTATAGTTGTTAAAGAGCTCTTAAAACATAAGAGTAAATCATTTTTTGAGGAAAGTGTAAAGAAATACTGGAATAATTTTGATCGCGAGTCTATAATAGGTTACACGTGTGGAATAAGGGCGCAGGCAACAGAGAAGGGAAAGTTAGTTAATGATTTTAAAATTGTGTGCGAGAATAATCAGGTTCATGTACTGAATGCACCTTCACCAGCAGCTACATCTTGTTTGTCTATAGCTGATACAATAATTAATGAATTCGAAAATCTTAGGTAATAAATCAAATAAATAAGACCAATAAGTAATGATTATCCTTAATCAAATTAGACGTTTATCTATTTTTTGGATACTCAAATATTTCCAACAAACAAAACAATTTTAACTTTAATGGGTCTAGCTCTTCATAAGTTCTATTACTGGAGTAGGCTCAACTAAGTAACTATAATTATAACAAAAAGATAAAGTGATAAACGAAGTTACTCAAGAGCAGAAGAATATAGATGCTTTTTTAGCTGCAAATTCAGACAAAAAAGTCGTAGTAGTACAGGGCTTGGGTTTTGTAGGCGCTGTAATGTCTATTGTTGTTGCAAATTCAGATGCAAATGAATATGCTGTAATAGGTGTAGACTTACCGAACAGAAAACCTGTAATTGACACATTAAATAACGGCGAATTTCCAATACACTCTACCGATGCAAAGGTATATGAGTACTTTGAGAATGCTCGCAAACGCAATACTTTTTATGCTACCTCAGACAACTATGCATACACCAAAGCAGATGTTGTAATTGTAGACATCAACCTAGATGTTGCTAAAGAAGTAGGTGTAGATAAAAAATTAGAAGGATACAGTGTGAACATGGATGGCTTTAAAGCTGCCATGCATACCATCGCATCTAGATGTAAAGAAGATGTGTTGATATTGGTAGAAACTACTGTGCCTCCGGGAACAAGTCAGAAAATTGTTAGACCAATTTTTGAAGAAGAGTTTGAGAAAAGAGGTTTGGCACCAACATTTAAAATTGGTCACTCTTACGAGCGTGTAATGCCGGGACCGGGTTATGTAGATTCTATTAAGAATTTTTACCGTGTATTTTCTGGTATTAATGAAGAAAGTGCAGATGCTGTAGAGAAGTTTTTACATACCATTATCACTACAGATGAGTACCCATTAACCAGATTAGGCAATACCAACGCTACAGAAATGAGCAAGGTATTAGAAAATTCTTTCCGTGCAATGAACATTGCATTTATACAAGAGTGGACTGAATTTGCAGAGAGTGCAGGCGTAAACTTATATGAGGTTGTAAATGCAATACGTATGCGTCCTACACACCAAAATATTATGCGCCCGGGCTTAGGAGTAGGTGGTTACTGCCTTACAAAGGATCCATTATTGGCAAGTTGGGCAAGCCAAGAGCTTTTTGACTCTATTACATTAACCCAAAGTGAAAAAGCAGTAAGCATTAACGACCGTATGCCATTGCATACTTACAAAACGATAACCAAACACTTTGGTGCCGATTTATATGGCAAAAAAGTATTGATATTAGGAGTGTCTTACCTGCAAAACGTAGGAGATACAAGATACACACCGGTAGAGTTGCTATATGATAAATTAGAGGCAGATGGCACAGAGATTGTGTTACACGACCCATTTGTGCCGCAATGGGTTGAGAAGGATATGATGATTGATGGCGGAGATGACGCCTTTGATGGTGCTTATGATGCGGTAATTATTGGCACACCACATGATATTTATGTGAAAGATGGAAAGTTGGATTCTTTCTTATCAAAATCGGATAACTTAGTAGTGTTCGATTCGCATGGTGTTATTGGAGACGAATTAAGAAAAAAGCATACTAACCACGAATTTAAAATAATAGGAAGAGGAGATGTCTAAAAAAGTATTAGTATTAGGTGGTGCCGGTTTTATCGGTATGAACATTATCAAAGAATTAGGAAGTAGAGGCGATTATCAAATTTCTATCGGAGACAACTTTTTCCGTGGTAAAATGGATGAGCAACTAACTAAATTGGTAGAAGACTATAACATCAAAGTTATTTCTGCTGATTTTACAGAAGCATCTGCTTTTAACGAATTAGAAAATGATTATGATTATGTGTACATGCTAGCATCTGTTGTAGGTGTAGAGTACACACAAAAAGTGCCTAATGAATTGATTCGTATCAACACAGCTTTAATTCTAAACACATTAGAGTGGGTAAAAACTACAAAGTGTAAAAAAGTATTATTTACCTCTACAAGTGAGTGCTATGCAGGTACAATAGAGGCATTTGATTACCAAGTGCCAACACCGGAAGAAGTGCCACTGTGTATAGATGATATTACACACCCACGTTTTACCTACGCAGTAACTAAGATGTTAGGTGAGTCTGGTTTTATGCAGTATTCAAAAGTATATGGCTTTGAGTGTACTATTGTACGTTACCACAACGTATATGGTCCACGTATGGGCTTCAAACACGTTATTCCTCAAGTGGTACAACGTTTCTTAAAAAATGAAGATCCGTTTAAAGTATATGGTTTCGATCAAACACGTGCTTTCAATTATATTGATGATGCTGTAGCAGGAACAATTGGTGCAATGGAATCTAAGGATACCAATGGTGAGATTTTACATATTGGTGATATGGAATCTGAAATTACCATTGAGCAATTAATTCATTATATGGGAGGCTTAATCGGATACAAAGGAACTTATGAGCGACAAGGTGCTCACTCTGGTTCTGTATCTCGTAGATGCCCTGACACAAGTAAAGCAGAAAAGATGATTGGATATTCTCCAAATGTTCATTGGGAAGAAGGAGTGAAGAAAACTGTTGAATGGTATGTGAATTATATCCAATCGGGAAGCGAGGTTTTTGAATAAACCTCTTTTTTTATAAAAACCAATGATTATTTAAAAACCAATGATGAAGGTTGCTCTTATAAGTTGTGGACGCTCAGACTACAGTATCTATTTGCCATTGATTAAAAAACTGAAAGCCGATCCTTTTTTTAATTTAGACATTATAGCATTTGGTACACACGTATCTCAGTTTTATGAAAGAACTGTAAATATGTTTTACAAAGATGGATTTGATGTAGCTTATGAGTTAGAATCTTTGGTACTAGGAGATTCACCAGAAGCAATTTCTTCAGCAATGGGCTTAACCACCATTAAATTTTCATCTATTTGGGCTCTTGAAGATTACGATATGATCATTGTACTAGGCGACCGATACGAGATGTTCTCTGCAATAGTAGCATCGGTACCTTTTAATATACCAGTGGCTCATTTACATGGTGGAGAAACTACAGAAGGGGCTTTTGATGATATGTTCAGACACTCAATTACGGCAATGTCAAAGCTACATTTTGTAAGTACAACTGGGCATGCCAAACGAGTAGGTCAAATAATTGGTAAAAATGAGCATATATATCATGTAGGTGCTCCAGCATTGGATAATCTATATGATCTAGAACTCTTATCAATAGAAAAATTTAAAGAAGTTTGGAATATTGATTTGAGCAAGCCAACGGTATTGGTTACCTACCACCCTGAAACTGTTGCAAGCAATAAAAACGTAGAGTATGTTAGAGAGCTTTGCAAAGCAATGGCTCGCTTAGATAAACAGTTTGTAATTACTATGCCTAACAATGATACGATGGGTACAGTAATTCGTACAGAACTATTAAATTTCATAGGGGATAATACCGAGAAATATAAAGTTGTGGAGGTTTTAGGTGCTATAGGGTATTATTCATGTATGAAGAACTGTGATTTTTTATTGGGTAATACTTCTAGTGGGATTATCGAAGCTGCTTCATTTAACAGATATGTAATTAACATAGGGGATAGACAAAAAGGTAGAGAATCCGGAGCAAATGTAATTCATGTACCTGCGGAGTCTAATATTATCGTAGAAACTGCCAACAATATTTCATCATTGCCGCCATATACAGATGGTAATATATATGGGAATGGTGACACATGTTCTAAGATTCTAACTATTATGAAAGATTATCACAAAAACGAACTAGAGGGTAAAAAGTAAACCCTTACTAAAACAAATAATAAGATGTTTAAAGAAACGGTAGCGTTTATAAGAAAACAGTTTAATGCCCCAGAAGCATTTATTCCTTTGCACGAACCTCGCTTTGTAGGTAAAGAAAAAGAATATGTAATGGATGCAATAGACTCTACTTTTGTATCATCAGTGGGTGCGTATGTTGATAAGTTCGAAAATGAGTTAGCTCTTAAAACAGGTGCGAAATATGCAGTAGCTACAAGTAATGGAACATCTGCATTACATATTGCTCTACTTATGGCGGGTGTAAAACCAAATGATGAAGTGATTACCCAACCCTTAACATTTGTAGCGACTGCAAACGCGATTACGTATGCAAATGCAAATTGTATTTTTTTGGATGTTGATCGAGATACAATGGGCTTGTCTCCAACAAAGTTAAGAGTTTTCTTAGAGTCAAACGCTGAGGTAAGAGACGGTGAAGCCTACAACAAGAAAACCGGTGCAAAACTGGCTGCTTGTATGCCAATGCACACTTTTGGCTTTCCTTGTCGTATAGATGAAATTGTAGATATATGTGATGAATTTAATATTCCGGTCGTAGAAGATGCAGCAGAGTCATTAGGTAGCTCATACAAAGGTAAACATACAGGTACATTTGGTAAGTTAGGTGTATATAGCTTTAATGGAAACAAAACCATTACTTGTGGAGGAGGTGGAGCTATTGTTACTGATGATAAAAAACTAGCGAAATTGGCTAAACACATTACTACTACTGCAAAAGTCTCTCATACATGGGAGTACAAACATGATATGATTGGGTACAATTATCGTATGCCTAATTTAAATGCAGCTCTGGCTTGTGCACAGTTAGAGCAGTTGGATGCTTATGTAAAAAACAAAAGAGAATTGGCTTTAATCTATTCTGAATTCTTTAAAGAAAAATCATTCGACTTTGCAATAGAAGGTCCGGATTCGTACGCGAATTATTGGTTGATGGCGGTTGTATTGAAAGATGGCGAGCAACGAAATGATTTTTTGAAGTTTACCAATGAGCAAAATGTAATGACCAGACCTATTTGGAGGTTGATGCATACCTTAGAGATGTTTAAAAATTGTCAGGTAGAGGATGTCACCAACGCGGAATGGTTAGAAGAAAGAGTAGTAAACATACCAAGTAGTGTAAGAGTTGAAGCTTTATGAAAGACTTATACATTTTAGGAGCTGGAGGACACGCAAAAGAGGTTTACTTTTTAGCAGAGCGCATTGGTAAGTGGAACATAAAAGGAATGTTAGATTTGAATGCCGCAGACCCTATCCTAATTTCTGGCAAAGAAGTGCCTGTGTTCAGCGAATCTATGTTGGATGATATAGATGGAGAAAATGTATGTTTGGTTATCGGTATAGCAGGCTCTGTAAAAATATTAAAGAACATGGTTAAGCGCTACAGTAGCAAGTTTGAGTTCCCAAACTTAATTGATCCATCTGTTGTAACTTGCCTAGAGAATATAGAAATAGGGGTAGGCAATGTAATATCTCCAAACAATACCATTACTACAGCTTTAAAGATAGGTTCGTACAATGTGTTTAACATTGGTAGTGTGGTACATCACGATGTAGTAATTGGCGACTATAACATTTTTAGCCCAAGTGTAAATGTATCAGGTGGTGTAGAGATAGGTGATTCTAATTACTTTGGGGTGAAATCTACCATTTTACAATATTTAAAAGTGGGTAACAACAATGTTATTGGTGCTGCGAGTTTAGTTACTAAAGATTTGAAAAATGAGACGACTGTAATAGGGGTACCCGCAAAAAAGTATGAAAAATAAGAGCATGCAAAAAACATTAATCATAGCAGAAGCAGGTGTAAACCACAATGGTGATATGGAGTTGGCAAAACAGCTAATTGATGTGGCTGCTGATGCGGACGCTGATATTGTAAAGTTTCAAAGCTTTAAACTAGATAAATTAGTATCTAAAAATGCCCGTAAGGCAGATTACCAATTGAAAAATACAGGTGATGCGGATGGTAGCCAGTACGAAATGCTAAAGAAACTTTCTATTACTACTGAGAGTGCTCGCATGCTTAAAAAATATTGCGAATTTAAAGGCATTCAGTTTTTATCATCTCCATTTGATACGGATAGTATTGATGAGTTGGTAGATGAAGGTTTAGTAGATCGTTTTAAAGTTCCTTCTGGTGAGATCATCAACTTGCAGTACTTACGTAAATTAGGTAGTAAAAAACTACCTGTGATTTTATCTACGGGTATGGCAAAGATGAATGAAATTGCAGAGGCTATAGATGTATTGCTAGAATGTGGGAATTTAAGGAGAGAAGATATTACAATTTTGCATTGCAATACAGATTATCCAACTCCAATGGAGGATGTAAACCTTAACGCAATGCTAACCATTAAGGATGCCTTTAAAGTTTCAGTTGGATATTCTGATCATACTGAAGGAATTGAGGTTGCTATTGCTGCTGTTGCAATGGGTGCCAATGTTATTGAAAAGCATTTCACTCTTGATAAGAATATGCCTGGGCCTGATCATAAGGCATCATTAGAGCCAGATGAGCTGAAAGCAATGATAAAAGCAATACGAAATATCGAAACCGCTATGGGCAATGGTATTAAGCAACCTTCACCATCTGAACAGAAAAATATTCAAATTGCAAGGAAGAGTATTCATTTAAGTAAATCAATTAAGCTGGGAGAGGTAATTACAGAAGAGCATCTAGTAACCCGTCGACCAGCAAGTGGTATATCTCCAATGGATATAGATATTATAATTGGTAAAAAAGTGAATAAAGACTTAGATGATGATCATAATTTAGTTTGGTCTGATATAGGATAGGGTCAATGAAAAAAACTAACCGAGACAATTAGTATGTATTGAGAGTTTTGGTAAAATAAATTTTTTCAGTGCGATGAAGTACTTTGAATTTCTATAAGAAAATACTTCTAGTGGAATTATTGAAGCAGCATCATTTGGAAAATATGTGATAAATGTAGGTAATAGACAACTAGGTAGAGTTAAAAGTAAAAATGATTTTGATTGCGAATTTGAATCTTTATCAATTCAAGAATCTGTGAAAAATATATCTATACTAGGTTCTTATAAGGAAGAAAATATTTATGAGGGTACTAATCCAGCTGCTGAGATTATGAAAATAACTAAGTCATTTATTCAATGAGACACTTTAAAGAACATTTAATTGTAACAGGTACTAGTATTAGAGATGCTCTTAGCATATTGGATAAGCTGGCACCGGATGCAATCTGCTTTGTAGTTAATGATGAGCTTAAGCTTTTAGGGTCGCTTACCGATGGGGATATTAGACGAGGTTTAATAGCTGGAATTGAATTGGATGACACTGTAGATAGTATAATTCAAAAAGAGCCTAAATTTCTCCGTAAAGGGGATTATGATTTGAATAAAGTAATAGAATACAGAGATAATAATTATAAGGTTATTCCTATAGTTACGAAAAAGGGTAAGATCATAAATGTGATTAATTTTCGGCATCTAAAGTCTTATTTACCTATTGATGTAGTTATTATGGCTGGAGGAAAAGGGACTAGGCTTAGACCCCTAACTGAAAAGACTCCCAAACCTCTCTTAAAAGTTGGGGAAAAGCCAATACTTGAACATAATATTACAAGACTTGCACTTTTTGGGATGGATGACTTTTGGATATCCGTTAACTATTTAGGTGAGCAAATTGAAGAGTATTTTGGAAATGGTAGTGATAACAATTTGAAAATAAATTATGTCTGGGAGAAGGAACCACTAGGGACTATTGGTGCTGTCTCAAAAATTAAAGACTTTGAACACGGTACAGTATTGGTTACTAATTCTGATATTTTGACTAACCTTAATTACGAAGATTTTTATTTACGTTTTGTAGAAGAGAACGCAGATTTTGCAGTTATGACAATACCGTATAAGGTTGATGTACCATATGCAGTACTTGAAACTGATAACGGTCATGTGGTCTCTTTTAAGGAGAAACCTTCTTATACTTACTATTCAAATGGAGGTATATATCTTATGAAGCGCGAATTAGTAAACCATATCCCTGCAAACAGTCATTTCAATACTACGGATTTAATGGAAGAACTGATTGCTAAAGGGAAAAAAGTAATCTCATACCCTTTTTCTGGATATTGGTTAGATGTTGGAAAACATGAAGACTTTAATAAAGCACAAGTTGATATTAAAAAGCTGGATATTTGAAATACTTGGTAATAATACCGGCACGTGGAGGCTCAAAAGGAGTACCTGGCAAAAATATAAGACCACTTAAAGGAAAACCATTAATTCATTACACAGTCGAAGCCGCGAGAAGCTTGTTTAATGACTCCGATATATGTGTGTCAACTGATTCGGACGAAATAAAAAAAGTAGTTGAACAGATAGGATTAAAGGTCCCTTTTATAAGACCGAAAGAATTGTCGCAAGATAGCTCTGGTTCGCATGAAGTGATATTACATGCTTTAGATTTTTACGAAAAAAAAGGATTTGAACCCGAAGCAGTAATATTATTACAACCCACATCGCCTTTAAGAACAGCTAAACATATAGAAGAGGCTGTGAAATTGTTTGGACCTAGTTTAGATATGGTAGTATCTGTTAAGGAATCTTCTTCAAATCCATATTATAATTTATTTGAAGAAGATTCCTCTGGGTTTTTAAAAAAATCCAAGAAAGGAAGTTTTGTAAGACGACAAGATTGTCCTCCTGTTTGGGAATATAATGGAGCTATTTATGTGATAAATGTGAATTCCATAAAGAAGAACCGCCTACATAACCTCAGTAATATAAAAAAATATGTCATGGATGATATTTCTTCCATAGATATTGATACAGAACTAGATTTTAAATTGGCTGAGTTTATTATGACTAATAAATATTATTTATGATAGAGGCAGTAATATTAATAGCATACATAAGCTTTTTCTTATTTTATTTTATTCTAAGTAAAAAGAAAGAAATGGCGAGTTTTTCTGTGCTTATCATTACAAGTGGATTAGTATATGTAAGTTCGGTTATTTCCTTAATTATTAGTCTGGGTTATTTCCTTTTTCGTTTAAAACTCAGTTTTAAAGTCATTCTCTATATTACGGCATCAATAATAATTTTTAGTTCCCATTTAATAATCCAAAAATCTTATATAATTAATATCAACGAGTTTTTGCAGATACAAGTTTTTGCAATACTGTTTCTGTTGATGATTAACTATAAAAATAAAATATCAGCTTACTATAGGAAAAATATTTGCCGTGGTTTTTTAATTGGATCTCTAATAATTACATTTTTTTTGGTAGTGCAAGCGGGAGGAGATCTAAAGTTATTACAAACGGATTATCAATACTTTAATATATCAAATACATTTAATTACTCAGCGATTTACTTGTTTTTTGGATTAATTGCCGCTCCTTATAAATTAGTTTTAAAGTATAAATACAGGCTAATTTTGTTTGCGTTATTTTTACTATCTGTTTTTATTTTTCAATCAAGAGCGTCACTTATACTGGGTACTATATTTTTTATTTATTTAAACCAACCAAAAACCCGGTTTTTTAAGTGGTTAATCTATCTCCCATTGATAGCAATTTCGATTTTTGCCATTGTTGATTCCGGTGTATTTAATCCAGACGATCCAAATGATATTTTATACTCTATTACTGATATAGAGAAAAACACTAGTAATATTGAAAGAATAAGAATGATTACTTCTGGCTTTTCAAGCCTCATAGAACATCCTTCGGGATGGGGGGTTGGTATGTCAGATATTGGGCTAAAAAATTATAACATTATGAGTCCTCATGCACATAATGTAATTTCAAATTGGTTATTTGAGTTTGGTTTAATGGGGGTTTTAATATCAATATTATTCTACTATACACTTTATATTATGTATCGAGTCAATTCTGATAAATACTCTTTAGCTATAGTTGCGTTTATTTCTAGCTATTCTTTAGTAGAAACCTTGCAATTTAATATTCTAGTATCATTGACAATCTTTTTTGCTCTTATGACATTAACAAATTCAAAAAAATTAACAGATGATTAAGTCTATAGCTTCTTTATTTACTTCATCTCTTTTAGGAAGAATTATTGGTTTTTTTCGATTTCAATTACTTGTTTTTATCTTTAGTCAAACTCATTTTACAGATAAAGTAATATACACTACTACATTAATTTGGACTTTAAATAATTTTTTTGTCATACCTAATGTGAATAAGAGTTTAATTGCTGATTTGAGTGGTACAATAAAGGAGAATTATTCCTCCATATTATGGGATACTTCAATGTTAGCTTTTAGAAGTGGAGTCTTTGCAGGTTTGATATCTGTTTTAATTATTCTGTTCTTACAGTTATCAGGTAGCCCGTTAGACTTCAAGGTTTATGATTTAGTACTTGTATTCATAATCGTAATTGGTTTAGGGCAGAATGAAGTTTTTAGCCTTTATAATCAATTTAAGAAGAGGTTTTTTTTGTATGCTTTAAACCCTGGTGTATGGAACACAGTTCTAATAATAGGTATTTTGACAATGTGGTTTTTGGGAAGTACTGAACTATACATTTATTTAATATTTTTATTGATTGCAATTTTATCAACAATCTATATGCAATACAGTAAAGTCGATGTCCCATTTAGTAGACAAAGTGTAATTAACACTATGGATACTTCGATAGTAAAGTCGCCCAAAAAAGACTATTGGTATAATGGGGTGGTAATCCTTTTTATGGGAACAACTTTTTTAGACTTGAATTTTATTACAATTTTTTCAGTAGCAGGGATTGTAACTGTGTATACAATTCTATTAAAAATTCCTGAATTGATGCTTTCTATAATAAATGGATCAGTTCAGCCTGTTTTCTTTAATTTGATTATGGATAAGCAAGATTATTTGAAAAAAAGTTTCAACCGCTTTCTTATATTAAGTTCGACTGCGTTTATACTAATGGGTCTGTTTTTGTTTGCGTTTAAGTATAAATTGTACCAATACTTGTTCAACTTCCAAGTCGCAGGCTATGAGTCTAGTTTGTTATTAGTAATAATTATGGCATTCTTTGCCTCATTTAGTTATATGATTGTTCGTTTAAGTGAAGAATTTAAATATTCTAAGAAATTGTTTTTTGGTGCGTTAGCTATGATAATTATTAAGCTTTTTGTAATAATTACCTTAGATTTTAGCCTTGACATGATCATCTATACAAATATAGCGACATATGTTTGTATAACAATAATTGGTCTTTATTTTCTATTTCTTAGAAAAAGTACTCATTTTTTAAATATTTCGGATTAATAATGTGTGGGATTGTTGGGTATCTTGGAAAGAGAATTGATCAAATTAATACAAATGATTTAATGAGTGGTATTGCTCATCGAGGTCCAGATGAGACTGGAGAATATCGATCAGAGGGTGTTTTTTTAGGTCATAAAAGACTTAGCATTGTAGGGTTGAGTGATGGGCAGCAGCCATTTACCATAGATAATTATGTATTAGTTTTTAACGGAGAGATATATAATTATCAAGAGCTAAGAAGTGTTTTACTCGAAAAAAATGTTGTTTTTGATACAAACTCAGACACAGAAGTTTTATTGAAAGCGTATATACATCTGGGGAATGATTTTGTAGACTATTTGGATGGGATGTATGCATTTTTTATTTATAACAAGTCTACAGGAGAGGGAGTATATGCACGTGATAATTTAGGGATCAAGCCACTTTATATATGGGGAGTTAATAATGAATTTGCGTTTTCAAGTGAGGCATTACCCTTAATAAGACTACAAAAGCTGTTAAACCCAAAAGAATTTTGTTTATCGGAAACAGCATTAAGCCATTATCTAGATCATGGTCATACGTCAGATATTCCCATTACGGATCAAATTCGAATGGTTCCTAAAGGGGTTCTTTTTCATTTTTCAAATGGTCAAAGCACTAAGATCAAGGAGATTGATTTTTCTTATGATATTGGTAAAAAAAATGACTTAGCGATCTTTAAAGATGAAGTACGGCAACAGCTTCATGCAGATGTTGATGTTGGGATTTTTCTTAGTGGTGGTATAGATTCAAGTTTACTAACAGGAATAGGTGCATCCATCAGAAACAATGTTAAAACTTTTTCAATCGCTTTTGATTGTCAGGAAGGAGTTGATGAATCTGAGTTTTCAAGAGAAGTAAGTAATAAATTTGGGACGGAGCATACAGAGTTTCTTTTTGATGAGTCTACTTTATTAAAATACATTCCAGATTTGATAAACTGTATGGACTTACCAGTTTGTGACCCGGCAATGTTGCCAATGTTATATTTATGTGAGCAAACTAAGGAAGAAATTAAAGTTGTACTCAGTGGGGACGGTGGGGATGAATTATTTGGAGGTTATACTCATCATCGTATAGTTAAATACAAACTCTTTTTTAAAGCTTTATATTTGGTACTAGGAATGGTAGCTTTTGTTCAAACTTTCAAGAAGCTTAGAAAAACTATTCAGGAGTTGATTTATTATGTTGAAAAACATGAATTTCCAGAGTATGATATTTATCATAATTTAGATTATAGGTTATTACGTAAAACAGATCTTACTTCTATGTACTTTGGACTTGAAGTTAGAGTGCCGTTTTTGAGTAAGAGAGTTTTTGCGCTATCAAGAAAGAAAAACTATTGGGATTACGTTGGATTTCTTTATGGTAAAAAGTCATTGAGAAAACTTGTAGGAAAATTGGTGAACCGTAAAATTGCTTACAAAAAGAAGCAGGGTTTTCGGATACCGCTTAAGGAATGGGTTACGAATGGAGAGTTAGGCAAAATGGTTACTGAATCATTAAGCAGAAAGTTATGTATTTCGGAGGAGCTTATTGACAACTCTACCTTAAGAGAGATGTTAAATGATAAGCCTACATATTATAATCGCCTGTTTTCATTATATCTGCTAAATGAATGGCTTAATAGAATAAAAAATTAATATGAAGATATTACAGATTAGAAGTGATTTTATAGATAATGGACCAGGTACACAGATGTTAACTTTGTCTGAAGCTCTGCGTAGTCGAGGTCATATTGTTGAGGTTGCTGCGAGTGGAGGTCTTTTGGTAGAGAAGATAAAAGAGAAAGGTTTTGTTTTTCATACAATTGATGATTTAGCAAGAAATAAGAGAACTCCTTGGAATATTATATCAGCAATTAAAAAATTAAGAATGTTGTTGGT
The DNA here is from genome assembly GCA_017643645.1 of Balneola sp. GTDB lineage: Bacteria > Bacteroidota > Rhodothermia > Balneolales > Balneolaceae > Balneola. The sequence goes on from JAEPNB010000008.1 coordinate 157,738, forward strand.
GACAAGGGAAATTGACATTGTTCATGCTCACAATGCAGCAACGTTGTATTTAGCCTTCTTAGCTTCTAAAACTATTAAACGAAATATAAAGTTATTTCATAGCTGTAGAGGAATTGAATTACGAAAAAATTATCAATGGAGAAACTGGATCTATTTAAAATATCCGGGGCATATATTTGCAGTTTCGGAGTATACCAAAAAAATGCTCACTAGTATTGGGGTTAAACCAGACAATATCACGGTTACTTATAATGGAGTGGATTTAAGGAGATTTGATTTAAATAAAAAAGAAGCTTTTAGAGAATCTATTAGAACTGAATTCGATATACCTGATAAAGCTGTAGTTATTGGTATAATTGGTAAAATGGGTGTTAAAGGACATGATGAGATTATAAAAGCTTTCGCAAATTTAGAAAAAGAGTACCCAAACATTTTTGCTTTACTAGTAGGTGGAGGGCCTTTTTTAGAAGAATTCAAAAACCTTGCTAATCGATTAGGTGTTTCAAATCGTTTGAAATTTGCTGGTATTAGGTTTGAGGCAGAAAAGTTTAATGCTGCATTTGACATTTTTGCGTTGCCTTCTTATTGGGGGGAAATGTTTCCAAATGCATTATTGGAAGCCATGTCGATGAAAACTCCAATTATATCAACAAAGCTAAGCGGAATACCAGAAATGTTTACTAAGGAAGTAGGATTTCTAATAGAACCAAAGGACACAAAAGCTTTAGAAGAAAAACTACGGTATCTTATAGTAAATGAAGAAAGAAGATTGGAAATGGGTGAAACTGCAAGAAATCTTCTGATGGAGAAGTTTACTATTCAAAATGTAGTTGATATAATTGAAAATCAGTATCTAAATTAAAAATAAAGGATAAAGTACATATGAAATTATTATTTGTTGCCTATGGAGGTGGCCATATGAGACTTCTTCACCAAATTGCTCAGAAGGTAATTAATACAACTGATTTTAGTGTGAAAATTATAGCTCTTACTACAGGGTATTTGGATGTAAAGAATTTCTATAATAAAGAAGTATTAAAACGTCCTTTTGATTATAAAGATTTATTTCATGAAGAGTTAGAGAAAATAAGATCTTATGGAAGTCAATTGTTGCCAGAAAATCACAATCCTGTATCCGGTTTAGAGGAAGAAGATTCAATTTTTTACTTGGGCATGTCATTCAATGATCTCGTAGTCGAACATGGTGAGGAGGAAGCTTGGAAGATGTATAATGAAAAGAAACGTCATGCTTTTCTTCCAAAGCGTTCGATGAAGAAAATTCTTGAGCAGGAATCACCTGACATCTTATTAACTACAACTTCCCCAAAGTGTGAATTAGCATCATTACTTGCATCTAAAGAACTTAAAATACCATCAATTCAAATTATAGATCTATTTGGTGACAATTATCCTATTCCATTTGCAGACCATATAGTTGTACTCAATGAAGATGTAAAACAAAAACTTGATTCAAAAGTTGGTGATAATTCCAAAGTCCATGCTTTTGGCCAACCTGTATTTGATTATACTGTTTCGCAGGTAGAAGAGGTTGATAAGAATGCGGTCCGGAAAAGATTGGGTATTTCTTTAGAAAAGCCTGTTTTGTTATTTAGTCCCTCTAGATATTTAATTTACAGTAATGATAGATCAATACTTAAAGAATTAGATCATCATCTTGTAAACGAACCTGTTTTCAAAATCTTTAAAGAGCTAAGAAAAAAATACGAATTTAATGTAATAGTGCGACCGCATCCTAATGATAGAGCAGATAAATTTTCAATGTATATTGAAGATAATGAGTTTATAGAGCTATATAAGAATGAGGATTTATCTTTATATGAGTCAATTTCTGTTTCTGACTTTGTGGTGGCTTACAATTCTACAATTTTGATTGAGTCTGCATTATGCGGAAAAATATCATTTCCCCATAATTATGATCAAAAAGAAGTGTATCATTGGCCGGAATTAATGAAATCACCATTTGTTTATTCATCTAATTTCAAAAACTTAAAAAATAATTTAGATAATGTTCTTGAAAAATCCTTAAAAAATAGAATTGAAAACCCAAATTTATCAAACTTTTATAATAAAGGGGCAGTAGATAAAGTGATAAATTTAATTAAACAGAAATAGTTGCTTAATACTAAAGTCAAACAAAAGAACTATCTAAAAACTAAATTATGCTAAAGTTAATATTAATTACTGATGATCCTGAAATTGCAAAAAAGGCTGAAGATTCTGGCGTTGATATCATTATGGTTGACCTTGAAATAATTGGTAAACAAGAAAGACAGGGAGGACTAAATACTATAATTAGTAACCATTCAGTCGAGTCAGTGCCTAAAATGCGGCAGGCAATAAGTACTTCTAAATTGATGGTAAGAATAAATCCGTTGCATGAGAATTCTGAACAAGAAATTGAACAAGTGATTGATTTTGGGGCTGATTTAATAATGGTTCCAATGTTTAAAACTTATAGAGAACTAAATACTATTTCTCAATTGGTTGGAGGAAGATGTGGACTAGTACCATTATTAGAAACTACAGAGGCACTACTAAGAGTTGATGATATTTTAAAAGTTGACAATATTGAATTTATCCATTTAGGATTAAATGATCTTAAAATCGGTTTAGGAGTTAAATTCCTTTTTGAAGTTGTCTCTGGCGGCTTAATTGAATATTTAGGTACAAAAATTAATAATATAAATATGGATTTTGGGTTTGGTGGTGTAGCAAGAATGGATTCAGGTGAGTTGCCAGGAAGATTAGTTTTATCTGAACATATTAGATTAGGATCAAAAGCAGTTATTCTATCAAGAGCTTTTCATAATAATTCAACAACAATAGAAGAATTAAATGATAACGTTGATCTCTCGTTTGAAATAAATAAACTGAGAGAATACGAATCTAAATACCGCTCAGGAGAAGTTGATTTGAATGCTAATAAAATCGAATTTAAGAGAATCGTTGATAAGATAATTTCCTGATTTATGAGATTTCTTGATGTATTCGTTTCAGTCGTTGGTTTATTGTTGTTATTTCCTATAATTATAATCATTTCAATTTTAATCAAGTTGACATCTGATGGTCCAGTTATATTTTCGCATCTAAGGGTTGGGAAGCATGGCAAAGAATTTAAATGTTACAAGTTCAGATCAATGGTAACTGGTGCAGATAAGATTGGGGGATATATGACTAAAGTGAATGACAGTAGAATAACACCGATAGGTCGATTTATTCGAAAATACAGTATTGACGAATTGCCACAATTATTCAACGTTATAAAAGGTGATATGTCTTTAGTTGGTCCAAGACCGGATACACCAATGCAAATGAAATTGTATACGAAAGAACAATGGAAAGCCAGACATAAAGTAAGGCCTGGGATTACAGGACTTGCACAAGTTAAAGCAAGACATACAGCAACCAATAAAATGAGATTAAAATACGATTTGTTCTATGTTAAAAATAGATCACTTTTTTTTGACATTTATTTAGTTTATAAAACATTACTCAATTTAATATTTAAGAAAAGTTACTGATGTGCGGTATATTTGGGATTATAGATAAAGAGGGAGAAGAAATCTCTATTGAGTCAATGGAAAAAATGCATAAGGCTCAATTACATAGGGGGCCAGATCATTTCGGTTATCTATTAGATGGAAACGTTTTTCTTGGCAATAACAGATTATCCATTATTGATATTAATAATGGGAATCAGCCATTCTATTCAGATGACCGTAATATTGCTGTGCTTCAGAATGGAGAGATTTATAATTACAAAGAACTTCAAGATCAACTAATTAAAGAGGGAGTAAAGTTCAATACCAATTCGGATACTGAAGTGATTCTCCGTTGTTATGAATTGTATGGAATTTCCATGCTTGAGAAGCTGAACGGGATGTTTGCTATTACAATCTACGACAAGTCAAAATCTGAATTATATTTGGTTCGAGATAGATTTGGGCAAAAACCAATATTTTACTGCATTGATGGAAATAGTATCTATTTTTCTTCTGAAATAAAATCAATTTTAGAGACAGGGTTCTCAACAAGTGTAAACCTCGATGCTGTAGTCTCTTTTCTAAGGTATAATTTTGTAGCAACCAAAGAAACTATTTTTAAGGGGATATTTAATGTAGAGCCTGGATGCTATTTAAAAATTGATTTAAAAAAAAATCATTCTAAAGAGTTCAAATGGTGGGATTTGTATGATGAAATCAGTAAAAGATCTTCAAATATTGACGAAGAAAATGTTATAGAACAAGTAAGAGATACTGTATTTGATGCAATTAGAATTAGAATGAGAAGTGATGTTGAATACAGTGCATTTTTATCTGGAGGAATAGACTCTTCAATTATTGTGTCTCAAATGAATAAAGTCACAAATGAAAAATTTAATACATTTACCGTTGGTTTTAAAAATTCAAAATTTGACGAGTCTGAATTTGCAAATGAGATAGCTAAGACTTTAAATGTTAATCATAGATGTGAATTTATTGAGAATAACGTGCTGGACTACTGGGAGAGGGTTATATATTATGCTGAGCAACCCCATGGAGATGTTTCTTTTATACCAATGTTCTTATTAAGTAAATTTGCTTCGGAAAAAGATAAAGTGGTTCTCACCGGTGATGGCGCTGATGAAATTTTTGGTGGATATGATAAATATCTTAGTTATCAGGAAAGCACTAAGAGTAAGATAATTGAAGACTCTATTTTATTTCAAGAGAAGGAAATTGCTAGTCTAATTGATAATTATAAATCAAGGAGAGATTCAATTTCAAATATTATGGAAAGTAAAAGCAATAAAGACTATTTTGAAAAATATGGGGTAGCCAATACATCTATGTTAATTGATACTGTCTTTTTGTTGCCATTTAATAATTTAATTAAGCCAGATAGGATGGGAATGGCTCATTCAGTAGAACTACGATCACCTTTTATGGATTATAGAGTCGTCAGTCTTGCGTTAGCAGTACGTTCAGATGTGAAATTAAAGAACCAAATCAGTAAAAATTTACTCAGAGAAGCATTTAAAAGTGATATACCAGAGTTAGTATATAAAAGGGATAAGCAAAAATTTATTGTACCTTTAAATGAACATAAGGATAGCGTTGATTTTTTTTATGAGAAAATCCTAACTTCTAATATTGGTTTTTTTGGTAAAAATGCTGAAATATTTGCGAAATCATTGTATATTGAACACTTATCGGGGTCAGGAAATAACTACAGAAAATTAAGAGCATTAGCAGCCTTATCTATATGGAGTAATACTTTTGGCAAGTATATTAGCTAGTGAAATCAAATCTAATACAATTAAAATACGTATATGAAATCTATTAGAACATTAGTAATTGGTTTAGGGAATTTAGGTAATCAATTGGTTAAAAATATCCATGATCAAACTAATAAAAAGTTTGATTTAATTTGTGCTTTGGATGACGATCCTAGCAAAGAAAAGCTCTCTAAAGAATACGGATTCGAGCAGTTTGGATCTACCTCATATCTTGAGGAGATTGTAAATTCAAGTGATATAGAATATATCATTATAGCAATTACCAACGCAAACGCTAGGTTTCTAAATGATTTGATGTATCGTTGTTTAAAGCTTGAAGTTAGAACAAAATATGTTACAGATGAATATACTAAGCTAGATGAACTTGACTACTTTAATACTCCTATAATTGAGAAAAATTTAACCAGTCTTAAAGAATTTAATGGTTCAGCTGGTGCAAAGAATGAACCTGATGCTGTTTTGGTAACCGGAGGGGGTGGTTATATTGGTAACCATTTAGTTAGGGACTTATTAAGTGAGGGTTATAAAGTTGTAGTTTTAGATAGTTTTATTTTTAAGGACCAAGCACTAAAAGATTTAATGGATAACCCAAACCTAACCATTATAGAGGGTTATATTGAAAACATCAGAGATGTTTTTGAATCTGTTAAGAATATTCGTTACGTGATAGCTTTAGCTGCAATTGTAGGTGATCCAGCTTGTAGCATCGATGCCCAAAACACGATGATAATAAATTATGAGTCAACCAAAATACTTGTAGAAGCTTGCAACTATTATGGAGTTGAAAAACTAGTGTTTGCGTCTAGTTGTAGTGTTTATGGAGCCTCTTCTGATGGGAATTATTTAAATGAATCATCAACATTGAATCCTGTTTCACTATATGCAAGAACTCGTATTTTTTCAGAAAAATATATTCTAGATAATGCGATTAACTTCTCTCCTGTTATTCTGAGGTTGTCTACAGTTTTTGGTTATTCAGATAGAATGCGATTTGACTTAGTAGTTAATTTATTTACTGTCAAGGCTATCGTTGATAAGAAAATAGAGATTTTTGGAGGTAATCAATGGAGGCCTTTTGTTCACTGTAGAGATGTAGCAAAAGCATTTAAATTAGCTGCTTTAGCTGATAATGAGGTAGTAAGAGGTAGAATTTATAATGTTGGTAATAATAATCTAAATTTTACAATTGATGATGTTGGCGAATTAATTCAAAAGATATTACCTCAGACTGAAATTATTAATAACGGGGAAACAGACGATCCGCGTAACTATAAGGTTAAGTTTGATAGAATAACAAATGAATTAGGGTTTGAAACAGATTACGATCTGGTAAGTGGTATCGAAGAAATGATCGAAAAAATATATGAAAATCGAGAACTTGAAAACTATCAAGACCAAATATATTCTAATTTGCAAACGTTCAAAAATTTAAAATTAAATAAACAATTTTAGATTTACTAGGTTAAAAATATCAATTTTAATGTATTTTACTTTTTTTATGAGTCAAGTATTTTAATGTGAAGAAAAATAAAAAAATTGATAAAGTCGGTATAATAGGCTTAGGATACGTAGGGCTACCATTACTTTACACTTTTCATCAAGCGGGATTTAATGTTATCGGATTTGATATTGATTCATCCAAGATAGATTTGATAACTCAAGGGAAGTCTTACATAAAGCATTTTAAAGACTCCCAAATAAAAAAACTTTCTGTTTCAGACCGTTGTGTTGTTACTACAGATTTCAGCCTCTTGAATGAAGTTGATTCCATTCTTATATGTGTTCCAACACCCTTAGACCATTACCGTAAACCTGATATGAGTTATGTAGTGCAGACTACAGAAACAATTGGGAAATATTTAAGATCCGGACATTTGGTAGTTTTAGAATCAACTACCTACCCCGGAACTACAGACGAATTATTAAAAAATATTCTTGAGAATTCATCAGGCTTAGTTGATGGGAAAGATTTCTACTTGGCTTATAGTCCGGAAAGAGAAGATCCAGGTAACCCGGATTTCAATACCAAGTCCATACCTAAAGTTGTGGGTTCTTCAACAAAAAGAGGCAGAGAGTTAGCTGTAGCTCTTTATGAGAAAGCGCTCGATAAGGTAGTTACAGTTTCAACAGCAAAAGTAGCAGAATCAGCGAAATTACTTGAAAATATCTTCAGATCTGTGAACATTGCGCTTGTCAACGAAATGAAACTGGTGATGGATGCAATGGATATAGACATTCACGAAGTAATTAACGCTGCAGCTACGAAACCTTTTGGTTTTATGAAATTTACACCAGGACCGGGGTTAGGTGGGCATTGTATTCCTATTGATCCTTTTTATTTGACATGGAAAGCACGTGAATATGGTTTGAATACCCGTTTCATAGAGCTAGCAGGAGAAGTGAATAGCGCGATGCCTGAGTTTGTGGTTAACAAAATTATGTTAGCATTAAATAGAAAAGGTAAAGCATTTAAAAATTCGAAGATTTTAATTCTCGGTATTGCCTATAAACCAAATGTAGATGACATGCGAGAATCCCCTTCCTTTGTGATAATGGATCGATTAGTATCGTTGGGAGCTGACATTGATTTTTATGACCCTTGGATTCCAGTAATTCCATCTTCCAGAGAGCATATGAATTGGAAAGGAAAAGTTAGTGTAGAATGGAAGGAAACAGTGATAAAAGAGTATGATGCTGTTGTGATAGTTACGGATCATGCAAGCGTAGATTATTCAGAATTAAAAAAATGGTCGGATTGTATCATTGACACTCGAAATGTATATCCTAATCTTTCAGAATCAGAAAAAGAGAAAATTTATAAAGCTTAAAAGATGAAAATAGCAGTAGCAGGAACCGGTTATGTAGGATTATCTCTTGCAGTACTTTTATCCCAACATCATGAAGTAATAGCTGTTGATATTGTAAAAGAGAAGGTTGATCTAATCAATAAGAGAAAATCACCAATTACTGACAATGAAATAGAGAATTTTTTTGAGAATAATGATCTGAACCTTTCTGCTACACTGGATTCTGCTGCAGCTTATAAAGATGCAGACTTTGTGATCATTGCAACTCCTACAAACTATGATCCTGATACAAATTTTTTTGATACAAGTTCGGTTGAATATGTAATCAAAGATGTAATGGATAAAAACCCGGAAGCTGTCATGGTTGTAAAGTCTACGGTCCCAGTTGGTTATGTCGAGAAAACTAAAAAAGAGCTTGGGTGTGAAAACCTGATATTCTCTCCTGAATTTCTTCGGGAAGGTAAGGCGCTGTTCGATAATTTATATCCTTCAAGAATTGTAGTTGGTGAGCGTTCAGAGAGAGCGGAAAGATTCGCAGCGTTATTAGTTGAAGGAGCAAAAAAAAGTGAGAATGAAATTCCTGTTTTATTCACTGATTCAACTGAAGCTGAGGCAATTAAGTTATTTTCAAATACTTATTTGGCAATGAGAGTGGCATATTTTAATGAGTTAGATTCTTATTGCGAAACTCATTCATTAAGTAGTGAACAGGTTATCGAAGGTGTAGGTTTGGATCCTCGTATTGGAGATCACTATAATAACCCCTCTTTTGGTTACGGTGGTTACTGCCTTCCAAAAGATACCAAACAATTATTAGCGAATTTCCAAGATGTTCCTAATAATTTAATCAGAGCTATAGTGGATGCAAACAGAACTCGAAAAGATTTCATTGCAAGACAGATTATTAAGAATGAACCTAAAGTGGTCGGTATTTATCGATTAGTAATGAAGCAGGGGTCTGATAATTTCCGTGCCAGTGCTATTCAAGGTATAATGAAACGAATCAAAGCTAAGGGAATCGAAGTAGTAGTTTTTGAACCCTATCTAAAAGAAGACGAATTTTACCATTCAAAGGTTATCAGAGACTTAGACGCTTTTAAGAAAATGTCAGATGTAATTGTTGCCAACAGAATGGTTATAGAAATCGAAGATGTAGTGGATAAGGTATATACCAGAGATCTATTTGGGCAGGATTAATGAGTAAGATTAAGTTTTCTGTACTTGGCTTTGGCAGAATTGGTCAGCGGCATGCAAAAATAATACATGAGTACGAAGATTCTGATTTGATATCAGTTGTGGACACTGATCCATCTCAGCTTGAAGCAACAGAGCTGCTGGGGCTTAGTCCCGAGAAATATATCTCAATTGAAGAGTTTATTGCTAATGATAAGCATAAATCTGAAGTTGTAAATATTGCCACCCCTAATGGCTTCCATACTGATTACGCAATAAAATTACTGGAAGCAGGCTATCATGTTGTAATAGAAAAACCAATGGGTCTTTCACTGGAAAGTTGTGAGAAAGTTTTATCAACTATGATAGAATCAGGTAAACAGGCTTTTGTAGTTAAACAAAACCGGTATAGTCCACCGTCACTTTGGTTAAAAGAAATAGTGTCAGAGAATATACTGGGAGATATTCTGATGGTGCAAACAAACTGTTACTGGAATAGAGATCAAAGATATTATTCTACGAGTGACTGGAGGGGCACAAGGGATCTGGATGGAGGCGCTCTCTTTACTCAATTCAGTCATTTTATAGATTTACTATATTGGGTATTTGGGGATATTAAAAATGTAAAATCTGTTATCAAGAATTTTACTCATCCCAATCTTGAAAATTTCGATGATTCAGGAATTGCTCAGTTTGAATTTGTAAAGGGTGGACTAGGAATTCTGAATTACTCCACTTCATGTTGGGATAAAAATATGGAAAGTAGTATTACAGTAGTGGGAACAAAAGGGAGCCTTAAAGTTGGTGGTCAGTATATGAATGAGATTGAATATTGCCATATAAAAGATTATATAATGCCAGAATTGCCCGAAACTAATCCACCGAATGACTATGGCCCTTATAAAGGAAGCGCAGCAAATCACCATTACGTAATTGAAAATGTGGTAAATGCGTTAAAGGGAAAGAAATCTGCAACAACTAATGTATTTGAAGGAATGAAGGTGGTTGGGTTTATTGAAAAAATATACAGAGCCGGAGGCTTCATTAAGTAATTTTTGGGACAGAGTTTTTAGTTTTGATTATATTCAGCTATCAGCTATCAGCTATCAGCTATCAGCTATCAGCTATCAGCTATCAGCTATCAGCTATCAGCTATCAGCTAAATTCGAATCAAAACTAAATTTATTTCTTTGAGTGTGTATATAGACAAAACCGCCATTGTAGAAAAAGATGTACAAATTGGTAAAGACACCAAAATATGGCACTGGGTCCATGTTATTTCAGGCGCGCAAATTGGAAGTAATTGTGTGCTTGGTCAGAATGTATTTGTGGGAGGGAAGGCAGTTTTAGGAAATAACGTTCGGGTTCAGAATAATGTATCTATTTACGATGAAGTTATTTTAAAAGACGATGTGTTTTGCGGCCCGTCCATGGTTTTTACGAATGTAATCAATCCAAGAAGCCATGTAACCCGCAAGAAAGAGTATAGAAAAACAGTAGTTGAAAAAGGCGCTTCCATTGGAGCAAACGCCACAATTATATGTGGGAATAAGATAGGTAAATATGCATTTATTGGAGCCGGATCTGTAATTACAAAGCCGGTAAAAGCTTTTGCTCTGGTTGTTGGAAATCCGGCTAAACAAATTGGTTGGGTTTCTAAAGCAGGCATCAGACTTCGGTTCAATGAATCGGATAAAGCAAAATGCGAAGAAACTAACGAAGAATATTTCTTAAGAAATGGAGAAATATTTCCAAGCTAAATATCAATTTTAGTTGCCAAAAGATAGATTAACTTTTTCAAGGCTCAATTCATTTTTCACCTCCCACTCTAAATTTTTTTTTGGATGATACCATTACTGGATTTACAAGCGCAATATAGATCAATAAAAAAAGAAGTGGATGATAGAATTCAAGAGGTCTTGGATGCTCAATACTTTATAATGGGGGATTCAGTAAAGAATTTTGAGAAAGAGATTAATAGCTATATAGGAGCTAATCATTCATTTGGTTGTGCGTCGGGTTCGGATGCATTGCTTTTGGCGCTGATGGCAATAGATATAGAGCCTGGCGACTATGTAATTACTTCCCCATTTACTTTTTTTGCTACAGCAGGTGCAATATCAAGATTAGGTGCAATTCCGATCTTTATAGATATAGAACATGACAGTTTTAATATCGATCCCGAAAAGATTCGTGAATTTCTTGAAGGTAAAAGTGATTTGTCAAAAAAACTTCAGATTCCGTTCGAAAAGATAAAGGCAATAATCCCGGTTCATTTATATGGACAAATGGCAGATATGGATCCGATCATGGAAATTGCGAAACAATATGATCTTTTTGTTATTGAAGATGCTGCTCAGTCTATAGGCTCAAAGTATAAAGGAAAAGATGCAGGAACAATTGGCGATTTTGGATGCTTTAGTTTTTTCCCGAGTAAAAACCTAGGAGCCTATGGTGATGGAGGTCTCATTACTGTTAAAGATGATACATTAGCGGAAAAGACTAATATTCTGAGGCTACATGGAGCAAAACCAAAGTACCATCATAAGTTCATTGGTATAAACAGCAGATTAGATGCCATTCAGGCTGCGGTACTCAGCGTGAAATTGAAATACCTAAATGAGTGGTCACATAGACGAAACGAAATTGCTCATATGTACAGCTCTTTATTTCAAGAAACAGGATTGGTTTCAGAATATAAAGGTTGCTCTGAATGTAGCTCTCTTTCAAGTTGTGAATTTCCTGATAGGAAAATAGTATTACCTAAAGAAACTACAGGCACTCCAGAAGAAAACGGATTTCATATTTATCATCAGTATACAATACGATTAAAGAATCGGGATAGTCTTTCAGAGTTTTTGGATTCGGAAAAAATTGGAAATGCCGTATACTATCCTGTCCCACTTCATATACAAGAATGCTTTTTAAAGTTTAGGTATCAACTGGGAGACTTTCCTGTTTCTGAGTGTGTAAGTCAACAGTCTATTTCCCTACCTATCTATCCAGAACTGAAGGAAGAAGAGATATATAAAGTAGTTGATGCAGTAAGTAAATTTGTAAATTTATGAAAGTGAATAAAAAACCAATTTTAATTGTACTATTGTTATGTTTAATTCAGGTAGTAACATTTGCACAAAACAATCAGGTTCTTCATTTAAACCGCGCTGTTTATCAGGATATCTCATATTTACAAAAAAGTGGATACTTACTTGCACTGAACCCAACAAACCTTCCTTATAAAACAGGAGAAGTTTCTGCTGCGATGTCAGAAATTAAAGTTGATGAACTGTCGAGACTCGAAAAATTTTGGTATGACAGGGTCAATAAAGAGTTAACGGTTAATAATAAAAAAATTGATCAAGGAGATATATATACCGTAGGTATTTTAGAAGGTGGCTTTGATCTCAATAATACTGTAGAAAAAGATGGTATCAGGGAAGCCGATGACATAGTTTTATTTATGCCAAATGGCGCATTAATGGGATATGCAGAAAAAGGAAATATTTCCGTTCAGTTGGGTTTGGCTCATGACCTCTATTATGACAAAGAAAGATTCGGATATAATACTCTTTCAAGAACATTTGTACGCAGCGAGGATTATTATATAGGGTATAATTCTAACTTTTTTAGTGCAAATATTGGACGGTTTAATTACTTATGGGCTCCTTATGGTGAAACATCTACGGTAATAACAGATAACACACGTTCTTTTGATAATATAAGCTTTGATATCGGGCCGGAATGGTTTAAAGTATCCTCAATATATGGGGAACTTGATAATTTGAGTACAAATGGTATTTTTGAGAGGAGAAATCTTTTTGAAGGTATTAAAAGAAATATAGCTCTTCATAGAATTGATCTTAAAATTTCAGATAAACTACGTCTTACTTACTTTGATGGGTTTATCCAATCAGGAAATAATCTCAGTTTATCGCTTAGATATTTGAGTCCGGTAAATTTCTTCTTTTTTGAAAGGAATTCGTACCCTGCAAACGAACAATTCAATGCATTTTTTGGTGGAAACATTTGGTCACAATTCGGAAATATTACTTTTAACCTCCAATTATTTCTGGATGATATAATAATAAACAGCCCGGATAATTCTCAAGAACCGACAACTCTGGCAATAACGAATTCACTCTATTGGTCTGAATTCTTGCCATCACTATCCATCGGTTACGAGTTAGAAATGATAGGTTATCAGACCTACAATACTGACCAGGCAGAGGGAAGGTATTTGTATGCAGGAAGAGGAATAGCTACACAGAACAATGATTACATTTTAGGGAAATTGTTTTTGAAATATCATTTTACCGGACGCTATCAGGGATTATCTCTGGAACCCAAATTTGAATTTCTGGCACAGGGAGAACAAAACATTAACCAAGAGTTTGTAGAAAGCTACCCTAACGGAGAAATTGTGGAATTGTTTGTTACAGGAATTCCTGAGTATACAAAGAGAGCAAGCCTTGGAATTGAATATGACCCAAATCCATATTTTTGGTTAAACGCCGAGATAGGAGCTAACTTTACGAAAAACCCTAATCATATTCAGAATCAATCTGATTCTAAAATAACTTTTCGATTAGAATCAGGATTCAGAATATCTGTGGAAGAGCTACTGAGTGTTTTCTGAACCGAAACTAAATGTTTTGGTTTATACCTTCAGTAAAATTATTGATGTACTAATGAGATTTCTGATTCTCTGGTCAACAGTCATATCTTAGAATAAGAAAGCACTACAGCTTTTATGTTTTCAAAATCTATAATACTTATACTTCAGACAAAATAAACTGAACAGTAATAGCTACGGAAGCTGAATTAGAATTGTCTCTAATAGTTGAATACAACAGGTATTCTGAGTTTCTTGAAGGCTGATATTATTTTAACCCAAATGAAATGAAGTCACCACTTGCAAAATTTATATTAAAATCGGTTGGGTTTTTTCTAATATGGTATGTGGTTTACGAACTTTGGTTACTGCCTGATGGCCGATTGGATGAGTTTATATCCTTAAATGTAATTGAGATCGGGAAGGGAATCCTGGAGTGGTTTGGTTTTGAGATTTTTAGCTATGGCAGAGTTGTAGGGATATTCGGTAATTCCGGAGTTGAAATAGTGGATGGTTGTAACGGAATTGCTGCAATGGGATTATTTTTTGGATTTATAATTGCCTATCCGGGTGAAATCTATAAAAAAATCAGTTTTACTATATTGGGTATTTGTCTGATATATATTTCTAATATAGCCCGGATTGTTGCTTTAGTAATTACCCAGGAAACAAATCCAGAAATATTTAATTTTTTCCATGACTATACGACCACAGCAATTTTCTATTTTATTATTTTTGGACTTTGGATGGTTTGGGTAAACTATTCAAACAGCACTTTTGGTAATGAATAAGAAAGTATTATTTAAGGCCCTCGCTTTAGTTCTATTCATTTTATTTTACTTTAAAGGGGTTATTCCGTTACGGGAAAGCGCAATGGATGAGGTGAAATCTCATATGTTTGAAAATATCGACGAAGAAATAAAAATTTTTGAAGAGGGTGCAAGAGGAGTCACAGTTTACGAGGTAGGTTTTTCTCAAAAATATAAAGCCAGAATACCATTCGGAATGAACTTTTTCATTGGAATCATCGGACTAATTCTTATTTCAGCCACAAGAAAATTCTACTTTATTGAAATTGGAGTTCAGGTATTATTTGGGTCGATAATAGCGTTTTCTTTTTTATATGGTGTACAGGGGAATATTTCATTTCTAAGAATCTCAGATATGGCAAGTATTTACTTCCTTCCGTTATCCTCTCTTTTTATGGTGGTTCTTGCATTCATCGAGAAGAAAATGTTAAAAATGAAGTCAGAAAATGAAAACTAAACTCAGTTCTCAAAACAATGTATTGAGAAAGATTCCTGAGATATTATTACAGGACTTGGAACCTCAGTCAACAGATCTGGAGCTAAATAAAGACGAGAATGTCTGGTTAATTGCTGTCGGAAAAGGTGCTCTGAAAATGGCTGCTGATATAACCCAAAAGTATAGACATCAAATAGAGGATGGAATAGTGATTTCTCCATACTCCGGCTTTGTAACTGAGCAAGTTCAGGTTTTCAAAGGCTCTCACCCCATTCCTGATTCTGATACAGTGGCTGCTTCCTATGAAGTAAAGGATTTTGTGCAGAAAATTCCATCAGGGGATACGCTAATTTTTTGTATCTCAGGTGGAGCCTCATCTATGTTAATGATTCCACCTTTCGGGATTGAGATCGAAGAGATTTGTCAGCTTTATTCTCTACTGCTAAAATCCGGAGCATCTATAGATGAAATGAATATTGTTCGAAAACATGTATGTGACTTAAAGGGAGGGAAGCTTGCTGAAGAAATCAATCATTTGAAATTAATTTCAGTAATTGAATCGGATGTTCCGGGAGATTCATTAACTACAATTGGAAGCGGACCTACAATTCCTGATCCATCTACATTTGTTCAAGCCGTTCAAATTTTAAAGAATCTGAATATTTGGAATCTCTTACCGATTACTATTCAGGAGCATTTGATTTGTGGTGTAGAGGGATATATTCCGGAGAATCCTAAACCCGAACTGAATGAACATCCGGATCATAAGATTAAATTGCTATCAGGTTTGGATGAGTTGAGAAATAAAGTCTCATCCTTACTTAAAAATGAAGGATATAATGTATTTTTAAATGAAGCAGGATATTCCGGTACGGTACAGGAAGTAGCAAAACAGATCTGCAGTAAAGCAATTTCAACTCTCAGTTCTAAAAGTGAGCTTAAAAAACCGGCAGCACTTATTTACTTCGGAGAAAGTACTGTCAAAATAAGAGGTGAAGGAAAAGGGGGGAGAAATCAGGAGTTGGCATTGATGGCGGCGCTTTCATTTGAAGGTCAGCATGCTATATCGATGCTGAGTATTGACACAGACGGGATTGATGGCCCAACCGATGTTGCAGGGGCGATCGTCGATTCAAATACAACTTTAATGGCACGTAAAAATAAAATAGAGCCTGAAAAGTTTCTGATAACAAATAATTCATATGAATTTCATAAACAAGCGGGAACACATATTAAAACGGGTTCGACAGGGATAAACTTAATGGATTTGCAGATAGTACTAATAAATTAAGAATTCAAAATTGAGAATTATAAATTTTGAATTCTTAATTCACATGTGTCGAGTCTGTTTCCTATTTTCAATAAATAATTAAAATTTATGATTTGGCAATCTCCATTATTACTTTGGCTATTAATTCTCATTCCGGTGTTGGTTGTTGGTGTGTGGTTGAAAACAAAATCACTCAAAAAAAAGAGATCCGGCTTTTTTAATGACGAATTATTTACCAAACTCAGAAAAGGTTTTTGGAAACCGGGCGATATACTACGAACTAGTTTTGTTATAACAGGTCTCTCTTTTCTTTTATTAGCTTTTGCAGGTCCCAAAATAGGAACAGAAGTCCGGGAAGTTAAAAGGCAGGGAGTTGATATGTTGATTGCTCTGGATCTTTCTGCGAGCATGAATGCAGAAGATGTTCGTCCGAGCAGGTTAGAAAAAGCGAAGTTCGAGATCAACAGACTTATTGAAAGATTGAAAGGAGACCGGGTTGGTTTAATAGTTTTTACCGGGGAAGCATATCTTCAAAGCCCGATGACTTTAGATTATTCAGCACTTAAGCTCTTTCTCGATATTGCTGATACTGATCAAATGCCAAGTTCTGCAACGGATTTTAAAGCCGCTATGGAAACATCGTTAACTGCTTTCGAATCACTGGAAGAAAATGAAACCGAAGCAGCAAAAGTACTTTTGATAATTTCTGATGGGGAAGATCATGGACAATCTTATGATGCTCCACTTCAAAAGCTGATCGAAAAAAATATTTATGTGTATACTTTGGGTATAGGTACAGATGCAGGCACAACCATTCCTATTTACGAAGAAAACTCATCAAACCTGATTGGTTATAAAAGAGACAGATCTGGCAAAGTAGTAACTACTTCACTACAAAGTGACGAGCTCAGACAAATAGCGAGTAAAGGAAACGGAACCTATTATGCAATAGAGAGAGGGAATGATGGCATTGATGCTTTTCTCGCAAGAGTGGATGAGCTTGAAAAGGGAGAATTCTCAAGTCAGGAATACGCTGACTATAAAAACCAATATCAATGGATGGGTGCACTGGCATTGTTTTGCTTTACGTTAGCTTACCTTGTTCCAACTTATCGAAAAGAAAATTAGATGATCAAACTGTTTATTACCGATTTAGACGGATGTATAAGTATGCCTTTTATTCCGCCTAAATGGGACGTTATTACTGAACTGAAAAACCTGAATGAGCAGAGTAAAACTGATGAAAGTATTCCTCCTTTAACGATTTGTACAGGTCGACCGATGCCTTATGCAGAAGCGGTATATCAGTGGATGGGAATGTATAAACCTTTTTTATTTGAGAGCGGAGGAGGTGTTTACGATATGGATAACAATAAATTACACTGGCACCCAACTTTTGATACAGCTAGAGAACGTGAATTGGGAGAGTTAAAAACTCATCTTAGAACGAATTTCATTGAAAAATACCCAAATACCATACCGGAATTTGCAAAATTCACGGATTCAGGAATCATAAATCAAAAACCTGAAGTTATCTATAAAATGTATCCTGAGATCAGAAATTATGTGGATACGAATTATCCTGATTTTGAAGTCCATTATACAGATGTTTCCATTAATGTAATCTCAAAAAGTACTAATAAAGGAGAAGGGATTAAATTCCTTTGTGAGCTTCTTGAATTGCAGTTGAACGAAGTAGCTTTTATTGGCGACACCGGTGGCGACAGACCCGGATTGGAAATTGTAGGGAAACCTTTTGCTCCTAATAATGCAATGGAATCAGCTAAAGAAGTTTCTGAAGTAATGAGCGGAAATGATGCCGACGCAGTTTTGGAGGCTTATAAAAAAGTGATTGAATATAATCGGTCTCTGAAGTGAAAAGTAAAAAAGGTAAAAGTGAAAAGCGTTTGTCAATAAAAATACAAACCTGATTCGTTCATCTTTTCCCGTTTTTACATTTCTCTTTTTACTTCTCCCTTTTTCTATTCACGTGTAATCAACTTTGTCTTTCCTGAAGCTGTTTCAACAACTCAAAATAACGCTCTATCAGTTTTTGATAGTCGGGTGAGTATTTAGTGAAATTAGGGTCGTTTAGTCTTGAACGAATCTGTTTTTCCAGTTCTTCCAGTGTAATATCAGGAGGAGTGTTTCTTTCAAAATTACCCGGTTGTTTACCTTCTCTTTTTTTCTCTTCTTCATCCCGCTCCTGCATAGATTTTTCAGCTTCCAGCATTCGTGTAAGAATATTTTGTTGCCTTTCTATGAGTGTTGGATCTACTGCTCCTCCCCGTAAATCGTTAATGGTATCTTCCATTTCTTCGATCATTCGCTGAATCTCGCTCCCTGCGCGATCGCCTTCTAAGCCACCACTTTCACGTAGTTCCTGAAGTTGCTTCCTTATTCTGTTCTGTTGCTTTGCAAGCTGGTTTAAACGCTCCATTTGATCATTTGAAAGCCGCTCTCCCTGCATATCATTGATCATTTGCTGCAACTGCTGATTGAGTTGCTGCTGATTCCCCTTCATTTCGCCAAGTTGCTCAATCATTTGCTGAACAGACTGAGGAGAACCGCTGCCTCCCTGTCCTGAACCATTATTGTTCTGAAGCTGCTCCAAAAGATTGGCGATCATAAATGCAATTTCATTAATTCCACCAAAGGCCTGACGGGAAGCGACAGAAGAGTTTCTTTGATGTCGTTCAGCCATCTGAGATAAGGAGCGCTCCAGTTGATTTTTCAGCTCAATAGTTTTTGAATTAATTTGATTAGAAAACTGAGGAATGGATTTTGAAAGATTAAATAAAGTATCAGAAAGAGCACCGAATATTTGTTCTACGTTTCTTTGATCTCTGGCCAGTTCTACATAAGCTAAACTTCTGTCTTCAGTTTGTTGTGAAAGATAAACCAAATCTTCCTGTTCGGTAGAAAGCGTTAATAAGGAATGCATTACATATTGCAACCCTGCAATATTTATTTGCTCCTGTTGCTGTCCCATCGCTTTCATTTGCTCGCGGGTTTTCGCAGCTAACTCCTGATATGGCTGTTGAAGATTGGGTTGCTGATTTTGAGGTTGTTGAGACTCGTTGTTTTCGTCTCCTGATCCTTGTTCCTGACTTTGGTTTTGCTCCAGCCAGTCTTCAATCTCTTTTTTAATACGGTTTTCCAGTTCTTCCTGTGTTTCCTTTTGAAATTCAGAAACAGGTTTTTCTGTTTTTTCAGAAGTATTCTCGGATAAATTCTCAATGGATTCTCTAAGCTTTTCGATCTGTTTCAGATCTTCTTTTCTTTTGTTTTCTGCTTCTTCATCGGATGGAGGATTTTCGGATAGTTCTTGTTCTTGTCTGGCCTGGTCTTCAAATGATTTGGCAAGCTTTTCCATATCAGACATAAGCTTCAGTTGCTTGAACAATTCAATGGTTCGCTCAAGTCTCTTTTTGAAATCTTCTTCACTGAACTCAACCTCTTCCATGGCACGGCGAAGTTGTTCAGGACTAAGTTGCTGCATGTTTTCTCTGAGCTTCTCTAACGCCTCACGTAAACCGGGATCATCAATTTCTTCCATGAGTTTTTTGAGTTCATCGTACGCTTTCTGAGTTTCTTCACTCAGTAAATTATTTTCGCTAAGCTCATTTTTGATCTCTTCAAATTTTTCATTGAGTTCGTCTATCTTTTTCTGAACTTCTTCCTGTTTCTTTGAAGCCTCTTCAACTTGTCTCTGATTCTCATAGTTGACTTCAGGGTCTTCCTTCAGGCTTTCCTCAAACTCTTTGTAAGACTGACTCATTTCCTCAAATGATTTAGATATCGACTCCAGATCGGTGTCAACTTCATCTTCCTTTTTATCCAGAGATTCAAAATAATCCACCAGAGAAGGAACTGTCAAAGTAATCTCCTGTGAACGGGATGTTTTTCGACCGCTGTAACCGTCATTATCAGAAGCTTCTATCCAAAAAGTCAGTTCGTCTAAAGGAGAAAGTTTCAATTCCGAAATATCCCAATCATATCGCTGAAGAACTCCATTTACCGGACGAGCAAGACGGATGGAACCGATTCGGGGATCATCGACATAAGCTTTTTTGAGTTCATACTTAAGTTGACCACGAGTAATATTAAAATCGTCTGTAGCCTTATAAGTAAGAGGCAAGTTCTTAGGCTGAACCATTTCGAAAGAAGCAGAGGGTTCTACTAATTCGACTACCGGATACTCGTCAATAATTGGTTCAATGATAAATTGAAACTGATTTTTGTTCTGCAATCCATTTTTATCCTCAAGAAGGAAGGAAATAGTATCAGGCTCGGTTACTGAAAATCCTGCATGGAATCGTTGAAGATCAATGGAACTGCTGTCTAGTGAATTCGAACTTGAAATGATTTCCAATTGATCAATTTCTTTATTCAAAAAACCATTCAGACTTATTGAAGCCCCTTGATAAGCCCGAATTAAAGAAAAGGGGTAAGACTGTGAGGTTGAGTCTAAATCGGTATAGTCCGGTGGGATAGTGGTGGATATCAGTTCAGAAAATCTTGGGCGCAGTTGAACAAAAGCTTCGTATGTTTCAGACCTGAACCCATCCATTTCAACATAGTATTCCAGATCGTTATTCAGATTAAAAGGGATTGAAGTGAATCCGGATGGTGCAGGATCCATGCTCAAAGATCTGAAGTCTTCCTCAACCGATGTTTTAACAAAGAGATTAACAGTTTCCGGAATTTCATTATCACCGAAATTAATGCTGGCTGAAAATGCAGAACCTTGTTCCAGAGTGACATCACCCGGAGTAACGGTAAAAGTGTAGGGATTTGGTTTTTCAAAAGCCTTCCAGATGTAAACTGTTCTTTGGGCTCCGTCAGGAAATGTAAAGGCTGTTGCTATGAAAAACAGAAGCACAACTCCGGAAATCTTTATAGATTTTCTGAAAAACCGGGTTTGAGTCTGAGAATCGGAATATGAATAAAGGCGTTCTTTAAACTGCTGATAATCAATTGAAGAAAGGTTTTTTTCGAGAGCGGCCTGAACAAGAGAAGAATCAGCTAGCTCGTCTTTTTCCAGATCCAGATAATAGTTGATTTCTTCAAGCTGCTGACTGTGAGCAAATTTTTGGTAAAATGTGTGGAATGGATCGGGTTTGTTTTGGGAACGTAACCACAAGTACAGCCCGATAGCAGAAGCAAATGCCAACAGTACAATTCCGGATTTTACAGCAGGGCTCAGAAAACTAAATTGTTCAATTGTGATAAGTATCAGTACGATACTGAACAGAGCAGATAGCCCGGCCAAAACTTTTGAAACAAAAAAACGACGTTCCAGATCATCAAAAGCTTGATGTAGCTCTTTTTTTATTTGCTCTGACTTTGATTTTTGTTGGTCTTCTTGCATACTCTTAAGAAAAGGAAATCCTGCTTAATATGTTCTAAAAAACCGTAAATGAGAAGCTTTATTGCAGCTTATACTTCATTTAACAAAAGTGATTCAGCTACAGAATATCTTCCGTTATCTGAACTCAATTTTATGATCTCTTTATAATAGTCGTGTTCCAGATATAAATGAAAATCTTCGCGAACCGCACGTTCCAGAAAATCCTCTTTTTCTTTCAGTGTTTCAGCCGGATACATATCATATCCCATTACCCATGGAAGCGGTACATGGACATGAGTAGGCAGAAGATCGGCAACGAAACATATCTTTTTCCCATCTCCTTCAATGAGTGGAAGCTGTTGACCGAGTGTATGTCC
The DNA here is from genome assembly GCA_017643645.1 of Balneola sp. Taxonomy (GTDB): domain Bacteria; phylum Bacteroidota; class Rhodothermia; order Balneolales; family Balneolaceae; genus Balneola. The sequence goes on from JAEPNB010000008.1 coordinate 179,874, forward strand.
ATTAACAATAATTGCAGAGAGTCCTTCTTCATAAATGTGATTATCATCAACCAGATTTAATTTGTCAGTCTCTTTAAGTGGCGCCATGTTTTCCGGAAGAAAACTAGCCTTTTCACGGGCATTAGGATTATTGGCTGTTTCCCAATGAGATTTTGTTATATGATATTCAGCATTGGGGAAGGTGTATTGTTGATTTCCGGATTCATCATAGTATGAAGTCCCACCACAATGATCGAAATGTAAATGAGTAAAGATCACATCAGTCACATCTTTAAAACTAAAGCCATGTTCTGCAAAAGATCTTTCCATGGTATGCTTGCTGAAATCTACCTGATATATCTTCATGAGCTTTTCATTGAACTTTGTTCCAAGTCCATTATCAATCAAATAGAGCTTATCTGTAGCCTTTGATTTGATCAATAAGCAGCGCATGGTCATCTGAATTCGATTTTTTTCGTCTGCTTCAATACCTCGTGACCATAATGTTTTAGGAACAACGCCAAACATAGCACCGCCATCTAGTTTGAAGTCACCTGTTTCGATGGTGTACAATTCAAAATTTCCCAGCGTGGTTTTCGATAAGCTCATAGATCAGTATTTTTAAATTTATACAAAAATAGGGAACAGAAGAGAGAATCCCTTAAAAAATTAAGACCGGAATATCTTTCCTAAAACCAGTTCAGCAACTTCCTGTTTGGTTCCACTGAATTTGGTTTCAGAATCTTTGCTGATCAAGTGTACTTGATTGGTATCAACTTCAAAACCGGCACCTTCAGTACTTAAAGAATTTGCTATAACCCAATCTGCATTTTTCTTATTAAGCTTCTTTGCAGCATTTTTGATCAGATCTTCTGTTTCCATAGCAAAACCGATCAATATCTGATCTGGTTTTTTATTCTCACCAAGCCATGCCAGTATATCTGTAGTCTTTGAAAGCTCAATAGAATTTGAACCGGTATCCTTCTTCACTTTGTGTGAATATGTTTTTGAAGGAGTAAAATCTGATACAGCAGCTGCCATTATAATTACATCAGCATCAGCGTGGTTTTTAACAGCTTCAAATAATTCGGCGGCACTTGTAATAGAAGTTGTGTGGATGCCTTCAGGAATTGGAGCTGTAACTGATCCATGAATAAGTTTGACCTCAGCGCCTAATCTTTTAGCAGCTTCTGCCATTGCAAATCCCATTTTGCCGGAACTTGGATTTGAAATAAAGCGAACTGGGTCAATAAATTCTCTGGTGGGACCGGCGGTGACCACAACTTTCTTACCCTTTAAAGGTCCTTCTATAGAGCCAATAATTTCTGAAGCTTTTTCCAGAATATCTTCGAACTCAGGAAGTCTGCCTTTACCTTCTAAACCACTGGCCAAAAATCCGGAAGCAGGTTCCAGTACATGATATCCGAATTCCTGAACTTTTTTAAGGTTTTCAGTTACAGTCGGAGACTCATACATCTCTCCATCCATAGTTGGACAGATCAAAATAGGCGAGCGAGCTGCAAGCACTGTACTCGTAAGCATATTATCTGAAGTTCCAGAAGCTATTTTGGAAAGAGTGTTTGCTGTGCAAGGAGCGATCACAAAAAGATCAGCCCATTCTCCCCAGTTTATATGACGAGTCCAATCAGTTGATTGAGTGTCATCAGGAAAAATTTCAACGGCAACTTCATGTTGAGAAAGGGAAGCAAAGGTTTCTAAACCAACAAAGCGAGTGGCTGAGGGAGTCATAGTGACACGTACTTCAGCACCCGCTTTTTGAAATTCTCTAAGTAAAAAGACAGCTTTATAAGCTGCTATTCCTCCGGTAACACCGAGAACAATGCGCTTTCCGGAGAGCATTTTTATTCCTCTACTTCAGGACGACGGAAATAGGTTTTACCGGCTTCCATTTCAGCAATAGATCGTTGTACTGCATGAGGAAGTTTTTCAAAAGACTTTGAAATTTGCTCTTGTTCTTCATTGAATGAAAACTCGTCTTCGTCTTCAAAACCTTCGAAATATTGTAGCTTTTCATCAAGCTCTAATTTTTCATTTGCGGCAATCTGACGAGCTCTTTTAGACATGATCACTAGTAACTCATATTTGTTACCGGTTGTCTTTTTCAGCTCTTCGATGTCAAGTGTACGAATTGGCATATTTTCTAATTTGAATTCATGAATTCGAGAACAGCTTGCTTTATTTGAGAGTAAGCCGTCTCTAAATCATCATTAATAATAACCCGATCAAAACGATCGGCATATGTAAGTTCTTCTTTTGCACGTTCAAGTCGCAGGGCAAGAGTTTCTTCATTTTCAGTACCTCTGGCCATTAAACGCTGCTTTAAGACCTCAAGTGAAGGAGGTTGAACAAAAATGCTCAAGCACTCATCGCCGTATATTTCATTGATATTTACGGCTCCCTTTACTTCGATGTCAAGCAGAACAAAATAGCCTAATTTCAGGCTTTTATCAACTTCTGATTGCAAAGTACCATATCTCTTTCCACCATAGAATTCTTCCCATTCCAGGAAGTCATTCTCATCAATTCTGGCTTGAAATTCTTCATCAGATAAAAAATGATAATGCTTACCATTTTCTTCTCCTTCACGGGGTGGTCTGGTAGTAGCAGAAACAGAAAATTTCAGATCCTCAAAATCCTTGAATAGTCTTTTTGCAAGCGTGGTTTTTCCGGCTCCACTGGGAGCAACAAGTATAATAACTTTACCTTTCATATTAGTACCGAGTATTTAGTATTGAGAAAAGCGTCTCAATACTAAATACTAAAATCTAGTTTATTCGACGTTTTGTACTTGTTCTCTGATCTGCTCCAATGTTTCTTTAGAACGAACTACGTGATGCGCAATTTCAGAGTCGTTTGCTTTAGAACCAATGGTGTTCAGTTCACGATTCATTTCCTGAGTTAAGAAATTCAGTCGCCTTCCTGCAGGTTCAGCTTGTTCAATGGCCTCAATAAAGAACTTTAAATGGGCACGCATTCTCACAATTTCTTCAGTGATATCCATTTTATCGGCAATAACAGCAACTTCTGTTTCGAGGCGTTCTTTATCAAAGTTTTCGTCGTCGAATAATTGTTGAATTCGCTCACGAAGCTTATTTCTGATTTCCTCAACTCTGCCGTTAGTTACTTTCTCAATATCTTTCAGATTGGCTTCGATATTTTCAATACGCTCAATAAGATCATTCTTTAACTGATCTCCTTCCTGAGTTCTCATTGCAATCAGGTTTTCCACCGCGCTGTTCAATGCTTTTAAAGCAACAGCCCATTTTTCAGCAAGGATCTCTTCATCATCTTCCTGAGTTATAAAAACATCTCCAAACCCGGTAATATTTCTGACGTTCAGACTGTCTTCAATTCCCGCAGCTTCCTGAACTTCTCTCAAAATACGGGCGTAAGCTTTTACTTTAACTTCATCTACTTTGATGTGTGGTTCACGGGAATCAGATTCAGTGACGTGAACATTAATGTTCAATTTTCCACGACTGATGGTTTTCTGAACTAATTCTTTCAAAATAAGTTCTTTGTCCTGAAGTCGTTGTGGGAGCCGTATAGAAAGATCTAAATATCGGCTGTTTAAGGATTTGATTTCAACAGTAGCGGTTAAGCCATTTTCAGTAGCTTCGCCCCGTCCAAACCCGGTCATAGAAATAATCATATATGAATCGCAGATGAATTTTTAAGAAAAACAAAGGTACAAAAGTAACAGACGGGAAGAAACTACTTGGCAAGTATTCCACGATTCGTATCTTCTTGCAATAATTTTACTTTTCGGATGAATATTCTAGGAATTTCTGCTTTTTATCATGACTCTGCCGCTTGTTTGATACAAGATGGGAGAATTGTGGCTGCAGCTCAGGAAGAGCGATTTACACGAAATAAACACGATGCTTCTTTTCCGGAAAATGCAGTCAAATATTGCCTGGAACACTCCGGATTGAGCATCGATGAAATGGATGCCATTGCTTTCTATGATAAGCCTTTTCTTAAGTTCGAGCGACTTCTTGAAACATATCTGTCATTTGCGCCAAAAGGAGTTCGGTCATTTGTAACAGCTATTCCTGTTTGGCTGAAGGAAAAAATGTTCCTGAAGAAACTGATCTATGATTCTCTAAAAGAAATTGAAGAATATGACAAAGAAGATGTTACTCTGTTATTCCCGGAGCATCATTTAAGTCACGCAGCAAGTGCATTTTATCCTTCTAAATTCGATGAAGCGGCCATTCTTACTATTGATGGAGTTGGAGAATGGGCAACGGCTTCTATTTGTCACGGAAAAGGAAATGAGATAAAAATTCTTCGCGAATTGAAATTTCCGCATTCGCTGGGACTGTTGTATTCAGCGTTCACATACTATTTGGGGTTCAAAGTAAACTCAGGTGAGTACAAACTGATGGGATTGGCTCCTTATGGAAATCCGGAATCGGAATTAATTCAGGATTACATCACTAAAATTAAATCCGAGTTGGTAGATATCAGAGCAGACGGTTCTATCTGGTTAAACCAAAAGTATTTTGATTATGCAACCGGATTGAGAATGGTGAAGGATAAAAAATGGGAAGAATTATTTGGCTTTCCCCGCCGGGAAGACGAAGCAGAACTTGAGCAACACGAAGCAGATCTGGCTTTAGCTATCCAAATGGTGACTGAAGAAATTGTAATTTTGATGGCGAAAGGGGCTAAGAAATTAACCGGAGCCAATGCTATTTGTTTGGCGGGCGGTGTTGCACTTAATTGTGTTGCTAACGGAAAACTTCAGAACGAAGGAATTTTCGATGAAGTGTATATACAACCGGCGGCAGGAGATGCAGGAGGAGCGGTTGGTGCTGCTCTTGCTGCTCAATACATATATTTCAAAGACGAAAGAGTTCCGGAAACTCCGGATTCAATGCATGGAGCGTATCTAGGTCCTGATTATCATAAAATTGATGTAGAAAGATCTTTACGAAAGTTTAAACCCGTATTTAATGAGATATCAGGTTCCGAACTTTATAAAAAAGCAGCAGAGATCCTTGACAATGGAAATGTGGTTGGATGGTTTAACGGAAGAATGGAATTCGGTCCAAGGGCATTAGGTGGTAGAAGTATTATTGCCGATCCGAGACGAGTTGACATGCAAAAAAAGCTGAATCTGAAGATAAAATACAGGGAGTCATTCAGACCTTTTGCACCATCGGTTCTTGCGGAACATGCGGCTGATTATTTCGAGTTGGATTCTGATTCACCATATATGTTGCTGGTACAATCCATAAAAGAAGATTTAAAAAAACAGGTGCCGAAAGATTATAATCAGTTGCCACTAAGGGAAAAGCTTGCTGTACAAAGATCTGATTATCCTGCGATCACACACATTGATTTTTCTGCGCGTATTCAGACCGTTCATAAAGAGACGAATCCTGAGTACTGGAATTTAATAGATGCTTTCAGACAAAGAACAGGATGCGCAATGGTGGTAAATACCAGTTTCAATGTTCGGGGCGAACCGATTGTGTGTACACCTGAAGATGCTTACCGTTGTTTTATGAATACCGAGATGGATTATTTGGTAATTGGTGAGTATGTTTTTGCTAAAGAGGATCAGCCTGAATGGACTGATAAAATAGAATTTGATAAAGATTGATGAATGCCACGGAAACTCAAAAGCACAAAAAAGTATCTATGATCTTGTGTGTTTGTGCATTGGTGGAAAATAAAAAAGAACATGGATTTACTTAAAGACTTATGGCTGTTTATGAAGGAGCGGAAGAAATTCTGGTTAGCTCCTGTGATCATAGTGCTGTTGCTACTCGGATTTTTAATTGTGATCGGTGGCGGATCTTCAATCGCTCCGTTTATTTATACTTTGTTTTGATGAAAGGAATGAATTTTCTTTATACTGAAATGCCTTTGAGTCATTCCTGCGAAGGCAGGAATCTAGATCGTATTTCGCAAAAGGATCTTCGACATATCAGCGATCGAGATTCCGGGCATACGCCGCGGAATGACCTGAAATATATCACGAGTGACATTTAGCAATGCTCCCCAAAAGAGATCTTAATTTTATAAAGACCGATCCTGAAACGCCCAAAACGCAATTGGTTATCGTTACGGGATTGTTGGTTATAGCTGCGATTTTTCAGGATGAGACCTTTGCCTATGTGGCGTTGATCATCGGTGTATTATCCATAGCGATAAAACCGATTGGAGATCGCATTGTTTGGGGGTGGTACAAACTCGCTGAATTACTTAGCAAAGTGATGAATCCGTTGATTCTCGGGCTTTTGTATTTTCTTTTTATTACGCCCATTGCACTTCTGTTTCGTTTATTCGGAAACGATCCGTTAAGACTCAAAGACAATAAAGGAAGTCTCTATGAGATTCGGGATCATACATTTAAAAAGAAAGACTTGGTTAATCCTTGGTAGGCCTTCGCCAACAAGTTGGCGGAATTAAGAATTAAAAATTAAGAATGTTGAATTCTTAATTTTGGATCTCAACTTTCTGATTTAATGTGATTAAAAAAGTGGTTTTGGGATAAGTAGTTTTTATTGTTTTGATATAATCTTCATAACCGGTGGGTGGGAGATGGGTTGCTACAATATGCTTTGGGTTTACCCATTCTTTTAATTTCGATGAGTCCTTGTCATCCAAGAGCATCCAGAATGGGAAAAAGGCAACATCAATATTTTCTTCTTGCAGATTTAGCTCTGTAAATGCTTCTTCAAACCAATTCGAATCTCCTACATGTAAGATCTTTTTTCCCTCCATTTCTATGAGATAACCGACATTTTGCACGTTCCCATGTCGATTAGGATTAACATGATTCATATAAAATCCTGTTACTGAAGTGTCATCAATTCGAACAGTTTGTTTCTGATAGTTTTTTGTTTCAATCGTGATGATCCGATCATTGTTATTCGACCCCGTTTCTTTCACAAGGTTAGTGGATTGCTCGCTTCCGAAAAATAGTACTTGGGTATTTTCATCTAAGAAAGTGCTTATCTGTTCACCATCAAGATGGTCCCCATGATAGTGTGTGGCTGCTATTGCTATGATCGGTGGAAAATTACCTAAGGAATTAGTAAGAGTATCTACCAGACTTTGCGGAGGGAAGAGGTAATATTCCTTGTTGTATTCCGTATGCAAGCCATCAATCAAAACAGAAGATTCTTCTCCGGAAATTAGAACGCCCATATTGCCAATGTAGCGGATTTCAAGCTGGGCACTAACATTCAGTGAAAAAAGGAGAAGCGAAAATATGATTGTTAGCTTCTTCATTTGCTATTATTTATCCAACAACCTTCGATGGTAATTGATCTGCCCTAAGTGATAGCTGAAATGACTATATAAATGAATCAGGAAATATTCTGTACTCATTTCAAAACCGAAGGGTTGAAGAGGGTAGGTTTTTGAGAAATCTTCCGGTGTAAGATTATCCAGTGTTTCCCGAACGGTCTTTCTGGAATCTCTGATCCTGTTGATCAATTCATCACGATCGACTTTGCCGTTGAACTCAAATTCACGATCGCGGATGTAACCACTATTATTGAGAACGGCTCCTAAAAAATGAGCAAGATTACCGGCTAAGTGCAGACCTAAATTGCCGGCGCTGTTATTAATTCCGGGTTCTTTGATCCAGAGGTTTTCTTCTGTTGAGTATTCAAATATCTCGGATTCTAACTTTTCAAAATCACGTGCAAATAATTGAGTGAGTGTTTCAGTGTTCATGTGGTTTCATTGTTTACTTATCATTGATAAAAAGTCTTTTTCATCTTTGAACTTGATGATTACTAATCCTTCTACTTCTTTTTTTGTGTAATGGCTAATTTCTTCTTTATTCTTAATTACTACGATTGCGTCGATACGCTCAGGATCAATTGAATAAAGTAAGCTGTCTCCAGTGAATGAGACCAATAAACTATCACCCCCGGAAAGAGGGTGAAGTTGAAGTTCTTCTGAATTTATAACAACATCCTTTTCTCCAATTTGTTTGCTATCCATTTGAAGAATAAAAAGAATATTTTGCATGTTAGAGGAACCGGGATGGCTTGTGACTCTATCTTGAGCAAAGGAAATATGTGGAATCAGGAAAATCAGAAAAAAAAGTGTTCTATACATTTTCCTCCTCTACTTTTTTAAGACTTACTGCATTAGCGCAATACCGAAGACCACTTGGTTCAGGGCCATCGGGGAATATGTGACCTACATGAGAATCACAGACGTTACATGTTACTTCTACACGGATCATTCCATGAGAATCGTCTTTGTGATAGGCTATTGCATTTTCTTTAATCGGCTGATTGAATGAAGGCCAACCTGAACCGCTTTCAAATTTTGTATTGGCATCAAAAAGGAGAGTGTCACAGCATACACAAGCATAAATACCGGGTTCAAATTTACTGCAAACATCACTTGAGAAAGGCCATTCAGTGCCTTTTAAACGGGTAACAGCAAATTGTTCGTCGGTGAGTTCTTTTTTCCATTCTTCATCGCTTTTCTCTACTCTGCGGCTCGGTTCAGGATTGCCGTTTCGTGCGTAGTTGAGAACATCCAGCCACTTAATCATAAACTCTGTTTTTATTTTAAGAACGGTGTTTATTGGTAGAAAGTAAACAGGGAGATGTTGGAAGGCTTCTAAATGTTATGTAATTAGCTGACAGTTTAACAATGATGGTTCTAGAAAAAAACGCCCTTAGTATTTAAGACGGAGAAGAGAGCATGATCCGGATGCGTCTGCGAAGCAGGAATAATCCTTTCAGGTGAAGAGTGTATTAATTTTCTCAGGATGAACGAGGACCTTTAGGATTATTCAGCGCAGGATCAGTGAACCC
>JAEPNB010000009.1 GCA_017643645.1 Balneola sp.
ACGTGTCCAATCGTTCCCACATTTACATGCGGCTTGGTGCGTTGAAAGGTCTCTTTTGCCATGTCTTTGTCTTGTTTTTATTTAATTTCTTTATGATTGACTTTCGATAATTTCCTGAGCAATCTTTTCAGGAACAGCAGTATACTCTTCGAATTCCATTGAGTAAACCGCACGACCTTGAGTCAAAGATCTAACGTCAGTTGAGTATCCGAACATTTCTGAAAGAGGAACATGTGCTTTCACAACAGAACCGTCATTTCGGTTGTCCATACTCTGAATGATTCCACGACGACTGTTAAGGTCACCGATAACATCACCCATATATTCTTCCGGAGTAGTTACTTCTACTTTCATAACCGGCTCAAGCAGTTGAGGCTTCGCTTTTTTAGCTGAATTTCTAAATCCTAGCTTAGCTGCAAGCTCAAAACTCAATTGATCAGAATCCACATCGTGATAAGAACCATCAAAAAGTCTTACACCAATGTTTTGCACAGCGTAGTTAGCTTGAATACCATTTTCTAACGCTGCTTTGAACCCTTTTTGAACTGAAGGGATAAATTCTCTAGGAATATTACCACCTACAATCTCATTGATGAACATAAATCCATCTTCTTCTGAAATACGATCTTTCTTACCATCGTAGTCAGCAAAATAATCGATTGGAGCAATTTCAAACTGGATGTCGGCAAATTTACCACGACCACCAGATTGCTTTTTGTAAAGTTCTCTGTGCTCAACTGCTTTAGAGATGGTTTCTCTGTAAGACACCTGAGGAGCACCAACGTTTGCTTCAACTTTGAATTCACGCTTTAAACGATCAACAATGATCTCCAAGTGCAATTCACCCATTCCGGCAATAGTAGTCTGACCAGTTTCATCGTCAGTTCTAACCTGGAATGTCGGATCTTCTTCTGCAAGTTTTTGAAGTCCTGCAGAAAGCTTCTCACTGTCAGCTTTAGTTTTTGGTTCAACAGCAAGCTTGATCACTGGCTCAGGGAATGTAATTTGCTCTAGGATAACCGGATCATCAAGATCACAAAGTGTATCTCCGGTGTAAACTTCTTTTACACCAACTACAGCAACAATATCACCAGCCTGAGCTATTTCAATATCTTTCTTAGAGTTTGCGTGCATTTCAAGCAGACGCCCTACTCTTTCTTTTTTACCTGTTGAAGAGTTCAATACATATGATCCTTTTTCCAATGTACCTGAGTACACTCTGGCAAAAGTTAACTTACCAACATAAGGATCGGTCATGATTTTGAATGCAAGCGCAGAAAAAGGAGCGTTTACATCTGCTTCTCTGATCACTTCATCTTCAGTATGAGGCTTAACACCTTTTACAGCCTGAACATCTAGCGGAGATGGCATGAATGAAATAACTCTATCCAACATTGCCTGCACACCTTTGTTCTTCAGTGCAGTTCCACACATTACAGGAGTAATATCTTTTGCAATAGTTGCTTTTCTGATAGCTGCAAGAATTTCATCTTCTGAAATCTCTTCTTCCATCAAATATTTTTCCATCAACGACTCATCGTGATCAGCAATAGCTTCGATCAACTGAACTCTGTAATCTGCAGCTTTTGTTGCAAGATCTTCAGGAATATCAACTTCGTCGTACTTAGCACCCAAAGAAGCGTCATCCCAAACAATTCCTCTCATGTTGATCAAATCAACAACACCTTTGAAGTTCTCTTCAGAACCAATAGGAATTTGAATTGGAATCGGGTTAGCGTTTAATTTCTCATCTAATTGACTAACTACATTATAGAAGTCAGCTCCGGTACGGTCCATTTTGTTAACAAATGCCATACAAGGAACTTTGTACTTGTTAGCCTGACGCCAAACGGTCTCAGATTGAGGCTGAACAGCACCTACAGAACAAAGCACAAAAACCGCTCCATCAAGAACACGTAATGAACGCTCTACTTCTACAGTAAAATCTACGTGACCAGGAGTGTCAATAATATTAATACGGTGATCTTTCCAGATACAGTGAGTAGCAGCAGAAGTAATAGTAATACCTCTTTCTTGCTCTTGCTCCATCCAGTCCATAGTTGCAGCACCATCGTGCACTTCACCAATACGGTGACTACGACCGGTGTAAAAAAGAATACGCTCAGTAACTGTGGTTTTTCCGGCATCGATATGAGCCATAATACCAATGTTACGCGTTCTGCGCATCTTGTCGATAACTTGTGGGTCTTGTTGTTTTACTTCTGCCATGATAATCTTGAAATACTTTTAAAATCTAAAATGAGCGAATGCTTTGTTTGCTTCTGCCATACGGTGAACTTCGTCTTTCTTACGAACTGCTCCACCTTCATTGTTTGAAGCATCCATCAATTCACGAGACAACCTCAATGACATTGACTTATCGTTTCTGGAACGAGCAGATCTTATCAACCACCTCATTCCTAATGCAGTACCACGCTCCTGACGAACTTCCATAGGAACCTGATACGTCGCTCCACCAACTCTGCGAGACTTAACTTCCACAACCGGAGTTGCGTTCTGCATTGCTGATTTAAAAATGTCTATACCGGTTTCGCCGGTTTTCTCTTCAATAATTTCAAATGCCTGATAAACAATTTTTCGAGCAACGTTTTTTTTACCGTCTCTCATCAAGTTGTTTACAAAACGTGTAATTAGCTTATCCTCAAAAATTGGATCCGGCTGTACATCTCGTTTTTCTGCTGTCTTTCTACGCATCGTCGGTCAATCTAAAATTCTGGTTTTACCCTCTTGGGCGTTTAGTTCCGTACAAACTACGGCTTTGAGTTCTTCCATCTACACCTGCAGTATCAAGTGTACCACGGATTATATGGTAACGTACACCAGGTAAATCCTTCACACGCCCACCGCGGATAAGCACAATACTGTGCTCCTGCAGGTTGTGACCTTCACCCGGAATGTATGCTGAAACTTCAATTCCATTAGTTAAGCGAACACGAGCTACTTTACGAAGAGCTGAGTTCGGCTTTTTAGGGGTAGTTGTGTAAACACGAGTACAAACGCCACGCTTTTGAGGGCATCCCTGCATTGCAGGAGCAGTTGTCTTTCGAGTCTTGCTTTTTCTACCTTTTCGAATAAGTTGTTGTATAGTTGGCACGGTTCAAATTGTTTGGTTATTGCCATCAAATCTAGAGCTTGCAAATATATAGCTTTTTTCTGTACTTCTAAAAATAATTCTAAACATTATTTCTTAAATATTTCAGAATACCCCATGAAACATCAAATTAAAGGATTTTCTTTTCTATGCTGCTTCATTAATTTATTAACTGATACATAACATTATATCAATTGAGTATTGCAACGCTAACTGGTTTAAGCACTAAACGGCTGGACGCTCTCGCTACTGAAGGCATCCGTACTGAAAGAGATCTGCTGAACTTTTACCCCCGCCGTTATCTGGACAGAAGTAACGTACAAAAGATCAAACATCTGATGGGATCGGGTGAAGAAGTTACTGTAGTTGGTAAAGTAGTAAATCTTCAGGAAGTCGGTTTTAAGAGAAGTAAGAGATTGGAAATAGCCATCAATGATGGAACCGGAATTGTTAAAGGAGTTTGGTTTCGCGGGGCTTCCTATTTTAAGAAGATATTTAAGGAAGGAGACCTGGTTGCTTTTTTTGGTCCGGCGAAGCGATACGGTAAGTCTATTACAATCGCTCACCCTGAAGTTGACAAACTTTCTGAAGAAGGCGATGTCAGCAATTTCTCCAAAATTGTTCCAATATATCCCAGCAATAAAGAGTTCAGCAAAACCCGTCTTACCAATAAAATTGTAGCCGGTTGGATTGAGACGCTTCTGAATCAGATTACTATTAATGAATTTTTACCGGAAGATCTTGTAAAAGAAATGAAGTTTCCCTCCAGAGCTGAAGCTTACAGAATGATCCACTTTCCGGAAGACCACTCTGAGCACAAAAGAGCTTTAAACCGATTTAAGTTTGAAGAACTCTTTCTTTTTGAAATGAGTATGGAAAAAATTCATCACACCGTAGAAGAAAGAAAATCGGGTCACGTTTTCTCAGAAACCGGAAACTACACATCCAAATACTTTAATGAGCTCCTACCCTTTCAGCTGACTGAAGGACAACTGTCTTCTCTTACTGATATTAAAAAGGATGTTCGTTCCGGCAAACAGATGAATCGACTTATTCAGGGAGATGTGGGCGCCGGAAAAACAATAGTCGCGATCGGAGCATTACTAATGGCATTGGATAACGGATTTCAATCTGCTTTTTTAGCTCCTACTGAAATTCTTGCTGAACAGCACTACAGAACTTTAGCTGATCATTTAAAAGGACTGGATATAAATGTTCGCCTTTTAGTGGGGGGACAGAAATCAAAACTACGAATGGATGTACTCACCGATCTGGAGGGTGGAGGATGCCAGATTGTTGTTGGAACCCACGCTATCATTCAGGAAGATGTAAGATTTCATAAGCTCGGTCTTGCCGTTATTGACGAACAGCATCGTTTTGGCGTAAAGCAGCGAGCCGAACTTCTGAATAAAGGATCACATCCTCATATATTAGTAATGAGTGCAACTCCTATTCCTCGCTCTTTAGCCATGACCGTTTACGCTGATCTGGATATTTCCATCATCAAGGGATTACCTGCCGGAAGAAAGCCGATCAAAACTGCGATCCGCGGAAACAAAAAAAGAGAAGGGGTCTGGGATTTTGTTCAAACCGAAGTTAATGATGGCGGTCAGGTTTATGTGATCTATCCATTGGTGGAGGAATCAGAAGCTTTGGATCTCAAGGATGCAACAGCGGGATATGAAAAGCTCAAATCTCAATTCCCAAATTTCAGAGTGGGCCTTTTGCACGGCAGAATGAAAAGCGATGAAAAAGATGCAGTAATGAAAGCTTTCATTGCTAATGAGATTCAGATCTTGGTTTCTACTACTGTAATCGAAGTGGGTGTAGATGTACCAAATGCTTCTGTGATGATCATTGAACATGCTGAACGATTCGGATTATCACAACTTCATCAACTTAGAGGAAGAATTGGTCGGGGCGAACGACAAAGTTATTGCATTCTCATGCCTGATGTGAAAGTGAGCAAAGCCGGAGCATTTCGTCTTAAAACTATGGAAGAAACGAACGACGGATTTAAGATTGCCGAAGCCGATCTAAAACTTCGTGGCCCAGGCGATTTTCTTGGCACCAAACAAAGCGGACTTCCGGATTTTAAAGTAGCCGATATAGTAGAAGATCAATTCATTCTGGCTCAAGCAAAAGAAAAAGCCTCAGAACTTATCAATAAAGATTCTGATTTAAACTTACCTGAACATCATTCTCTTAAAAGGATCTTTGAACCTTATCACAAAGAAAAGGCTGAGTTTTATGGGATGGGGTGAGGGATATTCAACATCCAATGTCCAATTGATAAGAAGGTTAGTTAGTTTTTCTCGAGGTTCTTGCTCAAATATTCCTGAGGAGATTTACCAAAAAAAAATATAAATACACGTTCAGCTTACTTTAGAGAAAATAATATCTGATTAGATCTCTATAAATAATCTACGCTATTGACATATTTGATTTTTTACTTGAGATTGACAGATCAATTAATAATTATTAGTATTATAATAAGGGACGTTATTATTACACATTAAAAACCAAAAGGTGATGTGCCAGTGGGATTCGGGGAAACTAAAGATAAATCAATTCAGCGTTGTGGTATGTGTGGTACCAAAAATGGTGAAGAGCGACCTGTTGGGAAAATTATTGTTGACTTAAAACCATCAATTTATAAAGGTAAACAAGACTTTCTTTGCCAAACCTGCTTTTTATTGTATAAAAGTGAAGTAAGCCGCAAAGAAGGAAATTTAGGCGAACGGAAGCAGTTGAAATGGTATCAAAAACTTCTGAAAATTGGTTTTATATCCAGAAAATCTAACGAATAACGAATCATTAGATTTTCATTAAGGAAACCGCTTTAAACCCCTGCCTTTTTCTTCTCTTCTCTCTTTCGTTCGTTATGATCTAAATGCTTTTTACGAATTCTCAGACTTTCCGGTGTTACTTCCAACAGCTCGTCATTAGCAATGAATTCAATACATTCTTCCAGACTCATCTTTTTAGCCTGTGATATTTTGACTGAATCTGCAGTTTGTGTAGCACGGTGGTTCGTTAAGTTCTTTTTCTTTACCACGTTTACCACCATATCATCGGTACGGTTATTCAAACCTATAACCATTCCCATATACGCCTTATCTCCCGGTTCAACAAAAAATTGACCTCTATCCTGTATTCCTTCCAAAGCATAACCAGTTACATCACCTTTTTCCAAAGCAATCAAAGCTCCGCGGTTTCTGCCCGGAATTTCACCTGCATAAGGTTCATAGGCATCAAACTGCTGATGCATAATTCCTGTTCCTCGGGTTTCAGTTAACATCTCACCACGAAAACCAATTAAACCTCTGGATGGAACCCTGAATTCAATTCGATTATTCTCACCTTCCTGACTCATTCCCTGCATAATACCTTTACGCTGTTGGAGGTTATCAATTACCCTGTTGCTGTAATCTGTATGAACATCCACAACTACTTCTTCAACAGGTTCATGAGTTACTCCGTCAATTTCCTGCATCAATACTTCTGGTCTGGAAACTGAGAATTCAAATCCTTCTCTTCTCATTGTCTCAATAAGGATAGCCATTTGAAGTTCTCCACGTCCGGAAACTTTGAACACATCCGGACTATCTGTTGCTTCCACTCTCATTGCAACATTGGTACGAACTTCCCTTTCAAGGCGATCTTTAATTTGATTTGAAGTCACATACTTACCTTCCAAACCTGCAAACGGCGAGTTGTTTACTCTGAAGTACATCGCAATTGTTGGCTTATCCAAATCTACATATACCAGGGGAGTAGGATCAGATGCCGCAGTTAATGTGTCACCGATATTAACTGAATCATAACCTGCTAAAGCAACAATATCTCCTGCATATGCTTCTTCAACCGGCTCTCTGTTTAGTCCATTAAAAGTAAATAGTTTTGTAGCGCGACCTTTCATTTTCTGATCGCCTTTTCCACTTACAAGAGCAACTTCTTGGTTAAGTTTTATTGTCCCTTGCTCCACTCTTCCAACCGCTATTCGGCCTACATAATCATTCCAATCAATACTACTTACCAGCATTTTGAACGTTTCATCAACAGGCTGTGCCGGAGAAGGAACATGCTCAACAATCGTGTCCATTAAAGGAGATAAACTGTCACTTTCTTCTTCTAATTCTAATTTTGCAATACCATCTCTTGCAACAGCATAAAGCACAGGAAAATCTAGCTGCTCGTTCGTTGCATCTAACATCACAAAAAGATCGAAGATCTCATCTAAAACTGCATCAGGACGTGCATCTTTTCTATCGATCTTGTTGATCAGTACAATTGGCTTATATCCCAGACTTAATGATTTTCTAAGAACGAATTTTGTTTGTGGAAGCGGTCCTTCAGCAGCATCCACTAAAAGAATAACTCCATTTACCATTTTCAGGATTCGCTCAACTTCTCCGCCAAAATCTGCGTGACCAGGAGTGTCCACAATATTGATCTTAGTCCCTTTCCAATTAACAGCTGTATTTTTGGAGCTGATCGTAATCCCGCGCTCTCTTTCAAGATCACCGGAATCCATTACCCGATCTTCAACTTCCTGATTCTCTCTGAATGTTCCACTCTGCTTTAAAATCTGATCAACGAGTGTAGTTTTGCCATGATCTACGTGAGCGATTATGGCGATATTTCTTAAATCTTGTGACATTATTCTTATTGAAATGAAATTTGCACTACCCGATTCCTACATAAAAAGAATTCCTTAAAAGTAGCAAGCCTTAAATATACAGCTATTTTGAACAAATAATGATTATGAAATATTTATTTATTTAGTTCGCATATCAATTTTTAGAAGCACTGTTTCTCCTTTCGATATAGATCGCTAAAAGATCTAAATTATCCATATTTCATAATATCGGATAATCCCATCATTAATCATATTTTTAATGTTTAATGTTAGTTAATTAATACATTATAAATATACAATTACTCTATCTTTCATTTTCTTTTTCTTTGTGTTTCAAAATATTTTCTTATTTAGAATGCAAATTTGGTTGAAAAAACCTACATTAGTGATAATAAATTATATTAATGATGGATATATACAACAAAGACTGGCAATCTTTAAGCGACTCTACTATTATAGAGTCTCTGGGCGCATTCATTAAACATCATCGCTTAGAACAAAATATTACTCAATCAGATCTGGCTGATAAAGCGAATATCAATCGCTCCACATTAAGCGAGTTTGAAAGAGGCACCCGTGTTAACATGATCACGTTCATCCAGTTGCTTAGAGCTTTGGATCTTCTTCATACTCTGGAAGCCTTTGCGGTACAAAAACAAGTAAGTCCTTTGGAACTTGCAAAGAAAAATGAAGACCGAAGGCAACGAGCATCAAAATCCCAAGATCAAGTAGAAGAACCCGGAGTAGATTGGTAATGATTACGACGGCTTATATAAATATTTGGGGTAAAAGAATAGGAGCTGTCGCCTGGGATCCAACCACCAGACTTGGTTCTTTCGAATATGAGCCTTCTTTTCTCTCTGAAAATATAGACTTGTCTCCAATCAAATTACCAATTAAGAATGCAAAGAAGAGGATTTTTAGTTTTGCGGAATTAAGAGACAACGAAACCTTTAAAGGATTGCCGGGTTTGCTAGCTGACATCCTTCCGGATCAATATGGAAATGCATTGATCAATACCTGGTTAACTACCCAAGGCAGACCAACTGATAGTCTAAATCCTGTTGAGACGCTTTGTTTTATTGGTAAAAGAGGTATGGGCGCTCTGGAAATAGAACCTGCTCAGGGAGGATCCGGTAGTGTTTCTAAAAACCTTGAGATTAATTCACTTATTGAAGTTGCTGAAAAGATCCTGAGTAAAAGGAAAAATTTTAATCTTTCTACTAATCGGGAAGAACAACGTGCGTTTTATGATATTCTTAAAATAGGAACATCTGCAGGTGGAGCAAGAGCTAAAGCGGTAATTGCTTTCAATGAAGATACGGAAGAGATCCGAAGCGGACAGTATTTTGCTCCTCAAGGCTTCGAACATTGGCTGATCAAGTTCGACGGAGTGATTGATAAACAATTTGGCACCTCGAACGGTTATGGCCGGGTTGAAATGGCTTACTATGAAATGGCTAAAGAAGCCGGCATTGAAATGATGGAATCCCGTTTGCTTGAAGAAAATGACCGAGCTCACTTCATGACCAAGCGCTTTGACAGAACAAAGAAGGGAGATAAAGTTCATGTTCAAACATTCTGTGCACTTCGCCATTTCGATTTCAATAATGTGCTTCAATACAGTTATGAGCAGTTATTCGAAACTATGAGAATGCTTCGTCTGTCGTACCCTCAGGCAGAGCAAATGTACAGGCGCATGACGTTTAACGTAATGAGCAGAAATTGTGACGACCATACCAAGAATTTTGCTTTTATGATAGCGAAAAATGGAGAATGGAAGCTGGCGCCGGCTTATGATGTATGTCACGCTTATCGTCCGGGAAGTCAGTGGGTAAGTCAGCACTCATTAAGCATAAATGGAAAACGATCTGATATTACCAGACAAGATCTTCTGGATGTTGCCTACCAAATGAATGTTAAAAAAGCGCCGAAAATCCTGGACGAGATTAACGATATTGTTTCTGAATGGAATAGTTATGCTGAAAAATTCTCGGTTCATTCTAACTTGAAAGAAGCAATAAATAAAACTTTAGCGCTGATTTAAATTTGGATAATACTACATGGTCTGTTATTCTTATTATGGTAATTAGTTAAATATCTATGTCTTACTTAAAACTTAAATCACTTAAACTTGGTATACCATTACTAATCCTGTTTTTTTTAAATAGTTGTTCATTAACTTCAGACGATGAGAAAGACCAAACTTTAGATGTGGAATTATTAAAACAACACTGGGTACATTCTCATGAAGAAAACGTTGATGAAAATGGTTACATCCATCCTGTGAATGGAATTTATCGCCCTTCTGACTACAAAGAATTCCCTTTTGCCTGGTTCAGGATGCAATATAAATTTTTTGAAGAAGGCGACGCTGAGTTTTACTATCTGGCTCCAAACGATGGTCACTATTTTAAACCTGCTAAATGGGAAGTTAACACTGAAAACCGACTTCTGACCATAACTGATACATCAAGCCAAATGTCCGATAATCCGAACTTTATGATAAAAGAATTAACTAAAAATAAGTTGGTTCTTGAGCAGATTGAAGAGATTAGATGATGCCGTTTATATTCTTTTATGTTTGACAGAATAGAGAAAGCTCAGCCTAAAAAGCTGATAGGTATGAGTATTGATACTTCAATATCAGATTATGGAGCTCCGGGACTTTGGCAAAGATTTATGCCTCAGGTAAAATCCATCGAAAACAAAGTAGGTAGAGAAAAATACTCGATTCAGATATATAATAACCTGTTCAGCTATTCTGATTTTCATCCCAAACTAATATTTAAATATTTGGCTGCAACTGAAGTGCAAAATTTTGAATCGGTACCGAAAGAAATGGATACACTGGAATTACCGGGTGGAAAATATGCCGTGTTTATTCACAAAGGTACCATGGCTGACTTTCAGAAGACTTTAAATTTTATTCATCTGAAATGGCTTCCTGATTCAGAATTTGAATTGGATCACCGCCCTCATTTTGAAGTACTTGACGACAAATATCTTGGTCCTCAAAACCCGGAATCGCTGGAAGAAGTTTGGGTGCCTGTTAGGTAATGATAAGTAAAATACTAAATTATTTTCAGTTCATGATGACGCCACTTGTCACTCTTGTGATTTAAATTTTGATTAGTTATTGCAATAAGAATAGATGAAAGTTATTTTGATAAAATTCTAAAAAACCATCTACTAAGCCATCAAGTCATTTAAAGCATAAATCAAATTTTGGATAAAAAAAAATTCATATTAACTCTTGGCTTTACTCCCAAAGAAAATACCTCTGGAATATTTTCAAAGAAATACGATGGTGGTTTTTCAATAGAAGTTGATTTTGAAAATTCAATATTCAATTACGGAAAGCTTTTAAAAGTGGAAAGCAAAACCACTCAAAATTTTTCTCAAGAAGAAAGCTGGGTAGTTCTTGAATGTGTTAACCGTTTGCTGGAAAAAGGATATCCCCCACAAAATATAGTTTTAGAAAAAACTTGGGCAACAGGGCATGGTACAAGTGGACGTTTAGATATTTTAGTTACTCGTGATGACGGTTCTGCTTATTTAATGATTGAATGCAAAACCTCAGGCAAAGAATTCGAAAAAGAACTGAAAAATATCTATAAAAAAGGTGGTCAACTATTTACCTATTTTCAGCAAGACAAAGCTGCTGATATAATTATGCTCTATACTTCTGACCTTTCAGGAAAAGTAGAAGATTATAAAAATGAGATCATAAAAATTGAAGAGGATTATCGTCAAACAGCGAATGTCAAAGATTTCTTCGATCGCTGGAATAAACTACCAAAACAGAACGGGATTTTTGAAAACTGGGTAGCTCCTTATGAGTTTCAGAGTAAAGCATTAACTAGAAAGGATCTTCAGGTACTAAAACAAGAAGATAGTAGCTTCATTTTTAATCGATTTTTAGAGATCCTGCGTCACAATGTAGTTTCTGATAAGCCTAATGCTTTCAACAAAATTTTCACCCTTTTTCTGTGCAAAATTGTAGATGAAAACAGAAATCCGGACGAGCAATTACATTTTCAATGGCTTGAGGGAG
The DNA here is from genome assembly GCA_017643645.1 of Balneola sp. Lineage (GTDB taxonomy): Bacteria > Bacteroidota > Rhodothermia > Balneolales > Balneolaceae > Balneola. The sequence goes on from JAEPNB010000009.1 coordinate 11,812, forward strand.
AAGATGACCACGTTTCTTTTCAAAAAAGACTAACGGATTTATACCGTAGAGGAATGGATGAACTACTGGAAAAGAAGGTTACGGATGTAAGTGATGATGAATTCGATAAGCGGTTCGGGCAAATAGATGACAAATATAGAACAGAGATAAAAGATATTTTCACCGAACTCCGTCTCAAAAAGAACAACGAGTTTGCAATCAAGGAAGTGTATGATGACGCTTCTTTCGAGGATAATGCAAAAGTTGTTAAAGAGGTAGTGGAACTGTTGCAGGTATATAAAATCCGCTATAATTATCGCCAACAGTTCCTGAGTGATTTTTTCGAAATGCTTCTAACTACCGGACTAAAACAGGAATCAGGTCAGTTTTTTACTCCTGTTCCAATAGCTCGCTTTATAATTCGAAGCCTACCCATTCATGAAATTACTGCTAAAAAAATCAAACAGGGAAACAGAAATGACTTGCTGCCAAATATTATTGATTACGCAGCGGGAAGTGGCCATTTCTTAACCGAATCTATGGAAGAGATTCAAAAGTATATTGATAACGAAGTAGATGAGGCTAAGCTTAACCCAGCCACTAAAAAGACAATAAAAAAATGGAAAGAAGATCAATTTGATTGGGCAGAAAAATACGTTTATGGGATAGAGAAAGATTACCGATTGGTTAAAACAGCAAAAGTAAGTTGCTATTTGCATGGCGATGGTCTGGCAAAGGTTATTCATGGAGATGGCTTGGGTGACTTTGCCTCTTCTTCCGAATTTAAAGATTTACTGAAAGAAACCGATCGAACTTATCCTCAAGACAATAAGCAGTTTGATGTAATTATTTCTAATCCGCCTTATTCCGTTTCGGCTTTTAAAGGATTGATGGATGAAGAAACTGCAAAAAAAGGATTTGAATTATATGACCGATTAACAGACCAAAGTTCAGAAATAGAATGCTTGTTTATTGAACGTACAAAGCAACTGCTGAAAGATGGCGGCGTTGCAGGTATTGTTTTGCCAAGTAGTATCTTAAGTAATACCGGTATCTACACGAAAAGCCGCGAAATTTTACTCAAGTATTTTGAGATCTTGGGTATCGCTGAAATGGGATCTAACACGTTTATGGCAACCGGCACAAATACAGTTACCCTATTTCTGAAACGAAGAAATAACGCAGATAACTTCAACATTGAAGCAGCTGTGAAAAGCTTCTTTACAAATTTGCAGGATGTAACTATTAACGGGATTGAGAAACCTGTTGCAAAATATATTGCCCATGTATGGAATGGAGTTTCATTTGATGATTACATAACCCTGTTACAAAAAGCGCCCAATAAACAAGTTAAAAGTCATGAAACTTTTAAGGAATACAAAAAGAAAATAAAAGCTAAAGATGAAAAAGAACGCTGTGAAGCTATATTAGAACTGGAGCAAGAAAAGCTGGCTTATTTTATTCTGGCATACCCACAGAATGTAGTTGTTGTTAAAACTGGTAGTAAAAATGCTGAAAAACGCTTTTTGGGATATGAGTTTAGCAATAGACGAGGAAGTGAAGGTATACACCCAATACAACGCAGTAAAAGTATAGATGAATGTACGGAGCTATATGATGCGGATTCATTTACTAATCCTGAAAAAGCAAGCACCTATATCTATAAAGCCTTTAATGGCTCTTTTGATCTGGATATCCCAGAAGCTTTATCAAATAATATAGCTTACTACAACTTAGTAGATATGATCAGTTTTGACCAAACTGATTTTGAAAAAGGAATTAATCTCACTTCAAAAAAAAAAGTGACTTTTGAGAGTATTTGGGGCACTACAAATTTAGTACCTCTTAGTAATGTTTCCCTTATTGAGAAAGGAAGCACGATTACTGAAGCTGAAACGGTTGAAGGGAATGTCCCTGTAATTGCCGGTGGTCAATCTCCCGCTTACTTTCATAATGAAGCGAATAGAGACGGTAATATTATCACTGTAAGTGCTTCAGGAGCATACGCAGGTTTTATTAATTACTTTAAAAATCCAATTTTTGCTTCCGATTGCAATACAATAGCTTCAATGAATGAAAGTATCATTTCTACAAAGCTTATTTATTACTATCTAAAAACAATACAAGACGAAATCTTTATGCTACAAAGAGGTCAAGCTCAACCTCATGTGTATGCTAGTGATTTGTTAAAGATCAAAATCCCACTCCCAAAAAAAGGTATCCAAGAAAAAATAGTTTCAGAAATTGAAGTATTAGAGGAAAGAGAACAAAAGGCAAATGAAGAGGTTGCCAATCTCAAACAACAAATAAAAGATTTATTTAATACCGAAATAGACAACTATTTCGAGAAAAGACTTGACGGAGTTTGCCAATTAAAGGCAGGTACTTTTGTAAAAGCAGATGATATAAGCAAGGTATTCGTAACCGACCTCTATCCTTGTTATGGAGGAAATGGGCTACGAGGTTACACAAAAACTTTTACGAATGATGGTACATATTCGCTTGTAGGTAGACAAGGAGCCTTATGTGGAAACGTACACTTAGTTTCTGGTAAATTTCACGCAACCGAACACGCCTTAGTAGCTTATCCGGAAGAAGGAGTAAATACGATTTGGCTTCATCATAAATTGGTACAAATGGACTTAAATCAATTTGCAACTGGTGCCGCTCAACCCGGTCTTTCAGTTAAGAATTTAAAACCGATCACGATTTCAGTCCCATCACTCCCTGAACAGAAAAAGATTGTTTCAGAAATAGAAAAAATTGAAGCTGAAATTTCTAAGCAAGAAAAGGTAATTGCTAATATCCCCTCAAAGAAAGAAGCTGTTCTCAAAAAGTATCTTTAAAAGTGTGACTAACTGGATATTATTCTTTTGATAGCTTGGATCAAATTTCTTCAGAATATACCGCTGTGTATTGAGCTCCGAATAAAACGATCATAGAAGAATAAAATATCCAGGTAAGAAGAATCACTAAAGACCCTGCTGCGCCGTATACACTGCCGAATGAGCTGACTCCCAGATAGAAGCCTATCATATATTTCCCGATTCCAAACAGAACTGTTGTGATAAGAGCGCCCATCCATACATTTTTCCATTTTACTTCCGCATCAGGAATAATTTTGAATAAGCAGGCAAATACTGCTGTAGTTACAATCACAGAAAAGCTAAAACTAATAGTGTTGGCTAAATAGAATTCTGACTCGGAGAAAATTTCTATAACTTTTGAGTCAAAGAAATTCAAAGAAGCTTCTATCACCAATGATACCAGAAGCAAAAATCCAACACTTACAGCCATTGCAAGTGAAAGTAATCTGTTCTTTAACGCTCTGTACAAGTTGCTATCTGGTTTTGTAACAATTCCCCACACTTTATTAATACCATCCTGTAGCGACACAAAAACCGTGGTTGCACTTACTACCAATGTTAAAAATCCAATAATTTGGTTTATCAATGAGTCGGTGGCTTCGTTCACATTTGTCAGGATTTTGTCGATTGCCTCTGCGCTCTGTTGACCAAAAAAGTTATTAAACTGCTCAAGAAGACTATCCCTCACAACTTGATCTTCATAGACAGAACCTGCAATGTAAATAGTGATGATAAGAATGGCAGGCAAAGAAAAGATCAGATAGAATGCTATCGAGGAGCTGTAATTCATTGCATCCTGAACACCATATTCCGATAACGCCTTCTTTAATATTTTCCAGTACTTCATTACTTAATATACAAATGAAGTACTGGAATCATTCAAAATTAAGATTTACTAAATCTTATCTACAGCCAGCTTATACTTCGGGTCTTCTAATACATTCACATCGATAATGGCTTCTGCATTTTCAAGTAGAGCGATGCAATCTTTGCTCAAATGCTGAAGATGTACTTTCTTCCCGACTTTGGAATAACGTTCTGTGATCTTGTTCAAAGCTTCTATCGCTGACATATCCACAACTCTGCTTTCGGCAAAGTCTATGATAATCTCTTCAGGATCGTTCAGTACATCAAATTTTTCGTTAAACACCGTAACCGAACCAAAGAAAAGAGGGCCGTATATCTCATAATGCTTCACTCCATCTTCATCAATTCTTTTTCTGGCACGAATTCTTTTTGCGTTATCCCAGGCGAATACAAGCGCTGCAATAATTACACCTACAATTACAGCCAGAGCTAAATTATGAAGGAATACTGTGACCAGAGTCACTAAAACCATAACAAAAATATCAGAATTAGGCATTCTGTTAATTGTACTGAAACTAGCCCATTCAAAAGTTCCTATAGAAACCATGATCATTAAACCGGTAAGTGCTGCCATCGGTAACTTTTCGATCAAACCTGAACCAAACATAATGAATACCAAAAGCATCACCGCAGCTACAATTCCTGATAAACGAGCTCTTGCCCCTGCCGAAGTGTTGATCAAACTTTGACCGATCATTGCACAACCACCCATGCCTGAGAAAAATCCTGACAAAATATTTGCTGCACCTTGGGCTACAGCTTCTTTGTTTCCATGACCTCTGGTTTCTGTAATCTCATCTACAATATTCAGCGTTAACAAACTCTCGATCAATCCAACTCCTGCCATAATTAATGCATATGGAAAAATCAGTTTTAAAGTTTCTAGAGTAAAAGGGATTTCAGGAATGTGAAATGGAGGAAAACCACCTTTAATGGAAGCAATATCGCCCACTGTTTTTGTGTCGATATTGAAAGTGACTACTACAGCAAAAATCACCAGTATTGCAATTAAAGAAGCGGGTAGTGCTTTACTTAATTTAGGCAATCCCCAAATGATCAGCATAGTTAATGCCACTAAACCAAGCAACATATATAACGAATCTCCGGTCATCCAGTCACCTGAGGGTGTTTTAAACTGAGCTAGTTGGGACATAAAAATGATTACTGCTAACCCATTCACGAATCCGAATATTACCGGATGTGGTACAAGCCGCATAAGCTTACCTAATTTTAACATTCCTGCGGAAATCTGAATTAATCCCGCCAATACAACCGTAGCAAAAATATATTCCACACCATGAGATTGTGCTAATGTAACCAACACAACCGCTACAGCACCTGTTGCACCGGAGATCATTCCCGGACGCCCACCAAAGATCGATGTCACAAGTCCCATCACAAATGCAGCATACAAACCTGTAAGTGGAGACAGTCCTGCTATCAAAGCGAACGCCACTGCTTCCGGAACCAGTGCCAGTGATACGGTTACACCTGATAAAATTTCTGTTTTATAATTTACCGGTTCCGAGAAATCGAACCGATAGAGGTTAAGTAATCTTTTCATTCCTGATGTTAATAGGCGAGTAACTTCGCAGCTTTATTTTAGTATTGTGCCGGAATTCTCGTTGATGAATCGTTTCTTTTTGAGCTTTATAAGTTAAGGACTTTCCAAATCAGGTATGAGAAATAAGTAATATTTAATACTTAAATTAATTTCAGCGTTGGAAGCGGTTTTGTGAACAGATAGCCGATAAATCAACAAAAAAGTCAAAGCTGTATTATCAATATCAGCCTATAAATTCCCTTGTTTTATGAATCCCTGTGCGGATTTCTTTTTTCACTTTTTAAAAAATATATGAGATAAAAGTCTAATTGATCCGGATTAAAGAAAATTGGCTCAACTTTCCATCGCATAGCAAAACCATTCTACATCTGTTATCTTACCAACAAAAAATGACTGTATTTCAAAAAGAATTTTCTTTGAAGCCCAGAAACCGCGGATTTCATCTTATCACACGGGAGGTTCTGCAACAAGTACCGGAAGTCGCAAAGATAAACGCCGGCATTATGCAGATTTTTATTCAACACACAAGCGCCGGCTTAACCATTAATGAAAATGCCGACCCTACCGTCCGTACAGACTTTGAGACATTTTTCAACAGAACCGTTCCTGAAGATATAAGCCTTTACGAGCATACTTTAGAAGGCACTGATGACATGACTTCTCACATCAAAAGCTCATTGCTGGGTTCTTCTGTAAGTATTCCCATCACTAATGGTGAATTGAACCTTGGAACATGGCAAGGAATTTATCTTTGTGAGCATCGAAATCGTGGAGGCTCACGTAAAATTGTGGTAACTCTGATTGGTACTTAGAACTTCTATTCTTAAAAATCAGGTCAGGCGTACCTGAAAATAGCTGCCATACCGGACGTTGCCGGCACTTCGGTCTCATTTAGTGAATATACATTTCCGCCTTTTTTCAGGGTATATATTGCCGCCGCATTCAGCAGGTCCCTTTTATATCCACCGTTCTCAGAATTCATCATGCTGAATTGATTTTCTTCGGCTTTATAATTGCCCCACACAGCTTTACCTGAAGGAATAAAGAGTGTATCTACTTTTCCGAAGTAAGACGCTTCAATAATTTCATGTAAATCTCCGGAATATCTATCGGTTTCTGACGCGTTTCCTAACCTTTCCAAATCAGCATACATATCCTTCAAAAAGTACGATTGTATCAATTCCCAACCTTTATCTTTGAGTTCCTTATTGTTCAGGAGATCAGGGTTCTCAATAATTGCTTCTTCCATTAGCCTGTGATAATGATTTGCTTTTCGGTAATGAGCCACAGCCTTGTCCACTCCTGCAAGAATCAGGGGATCCTCTTTTTTACGCAGAATTGATGTGACTTCATTTTCGATGTTTCTTAAATATTCCTCGACCACTTTAGTATCATCATCCCCACCACCGTGACCATGAAAAATTGCTCCTCCTCTGTTTTCTCCGGAATGTTGCTGAACACTTTTTTGATACACATCGAACTTCCTGAACTCTTCCATGTTAGAAGGTGCTTCTTCTAGTTCTATTTCTTCTACGGTTTCACTTGTGCACTTTAATAGCCGAACATTTTTCTGACTTACTGATAAAATGCAAAAAGTGCCTTCCAGAGTCATCATTCGTATCAATGGAGTAACCAAAAAGTGATTATCAATCAGTATTCTCTCATCGGTTTTGAAAGGCAACCGATAATATCTAAAAAAGTCCTCTGTGATGAATAAAGCCAGACCTTCATCATTATACCGCCAGAATTCTGACTCGTTTAGTAATGTATCTGCTTCTGATAACAACTCATCAATGTTGTTATCATCTACGCCTTTTTCGGATAGTTCATTTCTCAGATCTTTTAAAATATTTTTAAATCGTAAAGAGTCCTGCCCGGCTTCCGGCTCTGATTTATTGGTACTCATATATACTGAAATACTAATTTTTCCAGCAATCTCATTTAGTTCCAGTATGGTGTCTCTGTTAATCATTACTATCCCTTTTTTCTTGAAATTTATATTACTAACACTAATTTTTTTCGTTTAATTCAATGTTATCAGATACTTTTGATAGGATTGCGATCATTATTCTTTTTCTGATTTTTGAGTTCTAAAAAAATCCCGAGCTGATGAGTAAAAATTAAAAATGAAGTACTCAATAAATCCTGCTACATTCGTAAGAAAATAAGTTAAAATATGGTTCACGGAACTCACAATGCGGTAAATGATGATAGAAATGAACATATAAAGATTTCTATAAACGGAGAACTATTTGACAGAAAAGACGCAAAGATATCCGTTTTTGATAGTGGATACCTTGTGGGAGATGGCGTATGGGAAGCATTTCGATTGCATCAAGGTGTCTTGGTATTTTTGGATGAACATTTAAAAAGACTTTGGGAAGCTGCAGCTACAGTTGGAATGAGATTACCTTTTACCAGAGTAGATTTAGTAGCAGATATAAGAAAAGTTCTGGATGCTAATGATATGAATGATCATGTTCATGTCCGGGTAATGGTAACAAGAGGTATCAAAAAAACACCTTCTCAGGATCCAAGACTTACCATATCAGGACCTAATGTTGTAATTATTGCAGAACACAAAAAAGCCTCTTCTGAAACTAAAGAACTAGGCATCACACTTTTTACAAGCACTATCCGCAGAGGGTCACCTGATTATTTAGATCCCAGATTAAACTGCCATAGTAAACTTCACGAAGTACAAGCCTTAGTACAAGCCATTGAAGCGGGAGCTGATGAAGCCTTAATGCTCGACATCCATGGATTTGTCTCCACTTGTAATGCCACTAACTTTTTTATTGTTAAAGGTGATGAAGTCTGGACCTCAACAGGGCAGTATTGCATGAACGGCATAACAAGAGGAAAAGTAATAGAAGCCTGTGAAAGATTTGGTATAACGTGTCACCAAAAAGATTTTTCGCTATATGATGTATATGGAGCAGATGAAGCTTTCGTCACCGGTACTTTTGGTGGATTGACTCCTGTTACTAAAATAGATGGAAGAGTTATCGCGGATGGCACATATGGAGCGTCAACTAAAAAATTGAGCGGTTTATACAATCAGCTTATTGAAGAAGAAGTTAAAAGACATAAAGCATGAAAAGTAAAGACGACATTACGAGGATCTGCTTGTGGTCAGGACCAAGAAATATATCTACGGCTTTAATGTATTCATTTGCTCAACGATCGGATACAGGGGTTTTTGATGAACCTCTTTACGGATATTATTTGTCACATACTGATGCCGACGAATACCATCCCGGTGCAAAGGAAATAATGGCTGACATGGAAACGGACGGAAATAAAGTCATTAAAATGATGATGGGAAATCATGACAAGCCTGTCGTTTTTTTTAAGAATATGACTCATCATCTACTGGAGCTGAATAAAGAATTTATGCACGATGTTGTTAATGTGATCCTGACCAGAAACCCCGAAGAAATGCTCCCATCATTTCACCAAGTCATTGATAATCCTTCTATGAAAGATGTAGGTTATCAGGATCACATAGAACTTTTAGAGTATTTTGAAAAAGAAAACATCACTCCTATAGTTATAGATGCTACGATTTTTCTTAAAAACCCGGAGCGAATTCTTAAGAAACTTTGTGAAAAAATATCGATTCCCTATCAAAAAAATATGCTTAGTTGGGAAAAAGGCCCAAGATCTGAAGATGGGGTTTGGGCTAAATATTGGTATGGTAATATTCATAAATCAACCGGGTTTATGAAATATCAACCAAAAACAGAACCATTCCCGGAAAATCTTACCGCTCTGCTAAATGAATCTCTGCCACATTACCAACGCTTAGAAAAAATTGCTTTGAAATAAAAAAAGCCCTTTCGGACTGAAAAGGCTTTTAGGTTACCTATTAAATTTCTGATCACAAATCCCTGTTACTCATTTTGTCAATCATTCTCGCTGCCCATTCTTTTCCTCCTAAACCGAAGGCTAAACCAAGAGCAAGACAAACAGATCCAAACAATAATAAGAAAGCATTTGAAACGAGTTCATCTCCAATATTAAGCTGTGAAAGAGAAAGAGAAACCACAAAGAAAATAATGGCGTATTTAGCTACTGCCCCTACAACTGATGCATTTTCTACACCCACATTAGATAGATAAGTGGTTACGATCTGAGCTATAAATCCGGCCAGGAAAACTCCAAAAATAAGTGCCAAAACTGCTACAATAACATTAGGGATATAAAGTATTATCTGATTTACAAGTTCAGACGCTACGCCTAATCCTAAAGTATTCAGCCCTGCTAAGATCACGATCAGCATTATTAACCAGTAAATAATCCCTCCTAAAATATCTATGGCTGATTTATCACTACCTCCATCTTTCAGGAATTGATCAATCTTGGCCTTTTCAGTCACAACATCCAATCGAATTAATTTTAGTAATCTTACTGCAGCAGTTTTCACCAGCTTTGCAATGATCCATCCAATAATTAGAATCAGTAATGCTCCGATAATATTGGGAAGAAAGGAAGCTAATTCATTGAAAAAAGTATCATAGGATTGCACCAAGACCTCTTTGATTTCTTCAAACATATTTTGTACCTCAAGTTAGTTTTTTGGTTGATTCATATAACTGAAAAATCATGTAAAAAACTAATTAGAAGAGTGATGCAGATCTGATGAATATTAAATTTGGCTTGAATTAATAGCTGATCAGATGTAATTATATACATCAGGTCAGAATAATTTTAGATTCCTTTTCGCAGACCCAGTAGTCTATTGGTAGCCCCACGATCGGAATCAAGTTTATTCAAATCTAAGGATGAGTTTGCGTATGTAACATCTTCAGATGAATAAAAAGCAGCAGGGTCATTTTTTTCTATAATAGAAACAACTTCATTCCACCGTTTCCTTTTGAGTACAGTAAAAATGATATTCACCGGCCCAAACCCTCCTTCTGCTGCAATACTCGTTATTGTAAAACCTGCTTCTTTCAAACTTTCTATTAATTCTTCTCTCTTATTTTGAGTAATAATACGTACGATGATAGTCCCTACTTTCACTTTACTTTCAATGTACATACCCACAAAAGTGCCTACAGAAAATCCACCTGCATAGGCTACATAATTAACCCAATTGTTAAGGTTCTTCAGCAGTTCTGCAACAACAAAAGCCCAGATCAACACTTCAAAAAACCCTAATAATGCTGCTTTATATTTATATCCTCGTGATACCATTACGATACGAAGAGTACCAAGACTCACATCCATAATGCGAGCAAAAAAAATAATAACAGGAATAAGAATTGGAGGGATCAGGCTGAACATGATAGATAAATAAAAACCCCACACATAAATTATGTGTGGGGCTACTTTACATTGGCTTGCGGAGAGGGAGGGATTCGAACCCTCGTTACATGTTTCCATATAAACTCCCTTAGCAGGGGAGCGCTTTCAGCCACTCAGCCACCTCTCCTTTACAAGGGCAACAAATATACGTTAGTTAATACCTCTAATCAATCTAAGATTTAACTTTCCTGCTCAGAATCTAACACATAAATTTGAGCAAGATTTCTTCCTTCCTGTGCAAAGTCTAATCCATAGCCCAAAACAAATTTTGTAGGGATCTCAAAACCTACGTAATCAATTTGCACATCATATTTTGTGGCGTCTTTTTTATGAAGAAGTGTAATTACTGAAACAGAAGCAGGATCGTAACTATTCATTCTTTCAACGATGTATTTCATAGAAAGTCCTGTGTCAACTATATCCTCAACCAAAACCACATGTCTACCTTTTACTTTGGCGTCAATTTCTTTCAATTCTGTTACCTGACCCGAAGAAACTTTTTCATCACCATAACTGGAAAGTTTCATGAAATCAACCTCACAAGGAATAGAAACGCTGCGCATGATATCCGCAAGAAAAATAAAAGCACCGTTCAAAATTCCGATAAATATCGGTCGTTTGCCTTCAAAATCTTTGTCCAATTTTTTTCCTAACAGAGAAACCCTTGCCTCAATTTCCTCTTTGGTAATAAAAACTTTAAATGTATCGCCGTTGCAATCAACGGTTTCCGGTAAGTAATAACTCATGCCTGCTTTTTTGATGTTATCGAAAGATAACGTTTTGTTGAATCGGTTGCTTTACAAAGCTCGGAAATTGTTCCCGGGCCCGGATCGTTTCCTTTAAAAATAATTGCGTAAATAGTACCATCTGAATCGCTCAATACCAAAGATTTTTCTCTGTTAACATTTGAAACTTTACGATTCGTCAAATGATCGGATACTTTTTGAGTCCCATCCATTCCAAGTGGCTGAATCTTATCACCGGCTTTCCATCTTCTCAGAATTAATGGAAATGATAGTTTAGCAACATCCAAATACAATTCTGATTCTAGTTGTTCAGATATTCGAAATTCAATTCCCTTTACTGAAAACGCATTTTCAATATCTTCCTCTTTGATTATGACCTCAATAAACTCTGCTTTTTTTTGCAGAACGATAAAATCTCTGTCTTTTACAAGAACAACCGAATCTGATACTTTTAATTCTGATCCTGTTTGGCTAGAAAGAAGTGCATATGCTTCGCCTATAATTCCCTTCGATGCTGTTGGAATATATTGCTCTAAAAATCTTTTGATCAGAGAACGGGCTAACACCTCATTCATATTTTTTAATGGCGCCAACTTTATTCTTTCTTTTTCCAGATACACTTCTGAGAGTTCATCCAGCATTTGTTCGTTTAATGCTCCAAAGTCAGAAAGTCCAAGTACATTTTGTTGCCATCCGGGAAACAGGTTATTCATTTTTTTGGTAAACTCACCCCGTAAAAAATTTCTTGAATATTTCGGGTCAGAATTACTCTCATCATCTCTATAAGGAATGGATTTTTCATCGCAATATTCCAGAATCTCCTCTTTACTAAATTCTAACATCGGACGAAATAGAGGGGCGCCCCATTCCTTCATTCCTTCCCAGGATTCCGGGCTACTGCCTCTGAACAACTTTTGAATGATGGTTTCTACCTGATCATCCTGATGATGAGCAGTTGCAATCGCGTCTGCTTTTACTTCGTCGGCTAAATCTTCAAATATTTTATAGCGTTCGTTCCTCGCCCAATTTTGAAAATTTCCGGATTGCATCTCTTCTGTATTTAACCTCACAGAACAGCACTCAAAACCCCATTGAAAAGACATTTGCTCTACTAATTCCTGATCTTTATCAGACTCAACTCCCCTTAATCCATAGTTGATATGTACTACAAAGCAGGAAATCTCTAATCGCTTAAATGCATACAATAGTGCCATAGAATCAGCACCACCGCTTACTCCTATAACGAGCTTTGGTGTTCCGGAAAAATATCTGCTTAGTTTATTTGAAATTCCTTGTTCAATCAACAAGTACTCTGATTTGCTCATAGGAGAAGGTATCTACTCCAAGTTCTTTATTCAACACCTGAAGAGAACCAAGTTCATTCATCCCTAAAAATTTATTTTTATCTGATAATGAGTTTCCGTCTATCTCTAAAGTAACCCAATCACCGTAACCCTGTAGTTTTGGATTGATCTCTTTTATAAGTTCTACACTGTTATTTACCCATCTTTGATAATTGTACTCTATTCGTACAAGCAGATCACATAGCAACTGTTCTCTAGATTCTTCTTTTCCTGAAATTGCTTTCATAGCCGTAGCAATGTCTTTGAGCTCTCCTTCAAACTTTTCCTGATTAACATTAAGGCCAATCCCTACTATAACTCTGTCTACCTTATTTCCATTATGAATAACTTCTGTTAACAACCCTGATATTTTTTTACCATCACAAATCACATCGTTGGGCCACTTCAGATCTATTGAACAACTTTCAAAGTATTTACAAACTACATCTTCAATTGCTGAGGCACATGCCAATGTTAACAGTGAAATTCTGTCAGCTTGAGTTGGTGTAAAGACTATACTGAAGGTTAGATTTTTCCCCGGCTCTGAAGCCCATGCTTTTTTGTGTTGACCTTTTCCTGAGGTTTGATCCTCAGCTAAGATCACAGTACCGGGAACAGCCTTTTCTATTTTTTTTGCATAATTATTTGTTGAATCAATTTCTTCCAGAAGTATTAATTCCTGACCTACCCAAGTTGTGGCAAGCTGTTGTTGAAATAATTTGTTATCAAACAAAGCAAAGATTTTAAATATTACTAAACTTCAGCGAGTTTACTTTTAAGGATATCTATTTTTGCAATCGGTGTTGGATCAATCTCATTTAATAATGCTAAGTACAAACTTACCCAATCTGCCAGTTGCACTAAGGAAAACACTCTTTCTAATCTGCTATTTCCTATAGTTGATATTTCAATAACAGATAAAGCCTGATCCATAACCAACTCTTTTACTATTTCCATCCTTTTAGTAACCCTCGGATTATCATCCTGATCCTTCAGCATTACTACTGTAAGTCTACCTGCCAGATGGGCAATATGTTCCCAACCAACTATTTCATTATGATTCATTTCGGGAATAAGATTTCCATAGGCTAACATTTTGGAATTCTCTTCAATCTGGCCTCTCCAACGTAAATTCACCGGCTCCATCAAAGACGCATCGCTGTAAATTATTGGAAGTGATTCATTAAGTTCACGAGCCAAAGCTAAAGCATCATTGTCGTCCATATCTATAAACTTTGATACTCCGTCTTTCAATAAATTATAAGTGTCATCTAGAACACTGTCTGGTTCATCCAGATATCCTAAATATTGAAATATTCTGAAAAGAGGCACAAAACTATACGCTAAAGCTGCTCGCGGTGGCATGCCTCCCGGAATTTGTATGTAATCAAATTCGTGTTCTATGGCTTGTTTCTTTAATTCCCCTCCGGAAGTAACACCTATAACCTGTGCTCCATTTTTCAGCGCTGAAGACATAGCCGTTAATGTCTCTTCTGTATTTCCTGAAAAACTACAGGTTATAAAAAGAGTATTTTCGCCTATGTAATTTGGAATTTCATAATGTCGGTTTACCTGTACAGGGTAAGGACAAGACTTTAAGGAATAAGCCCGAATGAGATCCGCACCAATTGCAGAACCGCCCATGCCTGCAAAGCAAATATTTTTGATCTTCGATTTGTCAATATTAAGCTCAATGTATTCTGTGAGTTTCATCACTTCCTTCCAATGATTTGGAAAGTCTGATATCAATCCCCACATATCTCCGGAGTCTACGTTGTTTATTAGTTCTTTACTGATCTTCATTTAATGAACTCTCCAGTCTTCAAATATTTCTTTTATTTGTGTTGTATTTGATGCCGCCAAAAATGATTCCGCGAGTTCTTTTAACTCTGAATCATCATGACTAATAAGTTCCTCTTTAATTCTAGGTATCGCATTTGGGATCATACTTAAATTCCTTATTCCCAAACCCACCAATCCGCATGCACCAAGTACATTTCCTGCCAGCTCTCCGCAAACTGCAATTTCAGTATTTGTTTTTAATGATGCTTCAGCTGTAATCTTTATAAGCTTCCATAATGAAGGATGTTGTTGCTGATACAGTGAACATATCTTTTCATTCCCCCTGTCTACAGCCATCGTATATTGAGTAAGGTCGTTTGTACCTATGCTCATAAAGTCTAAATGCCTTGCCAGGTTTTCAGCATTCAATGCTGCACTAGGAACTTCTATCATAGCACCCAAAGCTATTTCTTTATCAATCTTATACCCTGAACCGGATAAATCCTTTTGTAGTGTTGCGATCACTTTTTTGAGTTCAAATATTTCTTCTTCAACCGAAACCATCGGTATTAAAATTTTTACCCGTCCTTTATTCTTTCCTGCACAAATCAACAATGCTTTAAGTTGGGTTTCCAGCAAATCTTTTTCATCCAGAAGCATTCGAATTCCCCTCCAGCCTAAAAAGGGATTTGCTTCTTCAGGAATCTTAGCATTTAATTTATCTCCGCCTACATCAAACAACCGGAATGTAACGCTGCCTTCTGTTGCTGATAGCACTGATTCATAAAACCTGACCTGATCTTCAAAACCAATTTTATTACTGAATAGTAAACCTTCCGTTCTGAGTAATCCAATACTTTTAGCATTATATTTTGCTAATTGACCGAGCTCTGACTCAAACTCTATATTTGCCGAAAGAAAAAACTCCGTCCCCGATTTAGTAAGAGAGGGCTCATTAATATTTTTGAGTAATCTTCTCTGTGTTTTCTTAAGCTTTTCAAGTTTGATTTTATATTTATCCAGAATCTCTTTTTCCGGATCCAGAATCAGAATCCCTTCCCTTCCATCTAATATCCCTTTTACATTAAATGCTTTGGATGTGGCATTTTTGGCGCTAACTATACACGGAATTTCGAGCGACTGTGCAATTAAAGCAGCATGAGATGTAATTCCTCCTTTTTCCATTACCAACCCTGATAAACCATTAGCATGAAGACTCACCAATTCTGTCGGGCTAAGTTCTTTGGTGACTAGAATTGTCCCTTTTTCAATTGAAAAGCTTTTTTTGTCATCACAAATGACATCAATAAACCGATCTCTTAAATTCTCAAGATCTACTATTCTCTGCTGAAAAAGCTCTGATCCACTTTCCTTCAATCTCTCAATGAAATCACAAAAAGTTTTATATACTGCATAATCGCTGGAAAATAGATGATCCTGTATCAGAGACTCCACCCTTTTTTCTACTTCAGCATCTAAAATAATTTGTTTTTGAGTCTCAATAATCGAACCTGATTGTGCATCCAGATAATCCAACATACCGGATAATTCGGTTATTAAAGTCGTTCTTCCCTCTTTAAAATTTTTAAGATGAAAGTCTATTTCCGTTTCAGAAATAGATTTAGGAAGTACCTTTCTCCTTTTATTGTCAATACATACAATATTCCCAACGGCAATTCCGGAGTTTGCTGATATTCCACTAATGGTTTTATGATCAACGCTCTCAGTTTCACTCATCCTTCAAGCCAAATTTATTTTCAATCAGCTCAGTAATTGTTTTCATAGCCTCTTTTTCATCACTTCCATCAAATTCAAGTTCGAGTTCTGAACCATGTTCAGCGGCTAAAGTCATTACACCTAAAATGCTTTTCCCATTTACTTTATAACCATAAAAATGAATAAAAAAGTCCGAAGAAAACTTACTCGCAGTTTTCACTAATGTAGCAGATGGTCTGGCATGTAAACCAGATGAATTCTTAATCGTTATTTTCTTCTTTATCATTCTTAATGAATTAGCTGTGCGAAAATGGGTATAATTATAATAATTTCCCAAGGAATAAGTCTTTTTTTGAATATAGAATTAACCTTTCACTTAATCTTTCTTAAATTCACCCTCAATTAAAATAATTACAATACCTATTACATGTCTGTATCAGATAAAGATGTTCATTACATCGCAAACTTAGCAAGGCTTCAGGTCACTGATGAAGAAGCAAAATCTTACGCAAAAGATATGAGCAGTATTTTAGAATACATGGAGCTTTTAAATGAAGTAGATACTTCAAATGTAGAGCCTTTAGAACATGTGATTGATCTGGACAGCAGATTCAGAAAGGACGAAGCAAAGGAGCCTGTATCTCACGAAGACGCGCTCAAAAATGCGCCTGATGCCGACTCTGATTATTTCCGTGTACCTAAAGTAATAGAATAATTTATGACCGAACAAAACAAGAATACTTCTCAAGACGGTTTCTTTTATAATCTTTCAGAAGTTAAACAACACCTTATTGCACTGGCTGTACTTTTTTTGGTGCCTTTTATTTTATTCACGGCTACTACAATCGGAGGAAAAGAATTTCAACGACACGATATTACTCAGTGGAGAGCCGGAGCTGAGTCAATTATTGAATACAGAGAGCAATATGGCAAAGAGCCGCTTTGGGCTGAAAACATGTATATGGGAATGCCCGCATATGTTGTATCGGTAAAGAATGAGATCCCTAATATTGATCGTTTGTCCGGGTTTTTTAAAAGTATTTATCCGGCTTTTCCATATTGGGTAATGTTATCAGGAATGTATTTTTTACTGATATTGATGGGATTCAAACCGTTAACTGCTGTATTTGGAAGCTTACTTTATTCATTAACTACCTATTTCCCAATAATAATTGGAGCAGGTCATACTTCGAAATTTGTAGCGCTGGCATACGCTCCTTGGGTTCTCGCCGGATATTGGAAACTTACACACTCAAAAAACAGGCTCGCTGGTTTACTGCTCTTTTCAGTTGCGATGGCATTAGAAGTGCGTGCCGGACATCCTCAAATTACCTACTACTTCATGTACCTACTGGGTTTTTTATGGATTGCAAATTCCTGGAAACTGATTCAGGAAAAGAACTTAAAACAATTTGGTATTGTAACGGGATTGCTTGTTCTGGGCGGAGTAATTGGAATTCTTGGCCATGCCCAAAACTTCCTTACTCTACAGGAATATTCTCAATACAGCATCAGAGGTGGTTCAGCTTTAGATGGAACAACAGGACTTTCCACAGGCTATGCGTTTGCTTGGTCTCAAGGAATTAAAGAATCATTAACCCTACTGGTTCCGGAAATATTTGGTGGAGCTTCACCTACTTATTTTGGTCCTAAATCTGTAACCTCAGGTCCCCATTACTTAGGTGCGTTATGTTTACCCTTTTTATTAATCGCATTATTTCGTCAAAGAAGCAGAACAATGTTTGTATTCTTTGGAACCGGTACTTTGGCGTTATTGTTTGCCTGGGGAGAAAACTTTGCCTTTTTCAATGAGTTAGCTTTTGATTACATCCCTTTCTTTAACAAATTCCGGGCGCCGGAAACCTGGCTGGTCCTAACTTCTTTTTGTTATACCGTAGTCGCAGTTTATGGATTAGATTGGTTTTTTGATTTTGTGAAGCAAAAAACTCCTCAGCTAAAAGAATTATATGCTCCACTTGGCACTGCTGTATTAATATTTGTATTTGTATTTGTTCAGGTTAAAACCATGGATTATACAAAGCCCGGTGAAGTTGCAAATATTGCTAATCAGATAGCTCAACAAAGCAATGTTAGTCCTGACAATCCACAGGTTCAGCAAAGAGCCAACACTTATGTACAGCAAAACTTTGTGTCTGACAGACAAGAAAGTGCTAATAAAGATGTATTCCGGTTTGGTCTGTTTCTGATTTTTGCAGGAGCACTGATCTGGTTTGCGCTTAAACAGAAACTATCTGTCACTTTAGCCTCGTTGGGTCTTATAGTTATTACGGGATTCGATATGATTAGTGTAGGAAAACGCTACGTTCCTGAACGTGTAGTTGTAAACGCTAACGTAAACCCCGGAAAATACCTGGAGTCTCAGAAAAGAGACATTGATCAATTTATTGTGGATAATATTTATTCCGAAAATGGTGAGTACCGATACAGAGTATTTCCGCTACTGGTAAGCCCTTTTCAAGAAGCAACTCCATCTTATTTCTATCCTACAGTAGGTGGATATACGGGAGCTAAACTTAGCATAGTTTCAGATATCACTTCTCCGGGTGGTCCGCTTTATACTCAGAGCGGAGGTTTAAACTTAAACCTACTGGGAGCATTAAATGTTAAATACGTAAACTTCCGCCCGGGTCTACCTTTTCAAGGGCTGACTCCTGTTTTCAATGGAAATTCAGGGACGGTTTACGAAAATCAGAAAATACAACCCAAAGCTTTCTTTGTAGACTCTCTTGTTTATGCAGAGACTCCAAACGAAGCATTTGACTTCATTAGCAATCCTGAAATAGATTATTCAAAGGTAGCCGTAATCGAAAATTCCGATCAAATTCAGGTTGCTGCAGATTCAACTTCTGAGGTTACCATTACTAATTATACCGGTTCTGAAATAGCTCTAAATATATCAAGATCAACGCCCGGTTTTCTGGTACTCAGTGAGATATACTATCCTGCCGGTTGGGTTGCTACACTGAATGGAGAAGAAATCGAAATCTTAAAAACAAACTATGTGCTTCGCGGTATGAAGATCCCTGCCGGAGACCATGAGCTGGTTATGGAATTTAAGCCTTCTTCTTATTCATTAGGAGTTACTTTAGGGTGGATTTCCTTGGTTGCTCAAATACTGATCGCTTTAGCATTTGGGGTAACCTATTTCAGAAATAATACTTCAAATAGTGAATGAAAAAACAAAAGTTCTGATCATCACCTATTACTGGCCTCCCAGTGGAGGTGCCGGTGTTCAAAGATGGGTTAAATTTGCCAAGTATTTACCTGAATTTAATATAGAGCCTTTTGTATTAACTGTTGAAAATGGAACATACCCACTCGTTGATAATTCTCTAAATAAAGAAGTCTCATCAGCATTACCTGTCTTTAGATCAAAAAGTATAGAACCATACTCTTTATTTGCGGGGTTGACAGGCAAAACGGATAAAGAGGTTTCCACTCCATCAACTGCTTTTTCTAGTGATGGCTCTTTATTAAAAAAAATTGGAATCTGGGTAAGAGCTAATTTTTTTATCCCTGACGCAAGAATTGGTTGGATACCGTTTGCTCTAAAGAAAGCTGAATCAATTATCTCTGAGAATGGAATTAAACAAGTCATTACAACAGGACCGCCAAATTCAACGCATCTAATTGGTTTAAAACTAAAAACAAAATATCCTGATCTGAATTGGATTATGGATATGAGAGATCCCTGGAGTCAAATTTTCTATAACCAGCAGCTGCCCAGAACAGATAGAGCTTCAAAGAAAGATATTTCGTTAGAAAAAAAGTGTTTAACAAAAGCCGATGAAGTAATTGTTGTTTCAGATAGTATGAATAAAGTTCAGCAAAATGTTTTTAGCCGTCACTATCACACAATTACAAATGGCTTTGATCATGATGATTTCGAGTTAACTAATGATAAAAACAAACTTGATACGCTATCCATTAAGTATGTTGGAAGCATGACTGAAGCTGCAATTCCTCATTCATTTTTTAAAGCTCTGAGTTCACTCGATGATGACATGAGGATAAAGATCAGTGTATCATTTTTTGGATCATTTAATGAAAAAGTAAAAGAGATTATAAATAGATATGAATTGCAAGATCTGATCAGTTACCATGGATATATTCCTCATAAAGCTGCTAAAAAAGAAATGCAGACTGCTGACCTGTTATTACTTGTAATTCCTGATACTGAAGACAACGAACTTATTATTACAGGCAAGATATTTGACTACATCGGGGCACAAAAACCCATTTTATGTATCGGACCAGAAAATGGAGATGCGTCTAATTTAATTATTGAAAATAATTTAGGGGAAAATTTTAGCTATCACGAACGCGAAGCCATAACCCGGTTCTTAATTGATCAGCTCTCCGGAAATGAATATCCGTATAAGATCTGGACTAAGGATTTTAAATTACACCCATTCTCAAGATTCAATCTAACCAAGAAACTAAGTGATTTAATCAACTCTAAGGAATCCACATTTTGAGTTATTATTCAGATTATATCATTGAGACATTCAAATCAGTTTACAAAATAGATCCGGATATCAATCTGAATTATGGGAATTCTGACTCTAAAATTTCCATACAAAACAAAGCATTCGATTATTTTAACTCAGAATTCATTAACCCTCCTGACATCATTTGGAAAGAATGGTTTGGTACTGAGATCCCTTTTTTGTTTGATAATGATAACACACTACCCATTATCAGTTATTCCGAAAATTCAGTTGTTATTAATTATGATATAATAGGGAGTGCTTTCTTTTTTTTAGGGAATTGGCAAGAGCTTGAAAGTACAAAACGGGATAGCATGGGAAGATATCCATTTAAAGAAAGTCTGCAATCCCAATACAACTTTGCACACTTGCCGGTTGTTAACTATTACTTCGATATTCTTAAAACAGTTATAGAACATGTTGAAGGTGTAACAATTGAAAGAAAGCTATGGAAAAAATCTTCTTTTGCGGTTTCAGTATCACATGATATTGACAAGATAAACAGCGGATGGATCGAAGGCTCTGCAAACTCACTTAAGAAAGGCAGGATTGTTAAAGCATTAAAGGGCGTGCTTCTAAAAGTTTTCAAAAAAGATCCATGGAATAATCTTAATGAGATACTTGAACTTGAAAACCAGCTTCAGGTAAATTCTACTTTCTTTTTTCTCACCAAAAAAGGGAATGGGAATGCTGACTATCAATTTGATGAAGTTTCTTTATACTTTAAAAATATCAGAGATCACAACTCTGAGGTTGCCCTTCATGCTAGTTTGAATAGTTATAAAGATCCTGAAATTTTAGAAAAAGAAGCGGGATATTTTGATAAAAAAACTAAAGGATTAAGGTTTCATTTTCTTAAATACGATCCAGTTTTATACTCAGAAGTTCTCGACCAAACCAGTCTGGAATACGACTCTTCTTCAGGGTTTGCAGAACATATAGGTTTCAGGAATGGATATTGTTTTCCTTTTCGTCCTTTCAATCATACCTTAAAACAAGCTTCAAATTTTATCTCAATTCCTTTAGTAATTATGGATGCAACTCTACGAAGTAAAAACTACATGGATTTGCAACTAAACTCGCTTCATCAGATAAGTAAGATCACAAATGAAGTTGAGAATTTTGGTGGACTACTCACTATACTTTGGCACAATAATTATTTCTCAGATTTTAAGTTCAAAGGATGGTCTGAGTTTTTTATAAATATTATCAATGATTTGAAAAGCAGAGGCGCTTCATTTCATACTTGCGAACAAATATGTAACATTTACAAAGGGAATAGTGGGAAAATTTAGCTTCGCATACCGTACTTACTTAGGAATTAACAAAGTATTAAGCCGCTTTGAGCGCTTGAACGTAAAAAGTGACTTTTCTACAAAAACCCCGCCTATTTTTATTCTGGGGGCACCTCGATCAGGGACTACTTTATTTTATCAGTCTTTAGTGCTTGAGTTTGATTTTGCGTACTTATCAAACCTGCATTGCAAACTATTTGGAGCTCCGTATCTGGCTGAAAAAATTTCTGATTACAGATCAAAATATCAGCAAAACCCGACTTTTAAATCCCGTTTTGGAAGTACAAAAAATTGGTTTTCTCCTAGTGAATGTGGTGAATACTGGTATAGGTTCTTCAGAAGATCTCCTCAATTTGTCTCATTGGCAGATGCAGAAGGTCAAGAACTAATTAATCTGAAGACTTCTTATTACGCACTTCAAAATGCTGCAAATAAACCTGTTGTCTTTAAAAACCTGCTTTCTGTATTGCGACTGGAACCCATACTTGAAGTTTTTCCGGACGCATTGTTTTTATATGTAAGAAGAAATGAAGTGGAAAACGCGCATTCGATCTTGGCAGCCCGTAAAGCTTTGTATAATGATTATGATAAGTGGTTTTCACTACAGCCTCCTTCTGTAAGTAAAATTTCATTGCTATCTCCTGAAAAACAAGCTGTAGAGCAAATTCGTGAAGTACATTCCCTGATAAAAAAAAGCTTAAAAGGAAAAGAAAAGCAGCTTTTTGAACTTGATTACGAGGCTTTTTGTAATAATCCTGAATTGATAATGGATAATGTTTCTTCTTTCTTATCCCAAAACGGATTTAGACACTCAAGAAGCTCTACTATTAAAGAGCCGTTTAAAAAGAGTTCGAAAATTACAATCGACAAGGAATTATACTCGAACTTAGTTCAGTATATTCAAAATAATCCCATGAAGACACCATGAGTACCGATTCTATAACAAATTCAGTATTTCAAGAAGAATGGTGGCTCGAAGCAGTAGCTCCGGGACAGTGGAATTATGCCACAGTAAAAAAAGGAGATGAGCTGTATGCAAAAATGCCATTCATTATTAAAAAAATGGGGCCTTTTGCAATATCAACCATGCCCATTTTTACACAGGTGTTAGGGCCTTGTTTCAAAAAAATTGAAAGCAAAGAATCCAGTCGGCTATCCAGAGAAAAAGAGTTAATTACTGATCTCTTAAAACAGCTTCCTGATATTGTATATTTCAAACAACGGTTTCATTACTCTTTACAAAACTGGTTACCATTCTACTGGAAAGGCTTTGAACAAACTACACGCTATACTTACATTTTAGAAGATATTTCCGATCCTGAAGTAGTTTGGAACAATATGGATGGCAACATCAGAAGAGAGATAAAGAAAGCCCGGGAACAAATAACTATTGAGACTTCAGACGATGCTTCCTTAATGTGGAAATTTCATTGCTCCAACTTTCCAAATCAAAAGTCTCCTGAAGGAACATTAGATGATTTTGTTCGTGTTTATGCTGCATGTAAATCAAACGATTCCGGTCAAATTTTAGTAGCTAAAAGTGGCGATGAAGTAGTAGCTGCACTCTTTATTGTTTGGGATAAAAACTCAGCCTATTACTTATTAGGTGGCACTTTGAACAAATACAAATCAACAGGTGCCTTCAGCTATTTAATGTATGAAGCTGTGAAATATGTATCGGACAAAACTAAATCTTTTGATTTTGAAGGTTCAATGATAAAATCAATTGAAAAATTTTACAGAAGCTTTGGTGCAACTCAAAAACCATATTTTCATATAACCAGAAAAACTAAACTTGTCCGGTTTTTGATATCTTTGAAAGAACTGCTCTCTTCTAATTGATTGATAATTTAAATCATTCTAATACGGCTTCTATTTCTGACTTGTAGCTTTTTCCAACTGTAGAATATGAAAATCGATTCTGATATTTTTCAGCTATTGATTCACGTTCGAATGAATATTCCCCTTCAATTATTTTTTTTAGTTTTTCAGCCCAGTGGTCCGGAGTATTTTCAATAACAAAGTCGCCGTTCTGCTCATCAATCAGTTCTTTTAGAACTTCCAATTCCGTTACAATACACGGCAAGCCGGTACATGCTGCTTCTGCAATCACTACACCAAAAGTCTCTTTTTCAGTTGGTTGAAGCAGGAAGTCAGCCTTTTGCATTCTATTTGCTATTTCCTCTTTTGGTTGCCCCCCAAGAAATTCTATTCTTGTACTAATATCACTATTTTCTATTTCTTTCCTAAGTATTTCCTGTTTTCCTCCTCTGCCGATAAATGTTAGCTGAATCTTTTTTTGGTCCCTTTTTTCAAGAAGTTTAATGGCTTCGATCAGTACATCCGGCCTCTTATGCATCTTCTTTTTGTTCAGCCAAAAGTTGGTAACGCAAAGTAATTGAATAGTTTCTTGCGGTTCTTTTGCTTTAAAGTGAAACATATCCGGGTTAACAATATTGGGAATAACTTTTGTTTTATGATTACATCCCACTACAGCGTTGATTTGATCCCCCAGAAACTTAGAAACCGGAAATATTTTTGATGCAGACTTATATGCTTTTATGGCTTTATTTTTAAAAAATGGTTTACCGAATACCCAGTTTAAATTGGTCCAGTGTTCAGTAAGTGTAAACGGTATGCTCAGATCTTTTGAAAGATCATAACCTAAAATTCCGGCAGGGTAAATTACATTTGCATGAATTAAATCGGGTTTAAAATCTGAATGTATATTTTTGTAATAGTATTTTTTTAAAATTTTATAGTACAGAGGCCAAAACAGGTTTACTAATTTATGAGCTCGGGATAAAATCTTAATTGTAGTTACATCTATTCCGTCTTTTATAAACTCATTTATCTCTTTTTTATAAAAGTGTTTATCTGATGGTTCCGCTACTATCTGTATCACTTTCAATTGCATATCTGCTTCTTTGAAAGCAAGAGCATGCTCATGAACAAAAATTGCCGCGGCCGGATTTGTTTTAGTAGGGTACCAGGAAGTCAAAAATAAAATTTTCAAACCGGCTCCTTCAATTTTTAGTTACCTGTTAGTTTTGCGAGTCTGTCGACAAAAGAAAATCTTCTAAGAGGTCGCAAAAACCTTTTCACTCCGGATCTCATCAATCCTATTCTAAGCTTTATTTTTTGTATCCTGATTTTGCTGTGATATCTGTAATTAGAATACTCATCAAACTGATCTAAGATCCATATATATCCTTCTACCCTTTCTTTTCTTTTGCTATGATCTGAAGTATGAGTCCAGGAATTTTTTGTTCCAATTTGATAAACACATGTTGCACTATCCAGATATAGAAAATCTCCTTTTGTACCTAAATACAGTGTTAGTGGAGTGTCTCCTACAATGGCATTAAAAAACCAATTTGGTAATTCGCTCAGATATTTGCTTCTAAAAAACATAGAAGCTGACGGCATAAATCCACCTGCAGGTCTGATTGCCTCTTTAAGTGTAAACTTCTTTCCATCGAATGCATTTTTAGGCCTGTAAGTTTTTTTTGATATCACCTCATTTGTTTCTCTGCTTAAATAGTGATACTCCGCAGCTGTAAAACAGATTGAACAATCCTTACTTTCCTCCATTGCATCAAATTGCTTCTGGAGTTTATATGGATCTTTCCAGTAATCATCGCCTTCACAAAACGCAATATATTTTCCCTTTGCCTGCGTTAAATTGTACAAAAAATTAAATCTTCCTGTGGGAGAACCGGATAATATAATATTATTTTCCCGGTGATGAAGAAACAACCTTATTTTGTCCGGATATTTTTCGGCATATTTAATGCAAATATCCCTTGTTTCATCTGTAGACTCATCTTCTCCAAGTAGAATTTCAAAATTAACATTGGTTTTCTGAGCCAGTATTCTATCTAAACAGTTCGCGATAAATTTCTCGTGTTGAAAAGTCTGAATACAAACAGAAATTTCAACATTATCCGATACCCTGTCAGGGTAATGAATTACTTCTTTTTTTTTATGCTTATTTAAAAAGCTATTTATCATTTATACAACCGGGTTCCTCTTTTAACTTTTCTATACTAAGCCAAATATTAAACGACTGCTTATCTGTTTTTGAAAAATTTAGCGGGATTTCCATACCAGACTTCTCCATCTTTAACCTCGGATCTGACCTGAGAACAAGCTCCGATTATTGCATTTGCACCAATATTAAAACCCGGCATAAGGGTTACGTTTGCCCCTATTAATGTACCATCCCCAATGGCTCCAACATCTTTAACATTTCCTTCTTCTAAATTTGGAGTATCAGTTAATACAAACCCGTATTTTATAGTTACATTTTCTCCGATCTTAGCATTTGCAGATATAGTACATCTGCTGCCAAAGGTAGTACCGCTTCCGATAATAACATTTTCTCTTATTTCGCAATAAGCAGTAAATTTACAGTTGCTACCAATTCTGGCTCCTTTACGAACTATACAAAAAGGACCTATATGAGTATTATCACCTATTTCTACGTTTTCTTCAACCAATGCTAAGGGATGAATAAACACATTTTTACCAGTTTTAATTTGATCTGAAATCATAACTTTTAATTTGTTTTTTTAAGTGCAGGCATTGCACTTGGATTCTTTGAACTTTCCTTTTCAATAGCTGGAACTCCAACTAATGTCATCCCAGACTTTGTAGAGTTTTTTACTACAACAGCTCCAGCACCTACTATTGTAGATTCATTAATTTGTATTTTTGGGCGTATTATTGCACCGGAGCCTACGAAACAATAATTCCCGATTCTGGTGTTTCCCCCTGTTGTCACATTATTTGCAAAATGAACAGATTTTCCGACGATTGTTCCATGACCAATTCTACATCCGGGAGCCATCATAGTATCTTCTCCAATAATGGAATTTTCGTTCAGGGATCCTCTCACAATTATTGTATTAGCACCCAGAAAGCAATCCTTACCAATAACTGTTCCTCCTAATTGAGGTTGCCTGATTTTTTTAGTTCCATCATTATTCCAAACCCAGGCTACGCCCTCAGTACCTATTACTGAACCCGACTCAATTATGGTATTACTCCCTATCTTTGTGTTCTCATAAATCTTGCAATGACTTTTTATGATCACATTATCATCGATGTCACAATTTTCAACAATCACAAAATCATCAATTTGTACATTTTCACCAATTCTTGCTTTATCGGAAATAACAGCTTTTTTTGAAATTCGGCCTGTTGATTTTTTTTTGAATTTATTATCCAAAAACTCATAAAATATAATCTGAGGGTTTCCGTCAATTTTAATTAAGCAATTTTCGCCACTATCTCCCGATACATCACGACCTGTAATAATCAACGATCGCTTTATGTCAGAAGGAAGCTCACTCCCTACGTAGAAGTAAAATCCCTCGGGAATTGGTTCGAATATTGAAGCCAGAGTATAACCTTCTTTCGGGCTTCCATACACCTCATATAAAATATTTCTCTTATCTAGAAAATTAATAAAAGATTCTACACTTATTTCCATTAGCTCTTTCTTAATACATTTCTCACAATTGATATAATTGTATTTATCTCACTTTCTTTAAGGTCATGGTATAGTGGTAAACATAATATTCTTGTTGAAATATCTTCTGAAATTGGCGCAGTTCCTTTTAAATAGTTCAGTTTATTTAAGGAAGGAAAAAAATATCTTCTTGAATAAATTGACTTTTTTTCTAAACTATCCGCTATTCTGAGAAGTGTTTCTTCATTTTTAAAAACAACCGGAAAATAGGAATAATTAATCGAAGATTGATTTTCTATTAATTGAAACTGAACTCCGATATCTTGGAGCTTTTTCTTATACAATAGAAATTGTGACTTTCTCCGCTCCAGAATTTCTGATATATATTTTAAATTCAGAATTCCCATCGCTGCGTGTAATTCTGAATTCTTTCCATTGATACCCACGCCGTTGAACTTTCCGGGGCCATCATGCCCGAAATTCCGCATATATGACATCCTTTCTATAAGCTCATCGTTACTTGAGAAAACGGCTCCACCTTCTACTGAATGGAAAATCTTAGTCGCATGAAAGCTTGTTGTTGAAATGTCTCCCCAGTTAAAAATAGAACTCCCCTTATAGCTCGTTCCAAAACAATGGGCGGCATCATATATCACCTTAAGATTATAGTCATTTGCGATATTCCGAATCTTTTCCACATCACAAGGATTCCCGAAAACATGAGTGGCTAATATTGCTGTTGTTTTACTTGTGATCTTTCTTTCAATTTCACGAGGATCGATATTAAAAGTATCAGGATCAATATCTGCAAAAACAGGGGTACAATTCTCCCACACAATACTACTACTAGTAGCAACATAACTGAATGGAGTTGTAATAATTTCTCCCTCGAGTTTAAGCGCTTTGATAGCAATTTGAAGAGCTATAGTTCCATTCCCTACGTAAAGTAAATTTTTAACATTGAGATAATTCTTAAGCTCATCCTCAAGTTTTTTTACAAAAGGGCCGTTATTTGTAATCCAGCCATTTTCCCAGATCTTGTGCAACAGACTCTGATACTCTTCTTCCGGTGGAAAAAATGGTTTTGTAACCTGAATCATACTTTCAAATGTTTAAGGAATTTCAGCTTTGGTCTCAAAATATATACTGCGTCTTTAAAAGAAGCCGGTTTTATAATAATACTAACTAAAAAGTATATTAACACACCTGCTGTTACCAGAACTATTAGCTCTAACGCCGAACTTCCGAAGCTGATCATCCCTAATAAAAATACTATGATCAACATTGGTACTGAAAGCAAAAAAACCGGTACTATATCCATGAATTGTTCAATTCTTCCATATCCCATAAGCTTAGCAGTGTAAGTCATATTTATAAAAAGAGATATATAAGAACTTACGACCTGTGCAACTATCAATCCCCAGAACCCAAAATTTATCCCAATTATGATTGATATTGTAACACCAATTTTTTTAATAACTTCAAGTTTAAGAAAAAGGTCTGATCTCCCTAAAACTTTTAATATATCAAGATTTATTACCTGAAGGTGATGGATCATACCTGAAAAGCAAAGCACTTTTATTATTGGCACAGAAGCTATCCATTTTTCACCTATTAATGTTAGCACTAATGGTTCTGCCACAAGTATCAACCCGAGCATAGCCGGAAAAATCAAATAGGAAGTAAATCGTAGTACCTTCTTAAAAGCATCTTCTAAACGCTCGGTATCTTCTTTAACTTTAGATAGTGTCGGGTAGTTTACTCTTGCAACAACACTTACTAAATTTTCTGAAACCACATTTTTGATATTCTCAGCCTGAGCATAAAAACCAAGAAGTGAACTTTCATAGAGTTTACCGATAATGACCTTATAAACCTGAACAAAAGTAACATTTATAATCCCTGAGGCCATAAGTTTTGATCCGAACCCAAATAGGCGATTGAAAGATTCCCGGCTTATAAATTTCTTAGGAATCCATGGATTCGCAATCCAAAATAAAACAGAGTTGGAAAATGCCAGAACTACATATTGTATGGCAAGCGCCCATACTCCCAATCCCTGAGTAGCAGAGTAAATTGCTGTACCGCCACTCAGAATTGATGAAATTAAATTTATATAAGCTTGAGTTCGAAAATTTATTTTATGTACAAAATGAGCTCTTTGAACTATGGTCAATGAAAAAAATAAAGGCGTTAAAGCCATAAAACGAACCAAGTCTGTTAAAATCTCTTTTTCATAAAACTTGCTTACCATAGGGGCCAGAAACCAAATAGTAATTATTAATACTATGGCTACAGTAAAATTAATAAAAAAGGTGGTAGACTTATCAGATTCGCTTATTTTGTGCTCCCTGATTAATGCCTGACTAAAACCACTGTCTATTAGCGAACTTGCAACAGCAAAGATGATCATGATCATTGCAATTGTTCCGAAATCTTCCGGCAACAAAATCCTCGCTAAAATAATAGTGGACACAAACTGAATTAATCTGCCTCCAAACTTCTCAACAGAAGCCCAGAGTACACCTTTTAATGCTGTTTGCGATAATGAAGAATTACTCAAAAAACTTCTTTTAAATTATTTGGATGAACACGTAAAATTCAAGGTACTTATATTAAAGAAATTCATCCACACGAACCTTATCTTTGACCGAATTAGATTTTTTATAACAATACAAAATGGCCAAACCTAACTATACTACACATCTTGGAATGCTGGATATCCTTCCGGATGAATCTCCAAAATGGAGAGCTCTGGAAAATATCATCCACGAAGAAGCAGCAAAGTTTAATTTTGAAGAGATCAGGACTCCAATTATGGAGCAAACTGAATTAATTAAACGAGGTATTGGCCAACTCACTGATATTGTAACAAAAGAGATCTTTGCATTTACCAAAGGGGATAGCAACTATGTATTACGTCCTGAGTTGACCGCTCCTGTTGTAAGAGCATATGTTCAACATCATCTGGATCAAAGAGGTGGATCTCAAAAACTATATTACATTGGACCAATGTTCCGCGCTGAACGACCTCAAAAAGGAAGACAGCGACAGTTCCATCAATTCGGCGTTGAGGTTATAGGAACTGACAACCCCGTTGCCGATGTAGAATGCATTGCTTTTATGATGCGCATTTATCAGCGAATAGGCATTAAAAACTTTGAACTGAAATTGAACTCAGTTGGTGATCCTGAAAGCAGAGAAAATTACAAATCTGTTTTAAAAGAATATCTCAAACCGCATTTTGATGAGCTAAGTGAGCTATCTCAAAAGAGATTTGAAAAAAATCCTATGAGAATACTGGATTCCAAAGAACCGGAAGATCAGCAGTTCATTAAGAACGCCCCTGTTATAAGTGATCATTTGAATGAAGAATCGAAAGTACATTTTCAGCAAGTTTGTGAAATGCTTTCTTCATTAAATATCGAATATACACTCGATCCTCTTTTAGTTCGGGGTATGGATTATTACACCAGAACTGCTTTTGAGCTAACAAGTCCTGATCTGGGTTCGCAGGATGCACTTGCCGGTGGTGGACGCTATGATTTACTTGTAGAAGAAATTGGTGGTAAACCTACTCCTGCAGTTGGGTTCGCAGCCGGAATGGAAAGACTTTTTATAGCCTGCGAGGAGCTTGAAATCTCTCTGGCTGAAGAGAAAAAAGTTGATGTGTTTATTGTAAGCCTTGGGGATGATGCTCGCAACTGGGCTTTGAAAACATTACCCATTCTTCGTCAAAATGGGATTTCAGCTACAATGGATTATCTTGATCGATCGATGAGGGCTCAAATGAAAGACGCAAACAGGGAAAACGCTTACTATACACTTATCGTCGGAGACAATGAACTACAGGATGGCAAATTCACTCTCAGAAACATGAAAGAAAGTGAAGAAGCTCAGTTAACGATCGATGAAATTGTATCCAAACTTTCTCAATAAAAAAACAAACGCTCTGTTAGCAAAAAGAGTTATTCCGACTTATACTCCAAATGGATAATTAAACTAACTTTAATTTATGTCTGAATATATAGCTGTTGGTCTTGCAAGTGTTTTGGCGTTGGGTATTTCTGCTCAATGGCTTGCTTGGAAAACAAAACTACCTGCAATTTTACTTTTACTTGGTTTCGGAATTATAGCAGGACCTGTCACCGGCTTACTTGATCCCGATAAACTCATGGGCGATTTACTGAGCCCCTTTGTTTCTATTTCTGTAGCCATAATTCTTTTCGAAGGTGGGCTCAGCTTAAAAATGTCTGAATTCCGAAAAATTGGTGGTACTGTAATTAAGCTTATTACCATTGGGGTAATTGTTACATGGACACTAGCTTCTCTGGCTGCTCTCTATATTTTAGATCTGGGGTTAGAATTATCCGTTTTGTTCGGTGCCATACTTATTGTAACCGGGCCGACCGTTATTGTGCCTTTGCTCAGGCAAGTACGCCCCACGGAAACCGCGGGTTCTGTAGTAAAGTGGGAAGGTATTGTAAACGATCCGATTGGAGCTATGATGGCTGTTCTTGTTTTTGAAGTCATCATTTCAGGTGGCTTTTCAAATATGGATGGTCACGCTGGTTTAGTAATTATACAAACTCTGGCTTACGGAACATTCTTTGGCGCAATTGGTGCCGGAATTATGTACTTCACTCTCAAAAAGCACTGGATTCCTGATTACCTGCAAAATCCGGTAACACTGATGGTTGTTGTTGGAGTGTTTGTAATTTCAAATCATTTACAGCATGAATCCGGTCTTTTAACCGTAACTGTGATGGGCATCATACTTGCTAATCAGAAATCTGCCCGCATTAAACACATCATAGAATTTAAAGAGAACCTACAGGTACTTTTGATTTCCGCTCTTTTTATTCTTCTGGCATCAAGATTGGAAGTTTCAGCTCTTGAATTCTTTAATTGGGGAGCCGCATTATTTTTAGTAGTTCTTATTTTAGTTATACGTCCTGCTGCAATTTTCTTTTCAACACTTGGCTCTAATCTTAATTGGAGAGAAAAGGCCTTTGTAGCCTGGATGGCTCCCAGAGGAATCGTAGCAGCTGCAATATCTGCGGTATTTGCTCTCCGATTAGAACAAGAAGGTTATGCAGATGCTGAACAATTGGTTCCGTATACATTTATTGTAATTATTGCCACGGTAACCATTTATGGATTATCAGCGAGTCCGGTAGCAAAACTCTTAGGCGTTGCCAAAGCTGCTCCTAAAGGCGTAGTTATTGTTGGGGCTCACAATTGGGCCAGGATGATCGCCCATGCCATCAAAGAGTTTGGATTTAAAGTATTAGTTGCTGATTCTAACTGGGAAAATATAACTAAAGCCAGAAAATCCGGTCTGGATACCTATTACGGAAATATTCTTTCAGAATATGCCATGGACGAAATTGATCTGGATGGCATTGGAAAATCTTTGGCTCTGACTCCTAACGACGAAGTAAATTCATTAACGGCTATTCAGTTTGCAGAGATTTTCGGTAATTCTTCAGTATTCCAATTACCACCACTTTCAACAGCAAGCAAAAAAGAATTGGAATCAAATGATTCCCTTGGTGGACGAACGCTTTTTTCAAAAGAGATGAATTTTGATAAGATCTCAGAATTTTTGAGATCGGGAGCAGGTATCCGAAAGACACCTATTACACCTGAATTTTCTTTTGAAAATTATGAAAAAAAATATGGTGATAAAGCATTACCTTTATTTGTGGTCTCAAGTTCAAATACAATAGAGCCTTTTTCGCTTGATAATCCTCCTTCACCTCAGGCGGGAGATACAATCATAGGTCTTGTCTCAGAAGATGCTGATTCAAAGAATCCATCAGATAATGAAACGGATCAAAAACCAGATCCAAATTTGCCGCACTGATGTTTTCTAACTACCAACTCGACTCTTTCAAAGACCGAACCACTCCATTTTATTTTTATGATCTGAATCTGTTCAGAAAAACTCTGGATCAGATAAACGAACATGGCGTTTCTAAAGGCTATCATGTTCACTACGCTTTAAAAGCCAATTCACATCCTCGGATTTTGGATGAAGTAATTAAGGCCGGCTTATCTGCAGATTGTGTAAGCGGAGGAGAAGTAGAAAGAGCCATTGAATGCGGTTTTTCTCCTAATAAAATTGCTTTTGCAGGTGTAGGTAAACGAGATATTGAGATCGAAATCGGTCTTAAAAATAATATTCTATGTTTTAATGTAGAATCTGTACAAGAGCTGGAAGTAATCAACGAGTTAGCTTCTCATAACAACCGAACTGCAAAAATTGCACTTAGAATCAATCCTAATGTTGATGCCAACACTCATAAGTATATTACTACCGGTTTAAAGGAGAATAAATTCGGTATAAATGAAAAAGACCTTCCTGACATTTTCGAATTACTTCCATCTTTAAATCATATAGAACTGATTGGGATACATTTTCATATTGGCTCTCAAATTGAAAAGCTTAAGCCATTTAAAGAGCTATGCCTGAGAGCAAATGAACTGAATGAACTTTTTGAAAATAAAGGGTATAAGCTTACGGTCATTAATGTTGGAGGTGGCTTTGGGATAAATTATTCGAGCCCTGACAGTAGTGGAATTCCTGATTTCAAAAAATTCTTCGAAACGTTTGAAAAGCACCTGAAGCTTAAGTCTCATCAGCAGTTACACTTTGAATTGGGTCGCTCTGTTGTTGGACAAGCAGGAAGTCTTATTACCCGGGTACTTTATACCAAAACAGGGATTGAGAAAAATTTTGCCATAATTGATGCCGGCATGACCGAACTTATCCGCCCCGCTTTATATCAAGCAAAACATGAAATTCAAATTATTTCGGATCAATCCGGAAGACCCAACAAGCAATACGATATCGTTGGTCCGATTTGCGAAAGTTCAGACGTTTTCAGGACGGATTATGAAATTCCTGAGTTAAAACGAGGTGATATTCTTGCGATAAGAAGTTGTGGTGCTTATGGTGAAGTTATGAAAAGCCAGTATAACTTACGTCATGAGATAGGAACTGCTTTTTCGGATGAGATTGGGTGATTTCAAACACCTTATAGATGTATTTTTATCTCAGTTTCCCCGCAACAAACCCCGTTGTCCAGGCAGCCTGAAAGTTAAACCCTCCGGTTACTCCGTCTATATCTAAAACTTCGCCGGCAAAATATAGATTTGGAACATGTTTGCTCTGCATGGTTTTAATATCAATATCCTGTAGGCTTATCCCACCACAAGTCACAAACTCTTCTTTGAAAGTAGTTTTTCCACTTACTGAATATTCGTCGTTCATCAGAATATGCACCATTCTGTTAATATTTTTCTTTCCCATATTCTGCCAGATCATGTTCCCTCCCACTTCTACTTTTTCAATCAAAAATTCCCACAATCTTCCCGGTAACTCAAAAGGATTTACATTATGAATTCGTTTTTTACCATGCGCTTCCACCACTCCATTGAAAACCTCCCGAATTTCTTGCTCTGACAATTCTCCTGTCCAGTTTATAAGAGCTTTAAATTCATAATTCATTTCGTTCAGTTCTCTGGCCCCAAAAGAAGAAAGTTTCAAAATCGCCGGACCACTCATTCCCCAGTGTGTGATCAATAAAGGCCCTTCACTTTTAAGTTTTGAACCCATGATCTTTACAGATACAGGTTCAGCGACTACTCCCATCAACTTGGTAACGGATTCATCCGGCATATTAAATGTAAACAAAGAAGGAACGGGCTCTTCAATATTGTGCTCCAGTTCACGGAGCCAGTTAAAGCCTTCCGGTCGGGGGCTTCCTCCGGTAGCTACCACAACTTTGTCGAAATACTTCCCCTCCTTGGAGGGGACAGAGGGGTAGGTTTTTGAGGTTTTAAATCCTAACAAAAACCCTTCTTCCTTTGGTATAATCTTTTTAATTACAGACTTCGTTTTAATTCCAATTCCCAAATCATGCACTTCCTTCATTAAGCAGTCAATGATCGTTTGGGAAGAATCGGTTACCGGAAACATTCGACCATCTGCCTCGGTTTTTAGCTGAACACCCCGATCATTAAACCAGGAAATAGTGTCTGTTGGGGAAAATATTCCGAATGCCTTTTTAAGCGGCTTCTCTCCTCTTGGATAAAATTTTACCAGTTCGTGGATCTTAAAACAATGATGTGTGACATTACATCTACCCCCGCCCGAAATACGAACTTTTGAAAGTAATTTATCAGATCTTTCATAGATCGTAACCTGTGCATCAGGATTATGTGTTTTAGCAGATATCGCACTAAAAAAACCGGCAGCTCCACCGCCAATAACAGCAACTTTCATGTTTTTAGACACAAGATAACAGTTCTTTAAGTCATCATTTAATTTTATGGAACTTAATCCTGTTTTAAGAATGCAATCCGATTCAATAACCCTTATTTTCATCGCTTAATAAATATCGGAATGGATCTACACGTACTAAAATTTGGCGGCACCTCAATGAATGATCACAAAACCTGGAAGCAGGTTTTAGAGATCATCAAGAATTATGAATATCCCATCGTTGTGGTTTCTGCAACAGCAAAAACTACTCGTCAGCTTATAGAAGCAGGCAAACTAGCTGCTGATAACAAGTTAGACGAAGCTTTAGAATTGGGCGAGTCTATCAAACTTCGTCATCTGGAAATAATCCGGAATTTTCTTCAGGAAAATCCACATCCCAAAAAAACACTCATTGAAGAAAGTTGTGAGAAAAAGCTGGATGAAAAAATCGGATTACTGAACAAATTCTTAACCTATACTCACAAGGTAGGAGAGCTAACTCCCGCAATGAAAGATGCCATTGCATCCGTAGGTGAACAAATTTCCTCTTACTTGCTCGCTCAATGTGGTCTGGCAACCGACCAGCTTACTCAGTTTGTTGACGCCAAAAAGATCATCAAAACAGATAACAATTATGGAAATGCTTATCCTAACTTTGGATTAATCAATCAAAAGATCGGTTCTCTCGAAACTATTCTTGATGGTGGATTTACACCTGTTATAGGTGGTTTTTATGGTGAAGCTCCCGACGGAACTACAACAACGCTTGGTTTTGAAGGTTCTGATTATTCAGCCAGCCTGATTGGCGGAGCTCTGCATGCAAAGAGTATAGAGATCTGGACTGATGTAAGTGGAGTGTTCACAAGCGACCCAAGATTCATAAAAGATGCCAAACCAATTCCGGAGCTCAGTTATTTTGATGCCACAGAAATGGCTTACTTTGGTTCAAAAGTATTACACCCATCCACGTTGAAACCTGCTCAGGAACGTAATATTCCCGTTCTGGTTAAAAACATGTTCGCCCCTGACGAAACCGGAACAAGAATCATCAGAGAAAGCGAACAGACTCAAAAAGCTTTGGCGGTATCATTCAAAGAAGATATGGCACTTTTAACGGTGAGTGCTTATGAAACGGTTATGGGTTATAACTTTCTTACTCGTGTTTTTAAAGTGCTCGAAGAACATCGCTTAGCTGTTGATGCCGTTAATACTACGGAAGCTTCGGTTACCATTGCTCTTTCTGATTCAGAGAAACTGGATGAAATTGCTAAAAGCCTTATCGAGATCGGCACCATTGACCTTGAAAGAGAAAAAGGGTTGATCAGTATTATTGGTTATCAATCTTCTGAAACAACAGAACTTTGCAATGATATTTTTGATGCAATAAAACCTGTTTCATTAGACATGATCTCTTTCACAAAACAAAAAAGAATTTTGAATTTAGCAGTTGACAAAAAAATCATGGTTGATACTGCACAGAAAATTCACTCTTCTCTGTTTTGAGTATTTTCTTTATCTGATTTGACAGGCTGAATTTTTTCAGATGCTTTGGGCATAACAATACCAAGCGATTTGGCGCGGGTTCTCCATTTTTCCCGTGCAAGTTTTTGCATGTCTTCGATGGCATCGATCTCGTCTACAATTTCCATTCCAAGCAGAGTTTCGACTACATCTTCCATAGTAACTACTCCGACCAGTCCTCCATATTCATCAACCACTACTGCAATATGTTCTTGGTTTTCCAATAGTTTTTCGAGCACATTTTTCAATGAAATTACTTCGGGAATGATCAAAACTTCTCTTCGAATTTCTTTTAATTTTTTATCTCCCTTTCCTTCCGATTGGTTCAGAAATAAATCGTTCTTCAAAACATAACCGGTAATATCTTCTTCATTTTCTCCAAAAACCGGCATTCTGGAAACTCTGAGTTCCTCTTTATCTTCAAGAACTTGATCAATGGTCATATCTTCCTGGAATTTAACCACCACAATTCTGGGAGTCATGATATCATAAACTTTAAGAGAACTAAACCGAATCAGGTTTTTGAAAATATTGGACTCTCCTTCCTCAAATACTCCTTCTTCAAAACCAAGCTCTGCCATTGCTCCGATCTCTTCACGACTTACAGACGGTTGGTTTTCTTCTTTGGACAACCATTTTGTAATCCATCTTGACAATACCACAAGTGGATAAGTAATGACAATAAGCACACCGGTTACTCTTGCGGATGGAACGGCTAAAGTTTTCCAATAAGTAGCTCCTAAAGTCTTTGGGATAATTTCAGAAAGCACCAAAATCAATAAGGTGAGCACCGCTGAGGTAATGCTAACGTATGCATTTCCAAACACCACCTGAGCCTGAGCACCCACTCCGGCGGCACCAACTGTATGAGCAACTGTATTCAAACTCAGGATTGCAGATAAAGGCTGGTCAATATCTTGTTTGAGTTTGCGAAGCATTTTACCTGAACTCGCATTTTTATTCTCTAATACAGCAACGTAAGACGGAGTAATTGACAATAAAACCGCCTCCAGAATTGAGCACATGAAAGAAACACCTATTGCCAGTATCAAATAAAATATCAGTAATGTCATTTATTGGTTTTTAATTGAATTTTATGCTGAGTTGAGAAAATACAACTCTCATTACACAATGGTCATTCCACAGCGTATGCCCGGAATCTTGATTTGTATCAGGCAAAGAAGTACAGTTTCAAAGTACAATTCAGATACCTGCCTTAGCAGGAATGACTAACAGCGCTTTTTCTTCATCTGAAGATTCCCGGAGTTAAACACTCATCCTAAAACAATGTATAAAAAATTATCAAGCTTTAGTGTTAAAGGCTTCATTTTATGGCTATTTTAGAAGTCTTTGAATAAAATGACTAAATGCTCCAATTAGAAAAAATATCTCTAGCTCTCGGCGACAGGGATTTACTTGACGAAATTTCAACCTTGATAAATCCGGGTGAACGAATTGGTTTGGTTGGCCCTAACGGTGCCGGAAAATCGACTTTACTGAAAATTATCATGGGGATTCAGGAAAAGGATGCGGGCTCCATTGTTCTCTCCAATGAAGAAACCCTTGGCTATCTTCCGCAGGATGGTGTTGATCCTGATTTTGAACTTACTGTTATCGAAGAGGTAGAAACTGCTTTTTCTGAGATCTTTGATCTCGAAGAAGAAGTAAACGAACTCCAACAGAAACTGGCGGAAACAGACCCTGAATCTGAAGAGCATGAAAAATTACTCGAAAGATACGGTCTCTTACAAACCAAACTGGAAGCTTCCGGTCTTTATACTTTGCGTTCTGATGTTGAAAAGATCCTGATGGGACTTGGATTTAAAGAATCAGATTTTTCCAGAAATACCACCGAATTCAGTGGTGGTTGGTTGATGCGAATTGCTTTGGCCAAGCTCCTCCTGAAAAAACCTACCTACCTTCTTTTGGATGAGCCTACAAACCATCTGGATATTGAATCTCTGCAATGGATGGAGAATTTCCTGAATTCTTATGAAGGTGCCGTGATTGTAGTTTCACATGACAGGGCGTTTTTGGATACCATCACCAACAGAACGCTTGCTCTTCGGAAAGGGAAAATGAATGACTATTCCGGAAATTACTCCTTTTACGAAAGGAAATGGGAAGAAGAGCGTGAGCTTTTGATCAATGCACAGAAAAATCAGGCTAAAGAGCTCAAAGAAACAGAAGAATTTATTGAGCGTTTCCGGTATAAAGCATCTAAAGCCCGTCAGGTTCAAAGTCGTGTTAAACAACTTGAGAAAATAGATCGCATTGAAGTTGAAGATGAGCTGGCTAATGTTTCATTCAGCTTCCCCGAACCTGAAAGAAGTGGTCAGGTTGTGATGAGACTGGAAAACATCAAGAAGAGCTATGGAGATAATGTAGTTTTTGATGGACTGGACTATGAAATTGAACGCGGTGATAAAATTGCAGTGGTTGGGCCGAATGGCGCCGGTAAATCGACCATGATCCGAATTCTTGCCGGGATAGAATCTATACAGGGCGGAGAACGAAACGAAGGACATAAAGTTACCACAAATTACTTTGCTCAACATCAGGCAGAAGATCTGGACCTTAAAAAAGATGCGCTCGAAGTGATGATGAGTGCCGGCTCTAACGAGAAAGAAAGCCGGTTACGTTCTATTTTGGGGAGTTTTCTTTTCCGTGGTGATGATGTCTTCAAAAAAGTGAAAGTACTTTCAGGCGGAGAAAAAAGTAGGTTGGCTCTTGCTAAGATGTTACTCTCCCCTGCCAATTTTCTGATCTTTGATGAGCCTACAAACCATCTGGATATGAGTAGTAAAAATATCCTGCAACAAGCTCTTCAACAATATGAAGGAACGTGTGTAATTGTATCTCACGATCGTGCTTTTTTAGATCCTATTGTTGATAAAGTTTTAGAAGTCCAAACAAACAGAGTTCGGACTTATCTCGGTAATGTCTCTTATTTCCTTGATAAGAAAAAGGAAGAAGCTGAAGCTCAAAAAAATTCTGGTGCTTCAGAGCAGTCCAAATCAACATCTTCAGATGATGGCTCTCTTTCGAGAAAAGAACAACGTCGTATTGAAGCTGAGCGAAGAAACAAGATCAGTAAAGAAGTAAACCCCATTAAAAAGAAACTTGAAAAGGTTGAAAAGGAGATTGAGCAAGCTGAAAGCAGAAAAAATGAAATTGAAGCTTTAATGGCAGAAGTTGATTTCTACGATGATGCTGACAGGGTTAAAAAAACCACATTAGAATATGAGCAATTAAAAATGGATCTTACCAATCATTATTCTAAATGGGAAGAATACGCAAATCGAATTGAAGCTATAGAACAAGAACTGGTATGAAATTATTGATCAAGCACCTCTCATTGCTCTTTTGTTTTTTGATGTTAAGTCTCAATTGTAAATCCTCAGATAGTATTACAACAGACTACAGTCCAAATGAAGGCTCTAATGTGCAAACTGATTCAGAAGCCGTTTCTGATACTACAAGGATCATAGAAGTTCTTATAAATGATCGAGTTAAGTATGAGTTTATAAGGCTTGATACTACATGGTCAGGAATGGCATTTCAGTATGACACCAACGATCTTCAGACTCAAAAAGTAGTTAGA
The DNA here is from genome assembly GCA_017643645.1 of Balneola sp. GTDB lineage: Bacteria > Bacteroidota > Rhodothermia > Balneolales > Balneolaceae > Balneola. Next base: position 52,668 of record JAEPNB010000009.1, read on the forward strand.
GAAATCCCACTTGTTCCGGAATATGGTTGGTCAGATTTTGAATCTATGGTAGATTTTCTGAACATTTATACTATGCCTGATCAAACTGAAATTTTGGATCGAAAACCAGGTCCTCTTACTCCACAATCACGAGCGTATAAGTTCATCGTTTTTGACGGGGATACAACCCGAAGTTATTTTTATTTCAATCCCGAAGGAGAAGTTTCTCAATATTGGCAATCCCAAAATGTAGTTACTTTCGGAACCTATATTTTAAATGAGATGAAGGTTTTGGAAAACTAGTTCAACTCCTCAAAATTGAACTTACTTAGCAAATATCTGGCTCTTATCTCCGAACGCCTTGAACTCTAATGCATTTCCGCTGGGATCCAGAAAGAACATGGTAGCTTGTTCACCGGGCTCCCCCTTGAATCGAATGTAAGGCTCAATAATGAACTCAATTCCGGCTTCTTCCACTCTTTTGGATAACGCCTCCCATTCATCCATTTCCAGAATAACTCCAAAATGACGAACCGGAACCCCTTTCCCATCAACAGCTCCTTTCGCTGATTCTTTGGCTTCATCAGGACTGAGATGAGCAACTACCTGATGTCCCCACATATTAAAATCGATCCAGTGATCGGAACTTCGTCCAGTACTGCAACCCAGAATTTCAGTATAAAATGTGTGTGTTTCTTTCAGGTCTTTAACCGGAAATGCGAGATGAAAAGGAGGAATGTTTTTACTCATATCTTATGTTTTATGAAGCCACGGAATCACGAAAGAACTAAATAATTACTTTTAAGATTTTGGCTTAGCGACGTTAACTTGATTGCCCTAACTTAAAAAATTTAGATTAATTATTTTTTGTGATTCTGTGTTTTAGTGGCATTTTTAATATTCATAATCCTCAATTAAAAAGCATGGAATCCAAGAAAATAGAGTTTACAGGATCAACTGGTGAGAATTTATCCGCAAAAATTGATCTACCTGATGGAGATACTAAAGCATGCGCCCTGTTTGCTCATTGCTTTACCTGTTCAAAAGATCTGAAAGCAGTGGGTAATATCACAAAAGCATTAGCGGAAATTGGAATTGCTACTTTTCGCTTCGATTTTACAGGACTGGGACAAAGCGAAGGAGATTTTGCTGATACTAACTTCTCAAGCAATGTTGATGATCTGGTAAATGCTTATGAATATATGGATAAAGAGTTTTCAGCTCCTTCCATATTGATCGGACATTCCTTAGGCGGAGCCGCTGTACTTCAGGCTTCTCATAAAATGGAAGCTGTGAAAGCAGTTGCTACTATTGCCGCACCAGCGGAACCGGCACATGTTAAAGAGAACTTTGAAATGAGCCTTGACGAGATAAAAGAAAAAGGCGAAGCAAAAGTAAGCTTAGCCGGACGTCCGTTCACCATCAAGAAACAATTCATTGATGATCTTGAAGAAGCCCGCATGAAAGATTTTATTCATAACCTTGGTAAAGCCCTCATCGTTTTCCATTCTCCTATCGACAATACCGTGGGAATTGATAACGCTTCAAAAATTTTCATAGCAGCTAAACATCCGAAGAGTTTTATATCTCTCGATAAAGCAGATCACTTGCTATCTGAAAAAGAAGACAGCATGTATGTTGGAAAAGTTTTAGGAACCTGGGCTGAGAAGTATATTTGAAAAAAATCTCCCTTAGAAGGGAGACGATTCAATCGAAAGTTCTCGATTGAATCCGAGGGATGTGTGATGTTTATTAACTCATTAACCTCACACATCCTCCGTCCGCCAACCGGCGGACACCTCCTTCAAAGGAGGATTTTCTATTTACTCATCCAATTCCTTCAGTTTAATTTCTGAAAGCTCGAGGTTTACTTTAGAAGAAATATTAGCAGCAACCTCTCTGTTCTTCTTTTTCACTTTCAATGTTCTTGAGGTAAGCTCATCTCCCGGAAGTTCAGAAAGTGCCCTTGCATTTTTTCCATGAATGATCAATTTAGTAGAAAAGAGCCCTTTCTTGTATTCCATCATATCAATTTCTGAAAATGGAATTTCTATGGTAGCTAAGTCTGATTTATAAGCTCCCATTATCGCATCTTTTTTCTGAAATTCGATGAACAACTTTTGGCCTTTCACGCTCAGGATTCCTTCCACTAACATAAATCCGCCGTTCAATTGATCGATCTCAAATGGTAAGCTTCGCATATTTTTAACTGTTTTTTATTGACTTAGCTGTCGAAATAATTATTTCTAAAAAGGTACAAAAAATCTGTAAGGACTTCCTCATGAAACTGTCTAACTATATGGTTGAGGGGAACATTACTAATCATACATTTGAGGGCTCAACCCTCAATGTCCTTCCAGGGGTGAAAGATGGAATATTCTTTTACCCTATTTTTTTTGAACCTTCATTAAAGCATTTTTTTAGCTTTTGTTGATTAAGTGCTTTCACTCTGCTATTCTCAGGATATGAGAGGCTTCATTATTGTAATTCTTATATTTATACCGTCACTGATTGTTGCTCAATCAGCAAATTTTCAGGACGACTTTACCGATCAGGATATTTCTGACTGGATCGGAGATAATGCGGATTTCACTTTTGTAACTGAATCGGGCAACGTATTACTTCAACAGAATGCTGCTTCAGCCGGCTCTTCTCAGTTGAGCATTTCATCAACTAACGTAGTTGGGTTCTGGGAATTTTTTATTCGTTTAGATGGATTCAATCCTTCAAATGGAAACAAATCTGAAATTTACTTGATGAGTGACTCCGCTAACTTCGATCAGGCTATAGATGGATATATGCTTCAGGCCGGAGAAGATGGTTCAGGAGATGTTTTCAGACTATTCCGAATCACTGACGGAGCCAAAGACGGAGAAGTACTTACCGGAACAACTGATATTTCAAGTGGTGGCGACTTCAGAGTTCGTGTAGACAGAGACGCTTCCGGAAGCTGGGCGCTATCAGTTGCAAGTTCTTATTCCGGTGTAACTGTACAAGAAGCAACGGGTACGGATAACACCTACAGCTCCACTTCATTTTTTGGGTTTAAAAATACATACACATCTACCAGAGCTGATAAATTTTTCTTCGATTTTAAAATTGATATACCTCCTATACAAGTTGTTGACGCATCTTTACTGAACGCAAGCACCATTAATGTAACCTTCAGCAAAGATTACGATCCTGCGACCATACAAAACTCCGATTTTACGATTTCGCCCGGCAACTTAAATCCGACAACTATTGATCAGCCTTCTTCTTCCTCTGTTGAATTGGTATTTGGCAGTAACTTACCAAGTGGCTCTTTTGATCTTGGTATTACTTCCATAGAAGATTCCAACAACCAAACCACGCTGACTGATACCACCATTACCTTATTCAGATTTGAAGAATATCAAACAGGTGATATCATCATAAATGAATTTTTAAAAGATCCACCCGGAGTTCTTGAAGAATACGTAGAATTGAAAAACACTTCATCCCGATTGCTAAATTTAAAGGATTGGGAGCTGGGTGATAACGGTTCTCTCAGTGTAATCTCCGATCAGGATTTTGCCATTTTTCCTGACAGTTTTGTAGTTATCACTTCTGATACTGCAGCTCTGAAAAGTGTTTTCGGAAATGTCTATTGTATACAGGTTTCGCTTCCGGCGTTCAATAATACAACTGATCAAATTCGTCTTTACGATGAGAATGGTACTACCATTGATTCTTTAGAATACACACCCGATTGGGGCGGCGATAATGTGGCGTTGGAACGCAGAAGCCCTACAACTCCATCTGTTTTTATGGAAAACTGGGACGATTCACCCAATCCAAATTCGGGAACAGCCGGAATGGAAAATGAAGTTGCTCAGGATAATACATCTCCAAATCTGGAGACGTTGAGCATCGTCAATGACTCTACATTTATCCTCACTTTCACAGAACGCATCAATTCCGATTCTGCCGGCAATCCGGATAACTACGAAATCGCTCTGAACACCAAAGCAGTTCAAGGAGAAAACGATTTTTTTGTCGCTACTTTCCTGGAGCCTGATTCTGTAAAGCTTGTTGTTAAAGGAGGTATCCCAAATACACCCAGTGGTGGAGAGATTGTCATTTACAATCAGGCAGATATATTTGGTAACATAAATCCATCCATAAGCAGAACTTTTCAATACATACAAACAGAAACAGCTGAACCGGGCGACGTATTCATCAATGAGTTTGTATATGATCCTCCGGGGTCGCTTACCGAGTTTGTAGAGATTTATAACCCAACAGATAAAGCATTTAACCTGAAAGGCTGGACTTTAAGCGACAACTCCGGCAATGAAGTAGTTTTAACAAACGAAGATTATTTCTTCAGAAAAACAGAACCCACTTCAGGCTTTTCGGATAATCCATATATAATTTTAACTCCGGACAGTTCAATTAGCGTAGGTCAACCAAATCGAAGAGTAGTAATGGGAAGCCGTTTTCCAATCTTGAATAATACTACTGATGCTATCATCTTAAAAAATGCTGACGGAGTTACTATCGATTCATTAACGTACACTCAAGACTGGGGAGGCGATGAAGTTTCTTTAGAGCGACGATCCGTTTCTGTAACCGGTCAGTTTCAGGAAAACTGGGGTGATAGTCCTTCTGCCCAATTTGCTACACCATCTGAGCCCAACCTTGTGAGCCAGGATAACACAGCACCGACATTAGAAAATGCTTTTGCTCTGAATAACACTTCTATTGTGCTTATATATGATGAACGGCTGGAACAAAGTGCTGCACAAAATGTCTCAAACTACTCATTTTCTCCATCCCTGTCTGTTTCTTCGATCTCTCAGAATAGAAATCAAATTATCCTGATCTTTAATGAGCCATTGCAAAATGAAACTACGTATTCCATAACGATAAACGATCAGCAGGATATTTTCGGAAACACGAATGCACAAATTTCCACCTCGGTTCGCTATCTGGAATTTTCCGCTTCTCAACCTTCTGATATTGTCATCAATGAGATCCTCTATCAAAAAGAGAATGAAAACTCTCCGGAATTCGTCGAGCTGTTTAACAGAACTGACAACAATTTCGATCTGAGTAACTGGACAATTTCTGATGCTGCTGATAATTCCGCCACGCTTCCTGAAGGAACTTCTCTTGAAGCCGGAAGTTATGTGGTGCTAACAGATCGTCAGAGTTTTGCAAGCTCACTATCAAATGGGATTTTTCTTTCAGGATTTCCATCACTCAACGATTCCGGCGATGGCATTATCATTAAAAATGAATCCGGAGCTACCATAGACAGCTTGTTCTACACCGAACGTTTTGGTGGAAACCAGGATGGAGTTTCTGCTGAGAAAAAAGATCCTGATGGTGCTTCTAATGATCCCAACAATTGGAACAGTAACACTTCCGAATCGGGAAACAGTGCCGGTGTTGAAAATTCTGTTTTTCAATTGGATACTATTTCTCCAGAGATCATTTTTGCAAGGCTTCAGGAAAACGGAAATGTGGTTATCGCTTTTTCGGAGTTTGTAGACCTTTCAGGAAGTACGATAAGTGCAGACGGGCAACAACGTTCTGTATTAAATTTCTCGTCAACAGAAGCAAATAAAGTAACAGTGGATGGCTCGGGATTGACAACGAATGAGCACATTGAAGTTTCGATTACAAATCTTGCGGATGTAGTCGGAAATGTAAATTCATCTACTTCCGGACAGATCTCTCAAAAAATTACACCCGGCTCTGTGATCATCAATGAGATCTTGTATGATCCGCTTTCTGACGACGAGGACAATCTACCGGATCAAACCGAGTACATCGAACTGTACAACACTCAGGATTACCCCATTTCGTTGGAAGAGATCTTTCTGAATGACGCTCCCGATGAGGACAATGAAGTCAATCGACTTGATCCGGTTTCTTCTCAATTCAAGTGGATTCAACCTAATGGATATTTTCTTATCTATGCTGAAGATCAAACTTTTGATTTTTTTGAAAGTCAGCTCGCCGAATATTTTGGTCTGGAATCACAATCGGATCAGTTTACCATGCAGATCGATCGCTCCAGTTTAAGCTTGTCTGCTTCAGGTGATGCAATTTTCATTTCTGACAGTTCAGGAACTGCTATCGATTCTGTTTTTTATGATGAGAGCTGGCAAAATCCGAATCGTGTAAGCGTTGACGGGGTGGCTCTGGAAAAGATCAATCCCGCCGGACCAAGCAACGATGAAAGTAACTGGAGTTCCAGTACAGAAGTAAGCGGAGGAACTCCCGGTCAGCAAAATTCTATTTTTCAGGAACCCGGTTCTGCTCCTGATAACTCAGGAATTACGTTTACTCCAAATCCTTTCTCTCCCGATGATGATGGGTTTGAGGATTTCTTATCTATCAATTACACACTGGATGAAGCGGATTATTTGCTCCGGGTCAGAATTTATGATCGGTACGGCCGTGAAGTCCGAGAACTAGTGGATGGTAAAGCTGCAGGATTCTCCGGAAGCTTAATTTGGGATGGATTAACAGATGCCGGCAACAAAAACAGAGTAGGAATTTATATCGTGTTATTCGAAGCTTACAACAGCGCCGCCGGAAGAGACCGAACGTTTAAAGAAACTGTGGTTATTGCGAGGAAGTTTTGAAAGAATTAGGAATATGGGAATAGATTAATTAATAATATATGCGTTCACTTTTATTTGTTTTGATATTTGTTGGTAGCTGTATTGATAGTCTAGTTCCGGAATGCAGTACAATAAGTGGGAAAACTGCTTACCAAGGAACTATAATTACAGACGAACCTTTCGAGGATTATTTAATATCTGCAGGAGACACATTAGTAATAAGACCAGAATACAAAATTCACGGATTTAATAGATATGTAGGTAGTGAAGCGTGTGAGGGTGAGTCTTATGAACTAAGACCTGACTTCATCATTCATAGTTTCAATCAAGATCTCATTAATGCTGAATTGATCGAAGATCCTAATGGAAACCCAAGATACAATGACGCATCAGAAATATTAATTAGAATCACTGGACTGAGTTCAGGAAAAGATAGTGTGAATATAGAAGCCCGTTTCAGTTATTTTGGATATCGGGAAAGCTTTGTTGCATCAAAAAAATATCTTATCGAAGTTGAAGTTCAGTAAATCCTTTAGATTCACTTATTCCTAATTCCCATCATCAGTTAATCAAATAATTTAATTTCACTCCACCAAACCAATTGATTCCCGGAGCAGGTTGATAAAATCGATTTCCAAAAGCATTTATATCGTAGCCCAAGCTATATTGTTGATCTAGCAGATTATCGGCACCGGCGTAAATATCCAGATTGAATTTCTCTCCCAGCGTTTGTTTAAAACCGAATTTACCTTTCATTAAATGATAGGGATCTGAGTACACTGTGTTTCCATCTGTGAGTGGGATTTTATCTGAGAAATTATAAGAAAGCTGCCCGTATAAACCTGTGTTGGTTTCTGCTAACCAAGAAATAAAAACAGTATGTGGAGCAACGCCCGGTAACCGGTTATCAGAAAAATCATCTCCCTCTTTCACGTAGTTATCATATTTAAAATAATGGAAGGTGTATGAGCTTTGAACTTCAAGTCGACTCAAAAACTCGTTCTCGTTATTGACAGCTATCCAGTTGCTGGAAACTTCCAGTCCGGTTTGATTGGTGCTTCCTGCGTTTGCAAAAGCCAGTGTTCCATCGCGTTGAGATTCTGTAAGTACAATACTTTCTTTTAATTTGAAATAGAAAGTAGCTACATCATAACTAAATGAGCCGTCTGTAGTATTTCCACGAATTCCAACTTCGTAATTAATACCTTTTTCGGGTTCCAGATTCTCATTCAGCGCACCATCATTCGTTCGGAATTCTTCCAGCGTTGGAGGAGAAAATCCTGCACTTACACTAGCATGAACTGTGTTAAGAGCATTTAATCTTTTAGCAATCGCAATCCGAGGCAAAATAGCTGTTTCAAAATTCTTAGAGATCAAATTCGGATCTACACCACCTTCCTTAGTTGCTACACGGGTTACATCGTAATTTACTCTGTTGAGGCTTATTCCGGCGTTGATGAATATTTCTCCGGGAAGATCAATTTCACCGGTCAAATACAAACTTCTGTTCTTGATCTCGATCTCATCTTCGAATCTTAGAGAGTCTCTGATTCCATTTTCATTATCATAATTTCTTGCGTTATTATTCCCAAAATGATTCTCTGCTCCCAGTTTCAACTTAAGATCTGTATCGCCAAAAGTGTTCTTGTATTGAACCCAAGGACGACTTCCCCAGCTTTTTCTGCTTTCACTTTTATAATCGAAATTAAATGGATTCTCAAATGAACTGATATTGGCAAACAAATTAGTTCCACCTGACCATTGCTCTGTCCATTCACTTTCCACATTAGCGCCAATAATAAAATCTTCCTGATCGATAGATGCATTTTGTTCTACACTTCCTGCTCTGGCTTGAGTTGGGTCATCCTGAAATTGTTGGAGGTTAAGTCCGCCCGGAATACCGTAATTCAGATTTGAATACAAAGTGGAAATACTCACCAGTACATTAGATGGTGTAAATACTTTTACTCCGGTCTCAAAAGTTCTACGTTCAAAAAAAGATTGATCTCTGTATCCATCAGAAACCTGAGAAGCATACTTGTACTGAGTAATCATATACTCATTTCTGGTATTGTATTCTGCTCCGTATTTAAATAAACCATAATCACCAACCGAAGCATCTACAATTCTTTCTGTTTGCGGGTTTTTCGGGAAGCTGTTGATCAGCAAAACACCCCCTGTTCCCGCTCCATAGATACTTCCTGCCGGACCTTTTATCACTTCAACTTGTTTGATATTTTGATTATTCAACAAATTAAGTGGTGTACTTCCTGACGGTAACGTTAGCGGAAAGTCGTTCCAGTATACTTTCACATTTCGAACTCCAAACGGTGAACGGATAGCACTGCCTCTGATCGCAACTCTGTAACTTCCGGGAGCACGCTCATCCATCTTTACTCCGGCAATAGTGTTAAGTCCATACACCAGTGATTGATCGCTGAGGCCGTTAATCCGCTGATTATCTATATAAGAAATGGATCCGGGAGTTTCCATAATACTTCTGTTCCCGCTAAAACCAACAACAGTAATTTCTTCCAGTTTAGCTTTAAGAGTGTCCGTCTTATCTTGAGCAACAGCTTCCATTCCGAAAGAACTAATGAAAACAGCTAATAAAATTTGCAGATGAATTTTTCTAATCAAAAAAATAAGATTCTATATTAAGGAACAACATTGCCTGAAGTTGGTCTATGAAGTATTCTGTATCAAGTACGATAATCATACTAAGATAGATGGAGTTCCGGCAAAACTCTATTACATTTCCATCACATTCAGTAATAATTTTTAAAACAACAAGTGAGCATCGATAAAAACGCACCCATTGGAATATTTGATTCCGGAATCGGAGGATTAACTGTTGCAAAAGCAGTAGCTAAAGCTTTGCCAAACGAAGATATAATCTATTTTGGTGATACGGCTCGAGTACCTTATGGGATAAAGTCAGAAGAAACGATTCGCGAATACGCACTTGAGATAACCGATTTTTTACTCTCCAAAGGCGTTAAAATGATTCTCATTGCCTGTAATACCGTATCTGCTTCTGCAAAAAATGAAATTAAGAGTAAAACCGGTGCTCTTCCTGTTTTGGATGTAATTACATCCGGAACTGAAATGGCACTGAATCAAATACCTAATAATCATATTGGTGTGATCGGTACTTTGGCAACGGTAAATTCAAAAGCTTACGAAAAATCCATTCACGCTTTAAATTCTGAAATCAAAGTAACACAGCAAGCCTGCCCTTTATTGGTACCTTTGGCTGAAGAAGGCTGGATCGATAACGAAATCGCCACTAAGACTCTTGAAAATTATCTTTCAGTTTTTGAACATTCTAATATCAATTCATTGATCTTGGGTTGTACACATTATCCTCTTTTTAAGAAAGCGATCCCTTCTGTTCTTAAGTCAGAATCTATTAGAATTATAGACTCAGCCGACTCCATTGCTCTTACTGCAAAACAAACATTGAACGAACTTGATCTTTTAAATGATAAAGGTGGAGAGTTTCAATGTTTTGTGAGTGACCGTCCTCAACGCTTTCAGGAATTGGCAGAGCGGTTTTTGGGTCGCAAGATCTCTGACGTTGTTGTAACTCATCTTTGATTATTCCATATGTCATTTCTTTTTCTATTTATGTAGGCACGCAAGATTTTACGTGCCTACGTAAATAGGAATCCTCACCAATTTCCCCAAAAAACCATTTACGCAATTTCACGGCAACTTTATTCAGAAGCCTTATATTTAAACACAAATTTTCTGCGTTAACTTCTGCAGTTCAATATTAAACTTAATCCTCTTATGAAAAGATTAATAAATTCATTTTTTACGCTACTTATACTAGCATTTTTGTCCGGCGGAACTTTAGCCCAAACCGGTCTGGAACTTTATGCACAAATGGGCGAACGTGGCTTTGTCAGCTTTGACGGCTCAAGTTTAAACTGGCTTCCCGGTAATATGGGATATATGGAAACAGAAAAAGACGATAATGGAAATACTGTTTTCTATAAAGTAGATCCTAAAACAGAAAAACGGACTTCACTTTTTGACAAAAGCACTACTGATGCATTAATCAACCAGTACAATGACGCTGCAGATACAGATGTATCAGGTTTACCGTTTGATCAGTTCGATTTTGTTATGGATGATAAAGCCATTTTCTTTACTCAGGACAAAATTGATTACGTATTTAATCTTAAAGACAAGAAGTTAAGAAAACTATACAAACCTGAAGTTGAGCGTCCTCTTTATACTGATGAGTTAATGAGAGGAATGGAAAGAAGCCAGCTTTGGAATGGTACCTATTCTCATGATTACACAAAGTTCGCATATATAAAAGAATATGACATCTATGTAGTTGATACCAAAACTAAAGAAGAAAAACGCCTTACTTACGGAAGTGAAGAAAAAATGAATGGTCGTCCTAGCTGGGTATATCCTGAAGAATTTGGACAACGTGATGCATATTGGTTCTCTCCTGATAATTCAAAAATTTCATACCTCCAGTATCAGGAAAAAGATGTACACCAATTCCCGATCGTCCATGAGCTTACTTTTGAAGCCGGTTTGGAGCAAATGAGATATCCGAAAGCAGGAGAAACCAATCCTACTGTAAACCTTTTTATAGTAGATATTAAAACAGGAGAAATTGAGCAGGTTCCTACAAACAGCGACCCGGATACATACATTGTTCGTCCTGTCTGGAGGAATGATGGCAGTGAATTAACATTCCGCCGTTTGAACAGAAAACAAGACCATCTTGAGTTATTAGCTTATGATATTAAAACCAAAGAAGTGCGTACAATTCTGGAAGAAAAAGAAGATGCTTATGTAGATCTTCATGACAATTTTATCCAGCTTGATGACAACAAAACTTTTATCTGGACTTCTGAAGTAAGTGGATACAATCATATCTATCACTATGACTTCAGTGGCAAACTCATCAATCAGATTACTAAAGGTGATTTTCCGGTCGGAAATATTGAAAATGTAGATCAGAAAAATAAAAAGATCTATTTCACAGCTTACCAAAATATGGGGCTAGACAGTTATTTCTATTCTGTAGATATGAATGGAAAGAACATGAAGAAGCTCTCTAATGGTGACGGTCGTCATAATGTAAGTATGAATGAAGCCGGCGAATATTATGTGTGCTCACATTCTTCTTTCGATTCTCCATATGAAGCCAATTTATATGATAATAAAGGGAACATGATCCGCAATGTTATGAAAGCTGATATTAGTAATGTGGAGGAAGCGGGATTGGAAAAACCTGAGTTTTCTACAATGAAGGCCGCTGATGGCGAGACAGAACTACCTGTTCTTATTTATAAGCCAAAAGATTTTGATCCATCAAAAAAGTATCCTGTTTTACTTCCGCTTTATGGAGGTCCGGGATATCAGGATGTAACCAATACTTACAAAACCAATGATGGTTATCAAAGAATGGCGCAGCTTGGGTTTATTGTAGTACGTGCTAATTACAGAGGATCCGGAAATCGCGGTAAAGAGTTTCAGACTTTGCACTACGGAAAATTAGGAACTCTGGAAATTGATGATTACGCCGCAGTAATTGAACAGGTTACCGAGCGTGATTATGCTGATGAAGATCGTGTTGGCGTGTATGGACATTCTTATGGTGGATATGCTACTGCTTTACTTATGCTTCGTTACCCTGACATCTTCCATGTTGGCGTCTCTGGCGCTCCCGTAACAGATTGGAGGAGTTATGACACTATTTACACCGAACGCTATATGAACACTCCTCAGGCTAATAAGGAAGGATATGATGTTGGCTCAGCCATGACTTATGCTGATCAGTTAAAAGGAAAGCTTTTACTGGTCCACGGTTCGGTTGATAACAATGTACATCCTGCAAACACAACCATGCTGGTTGATGCGCTTATCAAAGCAGATAAAAACTTTGACCTGATGATGTATCCCGGAAATCGTCACGGAATCCGGGGAGCGCATGGGCGTCATTATCAAAAACTTCGTCTCCAGCATTTGATCACAAATCTGAATCCTGAAATAACAAGTAAGGACGAAGTAAGTTTCGACCTGATCTGGACGAATGATTAATTGAAAAACTTACGAGGATATTAAATTTGGTGTCCTCGTTTACTATTCTTTTGATTTAGCGAAGTATATAGTTTCTCAAAGAGAAAAAGGCAGTAGGGATAATTCATGAATTATCCCTACTGCCTTTTTTAATATGTATAATAAAAAACCCCCGATCATTTCTGATCGGGGGTTAAATTCACCATTCAATATTCGCTATTGAATATTCATCATTCAGGGCTTAGTTCATATCCACAGTTTTGAATTCTTTGAACGGACTGAAGTCAGCATTCTCCATTTCCTGCTGGTATGCCGGCCAATCTTCTGTAAAGAAAGCATTAATCTTTGTGATTGCTTTCTCTACTTCCTCTTCAGCTAACCGAAGCAAGTTTGCTTCTGTTGTTCCCGGACCGTCATAATCGTTACCGAGATAACGGAATGGAGCAAAAATTGCCCTCATAGTTGTTGGTTCAGGATTTCTCGTAATACCCTGGCGATCATCCGGTGTTCCGAATACCATATTCATGAGGTCTTCGATCTTCTTCTTGATCTCTTTGTTGGCTTCATTAATTTCCTTCAACTCTTTTTTATCACGAGTATCAGCTTTTGCAAGAGCTTCATGTGTTTCCACAATCTCTTCAGCATCAATTAACTGATCAGTGGCTTTCCCCAAAGTTGCACTTAATTGAGCTACCTGATCTCTCAATTCAGCTGTTTTTCTGAGAGCAGCCATAGTGACCTCAATTCTCGGATCGCTCATTACTTTTACCGTAGTAGAATCTGAAAATTCACCATAAGTAAACTTAACTTTGTAGGTTCCGGGTAATACATCTCCACCTGAAGGTTCAGGAGCGTTTGGTCTCGCTTTACGTCTGCTGGCGCCACGAATCCCCGCTTTATCCATTCCCCAGGATGTTCTGTTTATTCCGTCATGATCAGGAGTTCTTTCAAAAGTTCGGATCTTTTCACCCGACATATTGAAAACCTCTACTTTAACTTTCTCTTTTTTGTCGGATGATTTCATTTCCTCTTCATCACCATCCTTTTTCAGCATTTCACTGTTTACAGAATAAGTCAAGCGAGCCCCACCTGAGCGGTTTTCACCTGAAAAAACTCCATCAGCTGAGAAACGCATTCCTCTGGCTTGTCTCCAGTCTGCCTGATAAGCATCCGGAGCAGCATATACTCTGATAGCTTTTTCCAATTCATCAGCTCCGTTCTTAGCAAGATCTCTTAGTGGACGGATATCATCCAGTACCCAGAATGCACGTCCAAATGTTCCGATTACAAGATCATGCTCGCGAGGATGGATCACCATGTCGTATGTTGAAACCGTTGGATAGCCGTTTGTCCACTTTGTCCAGGTTTTTCCTCCGTCAATACTTACATAAAGTCCAAGTTCAGTACCTACAAACATAAGATTTGGTTCAACAGGATCCTGTACAAAAGAAAGAGCATAACCTTCCATGCCTTTATCTTTCGCAATGTTTGACCATTTCTTGCCGTAATCTTTGGTATGCATTACATACGTTCCCCAATCATCGCGACGATAATTGTTGATCACTGCAACAGCTTCACCGGCATTGAATGTGGAAGCTTTAACCTGAGCAACCCAACTACCTGACGGGATTCCTTTAATGTTTTTAGTGAGATCGGTCCAGTTTTCTCCGCCATCTCTGGTGATATGAACTTTTCCATCATCTGTACCTACCCAGATCAGTCCTTGCTCAAGAGAGCTCGGCTCGATTGCCAAAATAGTGGTGAAGTTTTCAGCCCCGGTAGCATCCATGGTAATACCACCACTTTCATGCTGCTTTTGCTTTGTGGTATCGTTTGTAGTGAGATCAGGAGAAATGATTGTCCATGACTCTCCTCTGTCTTCACTCTTATGAACGTATTGAGATCCGAAATAAATGGTTTCCTCATTAAATGGATCAAAATTTACTGCTGAATTCCAGTTAAAACGAAGGTCTTCCCCATCCGGATGTGTTGGCCGAACAAATCGACCAGCACCCGTTTCAAGATCAACACGTCCAATATTTCCTTGCTGAGACATTGCAAATACATAGCGATCATCACTTTGGTCCATAATCACATCAAAACCATCACCGAAATAAAGTTCTTCCCAATATGCGTTTCTGATTCCGCCGGAACGCCATACGTATGCGGGACCTTGCCAGGAACCATTATCCTGCATTCCGCCGTAAATGTTGTATGGAATCCGATTATCAACGTTTACATGATAAAATTGCCCCACCGGAATGTTATTGATGAATCTCCAGCTATCTCCACCGTCGTAAGTAATATTCACGCCTCCGTCATTCCCATCTATCATAAATCCCGGATTGTCATGACTTAACCAAAAAGCGTGGTGATCAGGGTGAACCCAATTGTAATAAGGATACAAACTTTCAAAGGAACGAGCTCCGTCTGTACTTTTCGAGATGTACGTATAAATGCTATACACAGTATTTTCATTAAACGGATCTACATAGATTTCTGCATAATAGAATGGCCTGTTACCAACTTCTCCGTCTTTCTCAACGGTTTGGCGTAGTTCCCAGGTGTACCCACCATCATCAGAACGGTAAATTGCATTCTTTTTTGATTCAACATGAGCGTAAACCACATCCGTATTACTTGGAGCTATTGCGATTCCCATTCTTCCCAATTCTCCTTCCGGAAAACCATCGTCAGAGGTGACTTCTTCCCAGTTTTCACCACCATCTAAAGTCATATACAGACCTGATCCTTCTCCTCCTGATTTAAAAAACCAAGGCCATCTTCTGAATTCCCACATTGCTGCGAAGATTTTGTTCGGATTTGATGGATCCATTACCATATCACCAATTCCTGTGCGGGTGTTTACATAAAGAATCTTTTCCCAGGTTTTACCACCATCAGTAGTTTTGAAAACACCACGGTCTTCACTATCACCCCAGGCTGAACCTTGAGCACCTACATAAACAACATCAGGGTTTTCAGGATGAACGATAACACGGTGGATGTTTCGCGTTCCTTCCAGTCCCATCAATTCAAAAGAACGTCCCCCATCTATACTTTTATAAACTCCTGCGCCACTACTTTGGCTGTTTCTAGGATTTCCTTCTCCGGTTCCTACCCAGATAATACTGGGATTTTTTTGATGGATATCGATAGCTCCGATTGAAGCCGCTCCATATTCATCAAAAATTGGTTCCCATTTAATTCCTCCGCTTTCAGATTTCCAAACTCCACCTGAAGCTGATCCCACATACATGATGTCATTATTAGATTCAACAACATCGATAGCGGTAATTCTACCACTCATTCCTGCAGGTCCTACATTTCTCGGTTCCATCCCCTTTAGTAAATCCATATCCAACTGCTGTGCAGTTACAACAGAGTTACCAACAAAAAGAGTAAGAACCAGTATAAAACTGATCGTAAATATTTTTTTCATGTCTGTTTATTTGTGGTTATAAAAAAGGGCAGCAACGAGCTACCCTTTAATTTGAAAAGATATTTTTTAGTCGTTCCCATCTAAAATTTCATCTATCCGGGCTCTTGCATCTTCAAAATGATTTTTAGTATCTCTATTAAGAGATCTTCCGGCTAAAGCACTGTTGATATCTCTTTTTAAGATTTCAAGTTCATTTCTTACGATCGGACGAATATCAGATTGACTTACATCAACTGAGCGTGCAAAGAAACCTGATGGTTCTTCGTTCAACAGATTGCCCATTACTTCAATATAAGCACGCTGTAAATGACGTCTGTGAATTCCGGTATTTTGCTTTGCTCTGGCTTCAGACCAAATACCATTTCTGGCAGCGTCCATCATTTCAGTAATTGTATAAGTGTCTCCATCTGCGCGGGCTTCGGCCTCTACTAATCTGGCAAGCCTGTCCGGTCTCATCAAATTGTTAAGAACACCAACCTGAGCTCCTCGGAATGTTTCCACTGCACTGGATTGATTAATTCTGTTCAATATTTCTTTATTGAACGCCCATGTTGGAGTAGAAAACGCATGCTTGTTCAGGAAGTCCATTGCTCTGCGTTGATCTGTTTCCGAAACCAATTCATATACTTCGCCTCCCTGGTCATAGGTTTTATATGTCTGATACACACCACCCACATATGTTGTAACATGCCCCATATATCTTCTCCATTGTCCAAGAACATTAGAGTAAAGCTCAGACAACTCAGAAAATTCTTCGCCATCACGTGCAGTCCAGTCAACTAAGTTTTCAGTAATTACCTGAAGGTTGGCAAGGCCAAGTTCACTTGCTCTCATAGCGTCATCACCAATTGCTTCGGTTTGAGAACGTGGATCAGCTCCATTTGAGTAACCAAACCAATACAGCGGATCATCACCGTTGGCAACTATCCATTCGTTCAATATTTCATCTTCATCATCAGGCTTTTCGATATCCGGCAACCATTGATAACCCCATTTGATAGACCATTTATCATACTCACCAATTTGAGGATAAAATTGAGTTACGCCGTCACCCGGCTGAGCGATATAATTAAATCGAGCATAATCCATAATTGAAGGTGCTGTACCGTGAGTTGAAGTAAACTCAGGATCACGTAGCTGTTCTACTGTATACCCCGGGCTTGAACCCATATTATGTGGTAGACCAAGTGTATGACCAACTTCGTGAGCCATTACAAATCGAAGCATGTCGCCCATGATTTCATCCGACATTTTTACATTTCTTGCATCAGGATTCGCTGCTGCAGTCTGAATGAAATACCAATTTCTAAGCAAGTTTTGAATATTGTGATACCAAAGGATATCACTTTCAAGGATCTGACCGGTTCTTGGATCATGAACATGAGGACCCTGTGCATTCTGAATTGGGTTTGTAATGTAGCGCATTACCGAGTAGCGTACATCTTCCGGAGAAAACTCAGGATCTTCTTCCGGTGTCGGAGCTGCTTTACCTACGATCGCATTTTTGAAGCCCGCTTCTTCAAATGCAACATTCCAATCATTCACACCTGCTATCAAATATGGAATCCATTTTTTAGGTGTTGCAGGATCCAGATAATATACGATCTGTTCTACCGGCTCAACCAGTTCACCTCTCAAATAAGCTTCTTTGTCTTTAGGTACTAACTTATATCGAGTAATGAATCGGTTCGTTGCTGCTTTATGCTCTTCAGAACTATAATCATATTGACCAATGGAGAAATATCCCACACGTTGATCCCAGTTTCTTGGTTGAGCAGGTTCTTCTGGCAACAGAATCATAGATTGGTTCATTTCCAATGAAATAGTGTTGGTAGAACCATTGTCAGGCGGACTGGAAGCATCGTATGTTAAAACATGACGTACTTCAATATTTTTGGGATAACTTGACATTCTTTCAACAAAAGAACGGCTTCCGTCTAATCGTCTTACCTGAAAATTTCTTCTTTGAAAATCACTTAAGCCACTTATTAAAGCAACATCTGAGGTATATAAACTGGTAACATCAACCACAATTCCGGTTGTATCTTCGTTGTTAGCCTCGATCTTGAACGAATAAACTACAGGTTCAAAATTATTATTCTTTACTGATTTATAGATAGGATCATCTTCATTAGCAACACTTGAATATGAAACATGACGAAGCAAAATATTGTTGTCTTTTCTTTGCCATCTTACCACTTGTTGCCCACGAGCTTTTTGGCCTGCGCCACCAAAACTTAAGTTTTGCACAGAACCTGCTACACGACTAACTAATAGCATTTCTCTTTCTAACATTTCGTTAGGAATCTCGAAGTAATACTTATCATCAACTTTATGGACGTTAAACAAACCCTCGTCTGTTTTTGCGTCTTCAGTAATCACTTCACTGAATTTTTTCAGATCACCTTTTTTAGCTGATGGTTTTTTTGTTGCTGCTGAGGTGTTCCCTGATTTCGTAGCCGCACCGGAAGACTTACAACCGGAAACAACAAGCACAAAACAAAGAGAAAGGGCGAAAAACCGACCCATTAACTTAATACCGTAGTTCATTTCTTACTTATTTATTTAAAATTTCAAAAGTAAGATAAAGTGAGACTATGCTAGGAGCTAATCAAGTTTATTATTTAAGTAAGGTGTAAAAAGTTTAAAAGCTAAAGTTCACTGAAATTACTTCTACACTAATCAGCTTACTTTTTCAATTACAGGGGAATTCAAATTCTAATATTCACAGTATTGCTAATCTCATTAGTTATTATATATTTATAAGTAGTTAGAAAAAAATAGTTAAGGGATAAATGAGATTCTATTCTATTATTTTAGTCTGCTTGCCTTTTTTTGTCATTACAAATTGTAATATAACCGGCGAAAAACAGAATGATGGTGGCGGTATCTCCCTACCCTCCCCTGTCTACCCACAGGCATATTCTGAGCCTTCGGTAAGCCCCGATGGCAGCAAACTACTGTTTGTGCGCAATAAAATTACAAAGATAGATAAAGCAGGAGGCTTTTCTATTGATTCTGACTCTTCCGGTATTTGGATGTCAGATAGTGATGGAAGAAACATGAAATTACTGCTACAAAGCCAAAATCTTGGAACCCCAAGTTTCTCACCTGACATGAAATGGATCTTATTTGAGGGAGGGGCACAGGTCTATAAGATGCCCTTCGCCGAAGATTCAGTCAAAACGGACAGCTTGGTACAATTGACGCCGGAAGGCAGGAACTTCTACCCCGATTGGAGCCCCGATGGAAAGTGGATTGTTTATGGTCAGTCAATATGTAATGAAGTTAAAGAATGTGGTATTTGGCTTTTTAACTTAAACTCCAAAAGTGAAAAAAATATTGCAAAATTTGGAAATTATCCTGATTGGCATCCTTTGATGAACAATATTCTGTATAGAACGCGTGCTGTACTTCCAAGTGGTCAAGTTATTGGTGATTCTTTGTGGACATACAGTTTATCTGACTCAACTACTAGCTTTTTAGCTTTCATTGAAGGTGATAACCGCTACCCAAAATACTCTTCCGATGGTAAAACGATTTTGTTTCAATCGAATCAAGAGATATGGACGATGGAATCCACAGGAGACAACCTAATCCAATTGACCACCGGAGGAGGGGTTCAACCGACATGGACTCCCGTGCATAAAATCATATATGTAGATTATAGTTATTCTCGCTTCAGCAAAGACAATGGCACCCTGTGGATGATGAACGCAGATGGTAGCGGGAAACGACAACTGACCTTTAATTACGGATTAGAACTGGAATAACAAAAGGAGGTAAAATAAATGACGCTAAAAACTAAATAAAAATCCGCATGGTGCGGTAACACCATACGGATCAACTGTAAACACTAAGATCTGATCTTCTTTCTTTCCGCTAATTGCAGAGAGAAAGAGCACTTTTTGTTTACAGGATTATACTAACAAAAAATCTTGTAACATGACAATGAATGGAGTTATATCATGAAAAACCGAACTGATTTTAAAAGCTTATCATATATCCTATCTACAATTATATTTCTTTATATAATTAGTATCAGTACGTTTGCGCAAAATCGTACTATTCAGAAAGAAATACTGGTTTATATCTCTGCAGATTCGCTGGAACTTCCGGTCGAAAAGCAACGAGTTGAATCTTTTGCTGAGATAAGCTTTTCTTCTGACCGGCTTAGAGTTGTATTTCAGCAGATTCCTTTTGAAAAAATCAGCAAAACCTTTCCTGAAGCTGATAAAGATGAATTCTTAATGCAAAATAAGGATGGAGTAACCATTAAAAAGCCAAACTGGGAAAGAGTGTTTACTATTCAGTTAGCAAATGAGGCTTCCGTTAAACAAGCCGTTGACCGCCTGAAGAAAGAACCCAGTATTTTATTTGCTGAACCTCACTCCAATATGCAACTTCACACGGATGGCTTATATTCCCAGCAATGGCATCTTAATAATACCGGACAATCATTCGGAACTCCTGATGCAGATATTGATGCCCCGGAAGCATGGCAGATATTTACAGGAAGCCCCTCTGTAAAACTTGCCATTATTGATACCGGTGTGGAAACAACGCATGATGATCTTACCGGTAAATCTACCGGTGATGCTCCCGAATCATATCCGTATGATGATTATGCTCATGGTACACATGTAGCAGGGATAGCAGGAGCTAAATTTGGAGGTGGTGATGTAAGAGGTGTAGATAACGGGGTACAGATTTTGTCAGAAAAAGTATTTAGCGGGTATCGATATGATTTCAACATACAAGAGGATGTAGCTGACTGGGCTGGAGATAATAACGCATACAATAAGATTACCTCTGCTGTCGACAATGGAGCTGATGTGCTTAATCATAGTTATGGAGGTTCCCAATTTAGCACCATACTTCGATCTGCTTTTGCTTATGCATATAAAATGAATCGTTTATCCGTGGCTGCAATGGGTAACAGTGAAATTGCAAATCCTGGTCTTATTCTATATCCAGCTGGTTTTGGCCAAGGCGTTGTTGCCGTAGGTAATACAAATCGAAATGATCAGATAAGCGCCTCGAGTAGCACTGGAAACCATATTGATGTTGCAGCTCCTGGTTCTTCTATTCTATCTACTTGGAGAAGTAATAATTATAAAACTATTTCAGGTACCTCTATGGCTACCCCTGTTGTTGCTGGAATTGCAACACTTTTAAAAGGGTATAATTCCAACCTGTACAATGATGATATCGAACACCTTATTCAACTAAGTGCTGATGAAGTTGCTGATATGGCTGGGCAAGAATTCACTACAGAATACGGCCATGGTCGTGTAAACGCCCATAAAGCCTTGCTAAGGTTGCAAAACCCTTATCAACTTGATCACTATACTACAACAGGAGGTAGTATCCATTCCACGGGGGGTTGGTTTGATATGTACTTATATGACGCACCGGGATTAGCTGATAATTATTACAGAGTAAGACGCAGGGAAATTCGTAAAACCATCAACTTCAACTACATGGATGAAGTACATGTATGGGGAAGGGGCGTTGCTACCGTTGGTTGGGCTAAAGAAGAAAATGTAGGAGGTACAAAGCGAAATTTTGCAATGGGACAAACCGAGGTGGTACCTGGAACAGTAACCAACACCAGTGCCACTTTAAGAACCTATATTTATGAAGTAAAAAAGTATAACTACTTAGGTCAACTTGTTGGCAACTACGGCTGGAGACCGGTTACAGCGGGAAATGTACAGTTCGCATACACTGTACACGGGATACCCGGGATACCTCCCCCTCCTGCACCAACTAATTTCACGATTACCAATCCCGGGGGTTCTTTCCCAAATTTTACCTGGAATGCTTCAAGCACGGCAACTTCCTATAATATATACCGAAAATGCTTTAACGGGTATTTTGGAGATTGTACTTCTTCCTATCAAGTACAAGCAACCACCTCTGGAACAAGTTGGACAGATTATTCAGTATCTCAGAATTTCCCCGGTCAAGAAGATACGTACAGATATGCTGTAAAAGCATTCAATAGTTCTGGTGGCTCACCATATTCAAATTCGGTAGATGTAGATGGTCAACCAAGTTTTCAGAAGCAAATTTCAAAACAAACACCGGAATTTTTTGCTTTAAGAGAAAACTTTCCTAATCCATTCAATCCTTCTACTCAACTAAAATTTGAATTGCCTGAGGCGGCAGAAGTTTCTATTAAAGTGTATAACATTATGGGGCAGGAAGTCGCAACATTAATTAATGATCAAATGATAGCTGGTTTTCATACAACTACCTTCAAAGCAGATAATTTATCCAGCGGAGTGTACATTGCTAGCTTAACTGCTATAGGTTCTTCCGGTGAACAATTTGTTCGTGAAATAAAAATGCAATTGATCAAGTAAAAAAATAACTTTTATTACTTGAATTTATCACAAAGGACACGAGTATTTAATTATCTCTGTGTCCTTTGTAGTTCGTTATTACTTCAAATACTGTCGGAACCATGCTCCGGTTAAATCAACTAATTCCTTAAACTGAGGTGGGAAAAATTCCTCTTCAAACGGATGGGAAGCTCCAAATGTATGACCGGCTTTTGCGATAAGTCTCAACTCTTTTTCTTTTGAACCACATGCTATTTCTAGCTCTTCAGAATTAGATTGAGACACATCTTCATCTTCTCTTCCATGAATGAACAAGCTAGGTATTACAAGTTCCTTGACCCTACGGAGTGCTATTAATCGATCAGCATTTTCCTTGGTGTCTTCATACCAGGTCTTATCTACTTTCATGTCCTGTCCGGTGCGACTGTTTTTATAGATCGTATAGCCTTTATCATTCCAGTCAGATATTTCTTTTTCACTGAAACGATCTAAATAATCCGCGACAGCTGCCCATGTCACTAAACATTTAACAGATTCATATTCTGCTGCCGCTGTTACAGCAGTATGCCCTCCTCTGGAGTGTCCTACAATTCCGATTGAGTCTGTATTCAAATTGGAATGTGAATCATCTATTTCACCCGTTTGAAGTGCTCTTATTACAACACCGATCTCGTCAAGATCTTTAGTCAGTGTGGATTTCTGAAACAGATCCAATCGCTCATATTCTGTTCGTCCATCACCTATTCCATTGTGAGAAAAGTTAATTGCCAAAACTCCAAAACCATGCCTGGCCATATCTTCACAGGCATCCGGGAATGGGCCCCAGTCTTTAAATCCTTTAAAACCATGTAGAAATATAATAACCGGAAAATCTTTTCTCGTGCCACTGATTGGTGAATACAAATCATACTTTATAGGGAAATCTTCATCTGTAAGAATTTGTCCCGACGAGATTGATAAGTTATCATATTCCATTACAGCTTGTTATTTTTTAAAATCTAAAGTTTCTAATTTTACGAGCTCACGGATGTTGTTCACTTCTTTTTGTCTTAGGTAGCGCCACCTACCCATTTTAACTCCTTTTAAATTAAGGCCCGCATATTCAATACGCTTAAGCTTAGTAACTTCTGTCCCAAAATGTTCCACCATCCTGCGAATAAGCCTGTTTCGCCCCTCAAACACAGAAAGCTGAAAAATTTTCGGAGCATCCATGAACCGTTTTACATTGTGTCCTTTTGCGTCTCCGTCTTCCAGTGGTATTCCTGTTTTGAACATACTTAACTCCTCATCCGACAAAATTCGTTCCGTCTCTACTTCGTAAGTCTTTCTGACACTATAACTTGGATGCATTAAACGGTGAGCCAGGTCTCCATCATTCGTTAAAATAAGAAGCCCGGTTGTGTTTCTGTCTAACCTTCCGACAGGATATACTCTTGCTCCGGTTGCATTTTCAACTTCATCCAAAACGGTATTTCTGCCTTTTTCATCATCCGTTGTTGTGATGGTATTTTTGGGCTTATTTAAAAGCAGATACACAAATGGTTCAAGCTGAATTTTTTGACCGTTTACCTCAATCACATCCTGACGCCGAACCTTGGTTCCCATTTCGGTGATCGTTTTACCATTCACTTTCACCAAACCGTCTGTTATATATTGATCAGCTTCTCTTCGGCTACATAATCCTGCGTGTGCGATGAATTTATTGATCCGAATTTCTTCATCCTGTGAGTAATTCTGATCTACGCGGTTTGGTGAAGTCCCCGATTTTTTCTTTTTCGTGTCTTTTTTCCCTTTGGCCGGTCCTCGTCCTGACTTCTTATTCATTATTCCTCTTCATTTTTTGAGTCATCATCTTTTTCATTTTCTTCATTTTCATAATTATCCTCTTCCACATCTCCCTCTTCGGAGTCTTCTTTTATTTCGATTGAGCCATCTTCTTCCTCTTCCATGATCATGGATTGCTCCAATAGTAGCTGACGATGCTCTGCCATATCATCATCTTTAAGTATTTCTTCAATTTCTCTTGGCTTCGGAAGTTCCTCTACAGAATTGATGCCAAAGTGTCTCAGAAAATGCGAAGTCGTAGTATAAAGGAGTGGTTTCCCCGGACTGTCAGATCTTCCGGAAACTTCTATCAGTGCTTTTTCCATTAACTGACGAAGAATATACCCTGAATCTACTCCACGAATTTGATCTACTTCCGGCTTCGTGATCGGTTGCTTATATGCTACAATGGCGAGACTCTCAATTGCTGATTGAGAAAGCTTACGATAGGCATTTTCATGTTGAAAAATACTCAACCAATAATGGAATTTTTTCTGAGTTACAAAAGTATAGCCTTTGGCAATACGTTCGATCCTGAAACTTAAACCGTTTTCATCGTATCTGGTGTTCAGCTTATCAACAAAATCACTAACTGTATCTTCAGAAATTTCTATTTGTTCTTCATTTTCGACAATGATGGATTTGATTTTCTGCCCCGAAATAGGTTCTTCACTGGCAAAGATCAGCGCTTCAATAACTGAAGATAACCGTGTTCCATCTACAAATTGATAATCGTTTTTCATTTTATAATTTTTTAAACCACAGAGAGCATAAAGTTATTAAACAGTCTAATTAATAATTCGTTTTTATTCCATGTTATTAAATACTTCACATTAAAATTTAATAGCCAGCCTATTCTGAAATTACCCTTCCGATGTAATCAATAAAATTGTGAACTTCTACAAAATGCAAAAAAGGACACATCAAACCCTAAATTTCTTGACTGAATTCTAATCTAACTCACTCACCTAACTTTAGGTAACTCGAAAAGTACTAAGTTTTATGAAAGATTAAGATAAGAGTCCTCCTCCTTTTGAAGGAGGAGACAGAGGAGGTCAAAAAACTGACCTGATTCCTAAACTCTGTGGTTCAACCCAGATCTTTCACAATAAAAAAACCGTCATCTCCCTGTTCCTGATACAGTGGCATTAAGATATACCCTTCAGCCTGTGCTTCAATTCTACCTAATTTATCATTAGCTAGCCAATCACCTTTTTTAATTTTGTCAAAATTTTTGAAACCCGGTCTCATTACAAAATCATCGTCTTCTTCAATAATATGTTTATATATAAACTCTACTTTTTTAGGAAGACCGGCAGTTTGCTGAGCTAAAAATTCATGATATGGTTCATAATCGGGAATATACGAAAGATCCAGACATCCCGACGCATTCAGAAGCGCATAGATTCCTGCAGTAGCATTGAACTCCGCACTTTCGCTAAAATGCATCCCTGCTTCAAATGCGAAACCGATATTCCCTGTACTTTGAATATATTTTAGTGCGGTTCCGTGCAGAGCTTTTTCAATGCCAAAAATCAAAGGCACATTCAATTTACTCAAAATATCTACATTCTTTTTTTCTCTGGAACTGATAGCAAATAAACCGGTCTCAGCTGAAAATGTGTGCAGATCCGCAAAAATCACAGGCTCTTTTTTTTTCTCATTAAGTATAATAGGATCTATAATTTCTAAAACTGCTTTGGTTTCTCTCCGTTCAGCGGTAAGCACTTCATCAAATGGAGTTCTTCTTACCTTGTCTAGGATGGATGTAAACCAAATACGATTCATATCTTCATCTATGAACCGTTCGCCTTTACTAAGTGCTTCAAGGTTTCCTCTTATACCAATAAAATTGCCACAGAACTTGTCTTCAAGACCTTTGATCTTTTCGAGCACATGCTCTACTGCCTTTATACTTGTTGGTTCATTGCCATGAACGCCTGCAAGCGCAATAATTGTTGGCCCAGGGTTGTTCCCTTCAAGCTTCCCGATTATTCGGTCTTTGTATGAAACTGAATTTGTATTCTTTTCTTCTTTTTCAGCCAATATTTCCAATCAGTTTTCCTTCTTACTTTTGTTTTCTTTTGCCAGCGCTTTGATCAGTCTTCTGCTGATATTCAAAAAATTATCTTCTGTTATAATACCAACTAAACGACTGTTCTTTACTACCGGTAAACATCCAATTTGCTGATCCTGCATGATTTCCATCGCTTCTATGATCGAAGCTTCCGGATGTATGGTTATCGGATTGCTGATCATAATATCTTCTATCGCATGGCTTTTATATTCCCCTTCTTCATTTGCGGCCTTGGAGTATTCTCTCAACACCATCCGCATCGAAACCAATCCCACCAAATGCTTTTGATCATCTTCAATGGGAATATATCTGATCCTTCGCCAGTCCAGTAAATTTGAAGCAAACTCAATCAAATCGTCTTTACGCGCCGTAAAAAGGTCTGTAGTCATAAACTCTTCCACCAGTAAAGTAGAAGGTCTCCACAATGCCACATCTTCCACTCGTGCCAAACCCCATTTATGAACCGGCTCACCTTTTTGTTGATTTTTAGCCATTGCTCCCGTTATAGTTGAAAGTGTTTGTTCTCTGTTATTCTCTTTGATGAGCTTTCCATAGGATTTAACAACCCAATATGATCCTGTTTGTGCGCTTTCTACTCTGTCTTCAATTACACCTAAATAAGTGTCGATATCAGAGCCCAGAATATTCACTTTTTCAAGACCGGCTCTGGCGATCGGTAAAAGTTCTTCTTTGATCAAATCGCGCGCAGTTACTTTTCTGTCATTAGTCCAGATAAACTTTGTATCCAAACCCATTTTAGAAGCTGCAAAAAAGTTCAAACGTGCATTATCAAAATCCAACACCTTGGTAATATCAGAGTATGCATCCTCCATGCCATTCATAAGTCCTAACCAGAACGCAGTATTTGCAATTTCATCCACAACCGTTGGTCCTGATGGTAATACACGGTTTTCGATTCTCAAATGAGGCTTTCCTCCTCCGATTCCATAACAAGGCCGATTCCATCTGTAAACAGTTCCGTTATGAACATTCAGAGCCATCAGTTTTGGCGGTATGCCGTTCTTTAAAAGCTCGTCCACATTCTCTTCCACATTTGAACTTAAAAGGACACGATATCGAGAAATATCTTCTTTATAAATATCCAGAATACTACCTCTGAGCCAATCCGACCCAAAAGTCACTCTTGGCAGTGAATCTCTTAAATGATCACCTACTCCGCGAGTATCTACCGATTGATGAAAAAGAGCGATTCGGGTTTCTGCCCATAACCTTTTGCCTAGCAGAATTGGAGAATTAACCGCACTTGCTAATACAGGGGCCGTAATTGCCTGAGCGATGTTGTATTTAGAAACAAACTCATCAGGTTTAATTTGCAGATGGATCTGATATCCGGTGTTGCACCCTTCCAGAAGCGGAGTATCGAACTTCATGAGTAATTCGTCCATTCCCTGAATACGAATTTCATATTCTTTCCCCCGCATATTATCTATGGCATCACACAGAGCTTTATAGCGCGGAAGTGGTGTCAGGTTTTCAATCGCGACATCCGACTTACGGATAGAAGGAAGAATTCCGGTCAATAAAATATCGCCACCTAAGGATTGTACTTTTTCCCGGACATAGGCAACCTCATTTTGAAGGTTTTCTTCCATCTGAGAAAGACAATTGTCTTTAAACTCCAGCGGTTCGAGGTTTATTTCGATGTTGAATTTAGCGATCTCAGTTGTGTAGTTTCCGTCGCCCAGCGCATCCATTACTTCCATGGCATTGGGCATCGCTTTACCATGCTCATCGATCAGACATAGCTCTTGTTCCGCCCCGATACGGATTACATCTGTTTCAAACCAATCCTCTTCAAGCATTTTCTCAAGAGCACGTGCGTCTTTCAGAACATTTTTCATGAACTTTTGAACGTCTTCATTACTCTTTGCAAGTTTTACCCTTTCTTCGCCCATCTGTTTTCAATTGCATTTAAAGCAGGTCGTAAATACTAACTTTATAAAGCGGAATGCAAGTTTAAATATCGTATAAACCACAAAAAACACGAGATTGCTTTTTTGAGCTTATGGCAGAAATTAAACTTTGTGGACTCTGTGGTTTTAAAAATCTATCGAATTGCTTCCACATTAATATTTACACGTACAATATTTGTACTGATTTCCGATTCGTACTCGTATACTTCCATTACTTTATCTAATAACCTTTCGATGAAATTTCCTCCTCTATCAGTCGGGAGTTTCACCATCACTTCCCACAAATAATATTGGTTCATCCATGCTATGGCTGCCGGCGACGGTCCCAGTGAGTCAAAATCAGGAATCAATCTTTCCAGTACCGACTTAAGTTTGAAAGCTGAAACCCGAACCTGACTTTCATTCTTTCCTTTCAGAACAAACTTTACCAATCTGGAGTACGGTGGATAGGTCAAAGCTTTTCTGAAATCAAGTTCTGAGCATGCAAAACCGTCGTAATCATGTTTCTGAGCAAATTTAAGTGCTTCATTATCCGGTTGACGAGTTTGAATAAATACTTTTCCCGGCTTAGTTCCTCTACCTGATCTACCTGCAACCTGGCTCAGTAATTGAAACATTCTTTCTGAGGATTGAAAAGATGGAAATGCCAATTCAGTGTCTGCGTCGGTTACTCCTACAACTGTCACATTCGGGAAGTCTAAACCTTTAGCCACTAATTGAGTTCCAACCAGAATATCAGCTTCTCCTGCCCCGAATGAATCCAGTATTTTTTCGTGCGCTCCTTTTTTAGAAGTTGAATCCCTGTCAAATCTCAATACTTTTGCTTCAGGAAATAATTCCTCCAGCTGCTCTTCAATTTTTTGGGTTCCCGATCCTTGCTCTGAAAGAAATTCTGATCCGCATTTTTCACAATTGGTATCCGCTTTTCTTGAATAACCCGAATAGTGACAGATCAACTGGTTTTTTCTTTTGTGGTACGTCAGGCTTACCGAACATTCCGGACTTTGTGGAATATGTCCACAAGTTTCACATTGTAAGTAATTGGCAAATCCACGCCGGTTATAAAGTAGAATCACCTGTTCTTTTTTATCCAGAGCTTCTTTCATCGCTAAATGCAACGGAACCGCCAGTTCCCCTTTCATAGCCCCGGTGTATTGCTTGAGATCTAAAATCTCAACTTCCGGAAGCTTAGCGGATTCGTGTCGTTTTGTAAGTTCAAGCAGATCTGCCTTCCCTTTCTTGGTCATTTCCAGAGCTTGCATACTCGGAGTAGCAGATCCCATAATAACTACTGAATCCGTCATGCTTGCCCGCATAATTGCCACTTCTCTCGCATGATATCTTGGCGCCGGATCGATCTGTTTATAGGAATTATCGTGTTCTTCATCCAGAATAATGATCCCAAGATCCTGAACCGGTGAAAAAATTGCGGACCTCGGACCAATGGCTATTTTCTTTTCTCCGGATCGGAATTTTCTCCAGGAATCAAGTCGCTCTCTTTCATTCATTCGGCTGTGAAGCACCGCAATATCTTCACCAAAGATCCTATAAAAACGGGAAACAGTTTGTGGAGTAAGTGCGATTTCAGGAACCAGAACAATTCCGCCTCTTCCACTTTCCAAAACTTGTTTTAAGGCATGAATATATACTTCTGTTTTGCCGCTTCCGGTTATTCCTTTCAATAAAAAGTTATTGAACTCCTTTTCTCTGATCGACTTTTCGATGGAACTAAAAACCAAACTTTGTTCTTCATTCAGCTCTTTGATCAAAACCGGATCGAACTCTAAATCTAAGGATTCCGGTTCAACTTCTAGTTCTATTGGCTGTATCCAATTCTCATCTTTCAGTTTTTTGATTGAGTAACTGTTGATCCCCAGTTTATCTGTATCAGAATTTCGAATGGGAACTTCTTCAGAAGCAAACACTTCCAGAGCTTCCGTCCATTTAAAATTCTTATCCTGTGATTCCAAAAACTCAATAGCAGACTTTCGGTCTTTCCCTTCATTCCAATCCCAAGCTCTTTCGGTCTTTACCGTGACTTTGATATCCGGTTCTTCCCATACTTCAAGAGCGCCTGATTTCAGTAATTTTTTGAAAACCTTGTTTAACGAAGTCCCTTTATATCTCTTTTTTGCTGCATCCAGAGTTATAGATTCATCGTTTTGGATATCGTCTATAATTTCTTTTTCTGCTTTTGTTCTGAGATCAAGTCCATCTTCACTTCCGACTTTCAGCCTTTTTTTGGATACGAAGTTTAATCCCGCAGGTAACGCAGCCTGAATAACTTCTCCCCAGCTACAAAAGTAAAATCTGTGAATCCATTCTGTTAGTTTGAGTAGTTCTTCTGTTAAGATCGGTTCCGAATCCAAAACCTTTTTGATTTCTTTTGTCTTGAACTCAGGTTTTTCGTTGTGAAGCTGTACAATAACTCCGATCGCAAAATGAGAACGAAACGGAACCCAGACACGTACTCCTGCTTCTATTTCCTTTTGGAACTGAGTTGGCACTTCATAAGTAAATGTTTGTCGAACAGCGGTTGGGAATGCTATTTCTGCAAAAGATGACAAGAGTTCAGCACGTAATTTTAATTATTAAAAGGGCTGAAAGCTTATCCAATTAATTAACTGAAATCAACTGTTAGATCGTCAACAAGAAATAAAGAATAATGATAAGAACAGGCAGTGCGAATACAAGCCCACTTTTCGAATAAGTATATCTTTCACTTTTCATATCTGCCTCCATTCTCATACTTGTTTACTTTGTTACACATTGAGTTGTTATTACCCTTAACCTTTAAATAATTAATTTGTTTCATCAAACGCACCGCATAAACATGCGAAGTCTTTGAATAATGAATATTGACAAGGAATAATTAATCATGATTTTATTGAAGAAAGATTTTTCTTCACTGTTTTAATACTTGAGTTAAAAATAGAAATCAATTCATTGCACTCTTTTAGAAGCCAATCTAATTCTTCAGAGTTTACAAGTGGTTTTCTTTTGATAATCTTCAGGCATACAAAAGTCTCCCTCAATTCCTTTAAACCTATTTTTAGCTTATGAATAAAATCCTTTCTAGACTCTGCAGCTGATGCCTCTGCATACTGAAATGCCGGAGAGGTTCCGCTTCTAGTGATTTGTTTTGCAAAATGAATACCTACATAAGTTTTCGGTAACTCTTCACTTAAATTTATTACTTCAATCGAAAACGATATTAATCTCTCTTCTAGATCATATTTTCTATTTGCCATAAATCTAACCTCATTATTCCTTGTTCAATATTCACTATTCTCTTTTTGTTCACCCAAGCCATCCTTCTCTGTCTAAGCTTCGGTATTGGATCGCTTCTGCAATATGATTTGGTTTTATATCCTCTGAATGATCCAGATCAGCTATAGTTCTGGAGACTTTTAGAATTCTGTCGTAAGCCCGGGCTGAAAGTCCTAATGAAGTAATTGCTTTCTTTAAAATTTCAGAACCCGCTTCATCCAGCTTGCACACTTTCCGAACCATTCTGGTATTCATTTGTGCATTCGAATACACCGATTTCAACCCAAAGAATCGTTTGGTTTGAACTTCTCTCGCTTTAACAACTCGTTCTCTTATTTCCTGGGATGATTCCCCTTTTGCTTTCCCTGACAACTCATCATAACTCACCTTATTCACTTCGATATGAAGGTCGATCCGATCTAAAAGCGGACCACTTATCTTACCCAAATACCGTTGCATTGCTAATGAAGAAGCTCCGTTCATATCCTGAGCATCATACCAATCTCCCGATGGAGAAGGATTCATAGAAGCCACTAACATCACCCGGCTTGGATAGGTCACACTCATTCTGGCCCTGGAAATAGAGACAAACCCATCTTCCAGTGGTTGACGCATCACTTCCAACGCACTTCGTTTGAATTCAGGGAGTTCATCCAGAAACAAAACTCCGTTATGCGACATCGAAATCTCTCCCGGCATAGGAATACTTCCGCCACCGACTAAAGCCACATCTGAAACGGTATGATGTGGAGCCCGAAATGGACGGGAAGTGATCAGTGCTTTACCGCCATCCAAAATCCCTGATACCGAATGGATCTTTGTCGTTTCCAAAGCTTCTTCTAAAGAAAGCGGAGGTAAAATAGTCGGAATTCTCCGTGCCATCATTGTTTTCCCTGAACCGGGTGGACCGACCATAATTGCATTATGTCCACCGGCTGCTGCAATTTCCAACCCTCGCTTCACATTTTCCTGTCCGCGCACATCACAGAAGTCTAAGATCTTTGACTGTCCGTTTTTATTAAAAAAGGATTTCACATCTACTTCCAACGGATCCATCGATCCACGATTTTCCAGCCAATCTTTAACCTGATTTATATGATCAAAAGCAAAAATCTCTATTCCTTCTACCACTGCTGCTTCAGCTCCATTCTCTTTCGGAACAACCAAATATTGGAAGCCCTGCTTCTTGGCTTCAACCGCAACCGGAAGAACTCCTTTAATAGGTCGTATCTTTCCATCCAGTGATAATTCACCGAGCATCACTGTTTCTTCCAGTTTCTCGGTATAGATCTGTCCTGACATCCTTAACAAACCGATTGCTATGGGCAGGTCAAAAGCATTTCCTTCTTTCGGAAGATCGGCAGGAGCAAGATTTACGGTTATCCTTCCCAATGGATAATAAGACCCTGTGTTTCTGATGGCAGCTTCCACCCGGTCTCTGGATTCACTCACGGCACGGTCCGGCAATCCTACCAAAAAGAATTTTGGCATTCCGTTTGTGTGATGAGTTTCTACGTCTATGATGCGCGCATCGACACCAACTGTGGATGCGCAAAATACTCTGGCTAGCATATTATTATTCTGTATCTTTTTTTATTGTTCTGCGTAGTAAGACAAGTTCGGAAGCTATTCCTTACAAAAATTTTCATAAATCACACATATCATGAAGAAAGAAGAAGCAAAATCTAAGGCTAAACGTGTCTACGAAGAGATTCAAGGTGGAGTGAACGAAGTGATTAGTTCTATTCGTGAGTTAATAAAGGAAGGAAGTGCCCGAAAACTTATCATCAAGAATAAAGAAGGCGAAGTTGTCTTTCAGACTCAGTTGGCATTTGGAGTTGGTGGTGCTGCTCTGGTTGGAGCAATGGCTCCGGTTATTTCTGCTATCGGGATGTTTGCCATGTTCATCAATGACTATCAGATCTTAGTTGAAAAAGAAGTAGATCCTGAAGACGATGACTATTCTGTGGATGCGGAAGTGATCGAGATCACCGAAGACGAAGATGAGGAAGAAGAAGA
Source organism: Balneola sp. (assembly GCA_017643645.1). GTDB lineage: Bacteria > Bacteroidota > Rhodothermia > Balneolales > Balneolaceae > Balneola. The sequence goes on from JAEPNB010000009.1 coordinate 86,216, forward strand.
AAATACAGAAGAAGCTAAGGCTGAAGAAACAGAAGAGAAGGAAGAAAAAACGGTAGGCAAGAAAAAGAAGAAGTGATTTAGTTATTAGTTGATTGGTGAATAAGTGATTGGTTTAGAAATTAAACTTCTAAACCAATTATTTTTAAATCCAGCGCCTTACCCTTTTCTGATAATCTTCGTACTCATCCCCAAATAACTGAACCATCATCTCTTCTTCTGGTTTGATCTGGAATGAATTCATGTACCAAATGAATACCGGAAGCATCAGAAATACGAGTCCATCGCCCAAAAACAGACCATAGAACACAAGCAAGATCAACATTCCCAGATACATTGGGTTTCTGCTTATGCTATAGATTCCGGAACTTACCAAAGAAGTTGAGTCCTCCGGTTTATGGGGATTTACTGTTGTCTTCTTTACAGAAAACTGAATAACTCCCAGCACAATACAAGCCACACCAAGTATTGAGGGCAAAATAATGATCCATTTCGGAGCATTAAATGCAAGAAACTCCATTGACAGATATTTCTCAATTACCCACATTAAAAATACAGTGATTGCAACTACTATAACGGGTGGGACTTTGAGCTTCATTATTTGTCTGTCTTCTTAAACGGCATCCAAAACAACCCTTTTACCTTTTGGTCTTCTTCAGAATCAAATTCATCCAAACCGATATGTATGGAATGAGGGTTTTCATTCAGATTGAACGTTTTACAGATCCTGTCCCAGAAAGAAAATAGCGAACTGTAATTGGAATCCGTTTCTGATTGCTTCCTGGAGTGATGAACCTTGTGCATAGCCGGCGTTACGATAAATATTCTTAGAAATCTATCCAGCTTTTCGGGTACTCCTATATTTGCATGATGAAACTGAACAACGATGATAAGCAGAATTTCATACACCAGTAATTCCCAAATATGTAATCCGATCAATACAATAATTCCGGTTCGGAAAATAGATGAGAAGATGATCTCTCCGGTATGAAATCGATTAGCAGTGGTCACATCCATATTTGGATCAGAGTGATGCACTCTGTGAAATTTCCAAAAGAATGGAATACGATGATTCATCACATGCCAGAAATACGTCCATGTATCCATCAATAAAACAGCTCCAATTACATGAGCCCATGACGGCAAAGCAAGCCAATTCAAAATTCCGAAGTCGTTGGTATTTGCCCAATTGGAAGCCCACAACCAAATCCACACAAAAAGAAATGAGGTGATCGCTGCGTTTACTATTCCAAGAGATGCGTTTCTGAGCAAGTGTTTCCAGCGCTGTTTTCCGGAATCTTTAAAAAAATCAAAAAACGGATGAGCATGTTCATAGAGCAGAAGCACAACCAATCCTATTACCGCTACTGCGGTTTGAGTTTGGTTTAGCAGATCCATTAATGCTTGCATATAGAATGAATGAGATTACTTCTTTTCGAAGCCGGCTTCAACCAGATCATTATAGCCGCCTAGGTTATGTACGTTCTCAAAACCTTTCTCCTTCATTATCTCGGCTGCTTTCCCACTTCGGTTGCCTGAAGCACAATACAGATAATAGGTTTTGGATTTATCTAGTGAGTCGAGTTTTTCTTCAAATTGTCCGGAAGTTAAGTTATAACCCACAAGCGCCCCTTTTAAACTTCCATTTTCATACTCCCGCTCGGTTCTTACGTCGATTATAATTCCCTCAACCTGAGCTTTATTCTCTATTGCCTGCTCAGAAGAAATAGCATGTAACTCGCGCTCTTTTTGAAAATAGATCAGTGCATATGCTGAAGCTAAAACTAATCCAACGAGTAATATCAGTACAGATTTTTTCATCTCTTCAATAAATAATTAATTCAGATTAAACGTTCATATAAATTATATAAGCTCCCATAAAAAGAAGAAATATCGCAAAACCTTTCTTCAGTTTTTCACCGCTTATTTTAGATCCTACAACTTTGCCGACGATACTTCCCACTGCACCGATCAAGCTAAAAATTAAAACCAGTTCCCAGTTTATTTGTTGATTTACGGATTCCAAAACCTCGAAGTATTTATAGAACCCACTAAAGCTCTTTAAAGCGATTATTACCAAACTGGTTCCGATCGCCACATGCATGGGTAATCCGCCTAATATAACTAACGCAGGCACAATCAAAAATCCACCGCCCACTCCTACCAATCCTGTAAGCACACCAACTACAATTCCTTCCAGTGCTATGATCCACCATGGTTGTTGCTTGGCAAGAGACTGGTCAACATCGGTGACCTTTTTATTTCTGAGCATCAGCACCGCTGCCAGAATCATCACAAAAGAAAACAGCATCAGTTGAAAAGTCCCTGATACAAAACCTGCAACATAAGCGCCGCCATATGTCCCCGCCATACCCGGAATACCGAACAGTATCACATTTCTCCAGTTTACTTGCTTTTTTAATGCATATGGAATGGAACCAATTAAACTGATAAACCCAACTATCCCCAGGGATTCAGCAATTGCAGCTTTCTCAGGTTCTCCGGAAATATAGATCAAAATGGGGACCGTGAGGATTGAACCTCCTGAACCCATCAAACCTAATGAAAGACCGACCAATAAAGCCCCAATCCAGGATAGAATCATTACGCTTTTACCTCAGGTTTCCAGTTTTTGAAAAGATCATCCACCCATATTACATCAAATCCTTTACTTTTCAATAGAGAAATGGAGTAAGAAGCTCTTTGTCCACTGGCACAATGAACCGCTATCGGTTTGTCATGAGGAATTTTATCCAGATTTGCAGCCAATCGTGTGTGTGCAATATTGATCGATCCGGGAATATGTCCCGCTGAATACTCCGTTGCCTTCCTTACGTCCAACACTTGAATATTACCATTATTAATCTGCTTTGATAATCCTTCAAAATCTGTTGAATTGGTAGATTCTATTTCACCATTCCAGCCTTCAAGATCGTTATAGGTTGCAAACCCTTTGCATTTATCTAATCCTACATTAGCCAGATCATTGATAGCTTCCTGAATATTATCCTGATCGATGATGAGGTAAAATTCATCTTCTCCATCAAGAAAAGATCCGGCTATCGTGTTAAAATTCTTATCAAACGAAGCCATTATCGAGCCATCAAGATGAGAACTTGCAAAATCATGCTTAGCTCTTGTATCAATTATAGTGATATCGTTGTCAACCATTTCCTGAATACTTACTTTTTTCGGAAGTTCGATTGGCGAGCCAAGCACAGAAGGACCAACTTTATTCAGCTTTTTCATTCTCGCAAAATAAAGAGGCGGTTCAGGCTGTCCGTCCAGAATAAAGTCCACAAATGATTCTTCATCTTTAGCTGCTTTAAATGCAGGACTGAAACGGGTTTCATATCCAACGGTAGATTCGGGAACTGCTCCCAACGCTTTACCACAGGCACTTCCTGAACCATGTGCGGGCCACACTTGTAAGTATTCCGGAAGCTCTTTGAATCTTTCAACCGACTTATACAGTGTTTGTGCAGACGGTTTCATATTTCCTTTTTCTCCGGCTGCAGTTTCTAAAAGATCAGGACGACCAACATCGCCTACAAAAACAAAATCACCGGTTAAAACACCCATTGGTTCGTCAGTAAGAGCGCCATCTGTTACCAAAAAACTGATTGATTCCGGTGTATGTCCCGGAGTATGAATAACATCAAATTTAATATTACCAATACTGAATGAATCTCCGTCCTTAACGAGCTCATAATTATAATCACTTCCGTTCAGCCATTCGTATTTCCAGTCTTTATCACCTTCATCAGAGGCTATAACTTTTACTCCCTTTTCGGCGAATTCTCTTAAACCGGAAACATAATCTGCGTGAATGTGAGTATCAGCAGCATGGGTGATCTTCAGTCCTTCCGAAGATGCAATTTCCTCATACTGATCTATATCTCTCATCGGATCAATTACAATCGCTTCTCCATTCTTCTGGCATCCGATTATATATGCATATTGTGCTAATTTTTTGTCAAATACTTGTTTGAAATACATAACTCTGTTGTTTGAAGATTAATTAATGAGGGAGTGATGGTCTGATCTTTCCGTACACCCAAGTGCCAACTAAAGCGCTTAAGATGGGAACGATCATAATGCTGTATCCGGCTCCTGCAAGTGAGAATAATGGTCCTGGACAAGCTCCCGTCAAAGCCCATCCAAATCCGAATAGTGTTCCTCCAACAAGATATCGTGTAACTTGTTTAGGATCTTTTGGCGGAATCGTAATTGCATTCCCTTCCATATCTTTGATGTTCTTTCTCTTTATAATTTGGATGGAGATCATAGCTACTACAACTCCCAATCCGATTATGCCGTACATGTGGAATGAGTCAAATCGAAACATTTCCTGAATTCTGAACCAGGATACTACTTCAGATTTGATCAATACGATTCCAAAGAAAATTCCTGCTAGTAAATATTTTATATAATTCTTCATGTCTTAGTTCGATTAAAATATAAATGGGTAGATGATGTAAGTGATAAACAATCCACCGGCAAAGAAACCTATAACTGCCAGTAATGAAGCCAATTGCAGATCAGCCAGTCCGGATATTGCATGGCCTGATGTACAACCACCGGCGTAACGGGCTCCGAATCCTACTAAAAATCCACCGACTATCATCAAGATAATACCCTGAGTACTCGCTACATTTTCCCAGTTAAATACATCCGATGGCAGCATTCCTGAAAAATCTGAAATTCCCAAAGCTTTTAAATCTGTAATGGTTTGTGCAGAAATATTGATTGGATCAGGATTACTTAAAAGCCATCCTCCAATAAAACCACCCAATATGGTTCCTGCTACAAATACCAGATTCCATTTTCCTGATTTTTTCCAATCGTATTTAAAAAACTCAATATCTCCTGGTACACAAGCTGCACAGGCGTGACGCAAATTCGCAGAGACTCCAAAAAGTTTCCCTCCCGCTATTAGTAAGATTGGTACAATTAACCCGATTAAAGGTCCGGCCACGTACCACGGCCACGGTTGTCTTAAAAATTCTATTAATTCCATTGTTTAAATATCTTTTTGTTATGGGAGTAAGATCCACAAATAAACAACCACACTCTGTAACATTAGTTACAAACAGTGAGATTGATGATCATTGTTTTCAGAGAGGCGCTTTGAGGTTATAGAATGGAAATCCGATTTCTTTCCAATTCTATTTTCTCTTCATTTTCCAGTTGTTTTAAAAGGCGGGATACAACAACTCTGGAAGTATTCAAATGTTGAGCAATTTGCTCATGAGACATTTTAATCTCGTAAGATTTCGTTGCCTGCTTTTTGTCTAGCAGATACTTGTACAGTCGCTCATACAAATTAAGAAATGTTATGCTGTCAATGGTTTCAAGTAATTCATCGAAACGAGTTTGATAGGAGCTGAACACATATTTTCTGAAAGACCTGTAATTCTGTATCCATTCGTCCATATAATTCATAGGAATCATCCAAAGAACAGAATTATCTTCAGCCGTTACTTTGAAATCATTTCTTTTGCCTTCAATACAACACGCCAGCGACATTGCACAAGTTTCTCCTCCTTCTAAATAATAAAGAAGTATCTCGTTTGCATCTTCGTCTTGCCTGACCACGCTTAGTAATCCTTCAAGTACAATTGGCATATGCATGGAAGTACTTCCGGGAGTTATGATCAGTTCTCCGGAGCGGGCTGTTTTAGGAAAACCCACTTTTTGGATTTCCTGAATCAGCTCATCCTCTATTCCTGCTTCAGATAATATTGATCGAAGATTTTCCTTCACAGTGTTATTTACTTCCAATGCTCTTCAGCGATAGCTTCTTTGCTGAGTTCATTGCTTAAATAATGTTCTGCATCTAAAGCAGCTTTACAACCTGTGCCCGCAGCAGTTACTGCCTGACGGTAAAATGAATCCATAGCGTCACCACATGCAAATATTCCCGGAAGATCTGTTTTTGTGGACTGCCCTTTGGTTTGGATATATCCAACATCATCCATAGTAAGAACACCTTTGAAGAGATCTGTATTTGGCTTGTGACCGATCGCAATAAATACACCTGTAACATCATCCAAAGTGGTAATTTCACCGGTATTTCTGTTTTTGATGTTTACACCTTCAACAACTTGTTCGCCAAGAACTTTTTCAACTTCACTATCCCACATGAACTCGATCTTCTCATTTTCGAAAGCTCGCGTTTGCATTGCTTTTGAAGCTCTGAGTTCATCTCTTCTATGAACAACGGTTACTTTGCTTGCAAACTTGGTTAGAAAAGTAGCTTCTTCCATGGCAGTATCTCCACCACCAACAATAATTACATGCTGATTTCTGAAAAAAGCTCCGTCACAAGTAGCGCAAGCAGAAACACCTTTTCCTCTTAGTCTGGTTTCGCTTTCCAAACCAAGCCACATTGCAGAAGCGCCCGTAGAAATAATAATTGTATGTGCTTTTATTTCTGTCTTTTCATCGACTACCATTTTGTAAGGACGGGATTCAAAGTCAATATCCGTTACATATCCGTAACGACAGTCTGCTCCGAATTTAGTAGCCTGTTGACGAAAATCATCCATCATTTGAGGTCCCATCACTCCATCAGGGTAGCCCGGAAAATTTTCTACATCAGTAGTAGTCATCAACTGTCCACCCGGCTCAGGTCCTTCAAAAACTAACGGACTTAGATCTGCTCTTGCTGCGTAAAGTGCTGCTGTTAATCCTGCCGGTCCGCTACCAACTATAACTACTTGAAATGTTTTACCTGCGATGTCTTCCATGATTTATGATGTCTTAAATTTTTGATCTCATCAAAAGTACAAAAATTCAGTCATCATTTTGCTTGTTTGTTTCTATAATGGATATAGGCTTTATCTTAACAATACTAAAAGCTTTTGGTATCCCTATTTCTACTAATAGTCTATTTCGTTATGTTAACCAAAACTAAATTGGAGGTAAGGTTTGATCATAGCGGTATTAAAGGAAACTGCAGAATATGAGAAAAGGGTTGCTCTTTCACCCGAAGTTGTTCGCCAGCTAGTAAGTGATCAAATTGAAATTTTGGTTGAAAAAAATGCCGGTCTGGCTTCTAACTTTTTGGACAGTAGTTATCAGGAATCAGGAGCAACTATTGTTTCTTCCAAAGAAGAATTGCTATCCAAAACTGATATTCTATTATCTGTTCAGGCTCCATCTCAGGACGATCTTAGTAAACTTAAAAGTGGAGCGGTTTTGATCAGTTTTATTTGGGCATTGCAAAATCCTGATCTTGTTACATTTCTAAAGGAGCATAAGATTTCGTCGTTAGGAATGGATGCCATCCCAAGAATTTCCAGAGCTCAGAATATGGATGCACTCTCTTCTATGAGCTCCATTGCGGGTTACAAAGCATCTTTGATAGCAGCGAATGAACTCGACAAATATTTCCCGATGATGATGACGGCTGCAGGAACCATCCCACCGTCCAAAGCTCTGATTCTTGGAGCCGGAGTTGCCGGACTACAAGCTATAGCAACCTGCAGAAAACTGGGAGCAGTTGTTGAAGCCTTTGATGTACGACCTGCAGTTAAAGAACAGGTAGAAAGTTTGGGAGCTAAATTTATAGAAGTGGAATTATCTGATGAAGAAACAGAAACCAAAGGTGGTTATGCAAAAGAACTCACGGAAGACGACAAACTTAAACAGCGTGAACTGATCCATCAGCATGCAAAAAAATCGGATATCATTATAACCACAGCATTGATTCCCGGGCGACCGGCTCCGCTTTTAATTACCAAAGAAATGGTTGCTGATATGAAGCCCGGTTCTGTAATTGTTGATCTAGCTGCTGAAAACGGAGGAAATTGCGAGCTTACGGAAGCGGGGACAACTCAAATTGTGAATGAAGTGAAGGTCGTCGGGCCTGTAAATCTTCCCAGTCAACTGGCAAACCACGCGAGTACGCTTTACGCAAAAAATATGCTGGCCCTTTTGAATTTGCTGTTAAAAGATGGAAAGCCAAATTTCGATTTTGAAGATGAAATTCTATTAAACACAACGATAACCCACAATGGCGAGATTATTTCACCAATGATTAAGTAACATCAAACATAGAATAAGGAAGTTCGAAATTCATTATTCCTTGTTCGTTATTCAATATTCTTAATATGTCCATACTCATTTTTTCTTTATTCATCTTCGTTCTCGCCTGTTTTATTGGGTTTGAGTTGATCTCGAAAGTGCCTCCAACTTTGCATACTCCATTGATGTCGGGAGCTAATGCAATTTCAGGGATCACCATTGTAGGAGCGCTTATTGTTACCGGCGGTGAAGGCGGATTGCTTACTCAGATTCTTGGTGTAGCTGCAATAATTTTTGCTACGATAAATGTTGTTGGCGGATTTATGGTAACCGACCGAATGCTTGAAATGTTCAAGAAAAAGGGAGACGACAAATGAGTCAGTTTCTTCCGGATTTTATTCTCTCTTATTTACCCGATGCCATTCAATTAATTTATCTCATAGCCACAGCTTTTTTTATTCGCGGATTGAAATTGCTTGGATCTCCTGCTACTGCCCGAAAGGGAAATCAGCTTGCAGCGACAGGAATGCTGATAGGGATCATAGTTACGCTGTTTGATCAACAAATTGTTTCTTTTGAATGGATAATAGTCGGAGTTTTAACCGGTAGTTTGATAGGAATAATTCTGGCTAAAAAAGTTGCTATGACAGCCATGCCGGAACTCGTAGCGGTTTTTAACGGATTTGGAGGCGGAGCGTCAGCTTTAGTATCTTGGGGAGAGCTCAGTAAATTTGCTGATCCGGCTGTAATGGAAGCTTCAGGTCTGGTTACAACCGGACTTAGTATTTTCATTGGCTCTCTGACTTTGACAGGAAGTTTTGTGGCTTTTGGAAAGCTGAAAGGATTCATTTCAGGAAATGCGATTACTTTCCCTGGATTGAATTTCATAAACATTGCTTCCATGATTGGAGTTGTAGTCCTGATCGGTGTTTTTACTTACAATCCTGCAAATCAAACTGTATTCTGGATCATTTTAGGGTTGTCGCTATTGATAGGTATCACTTCTGTAATCCCGATTGGTGGAGCCGATATGCCGGTAGTGATCTCATTATTAAATTCTTACTCCGGGCTTGCCGCTTCTATGGCCGGATTTGTACTCGGTAACAATTTGCTCATTGTTTCCGGTGCATTGGTGGGAGCTGCCGGATTGATTCTGACTCAGATCATGTGTAAAGCAATGAATCGATCTCTATTCAATGTGGTATTCGGAAGCTTTGGAGGAGATTCTTCTTCAGGACAAGATTCCGGATCGGGTGGAGACAAAACCGTTCGGGAAACTTCTGCAACGGATCTTGCCATTCAGGTTGCATACGCCTCTAAAGTTGTAATTGTACCCGGCTATGGATTGGCCGTTGCTCAGGCTCAGCATATCATTAAAGAAGTAGCTACTAAACTAGAAGAACGCGGAGTACAAGTGAAGTATGGAATTCATCCGGTTGCAGGAAGAATGCCCGGACATATGAATGTGTTGCTGGCTGAAGCCGATGTTCCGTATGATCAATTATATGACATGGATCAAATTAATCCTGAATTTGCATCAACAGATGTTGTGTTGGTGATCGGTGCAAATGATGTGGTAAATCCGATGGCAAAAACCTCACCCGGAAGTCCGATTTACGGAATGCCTATTCTGAATGTGGATGAAGCTAAACGAACAATCGTATTTAAGAGGAGTTTAAGTTTTGGCTATGCAGGTATTGATAATCCTTTATTTTATACTGAAAAAAACCAAATGTTTTTCGGGGATGCTAAAAAAAGTTTACAAGCGTTGAATGAAGCATTGAATGATGTTTAACGCTTTAATTCTTACCTTAAAGTAAACTTTATTAATACCGAAATTTTGAACAAAAATATTGTAATAATATTCTTCCTGACTTCCGTTCTTTTCATCTCTTGTATCAATGAGAGCAGCTTTGAATGTAATGCTGACTTCAATCTTGATGTTGATTCAACTCAGTTAGCTAAGGATATAAATATAATCGATTCTTATTTAGCTGACAGTTCAATTGTTGCAATTGAAGACCCAACTGGTTTACGCTATGTTATCAATAAGCAAGGAAGTGGATTTGCACCATCACTTTGTAATGTTGTTACTGTTGATTATGAAGCAATTTTGATGAGTGATGGAGAAGTTGTGGACCGCAGCTTAACTCCTGCAACTTTTAACTTATCCGCATTGATTACCGGATGGAAAATCGGACTACCTAAAATTACAACCGGAGGCGTCATCACTTTGTATGTTCCTTCTGTGTATGCTTATGGAAGCTCCAGAGTTCAAAATATACCCCCAAATTCCAATCTGATCTTTGAAATTAATTTGCTTGATGTGAATTAATTAATAGCGGATGTACAATCTGTTGAATTTTTTTATTTAAATCGTTTTTAAAAAATAACCTCAATTACTATTCCTTTTATTTTGAAATTTTTATTCCTCTCTTTATCCATATTAATTTTAGCAAGTGGCTGTGACCGAAACTCTGGTTGTAATATTGGACTCAATCTTACCGCTGATGAACAAAAACTGGAATCTGATATTCAGGAAATAGATAATTTTCTTTCTGAAAATAATATTGAAGCTCAGACTCACCCAACAGGATTAAGATATATTATTAATGATTTTGGTTCCGGAGCTAACCCGGAGATTTGTGATATAATCACGTTTGATTTCGTTGGAAGAATGTTATCTGACAGCACCATCGTTGAACAGTCTGACGCCTCTGTTAGATTTGGCTTGTTCAGGCTTATTGAAGGCTTCAAAATTGGGATTCCTCTGATTAAAGAAGGCGGATCCATTACCTTGTTTATTCCCTCAGAATATGGGTATGAAGAAGGCGGACCGGGAGGGGTTCCTTCCACTACAAATCTGATCTTTGATGTGGACTTGGTCAATGTTGAATAGGCCAAAAATCTACTTTCTGATTTAGAAAGATTTGTTTTCACATTAAAATCTGCAACTATTAAAACTTATCCTTTTTATAGCTTTGCATGGCTTTTAAGAAGCATAAAGTGGACAGAATTCCGCAAATCATAAAAACAACAAACATAGCTTGAGAAGGCCCTTTTGGTCCGGTAAAAATATGGTCCATCAACCAACCGGTGACAGGTGGGCCGATTCCAAATCCCACTATACTTACAACGAACAGATAAATAGATCCGGCAACACCGCGCATTTTAGAACCCACAAAATCCTGGATCAAAGCTGCAGCTACACCGTTATAGGATGATGAAATTACGTTGGCTATTCCGATCAGTATTAAACCCATTAGAGCAGTTTCAGCAAATAACCCGAAATAGTATAACGGCAATCCGCCAAGAGCGGCCACTATTCCGGATATAAACCTCTTTTCTTCACCGAATTTCATAGCCAGCTTATCCGCCATCCAACCGGAAAGATTTACACTGACTCCGGTTGCAAACATAAACCAACCATAACTACTGATCAGATTTGAGGAATCAAATACATCCGTTAATATGGTTCCGATAAAAGCCAAAATGGAATACCCACTTAATGCCAGTAACGAAAACCCCATCAGGTGATAACGAACGGTTGGCTTTCTCAGAATAAATGAAAGAACTTCAAAAAAGCTTTGATCAGGAACCCCTGCATTTTCCGACTTTTCTCTGGATGGTTCTTTCAACAAAAAATATCCGAGAACTGCTAGCCCAACTCCGGGTAATCCAACTGATTTTAATGCAATTCGCCAGTCGTAATTTTCAGCAATAGTTCCACCTATCAAAAAAGAAAGTCCCACACCGATAAAGATTCCTGAAGCGTACACCGAAAAAACTCTGGCTCTGTGCTTCGGCTTAAAATAATCTGCTAAGAGCGAATATACCGACGGACTTAATGCAGATTGACTAACTCCAATTGCAAATCTTGCAGAAACAAGGAAAGCGAAGGAATTCGCAAAACCGCTCGCAAAGGTCATCATACTCCAGATCAACAATCCCGACAGGATTATATACTTTCTTGAAAAACGGTCTGCCATTCTTCCCATAAAAATTCCACAGAAAGCATATACCAGAGAAAAAGCCGGTCCGTAAAGAACTCCCACTTGAGTATTCGAAAAATTCAGATCTACTCTTATCTGTGATGCAAGCACCGCTATGATCTGCCTGTCTACAAAACTACAAATATAGATCAGCATCAACGTGAGCAACGCTATTAATGCGTAAATATCAGGACGATTATTTTTACCGGAAATATTCATGGCGGTAATTTAGAAACTATATTTCACATAAGTTCCTTATCTATGGTACAATCTTTATGTTTAGAATCTGAAATTGAATTAGAATGAAATTCATGGTCATTCCGCGGCGTATGCCCGGAACCTGGATTTTATTCTTGTTGAAATCTGAATTGAACACAGCTTTAAAGAAATTTATATATGTCGAAGCAAAAACTGCCACGAAAAACAAAGAAACAAAAAGAACGAGCTCAAAAGATCTTAAACGAGCTCTATACGTATTACCCAAATCCTGAGTGTGAATTAGATCACCGAAATCCTTTTGAGCTGTTGATCGCCACTATTTTAAGTGCTCAATGCACCGACGTTCGGGTTAATAAAGTAACTCCTGAATTATTTGAAATCTATCCAACTCCGGAACTGATGAAAGACGCTCCCATTGAAGATCTGGAAGAGTTGGTAAGAACAACCGGCTTCTTCAGAAATAAAGCGAAATCGTTAAAAGAAACGTCTACTATTTTAGCTGAAGAATTTGATGGTAAGGTTCCTCAAAATATGGACGATCTTTTAAAACTACGCGGAGCCGCTCGCAAAACAGCTAATGTTGTACTCGGAAATGCATTTGGTATAAACGAAGGCGTAGTAGTTGATACGCACGTTAAACGCTTCTCGAACAGGTTTGGATTGACGAAGCATAAATCGAATACCGACAAGATCGAACGTGATCTAATGGCATTATTTCCACAGGAAAACTGGACCGATCTATCTCATTTAATGATCCATCATGGCCGCGGACCTTGTAAAGCAAGAATTTCGTCAGCTCCTGATCATCCACTTTGTGAAGAATATGGAATTAATTGTGAATGCCAAAAGATGAGAGCCAAAGAAAATGAAGCTAAATAACTTGATAATTTGTACAAATTAAGGTTGAATTGTAATCTAAATCAGCCTTATATTTAGAGCCGTTTCAGAAATGAAGCGAACTTTACTGAATGCGAGAATAGCTCAGTTGGTAGAGCACAACCTTGCCAAGGTTGGGGTCGCGAGTTCGAGTCTCGTTTCTCGCTCAAACAAAAGCCTCTTAGAAAATCTAAGAGGCTTTTTTGCTACTAGTTATTTGAATAAAATCCTTACTTCAGATCAAACCGATCTAAGTTCATTACTTTATCCCATGCTTTAACGAAGTCGTTTACAAACTTCTCTTCTGAGTCACTTGTACCGTACACTTCTGCAATTGCTCTCAGTTCTGAATTAGAACCAAAGATCAGATCTGCTCTGGATGCTGACCATTTTACATCTCCGGTTTTTCGATCGCTTCCTACAAATACATTTTGTTCATCTGTAGTTGCCTGCCATGTTGTATTCATATCCAACAGGTTCACAAAGAAATCATTGGAAAGTGTTCCGGGTTTGTCCGTAAATACCCCTTTCTTTGATCCGTCAAAATTGGTTTCCAAAACTCTCATTCCACCAAACAACACGGTCATTTCAGGAGCTGTTAATGTCATAAGCTGAGCTTTATCCACCAACATTTCTTCTGCAGTAGTTTTATGTTTCGGTGCAAAATAATTACGAAATCCATCTGCCGCAGGTTCTAACCATGCAAATGATTCCACATCCGTTTGCTCAGCAGTTGCATCAGCTCTGCCCGGTGTAAATGGAACTGTGACCTCATGTCCCGCTTCTTTTGCCGCTTTTTCAATTCCTGCACATCCACCTAAAACGATCAGGTCTGCCATTGAAACCTCTTTTGAGAAATTACTTTGAATCCCTTCATAGGTTTTAAGGACTTTTTCCAATTGCTCAGGATTATTTACTTCCCAATCTTTTTGAGGAGCTAATCGAACTCTTGCTCCGTTTGCTCCACCTCTTTTATCAGAGTTTCTATAAGTTGATGCAGAAGCCCATGCCGTTGATACCAGTTCTGAAACTGACAATCCTGAATCCAGAATTTCAGCTTTCAAACCTTCAATATCATTTTCGTTAATTATAGCGTGCTCCACTTCAGGAATCGGATCCTGCCATAGCAATTCTTCTTCCGGAACTTCCGGCCCGAGCAATAATGATTTCGGCCCCATATCACGATGAACCAACTTATACCATGCTCTTGCAAAAGCATCTGCAAATTCATCAGGATTTTCATAAAATCTTCTTGAAATCTTCTCGTAAGCAGGATCTGCCTTTAAAGAAAGATCCGTCGTCAACATAAACGGTGCATGCTTCTTGTCCGGATCGTGTGCATCAGGAACTGTTCCTTCTCCACCACCATCAACCGGTCTCCACTGCCAAGCGCCGGCCGGACTCTTATATTTTTCCCACTCATACTTGAACAGGTTATCGAAATATAAATTACTCCATTCTGTTGGTTTTTGTGTCCATGCTCCTTCTAATCCACTGGTAATGGTATCAGCACCTTTTCCGGTTCCATGAGTGCTTTTCCAACCCATGCTTTGTTCTTCAATCCCGGCGGCTTCAGGTTCTGATCCTAAATGGTCTTCCGGTGCAGCGCCATGCGTTTTCCCGAATGTATGTCCACCCGCAATAAGCGCAACTGTTTCCTCATCATTCATCGCCATTCGGGCAAAAGTCTGTCGAATAAAAGTAGCTGCTTTTAATGGATCAGGTTCTCCATCAGGACCTTCAGGATTTACATAGATCAATCCCATGTGATCAGCACCAAGAGGCTTTTCCAAGTCTCCGTCTTCGGTATGACGCTTGCTCGCTAACCACTCTCCTTCTGCTCCCCAGTACACATCTTCTTCCGGCTCCCAGCGATCTTCTCGTCCGCCGCCAAAACCGAAAGTCTCAAAGCCCATAGATTCCAGCGCCACATTTCCGGCTAGAATCATAAGGTCTGCCCAGGAAAGTTTTCTTCCATACTTCTGTTTGATGGGCCAAAGTAAAAGTCGTGCTTTTTCAAGATTTACATTATCCGGCCAGCTGTTTAGCGGAGCAAAGCGTTGCATTCCTGTTCCTCCACCGCCACGTCCATCAGTAACTCTGTAGGTTCCCGCGCTATGCCAAGCCATGCGGATCATCAGTGGTCCATAATGTCCAAAATCTGCCGGCCACCAGTCCTGAGATTCCGTCATTAATTCTGTTAGATCTTCTTTAACAGCTTTCAGGTCCAGTTTTTTAAATTCTTCTGCATAATCAAAATCTTCTCCCATCGGGTCTGACTTGGAAGAATGTTGACGAAGAATATTCAAATTCAATTTGTTCGGCCACCAGTCTTTATTTCTGGTCCCGCCTCCGGCATCTTTGCTCATTGAGCCATTATGAAATGGACATTTACTAATATCATTTGCGTTATAAGTTCCCGAGCTATCGTTATTTTTATCTGACATAATCCTTTTTCTTTACAGTTTTAATCCATTAACAACATAAAAAATCATTTCATTCTATATGATAGATATTCATTATCGAGGCGTTAAAATCAATCTTACGATTTGGGTATATTTTAAATGGATTCTTCCTTTTCTTCTTCTATGAAAATTAGCTCCTCAATTCCTAAGCACATCTTACCTGTAATTGTATTCTCTCAATTTGCAGGAACTTCTCTTTGGTTCGCCGGTAATGCCGTTGTTCCGGAGCTCATCGCAGAACTGGATTTATTAGAGATGTTTGTGGGATTCATCACGATGGCTGTACAATCGGGATTTATCATTGGAACGTTGGTTTTTGCAGTCTTAAGTGTTGCTGACAGATTTTCTCCCGTGAAAGTATTTTTCGTGTGTTCTGTTTTGGGAGCGCTGGCAAACATTCTGACCATTTACAGTTCAAATTTTACAGAAGTAATGTTGGCACGATTATTTACAGGTTTTTTTCTGGCAGGAATTTATCCCGTGGGAATGAAAATAGCTTCGGACTGGCATAAAGAAGGTCTTGGAAAAGCTTTGGGATATTTAGTAGGTGCACTTGTTTTAGGAACGGCTTTCCCGCACTTTCTTAAATATCTGGGTGGCGATTTACCATGGAGATTTGTTATTGCAGGAACTTCTGTTCTTTCAGTGATCGGAGGCTTAATGCTTTTCTTTTCTGTTGCTGATGGTCCTTATCGCGTAAGAAGAAGTTCTTTCAAGCCTTCCATGTTTTTTTCTCTGTTTAAAAACTCAAACTTCCGTTCCGCTGCTTTCGGATACTTCGGGCATATGTGGGAACTGTACACGTTTTGGGCTTTCATTCCTACTTTGCTTGCATACTATGTTTTATCGAACCAAGGTTTCATAATAAATATCCCCTTGTGGTCGTCCATTATTATAGGTATAGGAGGAATAAGTTGCGCTGTTGGCGGATATATTTCTCTTAAAAAAGGAAGTAAGTTTGTTTCTAAGGTCTCCCTCTTTATATCAGGATTATGTTCCGTATTAATTCCATTTTTGTTTAATGCGCCGGTTTGGGTTTTTCTTGGACTTCTGTTGATTTGGGGAATATTTGTGATTCCTGACTCTCCGCAATTTTCTACACTTGTTGCTCAATCAACAGATAGTTCCTACATCGCTACCGGACTTACCATTGTGAACAGTATTGGCTTTGCCATAACCATTGTAAGTATCCAGCTTGTTAATTTGATGTGGGCACATTTTCAAAGTCCGTTGGTATTTTTGGTGATTTTTGTTGGCCCGCTATGTGGTCTATTAGCCATTACCAGATATAAAGTTTCATAACCAAGGAATTTCTAAGTTTTACTTTCTGTTTGGATACTGAAATAAATAAACAACAATAACTAAATAAGGGTATTACTATGCCAGTTAAAAAAGCATCAGCCGTGTGGAACGGAAACCTGAAAGAAGGAAGCGGATCTATTAATTCAGAAAGCGGAGTCTTATCTGAAGCTGCTTTTACTTTTGCATCCAGATTTGAAGATGAAGGAAAATCTAATCCCGAAGAACTAATTGGCGCAGCACATGCCGGTTGTTACTCCATGGCATTATCTAATGAATTACACAGCGCCGGTCACAATTCCAAAAGCGTCTCGACCAATGCAGATGTATCTTTAGAAATGGTAGATGGAACGCCTACAATCACAAAGATCAAATTGACAACCAAAGCAGATGTTCCGGGATTAAGCGATAGTGAATTCCAAAAAATTGCATCTGCTACCAAAGAAGCATGCCCGGTTTCCCGTGCTCTTGCAAGTGTGGATATTGAGTTAGATGCTTCTCTCGCATGACTTTAATTTTTACTTAAATTTTCACTTATAAAGCCATTCCAATGTGAATGGCTTTTTTTTTGGGCTTTAGAATGCTATAATGAGGTAATTATTTTCTATCGTGGCTAAAAAAATACGGGTTTCAAAACTACTTCTATTACTTGGAATTTGGTTAGTATTGTCTGCTAACTCATACAGCAATGTATTTGCAGATTTTCAAACGTTCCACAGTGATACCAATCAAGTTAAGTCAATGTTTTCAGACATTGAAGACTTAATGGATGTAGGTAACTTTACAATAGCTTATCAAAAATTAGATTCCGTAGATTTATTATCTGAACAATTTGATTATGAATACGGATTAGCATTTTCCGGTGTAAAACGTGCAGAAATATTACTTATAACGAAACAGATCGATTCTGCTCTTATTTCCATAAATAAAGTTATAGATCATTTTCCTGACAGCAAATTACGCTTCAACTTTTATAATACACAGGCAGCCGCTTACAATTATAAAGGACAGTCTAAACTGGCAATTGAGTCATTCAGAAAAGGCTTAAACTTTATCGAATTGCTTCCTCCTGAAAAGAGATCCAGATCTATTGCAGCCATCCATGTAAATATGGCCGGAGCTTATCATAAGCTTGGGGACAGATCCAATACTATAAAAAATTATCTCGAGGGATTACAGTTTGCAGAATCCACAAAGGATTCTTCGTTTTTAACAATCACACTGAATAACCTTGGAGATACATACAATTCTTATTCAGAATATGACCGCGCTGAGTATTATTTAAAAAGAGCAGAGACTATAGCATTACAAAATAACTATAGACCCGACCTGCTCAGAATCTATTTAAATCTGGGTAATACTTACAGCAATAGTAAAAAATACGACGAAGCTTTAAAATATTACGAACAGGCTTTAGCTTTAAATAAAGAAGTAAGGCCAAATACTCCACCTTTTCAGATCGTCTATAATCTGGGAGTTCTTTATACCAACAAAAGGCAGTTTGCAAAAGCTAAAGATGCCTTTGAAGAATCTTTGCAGTACTCCATCGATCTTAAAATCCCTCAGGGATTGTATTTTAATTATAAAGGATTAGGCGATCTGTACGAAAAATTTTCTCAGCCTTACACTGCAATTAATTGGTATCAAAAAGCACTTGATGTTGCTACTGATCTGGAACAAAATCTATATATAGTTCAGCTTCATGAAAAACTCTATTTAACTAACAAAAAAGCAGGAGAAACCGCTCAGGCTCTGAAAGCACTTGAAAATTTTAAAGCTCTTTCAGACAGCATTGCAAAGAAAGAATCAGATGCTGCTCTTTCAGAACTGGAAAGTGAAATTGAACTGAACAGACAAACAGAAATCAACCGTCTCCTCGAAGAAAAGCAAAGGATTCAGGAACGACAGTTAATTCTGACAAGAAATCTTAACGTCGCAGCAGTAGTAGTTATCATTATCATATTAGCTCTATTGTATGTGGTTTTCAGATCGGGAGCTGAACGTAAAAAAGTAAATCTGATCCTGAATAACCAAAAAGAAGAACTCGAAGAACTTAATCAGACGAAGGATAAACTTTTCGCTATTGTAGCACACGATCTTCGCTCTCCAATGGCGTCGCTTCAAGGCATATTATATATGATCAATAACAGCGATCTTTCTCTTAAAGAAGCTAAAGATTTGGTAATGAGCCTGGAACCTACCCTTCAAAAAAATATAAATACATTAGATGACCTTCTTGCCTGGGCCAGAAAACAAATGTCAGGAATTAGTTTAAATCCTCAGAATATTGATACCAAGGTGGTTATTGATGATGTAATTTCTAAACAACTTTTTGAAATCGATGCCAAAAAATTGACGATTTCGAATAAAATCCCTGGCAACACAATTGCTTTTGTTGACCTGAACGCTTTCAAACTCATTATTAGAAATCTACTTTCTAACAGTGTTAAATTCACTCAACCTGATGGCTCAATAGAATTTGATTGTACTGAAGGTAATGGTTCTGTTACTTTCAGTATCAAAGACACCGGTATTGGGATTCCCACAAATCTACGTGACTCGATCTTTAAAAATAAGTCAAAAACACGCCTGGGCACTAACATGGAATTGGGAAATGGTTTTGGCTTAAGCTTATGTAAAGAATTCATACAAAGAATGAATGGCGAAATTTACTTTGAAAGTGAAGAAAATGCAGGCACCACCTTTTTCATAACCCTTCCTAAAAAAGGATAAATGAAGGCCGATATTTAAAATAAATAAAAAGCCACATCCTAATTCAACATTAAGCTTTTCATTTCTTATCTTTAGTCTTCTCAAGAATCATCCAAATTCGGAGTTTTTAATGAGCGACAAACCTCGCGAGTATTGTGGAATTTTTGGCATCTTTGATCATGAAGAAGCTGCACTAACCACATATTACGGCCTGCATTCTCTTCAACACCGCGGCCAGGAATCCGCCGGAATTGTTACCAGTCATTACGACAAAGACAAAGAACGCATGGTTATGCCTTCTTATAAAGATTTCGGACTAGTGCTTAGTGTGTTCGACAAACCCAAGATCATGAATAAGATCCTTAAGGGTCGCTCCGCAATCGGGCATAACAGATATTCTACTTCCGGGTCTTCTAAAAATCCGGCTAATATCCAGCCTTTCAGAGTTCATTACAGAAACGGAAATCTGGCCATCGGTCACAATGGCAACCTCTCTAATGCCAAACAGATTCGATCCAGATTCAGGAAAGAAGGAGTTCTATTTCAAAGTACTTCCGATACCGAATTGATTCTTCATCTGATTTCACACAGCTTGAAACAGGATCAGATGGGACAAATAATGGACGCTCTGCATCAAATTGAAGGAGCCTATTGTCTGGTAATACTGACTGATGATAAATTGATCGGTGTAAGAGACCCGAACGGATTTCGACCATTGGCTTTGGGAAAGAAGGACGGTAAATTTTGCCTTGCAAGTGAAACCTGCGCTTTTGATATCAACAATGCTGAATATATACGCGATGTAGAGCCTGGTGAAGTGGTAGTTATTGATCAGGAAGCTTCTGATTCCGGAGAAGTTAAATCATACTTCATTGAACCAAAGGAAGGCACTAAAACAAGCCAGTGTATTTTTGAATATGTTTATTTTTCCCGTCCGGATAGCATGATCTTTGGTGAAATGGTTGACAAGATCAGAAGAAATTTAGGACAGGCTCTTGCAAAAGAACACCCGATTGATGAAGTGGTCACCATTAAAGATTCTTCCAAAAAGCCTGTTATCATTTCGGTTCCTGATTCCAGTAATACCGCTGCAATCGGATACGCAAATGAGAATCAGAAAATGGGACACGAGTGTAAATATGACATTGGCTTGATCCGGAACCATTATGTAGGAAGAACATTTATTTCTCCCGGACAAAAATCACGGGAGCAAAAAGTTCGTACCAAATTCAATCCGGTTCGTGGTGTCATTGAAGGAAGATCCGTTATTATTGTTGATGATTCTATCGTAAGAGGTACCACTTCCCGTTTGTTGGTTGATATGATTCGTGCCTGTAATCCTGCAGAAATTCACTTTTTGGTGAGTTCTCCTCCAATTATCAGCCCGTGTTATTACGGAATGGATTTCCCAAGCCCGGAAGAGCTTATCGCCAATAAATTTGAACGAAATGTAGATAAGATCGCTGAAGAAATAGGTGTAGACAGTTTAAGATATCTATCCGCTGATGGATTAGTAAATGCGGTTAAAGAAGCAAATCCGTCAGGTCATGATTATTGTACGGCTTGCTTTACCAGCAACTACCCTGTCCCTGTTAATTTTGGTGTTGAAAAGGAAGAGAATGAACTTGTTTAACGGTAAAGCTAAATTCATAACCAGCGCTACCAAAATTGAAGAATGCCCCCCGGATGAATTTCCGGAAGTTTGTTTTGCAGGTCGTTCCAATGTTGGAAAGTCTTCGTTGATAAACGCAATTGTTAATCGTAAGAATATTGCCCGTACTTCCAATGTGCCCGGTAAAACCCAGCAAATGAATTACTATCAAATCGGAGATGATTGCTTTTTTGTAGATCTTCCGGGATATGGCTTTGCCAAAGTGCCTAAGAAGGAAAGAGAACGCTGGGGACGTAATATCAGACAGTATTTATCTGAAAGAGAAAGTTTGAGGCTTATTCTGTCAGTGATAGATGCGCGCCACGAACCTTCTGCCCTTGATCAGGATTTCTTTTACTGGCTCGCATCCAACGAAATGCCTTTTTGCGTGTTGATGTCTAAAGCAGATAAGCTTTCGAATAACAAATTTGCTCAATCAAAAAAGGCAGTTAAAAATATTCTGTCAGAAATGAATATTGAAGTCCCTGTTCTGGGCTACTCAGCCAGTTCACGAAAAGGAATCCCTGAAATTCAGGAATTGATTCAGGATTTCATCAAAGAATAACTTATACCCCACTCAATTTAAAATGTCATTCAAAGTACTTTTACTCGATAGCGTAGACCAAGTTTGTGCACAGGTTTTTAAATCCAGAGATATTCAAGCTGATCAACCCGGAAAACTTACTGAAGAAGAACTCTTTGAACGGATTGGAGAGTATGACGGAATGGTAGTAAGAAGTGCTACTACTGTAACTCCGGAATTGCTTGAAAAAGCAACCAATATGAAAGTTATCGGTCGTGCCGGTGTGGGAGTTGATAATATTGACATCAAAGCGGCAACTACAAAAGGAGTACTGGTAATGAATACTCCTGATGGAAATACAATTTCTACTGCCGAACATACTTGTGGAATGATCATCGCTTTGGCACGAAATATCCCTACAGCAGTTTCTACTGTGAAAAGCGGAGGATGGGATCGTAAAAAATATATGGGTACTGAAGTTCATGGAAAAAAGCTGGGAATTGTAGGCCTTGGTAAGATCGGATCAGAGGTAGCGCTTAGAATGCAGGCTTTTGGAATGGAAGTTTTGGCTTATGATCCATTTGCTACTAAAGAACATGCTTCTGAAATGGGAATTCAATTAGTTGATATAGATAGCCTTTTAGGAACTGTTGATTTTCTTTCTGTTCATACTCCTCTTACTGAAAAAACGAAAGGATTGGTTTCTCTGAAAAATGCAGCTAAACTCAATAAAGGAATCCGTTTAGTGAACTGTGCCCGTGGTGGAATTTATGAAGAATCCGATTTACCTGAATTACTGGATTCCGGTGTTGTTGGTGGGGTTGCACTGGATGTGTATTCTCAGGAACCGCCAACTGAAGAACTCTATAAAGTTCTGGAACATCCCGGTATTATTTGCACTCCACATTTGGGAGCATCAACTGAAGAAGCACAGGAAAAAGTAGCTGAGCAAATAGCTGCTCAAATGTCTGATGCGCTGGAGAACAAAAACTATAAAGGAAGTTTGAATGGCAAGTCCATTTCGCTGTTAACGAATGCGGAAGTACAGCCCTATCTTCAACTGGCAGAAAAACTTGGTGCTATGGCTGTTCAGCTTTCTCCCGAACATGCCAGTAGTCTGGAATTTGAATATTCCGGAGATTGTGCAAAATTCGCTGACGTGTTAACCGACGGTATCCTAAAGGGAATGCTTACCAATTATGTAGAAGATTCCGTAAACCTGATCAATGCACGACATTTTGCAGATGAACGCGGATTTTCTATCAAAGAAATTCTTTCCTCCAAAGGAAAAACTTTTAACGATGTGGTTACTATTAATTTTGCTGAAGGAGCTGAATACCGCAGTATCTCAGCATCTGTTTTTGGTGATAATGATTACAGAATTGTTCAAATTGATAAATACGGAATTGAACTTCGTTTAGAAGGTGATATCATTATTTATCAAAATCAGGATGTTCCGGGCATGTTAGCTTCTGTAAGCGGAGCCTTGGCTAAGCAAAGCATTAATATCGGAGCTCTTGGATTAGGAAGAACTGAAAAAGGCTCGAATGCCATTACCGCTTTAACTATAGATAAAAAGCTTGAAGATGATGAACTGAAAACCATTAATGAACTAAATGGAATTCAGCATATCCGATATGTAAGTTTTTCTTGAAAAAGGTTTCTTAATAACTCCATCAGGGTTTAAAACCCTGGCGGAGTTTGTACCTGATAGAATTAGTAAATACATACACATTTATTTTATGGAGCTTTGGAAAAAACTTTTCTTACTATTTTCCGGCTGTATCTTTCTGATGATTACATGGGTGATTTTTAACTTATTCCAAATTCCTGAAAGAACTATTCAAACAACAACGATTAACGATATATCTCAACCTTTTTCAATTTCTTTTTTTGCTCCTGATTCCCATGAATCTATATCTAATCTTGAACTGAAAGTGCAAAGTAATATTAATGGGAGAGCATCCTTAACTTTAAGTAACCCTGACACTTCTTTCTCAGAACTCTATGTATTGAATTCTGATTCATCGACAGTAAAATATTCGGGCGATTGGTATAGCAATTCTTTTAAGCTAAAGTACATTCCTCAAGATTCGACAACAGGAACACTTTCGATTATTTATTCTTTTTAGTTCGATAAATAAACACACCCCTAAATCCCTTCTCAAAAGGAGACTTTATTTCTTTCAAAGAAAGTCACCCAATCAGCTATCAAAGTCTCCATTATTGAACCGCTCGATAAGTCGTTCTTCGTTTATCCTTTTAAAATCGGTTAGATTATTTTCAGATAGAGAAGCAATTGTCATTTCTCTCTTGCCTAGCGCACCTCTCGCTTTGGCCAGCTTCCATCCTGCTACTGCCATAGCTGCCCTCGCTTTTGAAGCGGCACAATATGTGCTTAGTACGGCTTCAGCATGAGCAAGCGATTTAAGTTTTCCGAATGCTTCGGGGGTCCATAATTCTTCATTCACTTCAGGAGAAAAGGCGTCGTGGAAGAAGAAATCAGCTTGTACTCCTTCGCCATTTAAATTCTCAAACTTCCCTATAAAAAGGAACAGAGTCACGTCAACATCAGGTAATGTCTTAATGATATTCATCCCCTTTTTAAGGTCTGTGAATATATTTTTCAAAACCGATTCCAGTTCTGCAAAATCCGAAAAAGAGGCGAAGTTGAGTTTCCCGGCTTCATCAGCTGAAATTGGAAAAGCTTCCACACTGTGAAATTCAACTTTAGAAGTGCACTTCCCTGAGAGATAATAATCCAGCAGCAAAAGGAAGTTTAATCCGGTTCCAAATCCGGTTTCGAAAATAGTAACTTTCTCGTTATGAACTAAAGCTTCCGGTACATTGGACGTTTCGAAAAAAACGTACTTACTTTCGGAAACAGAGCCGTTTGGATTGTGAAAATACTGATTATAGGTATTGGAATAAAGTGTGGAAGAACCGTCTTTTGTTATGTGATGATCAGGGCGTTCACTCATTCTTATTGATCGATACCGTTCCGTATCCTGTTTTGGCTACTACTTCAACTCCACCTTTGCCAATTTTTCCTATGATCTGGCTTTTCTTTTTGCTTCCATTGAAAGGAAAGGCTTCATCGATCTCTACTTTTGTGCCGTTTACGTTCAGATCAACATTAACATCAGCAGGGAGAAAAAGATCGATCTGTCCGGCTCCGTTTCTGGCTTGTATATCTCCGCCAATCCTAAGAAAACTCAGCTTGATATTTCCTCCGCTTGAAAATGCATTCGTACTTCCCGATAGATCTTTACCGGAAACATTTCCACCGGATGTACTCATTTCCAGATCACCTTCAAAATTAACGGCTGATAAATGTCCACCCAAAGATTTCAATGAAGCATCACCTCTTGAATCTGACAATTTTATATGTCCACCTTCCGTAAATGCTGTTATATCACCGGAAAGATCCTTCAAAGTTATATGACCACCTGAAGTTTTGCATTCTATATCGCCTTGAAAGTTTGTCGCTTCAATATGTCCACCACTTGTAAAAGAAGTAACATCCATTGAGGACGGGATATAAATAGTGGTTTGAACCTGAATATTTGAATCGTTGCTTTTAGTATTAACTACTCTGAGTTCGGCAGAAGAACCGTTCTTTTTTGTAGATACAGACACCGTTTCTTTCAATGACTCTTTTGTAGCTATATCTCCTGAAGCTTTTACAGTTATAGATGCTTTAGTGTTATCAGAACCAACCAATACAATTGAACCTGATGTTAACTGAACAGAAAGATCATCCAATCCTGTGGCATCAAATTCTTCAGTAAATGCATACACTCCCGGCGATACATTGCTCCATTCGCCCGGAGTTACTTTATACTCTTTTTTAAGCATCAACAGACCTTCAGCCAGATCAATGTTGATTGAAAAGCTGTCATCTTCCAGCTCTTTTAGAGCAGCATCTAATTCATTCATCATTTCCTGCTTAGCTTCTTCGGGAATTAATGCTGCTAAGTTTTTCAATTTCTCAAGACCATCCAGGGATTTCAGTTCTTCCAGCTCTTTAAGTTCTTCCATCTTCGCAAGTTCTTCAACATCAATAACCGTTACACTTCTGGTAGAGGTTTTTGATCTCTCTGATGGTGTAGCTTTTGCTGTTGCCCTTGCCGAATACCGTTCTTCATCGTGTGAATGTTTATTATCATCAGCTTTTGAAGTGATAATAATAGCCACAAGTAATAAGAACAGACCTGCAACAATTATTTCCCAGGATCTATTTTTCATATTTTTCTATTTGAATACACAAAGATTCCTTACGCTCGCTTTAATCTAAAGTTACAGATTTGATAGCTAAGTATATATATTATTCCTTCATCTAATTTTATCCATAAAAAGCATGAACCTTCATAATAAAATAAAAGAGCTCACTAAAAAATTTCATCAGGAAATGATCGAAACCAGACGGTATTTGCATCAACATCCTGAAGTAAGCTATAAGGAATTTGAAACAACAAAGTTCATCAAATCTAAGCTTGATGAACTCGGAATTCCATATGAAAGCCCTTTGGAAACAGGTTGTGTAGGAATCATTGAAGGAAATAAGAAATCAGATCGTGTTATTGCGCTACGTGCCGACATCGATGCTCTGGCAATGACTGAAGAAGGAGATTTCAAAAAAGATTTCTTTTCACAAAATGAAGGTGCTGCTCATTGCTGTGGACATGACGCTCATACTTCTAATTTGCTAGGAGTTGCCCGAATTTTGACGGAATTGAAAGATGAGATCGAAGGAACCGTACTTTTAGTTTTTCAGCCCGGAGAAGAAAAACTTCCCGGCGGTGGAAAACTCTTATGTGATACAGGATTTCTTCAATCCAAAAATGTTGATGCTATTTATGGCCTTCATACTTCCCCAAGCCACAAACCCGGAACAGCTGCGATCAGAGTTGGGGAATTCATGGCCAGTCCCGATGAAATTGACATTGTGATTACCGGAAAAGGCGGACATGCCGCCCGTGCTCATGAAGCTGTAGATCCTGTTGTTATAGCATCGCAGTTCATCACAGCAGCGCAAACTATAGTCAGTCGTTCTGTTGATCCAACCGAATCAGCTGTGGTTACGATCGGTAAAATAGAAGGTGGAACTGCTCATAATATCATCCCCGAAAAAGTACGGATGTATGGAACCGTACGAACTTTCAGTAAGGACACTAAAGATTTGATCGAGCAAAGACTTCACGATCTGTTAAAAGGGATTACTGAAGCTCATGGAGGAGGTTATTCATTGGAATATCGCAGAGGCTATCCCGCTGTTATAAATTCTGAAGCTGAGACCATCAATGTTCTTGAAACAACACAGGAATTATTCGGAGCTGAAGCAGCAATTGAGGTTGAACGACCCAGTATGGCGGGAGAGGATTTTGGGTTTTATCAGGAGATTTTTCCGGGAGCTTTCTTTTTTGTTGGAAGCGGAAGTGAAGAGTCGGAGTCTACTTATGTTTGGCATCACCCCAAATATAATGTGGATGATCGGTTCTTTTTAACAGCAGCTCCGTTAATGGCAGCATTGGTATTGAAGAAATAATAATGTTTGAACCTAAAAGATCTTACTGGGAAGGAGAACTCTACAATCAGAAGCATGATCTGATAGTAGTAGGTTCCGGGTTAACCGGACTTTCTTCCGCTTATTTTTTTAAGAAAAAAAATCCTGATGCAAGAGTATTAGTAATTGATCGGGGATTTTATCCCATTGGAGCAAGCACGCGAAATGCGGGGTTTGCCTGTATTGGAAGTGTTGGTGAACTGGTTTCAGATCTGGATTTAGAAACAGAAGAAGTTATAAAACAACGAATTCAGGATCGTTATAATGGATTGCTGTTGCTGCGTGAAACTCTTGGAGATAAAAACATTGATTATGATTCCTGTGGAGGATGGGAAATATTCACAGATTCGGATGAATATGCAAAGTTATCAGCCTACATTCCCAGGTTGAATTCTATTATGGAAGAAATGATCGGTGAAAAAAAAGTTTTTGAAGCTGGGACATATTTATCATTTCCATCTTTCTACAATCGTGTGGAAGGAATGCTGCATCCCGGTAAGATGATTCGGACTTTATATGAAAAATGCATTCAATCCGGAATAGAGTTCAGATGGAATACGAATATCAACCACATTGATACTAAAAAAAACCTTGTTTCCTCTCAATCTCAAATCTGGTTCCATTCAGACAAATTGATCATTGCCACCAATGCCTTTACAGATAAGATTTTCCCGAAAGTTAATATAAAACCTGGTAGAGGTTATGTTTTTATTACCAAAGAAATAGATCAGCTAAAGTGGAAAGGCACCTTTCATTACAACAAAGGATATGTCTATTTCAGAAATGTAGGTGATAACAGAATTCTGATAGGTGGGGGACGAAATGTAAATTACGATGCAGAAACCACTTCAGAGTTTGGAGTAAATGAAGAGATCAAAAAATACCTTGTCAATTTTGCCAATGATACAATGAAATTACCTGAAGGCTGGAAAGTAGAACAAGAATGGTCGGGAATTATGGGTTTTACCGAATCCAAATCATATATCTTAGAAAATATTGACGAAAACTGTGTACTCGCGGCAGGACTTAGCGGTATGGGCGTGGCTTTAGGAATGAACTTAGGTAAGAAGGCTTCTGAGTTGGTTTAAACCCGCTTTGGAAAAATTACACGGTAGGTGCGTATCGCCATACGCACCTACCGGATATCAAAAAAATCACTCTTCTTCCAAAAACTCTTTATACAGTTCTACAAACTCGCTTAGCATCATAGCCGTTGCACCCCAAAGTGGTACTTTATGTACATCCCAAAGAGGAATACTGTAATCCAGATCGCGCAGCTTCCAATCCTCAACTTTTGAAAACTCTCCATTCACCAACTTTGAAATTGGAACCGAGAAGATCTCATCGACTTCATTCGGGTTTGCGCAAAATTCCTGTTCTTCTTTTATGAAACCAACTACAGGAGTAACCATATTTTCCGAATGATTTATATAAAGTGGAGTTAAACGACCAACTGCTTCTACATTTTCCGGTTTTAAACCCGTTTCTTCATGAGCTTCACGTAAAGCGGTTTCCTCTATACTTTCATCCCCCTCTTTACCTCCACCGGGAAAGCTAATTTGCCCACCGTGCTTGATCCCTGCTGTCCTTAGAGTAAACATAATTTCGGGTTCTTCCGTCCATGTTGTAACAGGTACTAATACGCTGCTGTTTCTGAAATTATCGGAAGATGGTCTATAAGTCATTTCATTTTTACGCTCAATCTTGGGAGCCGGGCGCATTAAATTCTGAGCATTTTTTCCCGGAAGTGACTGTCTCAGTCTGTTTGCAATAAAATCTTTGAAATTTTTCATGTATAAAAATGTAACAATTTGTTCATTAAACTGTCTTTTATTTAAGGCTACAAATGCTAACTATTTGTTTCCCTTATAATTCTAATGATAATTTTTTGCCTTTCCATTTTTTTTAAAGTACAATGAACGCTGTGTTAATTTGTGTAAATAAACTAGGGCATTTCACAACTTGACAGTAGTAACAATTATTAACTTAACTACAATAGAATGAAGAAATATTTATTACGAGGACTAGCATTAAGTGTTTTAGCAATAGTTGCTATAATTGGCTGTACAGATAGCACTTCCATTGCTCCTGATACAGATGATCAAATTACAAAACCCGCTCCTATTCCGGGGCAATATATTGTGGTGCTTAAAGGAACTGAGAAACAAAAAATAGTTCCGGGTAATGTAGCACAAATACAAGAAATCAAAACAGAGCTATATGCTCGAAATGCTATATTGTCAGAGTCAATTAAAGGCGACTTCAATCATTCAATAGCAGGTTTTGTAGCTCAATTAACAGATGAGCAACTCGAAACCCTTCGACTAGATAATAACGTCTCCTATATTGAGCAAGACAGAATTGTGACTTTTGCACCTCCGTGCGGAACACCTAACGGTGGACCCTGTGATGGAGACGGTGGAGGTGGTGGCTCTGATTCTCAGGAAACTCCCTATGGAATTACCCGTGTTAATGGTGGCGTAAATTATACCGGTAGTGGTGTAGCATGGATTATTGACACCGGTATCGATTTAGATCATCCTGATCTGAATGTAGATGCAAGCAGAGGATTTAATGCCTTTACATCAGGTAGAGATGGAAAAAGTCTTGATGATGGAAATGGACATGGATCTCACGTGGCAGGAACTGTTGCTGCAATAGATAATACTGAAGGAGTTATTGGTGTTGCCGCCGGCGCTACTGTTATCCCTGTAAAAGTCTTGGACAGCCGTGGAAGTGGTTCTTATTCCGGAGTTATCGCAGGAGTTGATCATGTTGGAGCCAATGGATCATCTGGTGATGTCGCAAATATGAGTCTTGGTGGACCAGTCTCACAAGCATTAGATGATGCCGTTAAAAATGCAGCCCAATCTTCCGGCGTTAAATTTGTATTAGCTGCAGGAAATGAAAGTGATGATGCTAATAACCACTCTCCTGCTCGTGCAAATGGAAATAATATTTATACTATTTCTGCAATGAATAGTAACGACGCATGGGCTTCATTTTCAAACTACGGAAACCCTCCGGTTGATTATGTCGCTCCGGGTGTTTCAATAAAATCAACGTGGAAGAATGGAAGTTATAATACTATAAGCGGAACTTCTATGGCTGCTCCGCATGCGGCAGGTGTTCTTCTTCTTGGAAATGCAAGTACTGACGGCACCGTATCCGGTGACCCTGATGGAAATGCAGATTCTATCATCGTTCATTAATTCATAACAGCAAAGCTTTAAAAGCACCTTTCGTTCGAAAGGTGCTTTTTTTATTTACAGCAGAATCTTCCGGCAATAAAATGCTCTGAATTAACGGTTTTTAAAGAAGAGCAACTGTCCGTACTTTCCATCTCTTGAAAATTGAATGGTCTCTAAAACAGCACATGACAAAAAAATATGATGTATATGGTATTGGCAATGCACTTGTTGATATCGATTTTGAAGTAAGCCGGGATTTCATCACCGATCATGAAATCAAAAAAGGATTAATGACTTTAGTTGATGAAGAAACTCAAACGAGGCTTATAAAAGCTATCAACCCTGAAGAATCAAACAGAAAATCGGGTGGTTCAGCTGCTAATACAGTCATGGCTGTATCTCAGTTCGGAGGTAAGGCATTTTATTCATGCAAAGTTGCTGATGATGAATTCGGTAATTTTTATTTAGAAGATCTGGCCAACGCCGGTATCTCAACAAATCTGGATGGGATGAAAAGGGAAGAAGGCATCACCGGGAAATGCCTCGTTATGATTACCGATGACGCCGACAGAACTATGAATACTTTTCTGGGTATCACAACTTCACTCTCTACTGATGAAGTTAGCGAAGACGCTATAAAAGAATCAGAATACATTTATTTGGAAGGCTATTTGGTGGCTTCACCAACTGCATTTGAAGCTATGAAACTCACCAAACAGCTAGCAGAAAAACACGGAGTAAAAACCTCTATCACTTTATCTGACCCTTCTATTGTTGAGGGATTTAAAGGATTGTTTCATGAAGTTATTGGAAACTCTGTGGATCTGCTGTTTTGTAATGAAGAAGAAGCTCTGAAATTCACGGACAGTTCTAATATCAGTGTTGCCAGAGAGCAGTTGAAAAAAATAGCTAGACGCTTTGTGATCACTCAGGGTAAAAACGGTGCTATGATTTTTGATGGTGATACTTTTATCGATATAGAACCTTATGAAGTGGATGCTGTTGACACCAACGGAGCAGGCGATATGTTTGCAGGAGCTTTTTTATATGGGATCACTAATGGACACACTTATGCCGGTTCCGGTAAACTGGCAAGTTTGGCATCTTCCAAAATTGTATCACAATACGGACCGCGTTTAGACATGAAAGCGATCAAAGAAATTCAAAATCATACATTATGAGTGGAATAGAACTATTGGGCTGGGCAGGATTTGGTATATTAATTGGAGCATGGATTCCCCAAACCTGGCAAACCATCAAAATGGGAAAAACGGATATCAGTCTCGCTTTTATTCTGATGTACGTATCCTCAAGTTTACTGCTTACCGTTTACTCGATCCTTACTGAAGATCTTATATTCACAGTTTTGAATGCTATGTTAACAGTAGGAAGTGCTATAAACCTTTACTACAAGCTTAACCCCCGAAAAGAAGAGCTCTTGGATGGATAAACTAATTCTTGCTTCCAGAAATAAGAATAAGATCGAAGAAATGAAGCAATTAGTTGCTCATCTGGGAATTGATGTATTTTCTGCTCTTGACTTCCCCGATCTGGGAGAAGTAGAAGAAGATAAGCCAACACTTGAAGGAAATGCGCTCAAAAAAGCACGCTATGTAAATCAACAAACCGGAATTCCTGCTCTTTCTGACGATACGGGGTTAGAAGTGAAAGCATTAGACGGAGCTCCCGGAGTATTTTCTGCAAGATATGCAGGTGAAAATGCTTCTTATCAGGATAATGTTTTGAAGTTATTGGAAGCCTTAAAAGGAAGAGAAAACCGCTCAGCACAATTCCGAACTGTTGTCGCGCTAGTTGATGGAGACCAGGAATGGACATTCGAAGGAGTTTGTAAAGGAAAAATTATTGAGGAACAGATCGGTAAAAAAGGCTTCGGCTACGATCCGATCTTTATGCCGGATGAATTTGCAGAGACCTTCGCACAGATGGATCCTAATATTAAAAACCTGATCAGCCATCGAGGAAAAGCAGTACAAAGGTTTTTGGAGTTTTTGGAAGATTAGTGAATTTCTATAATTAGGATGTAGGGACGCAAGATTTTGCGTCCCTACATCCTAATCTTAATCTTAATAGTTCTGATTTTTTTACCCTCGTTCCGAACGTCCCGTTCGGAACGCTAGTTTGAAAGCTACTACATCATACCTTTAAAGAGAGAGATTTTTCTTATGTTCCAAAAATTTCTATTCAATAATGATAAAAAAAGCATTTCCACAATTTAGAATTAGTAGAAAGAGTGTGTTATCAATCTGTTTCCTTTTACTCATTTCCTGCTCCAACTACGAATCTCCCAATAAGTACGTAGATGTATTCATCGGCACCGGTGGACACGGACATACTTATCCCGGAGCAACGCTACCCTTCGGGATGATACAACCGAGTCCTGTAAACGGAACTCCGGGCTGGGATTGGGTTTCAGGTTATCATTATTCGGATAGTGTTATTACAGGTTTTGCTCAAACTCATTTAAGCGGAACGGGAATCGGAGATCTGAATGACATTTTGATCATGCCAACCAATCGAAAAGTGCTCTTGTCCGATTCAGCCAAATATGA
Organism: Balneola sp.; assembly: GCA_017643645.1. GTDB lineage: Bacteria > Bacteroidota > Rhodothermia > Balneolales > Balneolaceae > Balneola. Next base: position 119,308 of record JAEPNB010000009.1, read on the forward strand.
AAGCAAAAGAAGTTACGCTTCCAAGTTTTCTCACAATCGCGAAAAAGGCTCTCCCGGATATTACAGCGTTTTTCTGGATGATTATGAGATCAATGCGGAAATGACTGCTACGGAAAGAGTAGCCATGTATAGATTTACTTATGAATACGGCGATCCTCAATTCTTAAATCTGGATCTGGGTTACAGTTTAAACTGGGATTCTTTTACCGAAGGATATTTCAAAGTCATCGGGAAAGGTGAAAACAAAAAACTGGTTGGCTATCGAAGATCTTCCGGTTGGGCGAATGATCAACATGTTTATTTTGCGTTGGAGTTTTCAACCGACTTTATGATTACTGATTCAGCTGATTATAAAGGGTTCACCTCATATGGGGTGCTGGAGTTTGAAAATAGTAAAAGAGAAGTTCTGGCTAAAATTGCTATCTCATCACACAGTGAAGAAGGGGCATTAGCAAATCTGGAAACTCTGGAGGATTGGGATTTTGATGAAACCAAGCTCTTTGCTGAAATGGCTTGGGATAAAGAACTCGGCAAAATCAAAGTTCAGGGAGACGAAGAGAAAAAGACAATTTTTTATACCGCACTTTATCATTCCAAATTGGCTCCGGTTTTGTTTTCTGATGCCAATCAGGGTCAAACCAAATACACTATTTACTCTTTGTGGGATACTTTTCGGGCGCAGCATCCATTGCTTACTATTACCAATCCCGACAGAGTGAATGACATGATTCGAACTATGCTGGATTTCTACGAAGAAAACGGATTGCTACCTGTTTGGGAATTACACGGAAATGAAACCAATACCATGACGGGTTATCATGCTATTCCTGTGATTGCGGATGCGTATGCCAAAGGATTCAGAGACTATGACGCCGAACTCGCTTTCGAAGCCATGAAAGCAAGTGCCATGCAAAATAAACGTGGAACTGATCTGTATCGAAAATATCAATATATCCCTTCTGAACTGGAGCATGAATCTGTAACTAAAACACTGGAATATGCTTTTGATGACTGGGCAATGGCACAAATGGCTTTTATGCTTGGAAAAGAATCTGAATACGAACATTTTATAGTCAGATCCGGATTCTGGCAAAATGTATATGATGATCAAACTAAATTTATGCGTGGCAAAACCGCTGAAGGGAATTGGGTTGAGCCTTTTGATCCGAAAAGATCCGTTCATCGTGTAAACACCGACTATACTGAAGGCAATGCATGGCAACACAGCTGGTTTGTTCCTCATCAGGTTGAAAAACTGATAGAACTTATGGGTGGTGATGATGCCTTTTCAAAACGACTCGATTCGCTGTTCAATCAGGACTCTAACATCACCGGCGATAATACTTCGCCCGACATCTCAGGATTGATAGGCCAATATGCACACGGAAATGAGCCCAGCCATCATATTGGATATTTATACAATTATGCAGGAAAACCATGGAAATCTCAGGAAATTCTTAACGAAATAATGAATACTCAATATTCCACCGCTGTAGATGGATTAAGTGGAAATGAAGATTGTGGACAGATGTCGGCTTGGTATGTTTTTTCAGCGATGGGTTTTTATCCAGTAAACCCGGCATCAGGTAATTATGTGATCGGAACTCCTCAGTTTGAAGAAGTAACTATAAGTGTATCAGACGCAAAGACTTTTACAATCATTACCAATGGAGTTTCCAATAAAAATATATACATTCAATCAGCTACTTTAAATGGAGTGCTTTTGGAGAGAAGTTATATTTCTCACAAAGAGATAATGGAGGGTGGAGAATTGATCTTTGAAATGGGATCTGCACCTAATAAAAACTGGGCGAAGAAAACAGAACACAGACCAATTAATTAATGAAGAGATTTTTATTATTGGTGCTTGCTTTAGGGATAGCGTGTGCACCTCAAAAATCAGAGAAAGAACAACTTGCTGAGCAAGTAAAACAAGAATTCTTACACGCTTGGAACGGCTACAAACAGCATGCCTGGGGAGATGATACACTAAAACCATTATCAAAGTCTTCTAAAAACTGGTATAATACATCTTTATTGATGACCCCCGTTGATGCTTTTGACACTATGTTATTAATGGGTTTGGATGAAGAAGCCGCTGAAGCAAAAGAATTGATCTTTTCTGAATTGTCTTTCGATCACGACTTCTTTGTGTCCAATTTTGAGATAACTATTCGTCTTTTAGGCGGACTTCTTTCAGCGTATGAGATGGATGGAGACGAACGATTTCTGGAACTGGCTGAAGATCTTGGAAGAAGATTACTTCCTGCATTCGATTCAGCAACTGGAATGACTTACGGAAGAGTAAATCTTAAAACAGGAGAAACCAACTGGCAGGTTAATAATCCCGCTGAAATCGGAACTTTGATGATAGAGTTCGGTACACTTACCAAGCACACTCAGGATTCTGTTTTTTATAACAGCGCCAAAAAAGCAATGATGGGATTGTATGAGCGACGTTCCGAAATCGGATTAGTCGGAACAACTATTGACGTGGAAACCGGAGAATGGCAAAATAAAGAAGCTCATATTTCCGGAATGATAGATTCTTATTACGAATATGCACTGAAGTCTTGGCTTCTTTTCAGAGATGAAGACTTCCGAAAAATATGGAAAGCTCATGAACCCGCAATAGAAAAGTATCTGCTCGACGAAGTTGCCAGCGGAACCTGGTACGGTCGTGCAAACATGGATACCGGAGAACGAACGGCAACTACTTACGGAGCACTGGATGCATTTATGCCCGGAGTTTTAGTGCTTGCAGGAGATATTGAAACAGCAGAAAAAGTGCAAGAATCCAATTTTAAGATGTGGCAGTTACACGGAATTGAACCGGAAGGTCTGAATTATGTTGATATGGAAATAACCTCGGCAGGATATCCTTTGCGCCCTGAAAATATTGAGTCTGCTTATTATTTATACCAGGCAACGGGCGATGAAAAATATATTGAGATGGGAAAAGTGATGTTCCAAAGTCTGGTCGAATATTGTAAAACAGAACATGGTTATGCTGCTTTATCAGATGTTACCACCAAAGAAAAAAGCGACGATATGGAAAGCTTCTTTTTAGCAGAAACCCTCAAATATGCCTATCTCCTTTTTGCTGATGACAAAGTATTTGATCTGGATAAACATGTATTCAACACAGAGGCTCATCCAATGAGGATAGATTAACCATTATGCTAAATCGAAAACAGTTTTTAAAAACCAGTCTTCTTGGAGCTGTTCCACTGGCAGGCATTGGATGCACGAGTGTCAACAAGTTTACAGGAAGTAAGCCGGTTGTAATTGCTACCTGGAATACCGCCATTAAGGCTAACTTAGCAGCATGGGAAATTCTGGATAAAGGTGGATATGCACTTGATGCCGTTGAAGCCGGCGTCCGTGTAGAAGAAGACGATCCTGAGAATATGTCTGTTGGTTATGGCGGACGACCGGATAGAGAAGGTATTGTTTCTCTTGATGCCTGCATCATGGACGATAAAGGCGAATGTGGAGCCGTAGTTTTTCTTCAGAATTACAAGAACCCCGTTTCCGTTGCCAGAAAAGTGATGGAAGAAACTCCTCACATTATGTTAGCAGGCGATGGAGCTCAGCAATTTGCCAAAGATCAAGGTTTTGAAGAAATGGATCTGCTTACTCCCAAAGCAAAAGAAGCATGGGAAAAATGGTTGGAACATGGAAAGTACGAGCCGGAAGTAAATATTGAAAACCATGATACCATTGGCATGCTTGCTCTTGATGCAGAAGGAAAACTTTCCGGAGCTTGCACAACCAGTGGTGCTGCCTGGAAAATGCATGGCAGAGTTGGAGATTCCCCACTTATTGGTGCCGGACTTTTTGTAGATCCTGAAATTGGAGCTGCATGTGCTACCGGACTTGGAGAAGAAGTTGTTAAAACCGCCGGAAGTGCACTGATTGTTGAAATGATGCGACAAGGTCACTCCCCGGAAGAAGCTTGTAAAATTGCAGTAGACCGAATCATTTCCCGCAATAAAAGAATCGGTTCCAGTTTAAAAAATACTCAAGTCGGCTACCTGGCCCTTAACAAAGATGGTGCGTTCGGAGCTTACAGCATTCAAAAAGGCTTTGATTATGGTGTGTACAATAAAGATGGAAACCGGATAATAGATTCTGAATTTAGGATCTAGGTAAAATCATCCTGAGGACACTTCCGAAGGATCTACACATTTATTTTAATTTGCAGATTCTTCGCTCCGCTCAGAATGACTCTAATTCAAGTGAGAACCATTCCTAATTCTTAATTGAGTAATTCTTCAATTCTCTTCTCCCGCCCATTTCTCGGGATCATCCACTACTTCCGCAAAATCGATCTCGTTTCCGTTTTTGGAAATTGTAGCTTCGAATTCAATCGGTTCTTCGCTGTCTCTCATTAACAACTGAGTTGCCAGTTTGTTCGTGATATTTTGCTGAAGTACTCTTTTCAACGGACGTGCACCATACACAGGATCATATCCACGAACTGCCAGCCAGTCTTTCACATTATCAGATACATGAAGCGTGACTTTATTCTTAGCTAACAACTGATGAACTCTTCTCAACTGAATATCCACAATAGATCGAATGTGTTCTCTGCCCAGCGGATGGAATACAATGGTATCATCCACACGATTCAAGAATTCAGGTCGGATGGTTTTCTTCAACTGATCGATCAATTGATTTTGAAGATTCTCATACTTTTCTTCAGAAAGTTCCCCTCCTGATTTCTCCATTTCGTTCACGATCAAATGCGAACCGATATTGCTGGTCATGATGATGATGGTATTTTTGAAATCGACCGTTACTCCTTTGTTATCCGTTAACCTTCCTTCATCCAATACCTGCAACAGAATATTGAACACATCAGGATGTGCTTTTTCAATTTCGTCCAACAAAACTACCGAATACGGATGTCGACGAACGGCTTCCGTTAATTGTCCACCTTCATCATAGCCAACATATCCGGGAGGCGCACCAACCAACCGACTTACAGAATGCTTTTCCATATACTCACTCATGTCGATTCGGATCATCGCATTCTGGTCATTAAACAGAAACTCAGCCAATGTTCTTGCTAATTCCGTTTTACCAACACCGGTAGATCCTAAAAAGAAAAACGAACCAATCGGTCGGTCTTCATCCTGTAAACCTGCCCGCGATCTACGAACCGCATCAGAAACAGCATCTATAGCCAGATCCTGACCAATAACTCTTTTGTGGAGTTCATCTTCCAGTTGAAGTAATTTTTGCCGTTCGCTTTGAAGCATTTTCTTTACAGGAATTCCTGTCCAACGAGCAACAATGTCTGCGATATCTTCGGCATCCACTTCTTCTTTCAGGAGCGCTTTAGTTTCCTGCATTTCATCCAGTTTGGCTTTCGCCTCTTCAAGATCTTTCTCTAGCTGTGTGATGGTTCCATATCGTAGTTCTGCGACCTTTTCGTAGTTACCTTGACGTTCTGCCTTGTCAGCTTCGTTACGGGTCGTCTCTATGGCTTGTTTAAGTTCACGGGCTTTCTGGATGGTATCTCTCTCCTGCTCCCATTGCACCCGCATGGCACTTCTTTGTTCTTCCAGATCAGCCAGTTCTTTTTCAATGCCTTTGATCTTGCCTTTATCTTTTTCGCGCTTTAACGCTTCACGCTCAATTTCTAACTGCCTAATTTGACGTTCAATTCCATCTAATTCCTCAGGAAGAGAGTCAATTTGAAGTCTCAATCTTGAAGCGGCTTCATCAATTAAATCAATAGCTTTATCCGGCAGAAACCGATCTCCAATATATCTGTGAGAAAGTTCCGCAGCTGCAACAATAGCGGCATCAGTAATTCTTACTCCGTGATGAACTTCATATCGCTCCTGCAATCCGCGTAATATGGAAACAGTATCTTCAATAGAGGGTTCGCCAACTAAAACAGTTTGCAAACGACGTTCAAGCGCTTTGTCTTTCTCGATGTATTTTCTGTACTCATCCAAAGTAGTTGCACCAACAGCGTGCATTTCTCCACGGGCAAGCGCTGGTTTCAGAATATTAGCGGCATCCATCGCTCCTTCCGTAGCTCCGGCACCAACTAAAGTGTGGATCTCATCAATAAATAAAATGATTTCTCCATCAGAATCTGTCACTTCTTTAACAACGGCTTTCAATCGTTCTTCAAATTCTCCGCGAAATTTAGTTCCCGCGACCAAGGCTCCCATATCCAAAGCGACAATTCGTTTCGATTTCAATCCTTCGGGGACATCTCCACGAACAATTCTAAGTGCCATACCTTCGGCAATTGCAGTTTTACCAACCCCGGGCTCACCGATCAACACAGGATTGTTTTTTGTACGACGTGTTAGAATCTGCATTACGCGACGGATTTCCTGATCGCGACCAATAACCGGATCCAGTTTATTTTTCTCAGCCAGTTCATTCAGATCACGGGCGTATTTCTTTAAAGCGCCGTATCTGCTTTCTGCATTCGGGTCGTCCACGGTTTGATTTCCACGAACATCAGTCAGTACTTTTAAAATGTTTTCTTTGGATACTCCCTGATCTTTAAGAAGGGAAGCAATCGGCCCTTTGGTCTCAGAAAATCCCATCAAGATATGTTCAGAGCTGATATATTCATCTCCCAATGCTGTTGCTTCTTTCTGAGCTTTATCGAACGCTTCTTTGGAGGTAGTTGATAAATACTGTCCCGAAACAGATGCCCCTTGTACCTTGGGAAGTCTTCCCAATTCTGCATCTACAACCTCTTCAACTGCTCTCAAGTTTGCACCTAATTTATTCATCAGATTTACAACTACATTTTCTCCGTCAATCAAAAAAGCTTTTAAGATATGAACCGGTTCCAACGCCTGATTATTTCCCGATTGCGCCAGCTCTAGTGCTTTCTGAATAGTCTCTTGAGCTTTTAATGTGTATTTATTCAAATTCATAATTCTTGTCCTCTTAAGTTATTTCAGAACATATAAGTCCAAAATCGTGCCAAAACATTAGCCTGACGGAATTTCATAGTTAACAATAATTTATAGCATATATATGCTATTAAATGTTATCTTCAGCTCCTTCATATTGATTGCAAATCATAAATAAAACTGCACTTAGAATGAAAAAACTGTTACTAACTCTTCCCGTATTTCTTCTGATAATTAACTTTCAAACTAACGCCCAAGAGAGTATTGGTTACTCTGATCCGGATGATTTTCAATATTTGATTGACTACCGGTTACCTGATTGGGGTTACAGTAACTTTTATATTTCTTCTGCAGGAAGCAATTTTTCCAGTTTTGATAGATCTGTCAGGAGTCAAGAGGGACAGCCTTCAGATCCTTTTTATGAACTACGCAATATGGATGTATCAAACAGAAACTATGGAATTGGAGTAGCTCCAAGGTTTGAATTTTACAAAGAAAACGAACAACGCAGAATTGTTTTTGATTCCAACATTTCTCTCAACACAAATGGACGTAAGACAGTATCTACGGATGAAACCACAGGCAATAATTTTAATTTTACATCCGAGGATTTTAGTAAAAATTCAGGGAAAACTTTTGGGAATCAAATATTTTTTAATATCAGTGAGTATTCAGAAGTTGAAAGTGATTTATTTTTTACCGCAGGACTCTTTTCAAGAATTCAATATAATCGTGAAGATTCTGAGAGAAAGGATGACCCCGGCATAGAGAGAAATGTAACACTAAAGAGAAGAACTATTTACTTGAACCCTAGTTTCGGTATCGGTTTCGGTCGTTTAAGAAATGTTACCCCAATGATAAGGGCAATACGGGTTAATGAAAGATATAAGGAACTCGGAAATTCAGCTTTTAATTCTAACGAGATTATTCAAACTGCAGATTTATTTACCAAAGTTCAGGGCTATCAAAGCACTAAGGATCGTTTCTTAAAAAGTTTTTGGGGAGACATAAATACCGGTGTAAACGGAAAACTGACTAATTTAGATAGTTTCGATTTATTTTATTTGAATGATGTATTTGATGAGAATCTTGGTCAAAGATTAGAGGGTTATTCTTTATCAATTACCGGTGACTATTCTTATAATAATAATCTGAGTAAAGAAGAGAAATCTACTAGTGTATCTACAGATACTGAAAGAGATTTCTCCATTACAAGAGTAGCAGCAGTGAACCTCAATGCTGAATGGTATAAAAATTTAAACCTTTACCATCAGATACATCTGGATTTTTCAAATTCAACTTCCTTTCCTCTGGAAAAAGACATTCAGGAAGAATGGGCTAATACTACTTCATTAAATTTTGGATGGCTTTGGAATTTTGCGGATCGATTCCAGTTCAACTCTGCTTTAGAAAATTACTTGTTTACCCGTGAACTCAAAGATATGCCTGAGGATAAATTTATCTCCTTTGTTTCTGAAATATCAGGACACTTTTCTTATTTCATTGAAAATAAAATGTCTCTCTCTGCCGGGTTAACCCTTCAATATCGTAAACTGGACAGAGAATTTGATACGATTAACCTCGATGATGACCTTTTTGTTTTTTCTATTAACGCCGGGGTTAGATACTACTTTAACAGAAACTTATATTAAATAAAAAAAGCCATTTCCGTATCAGGGAAATGGCTTTGGTTTTTCGGGGTACAATAAATAGGATACTACTCTAACTCGAAAGCGATGAATTGGTTCCCATTATTTCTGATTATTTTCAAAAGTACTACTTCATCACCATTTTCTTCCAATTTTTCGAGCTCGTCATAGAATTCAGTTGCACTATCTACTTTCTTATTCTTAACGGTTGTGATCACATCACCTCTTCGCAACCCTCGCTCATAGGCATTGCTTGATTCTTTGATTCGGCTTACAACCACGCCATCTTCAGAGCTGTCCAATTCCAACTGACGACGAATATTTGCATCCAGATCCGTAACTGTGAATCCTAGCTTTTCTTCCATGGATTCTGCTTGTTCAGGTCGAACACTGGCTACAGTTTCATCATTTCTTTCTCCAAGCGTCACTGTTAATGTTTTCGCCTCTCCGTCTCTAAGAATATCTAATTCTACAATATCATTTGGTTTCATCGAAGCAACTCTGGATCTGAACATATTCCAGTCTGTAATTTGATCTCCGTCTATAGCCACAATTACATCTTGTTCACGTAATCCTGCATTATCAGAAGGACCGTCTTCTTCAACTCTTGCCACGATAATTCCTCTTGCGTTATCCAAACCCAGTGCTTTTGCCATGGTTCTGTCAACTTCACCACCAAAATAAAGTCCTAAATATCCCCGGGAAACTTCGCCGTCATCAATGAGGTCGTCCATTATTCTTTTGGCTAAGCTGATCGGGATCGCAAAACCAATTCCATCGTTTCCGCCGGAACGGGAAGCAATAGCTGAATTAATTCCCACTAATTCTCCATTCATATCAATAAGGGCTCCCCCTGAATTTCCGGGATTTATGGCAGCATCGGTTTGAATAAAATCTTCATATCCGGCACCGCTGTTTATTAGTCCAATAGAACGACTTTTAGCTGATACAATTCCAAATGAAACGGTATGTGCAAGGTTTTGACTTAACGGACTACCGATCGCTAAAACAAAAGCTCCTACTTTTAGAGCTTCACTATTTCCCATCTTTACCGCCGGTAAATTATCCATATCTACTTTTACAACGGCAATATCAGTGGCGGGATCTGTTCCAATCAGCTCTGCCTCAACTTCATCTCCGTTAAACAGTTGTATCTTAATTTCGTCTACATCTTCAATTACATGATTATTCGTTAAGATGTAACCATCTTCAGTTACTATTACTCCGGAACCCAATCCTCTCTGCATATATTCCCTTGTTTCCGGATCTTGCTGTCCGTATGGATTTCCGAAAAACTGAGAAAAGGGATTCCTCATTATTCGCTGTTCCTGCACTTTTTCTGTGGTAATCATCACAACAGCAGGATTTGTTTTCTCTGCAATGTCAACAATTGCATTATTCAAATCCAGTAAGGATGAAACCGAACGATTTTCCGCAGATGTAACCTCATTTTCAGCTGCGTAATCCGGTAAATTTGTTGGGGAATTATTGTTTGTCCAGGCATTCATTCCAAGTAATAGCAACATTGCTGCTGCCACACCAAATACATTTTTTAAAGTAGTATTCATTGATCTCTTAATTATAGTTCTCTGTTTTCAACCGTTGTTACAACGATGTGTTCCTGATAAATTGTATATGGTTTACATCTTGTAACGCAAAAGCTCAGACTGCGTTCAAACAGCCTGAGCATTAACTAACTATTCTATATATGTTTCAAGGTTATTTAATCTCGATCTGTCTTTTTATTTTCTCTTCCTGCTTCTGAATAGTGATGTTTAGTACACCATCAGTATAGGTTGCGTTGATGGTATCTTCATTGATACTATCCGGCAGATAAAATGAACGCGTAAAGGTTCCGTAAGATGTTTCTACTCGGTGATAGTTCTTACCTTCATCTTTGTTTTCAAATTTGCGTTCTCCGCTGATCGTTAATCTTCCGTTTTCCAGATCAATGCTAATCGCATCTTTCTTTAAGCCTGGAAGTTCAGCAGAAATTTCAAATTGTGTATCATTTTCTGCTATGTCTACGTTTGGCATAAAACTATCCTGACGGTAGTTCATTCCATTATTTGTGTTGAACATTTCGTCAACAATGTCATTGAATCTTCTTGAAAAAAGATCGGTACTTGGTCTTGAATATTTAATAAGTGCCATAACTTTTGACCTCTTGTTTTAATTATTTGTTTATCAGGTTCACAATTAATGCTACAAGAGAAATGCCAAAACAAAATTTTAAAACCGCTCTGACAGTGCGACAAACTTAGAATGAAATTTTTACAGACCGGATTTTAAGTATTGGAAAAGCTGTCAGTGGAAGTTTGACTGGAAGTCAGACGAGCAACAAAAATGGCAGATGGAGGATGCGTGAGGTTTAGACAATCCTGATCTTCACAACATCCCTCGGATTGTCCAAAGAACTGTTTGGACAATCGTCTCCCTTCGTAGGAAAAATAAATGATTTAGTTAAAGAGAGTAGATATCTAAGTTGAATGAAAGATTCGCTGCTGAAAGAATATCTATTGAGCTGCTCTCAAAGAAAAATCCAGGGTTGGCCTCAGAATAAAAGTAAGGAACAACTGAAAATTCACCATCTCCTTTTTTAATTACTTTCTTTATTTCCCCTTTATTTGGTTCAATGATCTCATTAACAAACTCATCGATAAATTCCTGAACCCATCTATCACCTATTTCAAACTTTTTTCCTAGCTCCCAGTAATTCCATTTATAGATTTGTTCTCTTTTATTCTTATTACCAATCAAATATTTCTCTCCCTTTAACCCTTTTCTGGTGGGTTCTAACTTCAAGGCTTTAGAAATTTCATCTGGATGTACGTTGAAATCATAGAATTTCAAATAAATGTGAACCTTATTCTTCTTTGAATCACCCATAAATCGAAATCTCTTTCAAATCTTCCCAAAAACCCGGATAGGAAACTGCCGCACATTCAGCATCCAGAATTTCGGATTCAGATTTTCCTTTTAAAGATAGAATTGCAGAAGCCATAGCAATTCTGTGGTCGTGGAAACTTTTAAATGTAGCAGAGTCAAAAGCAAATTCAGGGTTTCCGTGAATCTCTACTCCATCTTCTTTTTCTTCGAAACTAACTCTGGCAGCTTTCAGCATTTCTGAAATAGCCATAATTCGGTCTGTTTCTTTATGACGAAGTTCTTCAGCTCCGGAGATCACCGAGATCCCTTCCGCAAAAGACATGGCCACAGCAAGTATGGGAAGTTCGTCAATACAATTCGGAATAATGCTTTTTGGGATGTTAATTGCCCTCAAATCAGAGCTGCGAACCACAATATCACCCACAGGCTCAGCACCTTCCATTCGTTCATTTTCAATGGTGATATTCGCACCCATTTCCTGTAAAATTCCAAGTAGTGCATTTCTGGTCGGGTTTAATCCCGTAGCTTCAAGCGTAATCTCAGAATTTGGAATAATACATCCGGCCACTAGCCAAAAGGCAGCCGCTGAGAAATCACCGGGCACAGTATAGCTTTGATTGGGTATTTCATCATTTAATGATGCTGAGATAATCTTCTTCCCTTTTTCTTCTTCCACTTTTAGCTGAAGAAGGCGTTCAGTGTGATCTCTGCTGGGAATAGTTTCTATAACCTTTGTAGGAGTTTCGCCAAATAGACCCGCTAACAAAATACAGGATTTTAATTGAGCACTAGGAATCGGGAGTTCAAAATCCATTGGTTTTAGTTTCTCTTCCCTGGTAATCATTAATGGAGCATAAGCACTATTTCGTGCTAAAATATAAGCCCCCATTTTCTCCAGAGGTTCAATAATTCTGGTCATTGTACGTGTTGTAAGAGAAGCGTCACCACACATCCGAACTTGTTTTCCTGAACCCGCAATTACTCCTGCTAATAATCTCATGGCAGTACCGGAATTTCCACAATCCAGATCATCTTCCGGGGCTTTTATTCCTGATCTACCTGTTCCTTTTATTGAAATGGAATCTTTATTTCGTTTAACCTCCGCTCCTAATGCTTCTACACACTCCAATGAGCTTTGCGGATCTTGTGCTGAAGAATAATTTTTAATTACTGATGTACCTTCATGAAGTAACGAAAAAATTGCAGCCCGCTGAGATATGGATTTATCCGGAGGAGGAGAAAGTGTTCCCTGTAACGAGTCAGAGGGTTTTACTTTTTGGATCATTTAATTGGTAAGTGGGTGTGTTGGAGTGTATTTGAAAGTAGATAATTTGAAGATAAGATATTCAGCAAGCTAACCTTAAATTCTAAATACGCACGAGCTATTCTGTAGAATCCAGCAGAGATTGCGCCTGCACAGCTCCTTCGGTATCCGGATATTTTTCAATGATTCCGTTAAGAATACTCATTGCTTCACCTCTGTTACCCAATCGAATATGACATTCCGCCGAATTATACAACGCTTTTGATACCCAAATTTCAAATGCCTCAAACAATACCCGAACTTTAGAGTAGTTTTCGATCGCTGTTTCAAAATTACTCTGATCCTGCTCGATCTTTCCTAAATAGTATTGAGCTTCTGCGCCGCTTATAGTTGTACTTTTTTCAGCCACCGGAGCAAGTAATGCACGTGCATCTTCGTATCTGCTTTCAGCTACAGCGACTTTTCCAAGCCCGACATTTGCAGCAGGATTACCTGAATTTATTTTTAAAGCTTCTTCAAACTCTGACTTTGCTGCGCCTGTTCGTCCTGCAGCTAAACTTGCTGATCCCATCCCCACATAAGCTTCCTGGCTGAATCGTGAACCCTTCTCAAGTAACAACTCGAAATACTGGTGAGATACATCAAATTCATTTTTCTCTTTATAAAGATTCCCCAATATTATTAAAGCTGATGGTGTTTGATCATCATTCGGAAACTCATCTACAATTGTTTGATAAGCGTTAATAGCTTTGTCAATCTGACCTGTTTGGCGATAAGAATCTCCCAAATTGGAATATGCTTCAGGAGTCAGGTTATCTGAATTAGTAATTCTCAGATACTGGCGAAATTCTTTGATTGCTCCTTCATAATCTCCCGTTTGGTAAATAGTTTCTGCCTGACGGTATCTCAACCGATCAGCAGTTCCACTGCTTGGGTTGTTACTTAAAAAGTCTTCTAACACAGCTGAACTGCTATCTACCCCGGTAGATGATAACTGGGAATATTGAATTCCGTTCACAGCATCAATGATGTAACTGCTTCGGGGGTAATTCTGCAATACATTTTTGTACGCTTCAATAGCTCGTTCATACTCTCCGGAGTTGTAATAAGAATCTCCGATGTTATACTGAGATCTTGCTGCCCATTCAGTTCCGGGATATTTATTGATCACCGTCTGAAATTCTTCAATAGCCTGAGAATAATTATCCGAGTTCAAATAAATGTAAGCTATGTTGTATTGAGCCTGCTCTTTTAATCTGCTAAACGGGTAGATGCGAAGAACTCTTCTGAAAGTAGTTACAGCTTCAAATGTTCTTCCCGAACGGTAGTAGCTATTTCCAACCTGAAACATTGCGTAATCCCCTCCCGGTTCAGCACCAATGGCTTTGTTATAAAAACTGATCGCTTCCCTGTATTTCCCTTGCGCGTAATAAGCATCGCCAATTCTTAATTGAGTGTCCGTATCGTAAGGAAAAAGTGCTATCGGAGGCGGATTGTAATCATTTAAAAAAGCTTCCAATGGAGCCACTGCATTTTCGTAATCTCCGGTTACAAAATAACTCCAGCCCAATGAATATCTGGCAGCGCCAATGAGTTCATGGTCAGGATAATTTCTTATAAAGATTGAGAATCTCTGAGCAGCATCACCATATTGACGAAGTTTGTAATAACTGTCTGCACTCCAAAATAACGCTTCTGCTCCAATCTCAGAAGTTGGTGTTTCTGCATACACAGATTCAAATACGGGCTGTGCTTCTTCATAAGCCTGATTTCTATATAAAATCCATGCTTTCTGGAAGCGTGCTTGTCGGCGAAGCTCCGGATCGATATCTGCAATTTTTTCAGCTTCTTCGAATGCAATACTAGCTCTGGTAAATTCATTATTAGCAAAATAAGACTCCCCCAAAAGTGTATAAACCTTTCCCGGATCCTGAAGATTTTTTTGATTTCTGATCAATGTAAGCAGTGTTTCTATAGCATCTCCATACTGCCCAGACTCAAAAGAAGAAACAGCCCATTCGTAAAAAGCTTGCTCTACCCAAAGTCCTGTTTTGTAGCGTTCTCCAAATTCAGAAAATGTATTCAGTGAATTCTCATACTGTCCACCCAGTTTCTGATTGATAGCTTCATAGTACAAAGCCTTTCTGGCCAGTTCATCGTCTCCTGTAGCTGCTTTTTCGAACGAATCGGCTGCCCAGTGATATATCTTTTGTTTGTGATATAACCAACCGAGTCCATAGTGTGCACTTCGTTCTTTGCTTGTGCCTTTAGTTAAATTCAGATACTGCAAATACGCTTTGGACGATTCCTTAAAATCTCCAAGAAAATTATAGCTTTCTGCTATCAGGAAAATCGCCTTTTCTTTGGATACATCATCCAGATATGCCATTGCTGCTCTAAGAGCATCTATTGCTTCCTGATACTTTCCTTGTTGATAATAGGATTCCCCAAGCGCTGTTCCGACTCTTCTGGTAATTTCATTGTTAGGATACCGATCTTTTAAAACCTCAAATGCTATGGAAGAAGAATCGAATTTATTATCTGAAAGATATAATCGTCCTCTGGCATATAGAGCTTTTGGAGACCAGCTGCTTTTTGGATACTTATCAGCTAATGCCAAAAAGTATTGTCTTGCTTCAGCATTATCGCCTTTTTCTGCGGCCGCTTCAGCAACCCAATATTCAGTCTCAGCTGCTGTCGCTACCGTATTAAAAGTCTTCAAAGATTCCTGATAGTATGAAATTGCTTCATCATACTTTCCGTTATCAGAAAAACGATGACCAAGATCTCTTAATAACTTCTTTGAAAGATCATGTTTGGGATAGTCACGAATAAAATTCTGATAGTAATATTCAATTCCGGAAGAATCTATGCCTGTATTGGCTCGTGCAATATAATAATCAGCAAAAGGAGCTAATTCCGATCCTGAATAATTGCCTTTAAATTGATTGAGTTTTTTTAACGACTCTTCAAAAAAACCCTTCTCGAAAAGTTCTACGCCAGTTTGATATGCATCAGTTTTTGGAGCCTGAATACGTTGTGCTGAGAGCGATCCTGAAATTAGAATAAATATAAAAAGTAAGCTGCTTTGAAACAGAAGGCGCATTTATCGCTGGAATATAGTTTTGAGTTTATCTTTTATATGTCAAGATAGCGAATAAGTTCGTCCGCACGGTCAGAAAAATTGTTTTCCATATTTTCACTTCTTTCTTCAGAAATTATTACATAATCAAATCTACGGAGAGCAGCACTTACAACTGAAGAATCTTCAAGGTTTAATTTGATGGATACTCTTATTGAGTCGATTACATCATTGGGTTGCTGAACAGCTATTCCCAGAATCTTCGCGTTTTCAGTCTCTATGATCCGAACTATTTCTGATAAAGTGTAATCAATTTGAGCGAGTTCTATGGTAATTACAGAACCATATGATGAGAGGTTAAAAATATCTCCCAAGCCGTTTAATACTTCTCTTTTCCGAACCAATCCCAGAAAATTGTTTTCGTTGTCGGTAACCGGAAGAACGTATAGCTCATTAGCAAACATTTGACGGGTTGTCTCAAAAAGATGCTGTGTTATCGGAACAGAAATAGTGTCTTCCAATGGTAAGTCTGTAAGGATAGTAGTTTCATCAATAACCTCCGCCAGTGTCTCAATACTGATCATGCCTTTGATCTTATGATCTGCATCTACAACCACAAACTTATTGATATGGAGCAGATCAAGTTTAGCCAATGCCAAAGAAACCGGATCTGACTCTTTCAGCGGTGCTATTTCAGTATTTAAAATCTCGTTAACTAACATAATCTATATAACTTCTCCATTTGTACCAATAGTATTCAACAAGTGTGAAAGTTGCTCAAAATCTTTTTCAGCCATCCTGAATGTAAGCTCTACATCACTGCCTTCATAAACTTCTTTATCGACATTTGCGTTCTCATGGATAAAGGCAACCGCTTTGTATTTACTCATAGGAATTTGCAGGATATGATCTTCATATTCACTTTCGATCATTTGCTCAATCTTTTCTTCCAGTTCATCAAGCCCAATACTTTGCTCTGCAGATACAAAAATTGCATCCGGATAGTCCGATCTCATCTCTCTGATCTGATCTGCATCCATCATATCTACTTTATTGAGAACTAAGATCGTTCTGGTATTGGTTGCATTAAGTTCTTCTAAAGTGGTATCAACAACTTCTTTGTATTCATGAGCCATTTTCGAAGAACCGTCAATCACATGAAGTAATACATCTGCTTCCCTTACTTCATCCAGTGTTGATTTAAAACTTTCTACCAGATTATGCGGAAGCTTTCGGATGAATCCAACCGTATCAGATAATAAAATGGTATGGTTTTCAAGTTCATGACGCCTTACTGTTGAATCTAATGTAGCAAACAACCTGTCTTCTGCTAACACATTTGTTTCCGTAAGCGCGTTCATCAAAGTAGATTTACCCGCATTGGTATACCCAACCAAAGAAACACGGTGCATTCCTTCTCTGCCTTTTCGTTGGGTAGTCCTTTGTTTGTCTAGTTTTGTAAGCTTGTCTTTAAGTGTAGCTATACGTTGGCCGATTATTCTTCTGTCTGTCTCGATCTGAGTTTCACCGGGACCTTTTGTACCAATTCCACCTTTCTGGCGGGATAAGTGAGTCCAGTATCTTGTCAATCGTGGAAGTAAATACTGAAGCTGAGCCAATTCTACCTGGGTTTTAGCAGCAGCCGTTTTAGCCCTTCCTGCAAAAATATCCAAAATCAAAGCGCTTCTGTCTAATATCTTGGCGTCTGTTCCGGTTTCGATATTTCGAACTTGAGTTGGTGAAAGGTCGTCATCGAAAATAATGGTATCAATATTCAATTCTCCTTTAAGTCTCTTCAGCTCCTGAAGCTTCCCTTTCCCAACAAATGTAGTTATATCCGGATTGGTTTTATTTTGAAGCACCTTTTCGACAGTAATTCCCCCGGCAGTATCAGCCAGTAATGCTAACTCTTCTAAATATTCTTCTGCCTGAAATTTTGTGGTATCCGGTCCGTACAGCCCAACCAGCATCACTCGTTCTTTTTCTATGTCAGAATTTTTAATGTCGTCTAACAATATCTATCTCTTCTCTTTTATTTTATTCGTTTTGTAAATTTTTTAAATCAATATCGGGTAATTCTTGTCCTTCAAACCGATTTTTCAACTTTAAAGATACGATTTTTTCGAATCTCTTTCTTTTACTATCAGGAACATAAATCTTCAAATGCTTAAAACCTTCTGTGAGGCTTTTATCTAATTCAGAGTATGAAAAGGAGTACTCAACCCCTCCTTTTTGCTCTTTTTCTACCTGATCCAGAACCTGAAACCAGGGAATTGTTTGAGATGGTTCATTAATATTCTTCACAATTCCATAATCAGTTATGTAATGCTTGGACGCCAGATAACTGGCGATAAACCACATACAACCAATCCATACATAGCATATGAAAGTAGGAAAGCGGCTAACATCATTTACCAGAAAAGCTACAATTCCCAAAGAGCCAATTAACACTAAAAAAACTGTGGCAAAAAGTGGGTATCCTGCAAATTTTCCTGCTCTCCAACTCATTCTTACTTTTCTTAACCGGAATTTATTCATTACAGAGTAACCTGCTAACAAAGTTGATGAAATTGTAAATAATACAATTACGCCCTGGAAAAATATGGAAAGTATTTCTTTCAACTATGCAACCGTTTCTGCTTTATAAAAAATTGATACCAGTGATTCCGTAACTAAAAGCAAAAATCCTGCCATCATAAACCAATGCCAGACCTCCTTGCCAAACCCGGTACTTCTGATTTCGTTCGTTAGTTCTTCAGAAGTCAACGTGCCTGAATCCACAATATTGATATTTTCCAAAATTACTGATTCGCCCGATCCTTCAGAATTAAATACTGATTCACTTTGCGCCAAATTCAGAGCAGTTTTAAAAGTGTTTATTTCATCAGTAACTGAAACCCATCCTGGTTCCCACTCATATCCCTGGTAACTTACTGATATCGCTCCACCAACATTCTGAGGAGTAATCTGAATGGATTCATTTTCGTAGACCAGTTCAGTTGTTTGAAGATCCGCATTGCCCCTCCACTCGAAAGACTTACCTAGAAACTGATTGCTTAAGCCTCCTTCTTCTAAGGATGCGGCATATAACATAGTGCGGTAATAAGTTGGAGCATACAAGGCTTTCACAGGAAAATTAGTCCAACTCGGGTTGTTACCTACAGAAAATATAAGCACTCTTCCTTCTCCAAACTTCTTTTCTCTTAACAAAGGATCACCATTATTCATTTCTATAATATTCAAACCTAATCCTGAATTATTGGTTCTTAACTTCAGATAATAATAAATATCAGGTACCGCAAAGTTAAGTTCTTCATCAGAATCGCGATTAAAAAGGCCGTCGAAAACAGGGTGATCTTCGAGCAGAGTGGAGCCTTTAGCTATGGTATTGAAGGAAGTAAAATCTCCTAAAACTCCTACAAAACTTCCTGCATTGAACAGCGTTAAAAAGTCATTATAGTTTTGAATATCTGCTGTTTCGGATGGGAAAAATACCAATCCTTTTCCATTCTGAACAAATTCCTGAATTTCCTGAAATAGAAACTCCGGAACTTCATCTAATCCCTCCAGAATTAAGGCGTCAAAATTTTCTACATTGAAACCTGACACCTCATCTGATGTAGCTCTGGTATAGTTAATCTGATTGTTTCCTTCTAACTGAGCATCAAGAATTACGGAAGTATATGACACTTCTCCGGGGTTATCAGATTTTTTTGTTACCCACAGTATGTCACGTTTTTCCGGCACCTGAATGGAGAAAAAATATTCATTATCAAAAGAAAACCCATCGCCTTCAATAGTTGCTATTCCTGTGATTGATCCGCTCTTATCAGGATTAACCTCGAATGAAAACTCCTGAGTTGCTCCCGGTTCAATCTGAAGCGAATACTGCCCTATGGTTGATCCTTCAACTGTTAGGGTTAAAAATTGATTAGCAGCTATAATATCACCTTCGTTTTTTACGCTTACCTCTAAAGTAAAGGGAATGCCTTTCCCTACCATTGAAGATGAGGAGGTTACATCTGAAATAAATGTATTTTGCGTTTTCACATCCTCAACATGTAAAATCGATACTCCAAATTCGGAAATTCTATCTTCAAAACTATTATTCAAAACTGAAATTAATTCCGGATTTCTATCATCAATTATGTACAAATTTTTATTTTGAAACGGTGTTTCTTCCAGTATAGAAGTTAGATTATTCAACCGTTCTGACAAAAAAGCGCCTTTTTTTACAACCTCAATCTCATTAAGTTTTCTTTCAATCTGCCTTGCAATCGAAACGGAAGCATTAACAGGTGCTCCATTAGTAGTCTGAATGATAAATCTGTCTGCATCTTTTGATGCATCTAAAATTTTCATCACAAGCTCTTTTGCCTGATCTGATAAAGGGCCTTTCGATCCGATTCTGTTCATACTTATACTATTATCCAATAAGATAGCATGTATAGCAGGTTGATTTGATGATGAACCAACGCTTAATATGGGTGGAAGGAACGGTCTGGCAAGCACCATCGCAAGACATGCAATAGCTAGTAATCTAAGCGCCAAAAGTAAAAGGCGTTTTATCTTTATTTTTCGGATTGTCGACTTTTGAAGCTCCTTAAAGAAGGCCAGTGTTGAAAATTGTACCCTTGTTGGCTTTCTCAAATTCAACAGGTGAATTATCAGGGGCAGCCCCACGGCAACTAACGCAAACAAAAAAACAGGATTTAGAAAACTCATTTAGCTTAAAAAAATGTTACTTTTAGTGTGATCCGGCTGGAACTTTTTTGGCAAAAGAGACTTAGCCATTAGAAAATCAATATTCAAAAAAAGATGGTTTAAATCCATTTATGCAACGTGTACCTGCACTACTAATTACAACCTTTATCTTTTCGTTCTTTTTTGCATGTTCTTCTGTGAGCGAACAACCGTGGACATCATTAGTCCCTTCAGAATCCGGCTTTCTAATTATTCCGAAGGAGAACGTAACCGTTTCTTCCATTTCTGAAACTCGATATGCCTCTATTCTGGATGATATTACCAGAAGTTCTGCCCAGCAAGTCTCTAACTTTGATCCGGAAATTCTTTCCAAACTATCGCTTAAAGGTGTAGTTATTTTTCCTTCAGGATCTACTGAATCAGAATTGATTTGGATCACGAGTTCAAATACTTCAATTGATTCATGGGTACAAAAGTTCTATCAACCTCTGTCTCAAAATTATTACACTATAAAAGGACAAACCATTCATAAGATAGAAGCAGAAAACGGAATAACTCTTTATGCTTCACAGGTTCATAGTTGGTTGATATTTTCATCTTCTAGCCTGGCAATTGAATCATCAATCAGGTCTTATACTGGCGTTGCTCCCTCCATGGAAATCCCTACAGATCCAATTCCGGGACAATTAATAATGAATACTCCGAGTCTAGACTCCTGGGTTGAACAATTTTTAAATGTAAGCTTAAGACCATCTGTACATAAATCTTTTTCAGGGACAAATTCTGCATCTTTGCAGTTTACCAATAGTGGCGATTCTTTAAACTCAACAATTCGCCTTTCAGGTAAAATCACTTTGTCAGATACAGCAAGATCTACTTTAATTCATGCATTATCATCTAAAAGTGCACCTATTGAATTAGACCGTTTTATTGCAAGTAATGCCGCATCATTTGCGCTGTTCAGATTACCCCCAAAAATCATTCCTCGTAAACCTACCACCAGGCTTACCGATCTCGATAAATTTCTATTGAGCTCAAACTCAGATTACACAGAAATAGCAAATACTCTTGACCCTGCTTTCGCTGTAGAAACTTTTTCTGAATCAGGATTGGTTTCAAATGGAGAATATCTCTTTATGAGAAAACTAAAAGATGTCCGTGAATTCCGTAACAAAATGGAAAGCTTAAGCCAAGACAATCTTATTTCAAAAGTTGGAAATTCATATTTTGCCAGCAGTACAGTTCTTTCGGAACTGATTGGCTCAGAACTCAGCCCTTTTATTGATTTCTACATTTCACTTTCCAGAGATGTGGTTGTAATCTCAAACAGACGAGGGCTTTCTGAAAGCGTAGAGTCTGATCGCGCCCGAAGGAGAGTTATTTATTACAATGATGATTATTCAAATATCAGGAAAGATCTTCCTGCCGAAGTAAGTGGATTCGTATGGGTTGAATCTTCTGAGTTTCAACGATTTTTAGAACCTTATTTGCTTCCGAAAAATGAAGCGGCCGGTTTGCTGAATCAGTTTGAACTTGCACACATCACAATTCAAAGATTGAACCAATCTTCTATAGATTTTTCTTTAAGCACTAAAAATAAAGAAGGATCTACCCAGCCTTATCAGGAGCTTTGGGTAACATCACTCTCCAACAGCGACCTCACAGGCACGCCCATTCTCGGCGATATAGTTGGAAGCAGTGCAGATGAGATCATTTATGCTACTGAAAATGGAAACGTAGTGGCTGTTGCCGGAGACGGAACAATCGTTCTTCAAACATCAACAAACGGAAGCATTCCCGTTGGCAGTCCCGTTTTATACGATTGGTATGGTAACGGTCAGCCGGTAATTATGCTAGGAGCAGGTACTAAAATCTTTGCATGGAATCAAAACGGAGCACTTCTTCCAAAATTTCCTATAGAGCTAAACCAACAAATTACGGCTCCGATTGTTGTAACCGATGTGCGCAGAAACGGAATCCCGGAAGTAATTGCAGCAACTGAAGACCGCCTTGTTCATGTAATTGACGGCAGAGGAGAAAATGTTCCGGGTTGGCCCAGAAATGTTAATACATCGATCACATCGAAACCTGTTTTTGCTCAGGTTGATGGAACTTGGTCTGTTTGGGCTTTTTCACAAAATATTCTTCATAGTTGGTTACGAAACGGAGCCGCTCGTCCCGGATACCCACAATTTATTAATGCCGGTTTTAACGGATCTCCTTTAATTTATGAGAGCTCTGTTTATGGAGCGGGTTCTGATGGAAATTTTTATTCAATTGGGAAAAATCCAAGTTTCAGTGATTCTTTGGGGACATTTTCTAAAATGGATTCCATTTCAATAAAGTCTATATATGTAACCAATAATGAACTGCTCTCTGTCGGTGTTTCAGAAAATGTTCTACTTAAAGATAGTACAGAGTTCTTCAGAGAAGACTTGCTTTTGGCTCAAAGCAGAAACGGTTCTGTTTTCGGATTTAACCTTCTGGGTGAACTCAGGCTAACCGAAAATCTTGGACAACCGGCTTCTCAGACTTTTCAACCTGTATTGATTGATATAGATTCTGACAAAAATGATAACTTATTAGCTCTTGCAGAATTCGGCCGTCTTTTTGCATGGGAAGTGTTAACTGGTGATCGGTTTTATGATCTTCCTACTTCAGGAATGCGATATCCTGTGATTACAGATCTGAATGGTGATGGCCGAAAAGAGCTTATTGCTCAAACAAGGGAAGGTTTACGTTGCTGGACAATTTTGAGGAGTAAGTAAGAATTAAGAATTAAAAATGAAAGATTATGATAGATGTAGTTGGACAAGTTCTATACTTCTCAAGCCCATTACCTTTCATGTTTTCGTTGTTTTATTTTTGGCGCTTTAAAGAACATTCAAAATCATTCCGATTGTTTTCAGGAATTACAGTTGGACTATTTAGCTCTTTTCTCTTATTTCTGATTAGTATGGCTATTCTCTTAAGAAATGGAATGGGACCAACTTAAAGTTTTAATTCTGCATTCTTAATTCTGCCGTCAGGCAAGAATATCAGCAAGTGCTTCTTCAAGTTCTTCATATCTGAATTCGAAGCCATGAACCTGTAGTTGTTTAGGTTGCATTCTTATGCTCCCTGTGATTGGTTGAGCGGCTTCACCAAAAGCTAGTTCCAACGCAAATTTAGGGACTCTGAAAAAAGAAGGTCTGTTCATTACATCTCCCAGTGTAGCCGCAACTTCATTCATTGTTGCCGGATTTGGTGAGCAAACATTATATGCTCCCACCAACTCTTCTTTTTCAACCGGGAATATCAACGCGTTCACTAAATCAGATCGGTGAATCCAACTCATATATTGTTTGCCGTCGCCAATGGGGCCTCCTACAAAAAACCTAAACGGAGGAATCATTTTTTCTAAAGCTCCGCCACCATCTTCAAATACTATACCGATCCGTGGATTGACTACACGAACACCGAATTCTTTAGCTTTTTGAGATTCTTTTTCCCAATCCACACAAACATTTGCTAAAAAATCATCCGCAGCTTTCTGCTCTTCCGTAAGAATAGAATCTCCCTGATCGCCATAGATACCTGAAGCGGAAGCAGAGATAAAAACGGATGGCTTATTTTCTGCTTTCTCCATTGCTTCAACTAAAGAACGAGTCGAATCAATTCTACTGTCATATATTCGTTTTTTTACGTCTTCATTCCAACGTTGACCAAAAATATTCTCGCCTGCTAAATTGATCACGACATCTGTGTTGTCCATCACCTTTACAAGATCATCATCCCAGCTTATGAAACTCTGATTGGAAGCAGATTCATCTTCGTATTTTTTAGGACTCCTGGTAATAATAACCAGATTATTTCCTTTTCTAAGAAGTTTTTCCCGAAGCTCCTGTCCAATAAAACCTGTTCCCCCGGTTATCAGAAAATTCATTTTTCGTCCTTATCAAAACCCGTATTAAATATTTTATCCCAAAAAGGCATGCTTACTCCAAAACCGTGGTGTTCATCTTTATAGTGATGAAGAAGGTGATGCTTTTTGATACTTTGAAAGTATTTATTTTTAAAATTGAAATGATGAAGCGCATAATGTCCAACATCATAAAAAAGATATCCCAGTACAAATCCCGAAAAGATTGAGAAATGATTTCCATAGCCAAATATGATTTCGAAAAGCAGATACATTACCGCATAAAGAGGAATACTTACAACGGGAGGCATCACTAATCGAAATGAATCATTAGGGTAATCGTGATGAACACCATGAAATGTGAACAGCACCTTTTCTCCAAATTCCGTTTTTGGCTCATAGTGAAATACGAAACGATGTACCAGATATTCAAACATTGACCACAGTATGAAACCGGCTATAAATAAACCTATGAAAAACCAACCCGTTCCATGACCCTCTCTAAAAAAAAGAAAAGACAAGTAAATAATCGCCGGTATATAGAGAATCAGAGGAAACGTAAAGTGAGCTTTAGTCAAAGCGTTTAGAAAACGGTTCTCAAACATTTTCTCTGACTTGTCTTTATTTGAAACGAACTTTTGAGACATCAACTAATTAACTACTGTTTATAATTACTGATAATATACTAATAACAATAACTAGTTTTGGTTAAGTTCCTTCAGTTCCCAGAGTTCTTATACCAATGCCCGTAATTTCAGGTGGTATAACTTCCGCGTTTGCATTCAGTTTTAAACCTGAATAAGGATCATTAGATATCAACAGGTTGCCATCAAGATCTGCATACTCACTAAATAACGAAAGGATTCCCCCGGCTGTTATTGCTACAGAACTTTCGATCATACAACCGATCATTACTTCCAATCCAAGTTTGTGAGCCTCTTCTATCGTTCTTTTTGCTTTAACAAGACTGCCTATTTTCATCAGTTTAATGTTAATGATATCAAACGTCTCGGCTATTTCGTTCAAGTTCTCTGAACCGGTAAAACTTTCGTCCGCACATAGAGGAAGCTCTGAAAGTCTTTTCAATTCTTTAAGCTCTGATTTCATCGAAGCATGCATAGGTTGTTCTACAATTTCGACGTTTTGAGATCGTAAGAACTCAATTTCTTTCAGCGCTTGCTCCACCGTTTTCCATCCTTCATTGGCATCAACTCTGAGCGGCTTGTCGGTAACCTGCCTGATACCTTCGATGATCTCTCTGTCCTTTTCTGTACCTAATTTGATTTTATACAGCGGATATTGTTCTGCTGCTTTTATTTTTTTTTGGATGACAGGAATCTCATCCAACCCAATTGTATAGGAAGAAACCGGACCAATATTTGACTCCGCTCCCCATAATTTCCACAGTGGTTGGTTTTGAGATTTTGCCCACCAGTCGAGCCAGGCCATTTCTATGGCTACCTTTGCTGACTGGGGAATCTTGATAGAATGGAGTGATTTAAGCTTCGTGGAAGCCGAGCCTATAAATACTTCCAGCTCTTCTGGAGAGCTTACCTGATGGAGTTCCTCAAAAGGGAATTTTTCAAAGAAACGGATGACAGTCTCCGAAGTTTCTTCATAACGAGTATTCGGACCCGCTTCTCCAACTCCTTTTTTACCCTCTCTTTCTAACGTCAAAAAGACATTTTGCACAGAGACTTTAGATCCACGAGCTATAGTAAAGACATCTTTAAGTTTTAGCTCTTTAGTTTCCCAGTGTGCACTAAAGTGTGACATATCCCCATTCCTGCATAAAAATTAAATACATATACATTGCACAAGACGCCGGAATCAAAGCATCAAAACGATCAAAAAAGCCACCGTGGCCGGGGAGTAAATTTGAAGAATCTTTAACTTCAGCCTTCCGTTTTATCTTACTTTCTATCAGGTCACCAATCGGTCCAAATATTCCTATCAGAAAGATCAGCGGAAGTCCGTTCAACATGGTAATAGGAGAAACAAACGGAAGTGTATATATCGAAACGGCTAACCCAACTCCACACCCAACAAAACCGAACAGGAATCCTTCCACTGTTTTCTTTGGGCTGATTTCCGGAGCTAATGGTCTTTTTCCAAAATTCTTTCCTCCAAAATATGCGAAAATATCTCCACCCCAGATCATAAGAACCAAAGTGAGTGCAAGTGCAAAACCTTGCTCATTTGTTCCCATACTCCTTATCAGCATCAAACATAAAAACCCAAGAGGAGCATAGATTCCTGCAAAAAAGCCTGCTGTTAAATTATTGAGTGCTTCCGGTTTTGTATTGAAGGTTTGAACGGCTACAAAGACCAAAAAGAGTCCCAGACCTGTCTCGAAAGCAAACGGTAAATAAGGGAACAGCATTATATACAAACCGATCACCAATGAGAAAACCAGTTCAACCGGAGTTCCGGCTTTCTTCAGAAGTTTAACCATTTCAAACTGAGTGAAAAGGCCGATTGTTATGATTATCAGATCGAAAGTCCAGCTTTCGTACCACATAACAGACAGAAATAGAATACCTGCCGGAACAGCAAACAATACTCTTTTCAGGAGTTCATTCAAGAATCTTCTCCTTCCTCTTCATTAGCTTTATCAAGTTCTTCTAAGGCTTTTCTGGCTTCTTCTTCAAACTCATCAGGCACGTAGAGATAGGCGAAAGACATATCTCCCACGCTTAAACTATATGAGGAATCTTGTTTGGATAAAATATTGGAAGGAATTTTTAAACTGGACAAATAACTTTTGGCTAACTCTACTTCCAATTTGGTACTGCGTTCTAATACACAAACCCAGTTTTCGATATCATTTGGCTTCGGATTACTAAACATGTTCTGCCTTCGGGTTAATTTCTGATCGGTATTTCTTTAATAAATATAAAACACCCGGAGTAACTATAAAACTTAATCCTATTAATAACCAAGGCATCTCGGAATCGGGTGATGGAGTACTTTCTAATATTTCGGGATTTAAGCCGGCAGCAAGTACAATTCCACCATTATTAATTAAGTGTCCAAGCATAGCAGGATATAAACTATCTGATGTCCACGTCACGTAAGCCAACAACGCCCCTAAGAACATTCTTGGAAGTAAACCTGTTATATCCAGATGGAACATCGAAAAGACCAAACTGGTAACTAAAATAGTAGTTATCAATTTCGTGGATTTCTCGAAAGCTCTGAACATATATCCACGAAATAATAATTCTTCACAAATTGCAGGGGTGATACCTATAAATAAAAACCCTAAAACAATCCCATTTTCTGAGCTTAATAATTTTCCGATCACTTCAGCTGATTGATCAGCTATTTGCTTCATAAAATCGCTAACAGGAACGAAGGAGTTTATCCAGCCTAAAAACAGTACAATTGGGAAAGCTACGATAAACAGCACTGCAGTTAACCCCATTTGTTGTATGAAATTTTCTCCTGTCTGAAGTCTCAAAAAACCTTTATTGGCTTTTACTTTTCTATGAAGTTTAAGTCCGATTAAAGAGCCTCCTGCTATCATAGTGAACTGAGCCACTGTATTAGCAAGCATCAACAGGTCTGCCCTTTCAGTAAGAGAATCCATAATTGCGGTAGGGTCGGTAAGATTTTCCGCAGTGCTGAAGATCAAAATAAGTTGAAGAATCCCGCCAAAAACCTGAAAAGCAATTGCCGCTACTAAAACCCACATAAGCGCCATTGCCCAGTGAGTAAATCCATTACGCTCTACCCAGGGTTCGATGTTTTGCTCGTATAAGGTGTGATTATCTGCAGATGAAATATTATCGGAGGTCATTTATTAAGGTCAGTTTAAAATAATAACTCTGTCAGGATCACAATCCCGACAGAGTTATATAGATGTACTAATAAGATTGAATTTACTCTTCTTCAGAAGCAAATATTTTTGCTCCGACCATACCGGAAAGAAGGTTAACGAAACCAAGGACACCTGCATTAATAGCAATGCCTTTTAGAATACCACCCATGCTGGACTGGTCTTCAAAACCTTCTTCCATGCTGGTTATGATCTCATCTTTTTGCGCCTCAGGAATCTGGTCGTTCATTTCAAAAGCTCCAATCATGGTGTCGGCAAACCTCTCCATTAAAGACGGATCAACTAAGTTCCAAATCTGACCAATAATACCACCAACCACAGCAGCAATAATTCCAGTAAAAAGACCAATTTGCGCACCAGTTCCAATTGGGAAGGTGATATCAAAAGCTTTAGCGTAGCTTCTAGTTGCCAAAATACCACCAATAAGCCCGATAAGACAGGTTATCGGGATGGTAAGTCCTGATATCATCATAACCCCCATTGACGGTTCAGAACCGGCAACGTAATATACCAAGCCTAATCCAACAACTGTTGTTACAACCGCTACAATAATCGCAGCTTGAATAACTGATGGCCAATAACTTGGCTTCATTTCTTCATTTTCCATTTTAATCCTCTGTATTTAGTTTTTTAAAAAATTCGTTAGAAAGTAAAATTGCCGAGCTTAGCCCAAATAAAGATCCGAGCAGGAATCTCGACTCGTTTGTATTCGTCCAGAATTCAAATTGGTTTCCCAAAACATCAATAAAATTTAAAATAATAGTACCAATCAAGAATCTGAAATAATATCTGAACTTTACTTTTTTAATTAGTACCAAAAAAGGCATTAAAATTACACCTGTAAAGAAGGCTCCATAAATTCCTATACATCGTGCACAGACCGCCATCTGACTATTATTCAAAGTAAATGAGCGTAACGGATCCTGATGGCATAAAAAATGAAATGCTTCAAATTGAAAACTTACATAAGGTATTGAGGGGTTTCCGAACAATCCCGGGCCTAGAGCTATAATTACAAGAAAAAAGCTTCCAACAAAAACTATTGTATACAATGCTCGATTTTGGAATTCGAGTCCTAAATTCATTTCAAATATGCTTGGTGATCTTATTCAGAAATTCATCCGGAGCTCTGCAAGGTCTGCGTGATTCTGAATCCATAAAACACAACGAAACCTCACCCAACACGTGCGGGGTTTGCTGATCCTGAGTAAGCACTTCGTAAAATGTTTGCAGCCGGACTTGCGGAATATCAAATACCATCACTTTGATCTCCATTTCTACATCGTAGTGAACAGGAATTTTGTATTCCAGTTCTGAATGTATGACCGGGAGCATTACTCCATTTTCTTCCAACTCGCGGTATGAGAGTCCGAAACTACGGATCATTTCTGTACGGGCTACTTCAAAATATTCCAGATATCGCCCGTAATAAACATAACCCATCTTATCTGTTTCGCCGTAACGGCTTCTCAAGGTATGAGTGTATTCGATGAGGGGTTTTTTATCCGGAAATGAAATGGGCACTATTTTGCTATCTCAAAAGCACCAATTGAAGAATATTTCTCTATTCTCTGCTCAATTAACTTATTTGAGCTTAGCTTCTTCAGTTTTTTCAGGCTTTTCACTATTTGAGACTTTACCAATGCAGCTGCTTCATCAGGGTTGCGATGAGCACCACCCAATGGCTCTGCGATTACTCCATCAATAACCTCGAGTTCTTCCAGATCTTTCGCCGTAAGCTTCAGGTTTGCTGCAGCTTGCTCTTTATAGTCCCACGTTTTCCAAAGAATAGAAGAACAGGATTCAGGAGAAATCACGGAGTACCAGGTATTCTCCATCATGTACACTTCATTACCCATTCCAATTCCGATTGCACCACCACTGGCTCCTTCACCAATTACAATGGTGATCAAAGGAACTTTAAGCATAGCCATCATTTTCAGATTTTTAGCTATGGCTTCCGCCTGACCTCTTTCCTCGGCTTCCAGACCGGGGAATGCACCAGGTGTATCCAGAAGTGTTATGATCGGAATTTTAAACTTTTCTGCCAGTTTCATCAAGCGATAGGCTTTTCTGTATCCTTCAGGATTTGCCATACCAAAATTTCTGTATGTACGACTAGCAGTATCTCTTCCTTTTTGATGACCAATTATCATTACAGATTCTCCGTCGATCTTACCCAAACCTGCAACTATCGCTTTGTCATCTGCGTGATATCTGTCGCCATGTAACTCAACAAAGTCTTCTATGAAATTATCGATATAATCCGTGGTATATGGTCTGTCCGGGTGGCGGGCTAATTGAACTCTTTGCCATCTTGTAAGATCAGCAAAAATAGATTTTCTGAGTTCTTCAACTTTTTTATTTAAGCTTGCGATCTCTTTTTTAAGAATCCCATCTCCAACAGTGGAAAGATTTTCAAGTTCTTCGATCTTTTTTTCCAGATCAGCTATTGGTTTTTCAAAATCAAGATATTGCATGAGTTCTCTTTTTTAGAATTTGTTCAAATATAAACAATCAAACTAACAAGGTCAGCCTTAATGCGATTTAAAGTGCCCCAAATATACTTCTGAATTTTAAAGCCCAAACACGCCAAATCGCTTCTCTTACAATAGCTTTGGACATTTTAGAAACTCCCTCTTGTCTTTCTTTAAATACAATTGAGACTTCTTTGAGTTTGAACCCCGCTTTCCATGCACGGAAATGCAGTTCTATCTGAAAAGCATAACCATTGGATTTTATTCTTTTCAATGGAACTGCCTCAATTACACTTCTTCTAAGACATTTAAATCCGGCAGTGGTATCAAAAATTGGTAAGCCCGTAATAGTTCTGGCATAAATATTAGCTGCATAAGACAGAATTAATCTGCTTAAAGGCCAATTTATAATGCTAATCCCTTTACAATAGCGAGACCCAACTGCTACATCGCATTCTCCTCTTTGTACGGCCCGTATTAATTTCAGAGCGTCTTCCGGTCGGTGTGAAAAATCCGCATCCATTTCAAGGATGTATTCATAGCTGTGTTGCAGGGCAAATTCGAATCCTCGTACATAAGCTGTTCCCAAGCCTTGCTTAGACTCTCTCTCTATCAGATGTACTCTTTCAGCGTACTCTTCTTGTTTAACCTTTACATTTTGTGCTGTTCCGTCAGGAGAGCCATCATCAACCACCAATATATCAATTGGAAAGTCTAACGCCATCAACCTATCGATCATCCTGATAATATTGGTTGCTTCGTTGTAGGTGGGTATTATTATCAAAGCTTTTTTTTCCATCATTGCCCTTTTCCTTTTATGATGGTGAGAACAGTGTTAATAAGAATTTTAGCATCCATTTTAAGCGAGATATTTTCAATATAGAAAAGGTCGTACTTAGTTTTTTCACGAACGGTATCCAGGGATCCTCCGTATTTCCACTTTACCTGAGCCCAACCTGTAATTCCGGGTCTTACTCTTAACCTTCGAGTATATAGAGGTATTTGCTTTGCAAATTGATTTACAAAATGAGGTCGCTCAGGGCGTGGCCCTACTAAACTCATATCTCCTTTTAAAACATTTATAAATTGAGGGATCTCATCTAAACGCAATTTTCTTAACCAGTAACCCACTCTAGTAACTCTTGGGTCATTTTCTTTTGCTAAAGTTGGTCCTGTTTCATCTTCAGCATTCATAAACATAGTTCTGAACTTAAGTATGGTGAATGTTTTTCCATTCTTTCCAACTCGTGTCTGCTTAAAGATTGCGGGACCTTCAGAGTTAATTTTAATTATAATAGATACTATTATTAAGAAAGGAATTGAAAGTACCAGAGCCAGAATAGAAACTAATATATCTAAAACTCGCTTTGCTGCTCGCTCCCATAAAGGCATTGGCTCAGGAGATACTTCAACCAAAGGCATACCAAAGATTTGATTGGTTTTACTTAAGCCGCTAACCAATTGGTAAAAATCAGGCAGTAATTTTAAGGTAACATCCGGAAAATCAACTTTTGAAATTACACTTACCAAATCTCTTCGTCTTTCAGGCTCAAGGGCTACCAGTACATCTTGTATTTGGTTTTGATCTATAATAGATCTGATGTCATCTAAATGCCCTATTACTTCATTAGGTAGAATTCCTGAGCTTTCGTCCGGCACTTTCCCATTTACTTGAATAAATCCAAGTACCTGCATTCCCAAAGTTTTATTTCGAATTAGATCATCATATGCGGTTTTCGCAGTATTTCCTGTTCCAATTATTACAGTTTTATGTAATCCTTTCCCTCTTCTAGCGTAAAACCTTTGAATTGTTCTTATTAAAAATCTGTTAAAAGCAATCAATACAAGTGTAACGCTCCAGTAAAAAATAGTTAATGACTTTTGTTCCTCTATTGAAATAGTATCACCAATCAATCCTATAAAAAATAAAAATAAAACCCCAATTGATGTAGCTTTAACAACCGTTATAAACTCATCTAACCTGGATACCAGATATAGTTTTTTATACAGACCGGTTACAACAAAAACAAACATCCAGTAAATGCTTACCAGCACTCCTGTGTTTACAAAATTCAGACCCGCATCCTTAAGGATCATATTGAGTTGTTCACTATGATACCAATGGAATACAAACCAGCTTGCCAGAAGAATTAAAAAATCCAACAAACTTGTGAAAATTACTTCGCTATATCTTTTTAAATTGCCCAATAGATAATTAAGCCTTGCTTAGTTTTTGAATCGCTTAAAATACACATTTAAGAGTCTCCTTCATAAATAATAGACCAAATTTTAGTTTGTACACTTTAAAAAAAGAAGCCACATCCACAAAAGCCCGTTTGGGAGAGTTTAAAACAGATCATGGAGTTATTGAAACTCCTATTTTTATGCCTGTTGGCACTCTGGGAACCGTAAAAAGCGTCTCCCAAAAAGCTCTTATTGAGCAAATTCATGCGCAGATAATTTTAGGGAATACCTATCATCTTTATTTGCGACCGGGAAACGAAATTATGAAAAAGGCCGGTGGCTTACATAAATTCATGAACTGGAATAAGCCAATACTTACCGATTCAGGAGGATATCAAATTTTTTCTTTATCCGATAATAGAAAACTTGACGAAGAAGGCGCTCATTTCAAAAGCCATATCGACGGTTCAAAACATTTGTTTACCCCGGAAAATGTAGTGGATACTCAAAGGATTCTTGGTTCCGATATAATGATGTTGCTGGACGAATGTCCACCTTATCCGAGCACTTATGAATATGCTAAAAACTCAATGGAACTTACACACCGCTGGGCAAAACGAGGAAGAAAGCATTTTCTGGAAACAAAATCTTTATACGGACATGAGCAAAATCAATTTGGTATTATTCAGGGCAGCACTTATAAAGATTTAAGAATAGAATCTACAAAATTTATAAGCGATCTGGATTTTGAAGGCATTGCGATCGGAGGGTTAAGTGTTGGTGAACCAATACCTCTTATGTATGAAATGGCTGACCTCAACACGGATTATATTCCCAAAAATAAAGCCCGATATTTAATGGGAGTGGGAACCCCTGGGAATCTTTTAGAATGTGTGGCACGAGGAATTGATATGTTTGATTGTGTTATGCCAACAAGAAATGCTCGTAATGGCACTATTTTTACCCGACATGGAAAGGTCAACATCCGAAATGCACAATGGAAAAATTATCATAAACCACTGGATGAAGACTTCCCGTCAGAGCTGTGCAACACTTATACAATGGCTTATATACATCATTTGATTAAGCACAATGAAATTTTCGGGTTGGTATTAGCTTCAGTTCACAATCTTACGTTTTACCTTTGGCTGATGAATGAAGTGCGTGAACACATTGCCAACGATACATTTGCAGAATGGTACCCCGGCATGGTTAAGCAGGTTGAAATAAAGCTGTGATCAATTAAGGTTTTCCAGATCTTCAAAACTTTGCAACAGTGAATGACCAGAAAATAAACTTTTAGCAACTATATCTATATCCAACCATATAGAATAGTTTTGAAGATAGTTGAGTTCAAATCTTTCCTGATCTTCAGAAGAATTAATCCTCTGTGAGTTTAACTGTACAAGACCAGTGATACCTTTTTTATATTTATAGATTGGTTCATACCGGGAAACTACCGGTGAACCAACCAAACTCAATTTTCCGAATAAAACCTGCTTAAACAGTAAAAATCTGTTTACATTTTTTGATTGCCTTACAGGAGAAAAATATGAGATTGAATTTTTGATTCTCTTTTTTGCACTTGAATTCATCAATACCGGTATTGAAAGCACAAAAAAGAATATTGCAGGAATTAGTGCAAGTGTAATATCAAAAGAACGTTTAATCAATTTATTTAAATTCTGCTGGTAAGGTAATTCGAATAACACAACCGGTACAGAATCGATATACTCAACTTCTGATTTTCCAAGAATATAATCCATAGACTCGGGAACAATTTTAAATATCAGACTTTCATTTTTCAGCTCTGATATTTGTTCCAGCATAACTTTGTAGCTTATCTCACTTTGAATAAAATATATATGATCGATATTGTAGCCACGGACAATATCTTTAAGCTGTGAAATTTCTCCTAGCGCATTTGCCCGGTCGTAATTAACATTCACCTCGTTTGAAACATAACCAACTATTTCATAATCCCAGTCAGTGCGAATATTAATTTTGTCTATTAAATTTTGAGCGGCTTTTTGACTTCCTATTATTACCAGTTTTGTTTTCTTAAACTTTCCACTACTGCTTTTAACCTGCTTTGCTTTATTTGTTCTGTATATGCGAAATAAAGTTATCAGTACAGCCGACAATAAAAATGCAATTGCTAATACAGTTCGTGAAAAAGCTAAATTTCGAGCAAAAAAAGTAATTAGAACTACACCTGTGAAGCTAAGAAACATTTTCCGCAAGCTGTCAGCTATTGAATCGATCCTTCTGTAAGAATTAAACCCAACTGCAAAGATTACATACAGACCTGTTAGTAAAACATTCACCCACAAGTACTCAAGGCTTTGAAGACTATTTAGCTTCTGATTTAAATCCTGTGTAAAAGAAAATCTGATTATAAACGCAGAAATCAACGAAAAATTCAGAATAAAAATATCAAAAGAGGCCAATCGGATTTCTTTTGATTTTGAAAAAAGAAAAGATGTTATCCCTCTGAATGAAATCGCAATATAGATTAAACCTTTAAATAAGAGGCTATATCTTGAAGTATAGTGTTTTTGGAAAAATTGATAGTTAGCTTTATTAAAAAGCTTCACATATTTAAGATCTCCTTTCTTTGTGCTCTCTCCTTTATAATGGATAATAGACGTCTCAGGATAATAGCTGATTTTATAACCCAGTTGCCCTGCTCTGTAGCATAAGTCTATATCTTCGCCATACATAAAAAAGCGTTCATCAAAACCATCTAATTCTTTTAGAATATGAGTTCTAAAGAACATAAAGGACCCTGATAATACCGGAACATAAGCAAACTCATCTTCTTCTAACCACCCTAAATAATACTCCGAAAATAATCTACTTTTGGGAAAAAGAGATGACAATCCCAGCACTTTTGAAGCTGCGGATCGGATTGTAGGAACAGACCTTCTGGACTCCGGAGCGAAAGTACCATCCGGATTTAATATTTTGCACCCTGCTGCTGCAACATCTGAATTTTCGTTCATATACTCAAACATTTTGGTCAAAGTGTCTTCGCTTACAATAGTATCCGGATTTATTAAGAGTGTATATTCTCCTCTGGCTTGTTTAATGGCTTGGTTATTTGCTTTTCCAAACCCAACATTTTTATCATTGTAAGTATA
Organism: Balneola sp.; assembly: GCA_017643645.1. Taxonomy (GTDB): domain Bacteria; phylum Bacteroidota; class Rhodothermia; order Balneolales; family Balneolaceae; genus Balneola. The sequence continues at coordinate 155,341 of JAEPNB010000009.1, forward strand.
GTTCACTTCCGGGAAACGGGAAGGTATCAACTCTCTTGACCCATCAGTTGATGCGTTATCGACTATAAATATTTCTATTTCTAACCGGCCTTTTGCCTTATTGATAGAGTGAATAAGGTTAAATATATATTCCTTAACATTATAGTTGACAATGATTATTGAGATATCAGGCGAATGACTTTTCATTAAAGACCGAGTTTATTTAATAAATAGTCCAGTTTTCCTTTTAAACCCAGACCGTACCCAAACCTTTCTGCAGTTCCTCTCCAAATATGATTGATATAATCTGAAATCTTAAAAAACTTCAGGTTATAACCTTTTTCATTGGCATCTGCAAAATTATGCAGTGTGGGTTGACCATGATGTAAAAAAGGTCTTAACGTTTTATATAGCCGGGTGTCGATTAACATATAGGGTGTTAACAATATTTCTTTACCCTTTTCTGATTTATACCCTCTTTTATTTGCTTTTATAATCTCTCCTACTCCATAAATGCTTGTTTCTGATGTGATAAGTGATGTCATCTTTTCCAGAAATCCGCTTCTTTGAGTTTCAGTATCACTATCAAGAAAAAATACATATTTGGTATCAACATATTTTTTTATTGCCATATCCATGGCTGGACCATGAAAAATATTTGAATTCAAAAAGACACTCTCAATAAACTTATATTCTTCAGAAAGCCTATTGATCAGGTTCACAGACTCCCCGTCATCCTGGGAACCATTATCAATTATAAGAAGATTCACGTTAGGGTAAAATTCTTTAAATGACCGTACTGCTTTATTAAGCAAATCAGGGGTTTGAAAATTAATAATTACCGTAGTTATATCCATTACCTGACTATTACAACTTTCCCTACTCCTTTTGAACTTCCTTCACTGTCAACGGCTACAACATAATAAATTCCGGAACCTAGTTTATTTCCTGAAGAGTCTCTACCATTCCATGAAACCCTACCTCCATTTGTAGAAAAGGAATTCAGTACAGTGCCATCAACACCCAAAACTTTAACTTTTGTTTCGTCACTCAGTCCTTCAATTATTACCTGATCATTCTTATCATAATTGAATGGATTTGGGAATACTTTTAACTCCTTCATTTCAGTAACTGGCTTTTTGGGAATATCCTGATAGCTGATCAACCCGCCTTCAGTTGCAATAAAGACTTCTCCAGTAATATCGTTTACAGCAATTGATTTAATGTTATTTGAAAAAAGAGGACTGTTCTCAGTAGTAAACCTCTTTATTATTCTACTTCCTTCTGAATTTAGCAGATATAATCCTTGATTTGCACTGCCAATCCATTTCTCATTTGCATCATTTACGGCCATCGCACTAACATTTATATCTCTGAGAAGAAATCTGGAAACAGCTGATGTATCCTCGTTTATAAGCCATTGGGCTGCTCTTTCTTGTGAAGAGCCTTCAATTATCAACTCTGGAAATATAAATTTTGCTATACCACGTGATGTCCCTATCCAGACCTCTCCATTCTTATCTTCAATCAAGGCATTAACTTTGTTGTCAGGAAGATTTCCATTACTTGCTCCGGTTTGTAATTTAACTCCTATATCATCATCATTATTCTCCGGATCTTTTGTATCTAAAACCAGCAATCCGGTTCCACTTGATTGAGCATTATGGAGAGATATCCATTTTTGATCATAAGAATCTATAAACAGATCTTCATAAAGGTCTGATGTACTAACAGCATTGTTTTCCTCAAAAGCTTGCCAATCCTCGTCTCCGGGAGTTTGTCTGTACAAAGGATTTCCTCCATATCTACTTACTAACCAAACATCATCACTATTATCTGTTTGAATTCCTGTAATTACAGGAAAATTAGGGTCATCAGCTGGCCACCCTCTTAAAGTGGAATTTGTTTCATCGAAAACTTTTATTTCGCTCGTTTCCTTATTCAGTCTGGAAACACCCCGACCCCAGCTTCCGAAATAGTAATACTCGTTTGTAACAGTAGAAGTAAAAGCTTGTTGAAAGTCCAAGTTACTCAGCTCAGAATGTAATACTGAATTGAAATTAGTCCAATTACCATCTTTTAAAACGTAAAATCCTTTTGCTTTATCTATGTTTCCGTTACCCGAAGACTTATTAGAAGAAGAAGCTATTAAAGTACCATTATCAAAATTAAGACCATCAAAAAAATTTGTATATGGACCTTCTCCCGTTATCAACTTATATGAAAGGTCAAGCTGATTAAAGATAGCTAACCCCCCATTAAGTGTGCCAAATGCAAATGTTTGATTTTTTGTTTTTATTAATGAGGTACCGATGTTTTCTGATAAAAACCTCGCGTCAAAACCCCCTTCAATTTTCTTAAAAATATTTCGCTCAGCTAGAGCAATAAATATGTTATCTATTTCAGCATAACCAATAATTATATTATTTGTGAATTCATCATTTGTAGTCCAATTTACAGAACCGGATTCAAGCTTATAATTCATATCTTCTGAAGAAGCATATAAGACATTATCTGAATACCCTAAATGTAAAATTGAACTGCTACCCAAGCCTGAGTTTTCGTCATAGTTCTTCCAATCTTCAGTAGAGTAATTGCCATCCACTGCTGTATAAGCAGTTCCTTGATTTGTTGCCACGTACAAAGAATCTCCAACCACCAAGAGATCATTGATTTTTGAGCCTGAATCAAAATCTCCTAATTTTAAAAAAGTATTTCTTACTAAGAAGTTTGATGTTGAATATTCCACTATTCCAAAATCGGTTCCCACAAGCATTGATTCATCAATCACTATGAGTTCATTTATACTTTTAGAAGTAAATACAGAGCTCCTATTTATATCCTCTAAGCGATCGATTTTAAAGTCATTAATGTCGATAACATCGATTATACCATCTACATAGCCTACAAATACTTTAGCAGAAGTTTGATCATAGAGTATTGAAGTCCCGTTTAATCTGCTTAAACCATCCAGCGGAGTAAGTTTTTTTATAAGAATTTCATCTTCATATACTGCAATACCCCCCTCTGTAATTGCCCATATCCTCGACAAGCTGTCTTCTTCAATTCCTATAATATTGCGAAAAGAAGTATGAGATCTCCACTCCAATATTTGTTGTGAAATGGCACTCTGTGAAAATAAGGCAAATATAAAAACAATAAAGTATTTCATTTAGCGGCTATGTTTATCGTTCAACGAACAAATACATCCAATAATGTACAAACAAAAAAACCCGATTCATTGTATGAATCGGGTTTTAGGGTAAAAAAAAGAAGGCGA